>JAAVBZ010000019.1 GCA_014803415.1 Lachnospiraceae bacterium
TCCGCTGCTGTTGTCGGTACATCTCCAACATATGTATAAAGGATATCATATGACTTTCTGCCGGTCAGTTCCCAGCTTCCCGTAAACGCTACATTCTTTGCAGGCATCTTGAAGCTTCCGTTCTCTACTGCCGCATCTCCTGTGCTCCAACCTTTGAATGTCCATTCGCCTCTTGTATCTGTTTCCTTGTCTCCTACTTTATATGTCGTATCTACATCTACAAGTGTATTATAATTTTTCTTCTCTGTTCCCGGTGCTGATTTTACTGTATCCGGAGCTGCTCCGCCGTAACTGTAGCTTACTTCATATTCTGCTGCGGTCGTTAATTCCCAGCTTCCGGTAAATGCTACATCCTTTGCAGGCATATCGAAGCTTCCATTCTTTACTGTCGCATCCGTGGTGCTCCAGCCGCTGAATGTCCATTCGCCTCTTGCATCTGTTACTATGGAACCTGCTTTATATGTCGTATTTACATTTACAGTTGCATTATATTCTTTCTTCTCTGCTGCCGGTGCTGATATTGCTGTTGTGGGCACATCTTCACCATAGCTGTAGCTTACTTCATACTCTGCTGCTGTTGTTAATGTCCAATTTCCTGTAAATGCTACATTATTCGCTGGCATCTCGAAGCTTCCGTCTTCTTCTACTGTCGCATCTTCTGTGCTCCAGCCGCTGAATGTCCATTCGCCTCTTGCATCTTCTACTGTGTCCCCTGCTTGATACGTTGTATCTACATTTACAAGTGTATTATATGCCTTCGTCGCTTTTTCCGGTGCATCCTGCACCCCATCAGGCACTTCTCCGCTGTAACTGTAGCTTACTTCATAACTCTGGCGGTCATAGTAAATCTCTACTACTGTCAATACGTCTGCCTGAATTGTCTTCTGTACTACTTCTTGTGCAATAAATCCGGCTTCAGACCTGGCCTGTGCAGCCGTCTGAGCGCCTATTGCTCCGGATAAGGTCTCTCTATGATCCTCATTCTCTGTATACCCGTCATCTTCTATATTCTGATACAGATGTTTCACTATGTATGTTGCTTCCTTGGATACATAGTACACTTTAATAACAGTGCCGTCCTCTACCGTTTCAGGCAATTCCATTCTTTCATCGACCTCATAATGGTCGAACTCAAAATTCTCATCCTCATACTTATTCTCATCGATCGGCTTCACTCTCAGAGAATTTACATCGGACAATACACTATCCTTAATTATTTCTTCATCAGCTTTTACGTCATTCTTATAATACTCAACCGTGTAGCTGATGTCGTGTGTTATATATTCCGTTCTCCACACGCCATACAGTGTGGTATCGCCATTAATCTGAATATTGTCTCCCGGCTTGTAAATCGATGCTGTACCATCAATCGAGGTGCTCCAACCTGCGAAATACAAAGTTGCTTCCTTGCCATCTTTCGTCACGTTAATTGGATCGCCGATTTTGACATCCCGATCATAATACTTCACACTTCCGACTTCAACATTAGTTCCTGAACTATATGTATTGCCGGCAGGAGCTACAAAGCCTCTGACATTGTCAACAAGGGTTCCCAGATTCAGCTGATAAAGCAGCTTGACGCGGTTCTTCGGAACTACTACACAGTCGATATGCCAGCCACTGCCTTCTAACTTAACTACATATGGATAAATCTCATACTCACCCATATTACCCTTAGTAAGTTTTTCTCCGTCTTCACCATGTACTGTCCATTCTTCATTTTGACCTTCATTCTCATTCCAATTTGCAACAGCAGCAAGGACTTTATCCCAATCAATATCCTTAAGATACTGTTTTCCTGAATAACTGACGCCCTCTGCACCATCAGCATACTTATAATTTGGGTCATTGAGAATATCTCTATTAATATAGCCAGCTGCATTAGGGGCGAATACCGGGTATCCATAATCGCCTTCATACGAGTCTCTCAAAAAAAGATACTTCTGGGTCGATACTGAAGGCTCATTTGGGATACAGCTTGCATCCCTTATAATAGCAATTTGAACTGCCTGACCAACCAGTTTGTCTTTATTATCGCCAGTATAATTCTTTGCATCATAAATATCATTGTCGCTTACAGTAGCCGTGCAATTTCTGATTTCACCGCCGCTTCTTTCAAAAACGGCATCTAATTCCAAGTACACGCCGCCGCCAACTTCTGCGCTGCATCCTTCAATCGCACCACCGTTAAAATTGAAATGACCGCCGCCGTTGACATATACGCCGCCGCCAAATTTTGCACTGCACCCTTCAATCGTTCCACTGGTAAAATCGAAGGTTCCGTTAGTGTCAACAAATACGCCGCCGCCAAGTCCTGCGCCGCATCCGCTGATCGTTCCGCCATTAAGCTCGAACTTTCCGCCGCCGCCAACATATATGCCGCCGCCTTTACTACCATTGCCGTTGCCATTTAAGCTCGCGTTTTCTGAAAGAATCAACCAGCCTCCCCCGCCGACCTCAATCAGTGGACCATTCACTGTGCCTGAAACAGCAATACCCTGAATAGTAATCGTTTTACCTGCAGGGATAGTCAGTGTACCCGGAAACGTATAGCTGCTGTCTCCCGGCAAAATAGTAAGCGGACGATTAGCATTATTAATCCTGTCTTGCAAATCCTCAAATGACAAATTACTGTCGAGGTGCAACTCGCTTTCATTGTAACCTAATATAGTGCTCGCAGCATCTAAAACACTTGCATACTTATCACAGAATTCCCAAAGTTCCTTAAATTTCTCACGGACACCTAATGCCTGACGATAGCCGTCAGACACTTCATCTCTGTTGAGTAGGTCATGTACCTCGCGTGCATTTTCCGACGTGATATCTTCACGCGCAGGCACTTCTTCCACTGCATCCACGAATACTTTGATATTCCTCATATTCTTCGTAGTTTCAAGAAGAGCTTCATATTTATCGCAGGCTTTTTTAACTTCATTGTCTTCCTGATTTTCCTGAGATTCCAAAAATTCCCGTGCCTCACGATAACCTTCAGACATTTCATCACTGATGAGCTGGCTGTATACTGTGCCCGCCTCTTCCCAACCAACCTCATCAGCTTCAGGAAGTTCCTCCATTGCCTCTAAGAAGCTCGTAACTGATTCAGTCAGCTCTGATTCCTGATCATTACCTTCTGTCTCTTCTTCCTCTTCCGTCTCTTCCGTTTTCAACTTATAATACACTGTAACAATGTTATCGTCTTCTGTTTCTGTGATCGTTTTTGATCCTTCAATATGATCAAAAACATATTGAAGGCCATTATGTACTATACTGTCCTCAAAAGGAATAGCTTCTCCTAACTTTCCTGTTCCCTCAATTGTATCTTCTTCATAAGAAGTTTTATCTTCATTATAAAAATAATACTTGATCACATAAGAATATGTAACATTTTCGTCACCAGTTTCATCATCCGATCCTAACGTCTCATCAGTATCCTCTGATGGCAAAGTTTCATCAGGATCCGTAACCTCATCGCCTTCATCAAGGCCATCACCCTCGTCTGATCCGTTATTTTCACTATCGGTCTCGGTGCCAATACTATCGTTATCATCTGAGTCACCTTCATTTTCATCGCCTGTCTCAATTTCAATACTGTCATACGATTCATTTTCTGATGACTCTTCCTCTTCATCATCAAACGAAATTTCTTTCGTTTTTTCTGTCGGCATGTTGACTTCTTTGCTGGCTTCATCTTCCGGACTAGCCCACAAGAATGCATCTGTAGAACTGACGCATGTTGTCACTATCAGAAGAAGCGCCAGAAATAATGCTATCCATCTTTTTGGTTTTAAAACGTTTTTCATTATTCTTCTCCTCTCCTAAAATGTAGAAAATTTATAGTAATCTCTTTTGTATATTAAGTGTATATTATTGACAAAAAAGGGTCATAAAAAATCATTTTTTTTACATATTTCAAAATTTTATTTATTTTGAACAATAATATGACTTTATATAAAGAAATAATTGTTGATATTTACAATATAAACTTATAAAAACGTTTTTATTTTACCACTGCTAACAGCTCCGCTCATAGAATAATAAAAAGATCGCGCAGTGAGCAAGCTCCCGCGCGATCTTTTTATTATTCTATGGCCGAACTGTTAAGAAAACAATAAATACACCACCGTAAGGATCAACCCTGCGCAAAACAGCATAAGTCCATAGGACAGGCTTCTTTTGATGATAACTCTGTCCTCCGAGATTTCCTCATGGATCATAGCATATTTATGTTCATAATCCACATTTTTCTTTTTCTTTCGGAAAATGGTGGCGTTGGCCGCTTTTTCCAGAGCATTCATCAAGCTTCCCAGAACATGGGTAATTTCTGTTCCCTCTTCCAGTTCATGAGGAAGCTTGCTGTCTCTGAAAACAGTTTTTCGAAGAACCACAACAACAGTATCTACGAAGCTGTCCAGGATCCGGCAGACCACGCCAAATGCAAAAGGCAGAAATCTTAACAGAATGGGTCTGTAAATAACATCTTCCAGATCAAAGTAACGATACCATCTGTTCACATAAACAGCCTGTCCTTCTTCCTTCTTGATCATCCAAAGCCTTACTGCGATCAGGTAGATCAAAGCGCCGATCACAATGGAAGTCACGCCGCCTCTTAAATTGGCAAAGGAGAAATAAGATACTTTTTCGGCTTCTTCCACATGCATAAATCCCTGTCCCATATCCGCCAGACCATTCATCACGAGTCCCGGGAAAAATCCCATAAGGGGAAGGATTGTTGCACTGACTGTCAAGGCAAAAGCACTGACTTTATTCATATACTTTCCTTTTAAGGAGTCATATCTTTCCTGAACTGCCGTATCATTATTTTTCTCAATAAACAACGCCATATAAAGCTTGGTCATATAAGCAACTGTCAGACCGCCGCTGAACAGGAAGATCCACTCAATCCCTTTCATCATACCGATACTGAATATACTGTCGGATGCGCCTTCTTCCATTAACTCTATAAATTCCACAATACTTTCATGGATCAGTGTTTTGCTGATATAACCGTTCCAAAGAGGAATACCGCCGATCCCCAAAGCTCCCATCAGAAAAATATAATTAAGAAGAGGCTTTTTACGTCCAAATCCTTTGATATCATTGAGATTCAGCTTATGCACATTCATAAACACCACGCCTGCTGCCATAAACAATACCAGCTTGATCAGGGAGTGATTTACCATATGAAGCAGACTGCCTCTGACAGCCAGTGCATTTTCATTCCCAGACAGTCCCGCCATTCCTACGCCCACCAGAATAAATCCGATCTGGGACACAGAAGAACAGGCCAGAGTTCTCTTCAGGTCTATGGAAAACAGTGCAAGCACAGCTCCCACTACCATAGTACATACACCGATCAGCAGTATCATACCGCCCCATGCCGTATTTCCCAGAAAAATATAACTGCTCAGAATTAATATCCCAAACATACCTGCTTTGGTCAGAATACCGGACAGAAGGGCCGAAGTCGGCGCCGGCGCCACGGGATGGGCCTTGGGGAGCCAGATATGGAGCGGAAACGCACCTGCCTTGGCTCCGAAGCCAAAGAGCATACAGATACCTGCTGCCCACAGCTTGTATAAATCTGCTTCTCTCCGGAACAGATCCGATTTCGTCCACAGCTCGGTCAGTTCATGAAACATTAAGGTTCCTGTAATACTATAAAGAAGGAAAATACCCATCAGCATTACCAGACCGCCGATCACCGCTACTGCAAGATAAGTTCCTGCCGCACGTAAGGACTCTTTCTTTTCATCATGAGCAACCCATACGTAAGAAGTAAAGGACATGATCTCAAAGAAAATAAAGGTAGTATAGAAATCTGCGGAAAGAAATACGCCCATAGTAGCCCCAAGTGTCAAAAGCAAAAAGAAATAGTAACGATTCCTGTTTCTGTAATGTGCAAAATATTCTTTGGAAAACAGCGTACTCATCATCCACATAAAAGCAGCAATGCTTCCGTATAACGCCCTGAAACCGTCCAAGGTAAAATGAAGGCCAAAACCACAGACTTCCGGTATCGTAAAAGCAAGGCCCGTTATCCTTCCTGTCATCAAACTTGCCGTCAAAAACAGGAGTACTGCAAATGTGATCACCGTTACCGCATCTGCAAAATGATCCCGAATATTCTTTTTATATCTTCCAAGCAGATAGGATACCACCGCTGCCGCCATAGGAAAAAATACACTGAATGCTAAAAGAAAACTCATTTTATCTCCTCCCGTTTAATAGAGACCGTCTGCCACATCTTTAAAGAAATTTACAACAGGTGTGGAATAGAGACCAAATATAATCATGAACACTGTAAATAGGATCAAAGGAACCATCATCTTCCAGTTTGGATCCCGGTATTCCCTGATCCTGCTGTCATCAAAATCTTTTCCCGGAAAAAATGCTCTTACCACAATCGTCAGCATATAAATTGCAGTAAGCAGCGCCGAGATAAGGAGGCAGCCGATTCCTCCATAAGCAAGGGGATTCCCGGAATCCACTGCAGCTGCGGCCAGGTTCCACTTGCTGACAAATCCTGCCAAACCGGGCACGCCCATCAGTCCGAAAGCCGATATAGTAAAGACAGCAAATACGCCCGGCATCTTATATCCAAGCCCGTCAAGTTCATGTACATAGGATTTGTCCGTCTGATGCATTACGGCACCAGCACAAAAGAAAGAACCGATCTTCATGACCGCATGAAATACCATATGGGTCAAAGCGCCCACCATTCCAAGGGGCGTCATCAATGTGACGCCGAATAAAATATAAGACAGATTACTGATGGTGGAATAGGCCAGTCTTCTTTTAATATGGGTCTCTTTTACCGCACGGCTGCAGCCGTACACAATAGTAAACATGGTAATCGCCATCACCACGCCCTGAACCCATGTACCCTTTAGAAAATCTGTACCGAAACTGTAATAAGTCAGCCGCAGGATTGCAAACGCGCCTGATTTTACTACGGCCACCGCATGAAGCAGAGCCGTTACCGGCGTAGGCGCAACGCCCGCATCGGGAAGCCATGAATTAAAGGGGCAGATTGCCGCTTTTACGCCAAATCCCATAAAGGCCATAAAATACACCAGCAAAAGCACATTAGTCCTGTCGCCTATCTTATTCAGATCCAAAACGCCGCCCAGCACAAAATCCGTCGTAGTTCCGTATATAATGATAAAGATCAGTCCGATAAAAGCAAAAGCAGCCCCGCCCAGGGAATAATACAAATATTTTCTGCTGGCCAGTATGGCCTCTCTTGTCAGAGTATGCATTACTAAAGGCACCGTTACCAACGTCAATAATTCATAGAAGAAATACATGGTAAGCATATTTCCTGCCAGGGAAATTCCCAGCGTAACGCCATATGTCATAGTATAAAAAGTAAAGAAGATCTTCTCATGTTCTTCTTTGGTCATATATTCAAAAGCGTACAGCGTTGCAAAAGGCCAGAGAGCCGAAACAAGTCCTGCAAACACCATTCCCATGCCGTCCATCTTAAAGGTGATGGTCAGATTTCCGGTAAACTTGGTAAGCGTAACGGCCTCTATAGGATGGTTGAACAAAAGCCACCAGACCATCAGGGAATTTACAATCACAAGACCTCCCACAAAGATCTCCAAATACTTTCTCTGCTTAAAAGGAAGAAAAGGAACCAGCATACCTGTGATTACAGGAAGTAAAATAACGCCGAATAATACAATCTCTTTCATATCCCTTCTCCTTTCTACAAAAGTTTTGCAGTAATCTGCTGGATATAACCGATCAGGACATTGGGAAAAAGTCCTGCTGCCACAGACAATACGGTAAGGATCAAAATCGGTATAGTCATAAGCTTACCGGGTTCTTTTTTCTTTAAGCTCATGTAATCATAATCCGCTCCCGGGAAAAAGCCCCGGATGGTAAGCGGCAGCAGATAACCTGCCGTCAAAAGCGCACTGATCAGTAAAATAACTGGACCTGCCCATGAAAGCACCGAAATATCCGTCTTTAAGGAACCGGTTGCCAGATACCACTTACTGATAAATCCTCCTGTAGGCGGAATACCGATCAGCCCTAAAGATGCGATGGTATAACACCACATAAGGAGCGGCATTTCCTTGCCGATCCCTCTAAGCTCTTCCACCCTGGTCCTGCCTGTCTGATAAATGACCGCACCGGCGCAGAGGAATAAAGCCGCCTTAATAAATCCATGACAGATCACATGCAGTATTCCCCCTGTTACGGAACTTGTATCCATAACAGACAGTCCAAACAAAATATAAGATATTTGGCTTACTGTAGAATAAGCCAGCCTTTTTTTCAGAACGGGCTCTCTGTAAGCCAGCATGGAACCCATAAATACTGTAACCAGTGTGAGCACCATCCACACGCTCTGCACCCAGGTGCCCTGAAGGAAAGAAGCTCCGAACAGATAAAATACCGTACGGATAATACCCAATACTCCCGCTTTTACAATTACCGCAGAAAGTACGGCGGAAGCCGGCGCCGGCGCTGCGGGATGGGCCGTGGGCAGCCATGCATGCATGGGAAACATGCCTGCTTTTACAGAAAAACCAAGGATCATTGCAAACGCTGCAAAAAGAAGCAGCTGCGTGTGTCCCTCCGCAAGCTGGGCGTTGATCACGCCGCCTTCACTGAATGAAAGGGTGTTTCCATACTTACTGATAAAATACAGACCGAAAAGTGCAAGATAAGCACCACTTAAGGAATAAAATAAATACTTAAGTCCTGCCATGATGGCTTCTTTGGAACCATTATGAAGTACCAGAGGCATCGAAGCTAAAGTCAGCACTTCAAAGAACAGGTAAAAGGTCACAAGATTTCCTGCAAAACAAAGGGCCATCACCACGCCAAACACGATCAGGTAAAATCCGTAATACCTCTTTTCCTTCTGCTCATGCTTCATATAAGCAAAGGAAAAGAAGCCTGCACAGAGAAATACAATAATGGTCATTCCTGCAAAGATCGCGCCCATATTATCTATTTTAAAGATGATCGGCAATGACTGTGTCAGATTAAACAAAAGAAGCATCTCTCCCCCAGTCAGAACAATGGAAAGGACTCCCAAAAGGGAGGTAACTGCAAGAGAAACTCCCGTAACGATCAATAAAGACTGTCTGTTTTTCATTTCTTTTCTGACCAGCAGATAAACGCCTGCCAAGATCGGAAACAGAATTGGCAATAACATGAAATAGATCATGATAAACCTCCTTTATGCGAACATGGAAAGACCCTGTTCGATCAAATCCACTACCGGCTGTGAACTGATACCAAGCAATACATTAAGCACAATAAAGCAGATCAGTATTACCACATACAGCTTCATGTTTTTAAAGGTTATGCTTTCATATTCCGTATTTTCAACAGGCGTGTAAATACGGATCACCGTCTTCATAAAATAGATAGCATTTAATATGGTACTGATCGCAAGTACAATAAGCGCCGGCAGCATCTTGGCATGATTCTGGACAGCNGCCTGNGCAAATAAAAGCTTGCTGATAAAACCGGAAAATGTAGGNACGCCTACCATAGACAGGGACCCTACTGTAAAAGTAACGCCCGCCCACTTATTTCTGTAAGCGGCTCCTGTCAGTTCAATAAATTTCCTGCTGCCTCCGGAAACATCCGTAAGGCCGATAGCGGCAATAAACAAAAGGGACTTGGTAGCCGCATGGGAAAGAATATGGAATATACCGGCNGTCATACCTGCCTGGGTTCCCATNCCGATACCCATGTAAATATATCCGATNTGGGCCACAGAAGAAAAAGCGATCATTCTGCGCACATCATTTTCCTCAATGGCGTTTACAGATCCGAATATCATGCCCATCAGTCCAAAAGCAAACAACACATCAATAATACGGCTGCTTCTGAAAATATCAAAACCGATGACTCTGTAAATGATCTTGATCAGCAAAAATATGTATCCCTTGGATACAAGGCTGGAAAGTATCGCCGCTGAGGAAACCGTAGAATAGCCGTATGCATCCGGCAGCCATGCATGAAAAGGAAACAGTGCGCTCTTAATGGCAAGTCCCACGCTCATAAGCGCAATGGTAACCAGAAGCGGTACCCGGTAAGTTCCATCCGCTATGATCAGTTCCACAGACTCCTTGATATTGCTCATCAGAAGATGTCCTGTCAGATCATAAAGCATAGTAAGCCCAAGGAGCAAAAGACCGGATCCCAAAAGACTCATGATCATATATCTTACTGCTGCCGTAATGGTTCTTCCGTTCTGCCTNATCATGATAAGGCCGCAGGCCGCAATGGTATTGATCTCCACAAATACATAAGCGGTAAATAANTCATTGGTATATACTAAAGCAAGAAGAGAGCTTAAGAGCAGATTCACCAGAATATAGTAATAATTATGTTTGCTTTCCACTACCTCTTCTACCAGCTTCTTATGCCCGCCCAGCATAGACAAGAGCATGATAATGCAAAAAAACAGCGCCATGCCCGCCTCTAAAACGCCGGCCCGGATCTCGTTTCCCCAGGGTGCCGGAAAATGGCCCATCATATAGGTATAGCTCTGACCTGTTCCCATCAGATANAAAAGGAGCACTAAGGACAATGCGCCTATTATCGTGATCACTGCCGCATTCACCCATCTGGCGATCTTTCCGGGAAGAACCGAACAGACAGTACCCGAAAACATGGACAGGATAATGGAAAANAAAGGGAAATTTTGTATAAAATCCATTTACAGNCCCTCCTTATTTAATCTTATGGCNATTTCATCCAGATCCAAAGTATGATATCTGCGGTATAAACGGATAGTCAGGGAAAGCATCAATGCGGATACNGATACCGATACCACGATTCCCGTAAGTACAAGTCCGCTGGGAATAGGATTGATGTAAGCCTCCACATCCTGCACGCCGTTTACCACAATGGGAACCGTTCTTCCATTNATATAGCCTTTTACTGCCAGAAAAAGNTAAACCGCAGAATCCATAATATTTANACCGATGATCTTCTTGATCAGATTTTTCTGTAAAAGCAGATTGGCAAATCCGATAACAAATAAGACCATGGCAACCGCTTCTCCGTAATTGACAAATAAATTAGGTCCCATTTAAAAATCTCCTTTACGAAACATTACATAGAAGGTGTACATGGTGCATGCTACCACCATACCTACGCAAATGTTTAAGATCAAGATCAAACCGCTGCTTAAAATATGTCCCGGGGTTCCAAGGGGAATATGACTTTCCAAATGATTGGCACCTGTAAAAAAGGAGTAACTCTTGGCCATGCAGTATGTGCTAAGGGCCGCAAAGCTGATCCATTTATAAGTTTTTTCCGTAAATAATTTCTCGGTCTTCTTAAAACCGAATGCATTCTGATACAGGATCAGGCCGGCTCCTATTATGGCGCCGCCGGAAAANCCTCCGCCGGGAGATAAGTGNCCGTTTAAGATCACATAAATACCGAACAGAATAATAGCAGGAACCAGTATGGTTGCGCCNGCCTGCAGGATAGCGTCATTTTTGGGCTCATAGATACGGTCGTTTTCCGCTTCTTCCTCCCCGCTTTTTTTGCTGTTGATCCGCAGCAGGATCAGAACCGTAATGGTAGCGACAAAAAGTACATTGGACTCACCAAANGTATCAAATGCACGATAGTCCAGGATCATNCCCGTAACAATATTAACGGCGCCGGTTTCCTGTAAGCCGTTTTCGATATATCTTTTCGGNACTTCATTATTTATNGCTCTGTCAGCGCTTCCNGATTCCGGCAGATATGACACCGTNTACAGTAAAATNCCGGCCAGCGCGATNCAGAATAAAANAGCCGCAATTACATANATCTTACGGAAAAAGATCAGTTTCCTGTTATGTTCAATGTCATATACCTTGTCCCTGATCATCCGCTTTTCATCCATACGTTCATATATGGTGGACTCTTCTTCTTTCCATTCCTTTTGAGGNTTCATCTCCACTTCCCCAAGGTAAGGATCCTTACTTCCCGAAAGCCATCTGAAAAAGCGGAATGCTCTTGTTTTTTCATATTCTTCCCTGGGTTTTAATTTACTCATGGAACTGTTTCTCCTCTCCTGCCTTATTCTGATCTTTTACTTCTTCTATTTGAATGGCACGTATTTTCTTAAGCGTTGCAAAAAACAAGATACTGGTGACGCCGGCGCCCACTGCTGCCTCTGTGATCGCCAGATCCGGGGATTCCAGACAGACCCAGATAATTGACATTACCAGACTGAAGGACATATAGATCAATATGGAGTTCAGCAGATTTTTTGAAAAACTGACTGAGATCGCACACACAATTAAAAATCCCATAAGTACTAACTGAAACAGTGTCATGACTGCCTCCCTTCCAAAGCTTCNTCTTTTNNTATCTCTGTATCCTTAAGCTCAGCTTCNAACCGGCTTAAGTCTTCATATACGCTGCAGTGCTCTTTTAAATTCTCATTGGTGGTGACTTCAAGTCTTGACAGCATATGTGAGGAAACAGGGGATGCAAACCAAAAGAAGATTACNATCAACGCCAGCTTTAAGGTAGTAAAATTAAACCCGAAAAAGATCATCAGACCGATCAGTGAAAAACTGATGCCTAAAGTATCTCCCATAGCTGCCGCATGCATACGGTTCAGCACATANTCAAGATGAAAGATCCCATAAACTTCAATTAAAAAAATACCAAGACCGCAGAGCAGCATCCCTGCCCCTATCATAAAGCGTATCCATTCCAATGCCTGCATGATGACTGCCTCCTATACATCCTTTTCTTTTTTATCTTCTACTTTATTCTCACCGCGGCGCTTTTCTTCATAAATACCCACATATACTTTGGCAAGCACCACAACTGCCAGGAAACTTACCATAGCATAGATCAGACAGATATCCACCAGATACCCTTCATTTAAAAGAAAAGACATAATGGCAATAATGACCATTACCATAGTACCCATCATATTTCCTGCAACGATCCGGTCCGCCATCCTGGGTCCTTTTACGGCGCGGATCAGACACGCAAATAGCATAATGGAAAGAACAAACAGCAAAAACCAGCAAAAACCTTTGTAGGCTGCTTGCAATGACAATAGATTTTCCTGCAATTCCATAGTTATTCCATCCTTTCCAGTTTCTTCAGCAATGTAACAAAAACGGAACTGTTGATCCCTGCTGCCAGTTCCTTGTCAAGACAATGCACCACATATTCATCACCTTCTAAAGAAACCGTGATCGTCCCCGGCGTCAAGGTAATAGAATCGGCCAGCAAAATCCTTGCAGGTCTGGTTTTCAGATCGGCCCTAAAACGTACTACTGCAGGTTCAAGNTCATATTTGGAAGACATGATCATTTTTATTACCGCATAATTGGCTTTAATGATTTCCTTGATCAAAATAAANACATACTGCAGAATATAGATCAGCTTTTTGGCAAGTAAAAGNTCTGTCCTGGGAGAATAATTCATGAACTTACAGATAAAAGCGTACATAACTGCGGCCATAACAATTCCAAAAGCTGCAATTTCCAATGTAAACTGTCCGTTAAAAATTACCCAGATCAAAAAAAANAATATGTACATGCCATCACCCCTTTCATTTTAAAAGGTGCTGCATTACGCCAGCACCTGTGTTACTTTCTGCTCTAATTCACTTTTACTGACTGCTCCGATCGATGTAACTGCCGCTTCGCCGTTCTTGAAAATGATGATCGTGGGAATTGACATAATACGGTACTTTCCTGCCAGCTCCGCGTTTTCATCTGTATTGCATTTACCTACTTTGCACTTGCCCTGATAGGTCTGCGCAAGCTCCGAAATGACAGGCGCCATCATTTTGCAGGGACCGCACCAGTCTGCATANAAATCCACCAGTACCGGCATATCGCTTTTGAGAACTTCTTCCTCAAAGTTGCTGTCTGTAATTTTTATTTCCATTTTTCTGCCTCCTTAACAATATCTTTTATTATTATTGGGTTATCTGTTAATAATATACTTGTAAATAGGATTTCCCATAGAAGAAAATTTTTCTTCATACTCGGTCATAACATTGCCCTGCATCATTTCTTCATCATGATGCAGATCATATGTGATCTTTACTATGTTCCATCCNGCTTCCGGAACCTGCTCCACCGCAAAATCAAACAGCCCTTTATTGTCTGTCTTAAATTCGATCACGCCGTCTTTTTTCAAAAACCGGTCATATCGTGCAAGATATTCTTTGGATGGAAGTCTTCTTTTGGCGTGCCTGTCCTTAGGCCAGGGATCGGAGAAGTTTAAATAGATCCTGTCCACTTCATCTTTTGTAAACACCTCAGCAATGTTTTCTGCATCCATTCGGATAAAAAACAGATTGGGCAAAGGTTCTTCTTCCATTTTCTGAACGGCCCGAAGCAGAACGCTGGAATACTTTTCTATTCCTATATAATTAACCGCCGGATGCTGCTTTGCCATTTCATACAGGAATCTTCCTTTTCCCATACCTACCTCAATGTGGATGGGATGATCGTTGCCGAAAATCTGCTTCCATGATCCCTTTTGTTTTTCAGGCTCATGTACCACCAGCGAACTTTCAGCTATAACATCTCTTGCACCGGGTACATTCTTAAGTCTCATACTTAAAACCTTTCACTTATCAATCTACAGTTCTCCCAAGTACTGTATTTTACACCTGTTTTCGAAAAAAAGAAAGAGAAAAATTATTTTATTTTTCCCAAAAATAGTGTATATTATACGTTAAAGGAGATTTTACAATGAAGCATCGTAACCGGAAGCGGATAGGGATTTTCCTGCTATCCGCCTTTTTATATACATCTGCTGTTTTTTCTGCATCCATGGAAGTAAAAGCTGCCCCNGCCTCTCTGGAAGANGCNCAGGNGGAAGCTGAAAAAAGAAAAGAGCTTCCCATTCAGAGCAATCAGATCGAAAACTGGCCGGTTGGTCCCGCTGTGAGCGCTGAAGGCGCTATTTTGCTGGAGGTGAATACCGGCGTAGTTCTGTACGCCAAAAATATCCACGAAAAACTGTATCCTGCCAGTACTACTAAGCTGATGACCTGTCTGCTGGCTGCAGAAAACTGTTCCATGAATGANATCGTTACTTTTTCCCATGATGCTGTCTTCAACCTTGAAAAGGGAAGCTCCAANATAGGCATTGACGCAGGGGAAGCCATGCCTATGGAAGAATGTCTCTACGGCATTCTAGTGGCTTCCGCCAACGAAGTGGCTAATGCCGTGGCAGAACATATTGCGGGAAGTCAGGAAGCTTTTGCGGAAATGATGAANGAAAGAGCTAAAGANCTGGGCTGTACGGAAACTCATTTTGTCAACGCCCATGGACTTTTTGATGAAGCCCACTATACCTCCGCAAACGATCTTGCTCTCATTGCCAAAGCTTTTTTTCAAAATGAACTATTGTCCAAAATAGGAAATACTCCTTCTCATCATTTTATACCCACTGCCACTCAGCCTGATGAATTCACTACCAGAAATAAGCACCAGCTGATCACCGGTCAGATTCCCTATGAAGGTATCAAAGGCGGCAAGACCGGATATACAGACGACGCAAGGCAGACCCTGGTGACCTGCGCAGAAAAAAACGGTATGAAATTGATCTGTGTCGTTCTGAAAGAGGAAAGCCCGGATCAGTTCAATGATACGGTGAAACTTCTTGATTACGGCTTTACCAATTTTTCTGTAACCAATATAGCCGAAAANGAGACCCGCTATAATATTGANAACGCCAACTTTTTCCATACTTCCTATGATGTTTTCGGTAATTCCAAACCGATTCTTTCTTTAAATAAGAACAGTTACCTGATCCTGCCAAAGACTGTGGATTTCGATGATCTGGATCCGGAAATTTCCTATGATGTTTCAGGAAAAAATGAAATAGCCAGGATTAATTACNANTATCATGANGCCTATGTAGGTACAGCCTCCATTGACCTGACAGGCGGCGGACGTGCCGGATATGATTTTGACAGTAAGCCTTTGATCGACCAGGATNCTTCATCAGATAAATCTGACAGCCTGCATGAAAAGATTATTTTTATCAATATAAAAACGGTGATCACCATAATCATTATCATTGCCGTACTTTTGATCCTAATATTTGTAATACGCGATATTATTGCAAATTACAGCTTTTTGGACAGCCGTATCAGAAGAAACAGAAAGAAAAGAAGCAGAAACAGAAGAAGCCGGAAAAAAGGTCTTAAGTTTCCTTCTTCCCGGTTTCGNGGTCCTGATTTTTAACTTTACTGCTTTTCTTTTTCTGCTTGCGGTGCTCTTTGGCTTCTTCTCTTTTTCTCTGCAATTTGAGACAATCTTCCTCTGAGATAAATTTAGAGGTCTTTACTACATAAACGCCGTCGTTNTCGGATTTACGGATCCGGATCTTGGATTTCATGGATCCGTGAACGGGACATACGGCCACACTGTAGTAATGCTTTCCGTTGGGCGTGAACCAGCGGATTTTTTTTCGCAGATTTCTGTGACAGAGGTAGCACTTAGTACTGATCACTTCTTTATCCTCAAGCGCTTCCTGTTTATCGGCAAACTCTCTTGAAATGTATTTCATATAATCATGGAAAAATACATGGATCTCCTCTTCCCTGATCTTTGGGAGAATAAAGGTGTCTATGGAATAATTGACTAATACCTCCTCATTAAGTTTAGCAAGGACTTTGGCCGTATAGTAAGCATCGCTGAACGCCCTGTGAAAAGGGATATCTTTTTCAATATGAAGATANTCGATGGCATATTCAAGGCCNCTTCTTACTTTACTGTCCTCATATGCAATGCTGAAAAGCTTCTGTACATCCAGAAAACGGATAGGTTCATTGCTAAGAGGTTCCACCTGATGATAACGGATATTTCTCTGCAGCTCATACAGATCCATAGGACCCCAGGTACAGAAAATGTAATCTTTTCCGCACCAGNTACGGAATTCCTCCATGACTTCCTGAAAAGAACGGCCTTTTTGCAGATCCNTCATNTGAAGGTGGATGATCTTACTGGTAATTTTGTGCATATGAAGATAAACAGTAGGTTTGACCAGCTGATTAAATTCATCTATCATNATCCTGCCGCTGTTTAATTTAATGGCTCCGATATCAATAATTTCAAAAGGAATCTCTTTCACTTCCGGCTCTTCACCCGTATTACTCTGATTCCATTCCAAATCCAGTACAATATAATTCATAATGTGTATATCCTCATCAATTTAGATAGTTACATATTAACACATAATATATCGTTATGCCAGCTACAGTTTATCAGGCTTTACAGAGGGAAATATATCGACTATAATANAGCCCATGAGAAAAAATGAGGTGGAAAATGAAAAAAGAAAATTGGAANAAATTNTTATCTTATTATAAGCCCTATAAAAAAATATTTGCGGCAGATATGGTATTTGCCTTTCTGGGCGCAGGCGTTACTCTGGTCATCCCGCTGATCATCCGCTATATTACTAGCGATGTTATTTACAGAGAATCCTCAGCGTCTTTACATACGATCCTGATGTTGACGGGTCTTATGACAGCTTTAATTATTCTGGAATGCTACTGNAATTATTTCATTGCCTATTACGGTCANATAATGGGCGCNAANATGGAATATGATATGCGAAATGAGATCTTNNCCCACTATCAGAGACTTTCCTTCAGCTTTTATGACAATCAGAAAGTNGGACAGNTNATGAGCCGTGTTACCAACGATCTGTTTGAGATCAGCGAACTTTTCCACCACGGCCCGGAAGATATCGTTATTTCCATTATTAAGCTGGTAGGATCTTTCTCCATTCTTCTTTCNGTCAACTGGAAGCTGGCGCTNATTGCTTTTGCAGTGGTTCCNGCCATGCTGGCNTATGCTTTNTATTTTAATNTTAAAATGAAGANAGCTTTTGTCAAAAACAGNGCCAGGATCGCAGATATCAATGCTCAGATCGAAGATAACCTTTCCGGCATCCGGGTGGTCAAATCCTTTGCCAATGAAGAGATCGAAATGGATAAATTCAAAATAGGGAATAACCGTTTTGTGGAAAGCAAGAAGGAAAGCTATCGGTATATGGGTCTGTATCATTCGGGACTTGGCGCTTTTACTACCTTCATCAGTGTTATCGTGATCGCCTCCGGCGCTGTCTTTATCACCAAGGATATTATCTCCATTACNGACCTGATCACATTCCTGCTCTATATCAATAATTTTACGGAACCGATCAAAAAGCTTATTAATTTTACAGAACAGTTTCAAAATGGTGCCAGCGGTTATACCAGATTTTTAGAGATCCTGGATGTTCATCCCGATATTGTAGATAAGCCGGGTGCTATTGAACTGAAAAAAGCCAAAGGAGATATTTTCTTTGATAATGTTTCCTTTCATTATGAAGAAAATTCCGAAACAGTGTTTTCAAATTTAAATCTCCATGTTAACGAAGGAGAATACATCGCACTGGTGGGGACATCCGGCGTTGGTAAATCTACTTTGTGCAGCCTGATCCCCAGATTTTACGATGTTTCAAGCGGCCGTATCCTGATCGACGGCACCGATATCCGCGATTACACCGTAAAGAGTCTTCGCAATAATATCGGAATTGTTCAGCAGGATGTCTACCTGTTTGCGGGAACTGTTATGGACAATATCAGATACGGACGTCCTGACGCTACAGACGCCGAGATCATAGCGGCTGCCCGGAACGCCAATGCACATGAATTTATTCAGGGTCTTCCCGAAGGCTATGATACCAACATCGGACAGCGCGGTATCAAACTTTCCGGCGGTCAAAAACAGCGTCTTTCCATAGCAAGAGTATTCCTGAAAAATCCGCCGGTACTGATCTTTGATGAAGCCACCTCGGCTCTGGATAACGAAAGTGAACGAGTAGTGCAGGAGTCCTTGGAAAAACTTGCAAAAGGACGTACTACTTTTGTGATTGCACACAGGCTTTCCACCATCCGCAATGCCGGAAAGATCCTTGTACTTACCGAAAACGGTATTGCAGAAAGCGGAAACCATAAGGAATTAATTGAAAAGAACGGTATTTATGCAGAACTTTACAATATGCAGTTCAAAAAATAGGATGCTTAATACATCCTTACGGTATCTCCATTATGGAGTTCCTTGGTAGAAGAAGCGATGATCCTGCTTTCAGCAGTCAATCCTCCTTCTACCGCCGCAAATTTTTCATTTTTATCCANAACCTTAACAGTNACCTCTTCCGCATAATATTCCGTACCAAGNATNCCTTCCCGTTCTTTCAGTACATAAACATAGCTTCTTTCATTTCCCCCATGTAAAAGTATAGGGTCAATACAGAGAGGATACTTTTCTCCCTGTTCACTGTGAGTCANTGTCCCTGCCTGTCCCGGNGTNCCTGTTCCTTCCGGGAGATTGATAATGGCCTCATAATTTCCCGGAGCATATTCACTTTCGGCCAGATAATCTATTTTACCCTCTATTTCTTTATTGCTTCCTTCAAGCTTCAACTTTACGGNATCGTTAAGGCCCAGATATTTTTTTTGTTCTCCGGTCAGATTTATTTTGAGCTGACAGGCAACGGTATCATCGGAAAGAAGCATAACGGCCGTACTTGGGATCCGGCTTCCCGCATCAATATATAGATTGGTAACGATTCCGCCTATGTCGGCTATAACCTGCCCTTCCTGGTCCAAGATCTTTTGATAAACTGCCAGATCTTTATTCATAATGCTAAGTTCCAGGCGATATGTCTCCAGTGTGGAATCTTCATTTTCCGGGGCAAGTATATCTTCTATTCTTCTTCCCGCCTCTTTCATGGTATTATCCCTGCTCCATTTGGCGTCGGCTTCCCCATAAGCAGCCGACTGCAGAGAATCTCTCATGGCCTCGTCTTCCCCATAATCCGCTCCTTCCAGATCTTCCTCGGCTTTTGCAACCTCATCCGCCGCTCTTCCTACCAGTGTATCCTGATATCTGGCCAGGGCGTCATAATCCTCTCTGGCTCTCTGCTCTTCTAAAGCTTTCCTTTGATTTTCAATATCCTGATTTTTCAGTATGGTATCGATCTGAAGCTGGACTTTGGAAATCTCGGTTTTCTTTTGACTTATGATCTCCTTAAGATCTTCCATATCAATAGTAAAAAGAAGATCTCCTTCTTCTACCTTGTCTCCTTCATGGACCATCAGATTCTCTACCCGAAGACCGCTTAATGCAGTTACCGGATTTTTATTGCCCGCTTCTATGATTCCTTCGGTTTCCACAATATGTTCAATATATTTCTGTTCAGGAGAGGTAACGCTGACCATAGGCAGCTTTGCAGCATAAATGCTTTTAGAAATAATAGTACAAAACCACATGAATACTAAAAAGAAACAAAATCCCGCTATGATTTTTTTATTCTTCATCTTCTACTCCTTTAGTCCCGAATAAATGATTCCCTGTTCCAGATAATCCTGACCCATAACAAACACAAAAACCGCCGGGATCAGCGTAATTACTGAGGCACAGAAAGCATTCCCTGCCTGAGCCCAGGTGATCTCCGGCAGATACAGAGACAGCGGCCACAGAGCTTTATCCTCCAAAAATGCCATNGGCTGTTCCATCATATTCCAGTATTCCAGAAATCCCAGTACCATGGCTGACAGAAGGCCGCTTTTTCCAAGAGGCAGTCCTATCTTCAGAAAAATCAACATCTCTCCGGCTCCATCGATCCTTGCAGCCTCAAACAGCTGCATGGGGATACATCGGAAGCCTCCATAGGATAGAAATACAGGAAAAGTGGAAAAAACTGCCGGAAGTATTACCGCCTGATAAGTATTTAAAAGCCCCAGTCTGTTCAGTACCAGATAGCTGGAAAGCATGGTGACCTGAAAAGGCATGAGCATCAATACTACATAGAGTATAAAAAGTATCCTGCTCCCTTTCACTTTATATACGGCAAACGCCCAGGCAGCAGGCACCCCTACAAGCAGCTGTCCTGCCAGAATACATCCCACCATTTTAAAAGAATTCCAGAATAATACAAAAAACTGGGGAGTTAAGAAAAGCAGCTTCCCATAGTTTTCAAAAGTGGGAAACTCTGCTATCAGTCTCCAGCTGACAAAATTATTTTCTTCCCCAAAGATCGGTGCAAGATACAGTTTCAGTTCCCCGCTTCCCATGACGGAACCTGTAATGAGCAGAACCACCGGCATACATACAAATGCTGCAGGAATAAGAAGAAAAAAGCCGGTAACTGCGTTTTTTATATCTTTTACCTTAATATCTTTCAATATCATAAATACCCACTCCTATGCATCCGGTCTGTCCCACAGATACTGCAGCAGCATGATCACAATAAACAAAAACCCTCCTACACATACGGCTGCTGCCGCCATTTTATCAAAATCCAGATTTACGAACCAGTTGTTAAACAGATGCTGTAAAAGATAAATATCCTGCTCCGGATAGGAGCCCGCTACCAGATAGGCCTCCCTGTAGATCTTAAAGGAATTTAAGAAGGAAAGGATCACTATGGTATAAAGACTGCCTTTCAAGTTAGGAAGTACAACCTTAAAAAAACACTGCCTTCCGGAAGCTCCGTCTACCCTTGCGGCTTCCAGCAGTTCATTGGGAATTCCCAAGATTCCCGCCAGCCATAAAACTACCGTATAACCTGTATTTTTCCAGATATAACTGAATACCAGCACCCAGAAGGCCGCGCTGCTTCCCAGATGATCCGCATGTATTTCTCCCCACAATCCTGTCTGCTCACCAAGTTTTGTAAGAAACAGATTTAAAAATCCCTGTTTATAAAAAAACATCTTCCACACAATGACAATGGTTGCAGTAGGCATGGCAAGGGGAAANANATACAGNGANTTNATCAGNCCCGCATTTTTTAANTTACTCAGCGGCAGGGCTATGANAAGCCCTGCCACTACCAGAAGAGGAATACAAACTATGGTAAAACGAAAAGTATTTTTTACGGCCAGTAAAAAGGCCTGATTGGTAAATATCATTTTATAATTCNNGATCCCNCTGAATTGATNCGTCACCGCTGTTGTAAAGGANCGTCTGAACACATCCAGAAAGGGAATCAATACAAATAGGAGTACCCCTAAAAANCTGGGCGCCATGAATAATAAAAATGCGCTTCTCATTTTATGTTTTCTTTTCATACTGTTATTCCGCCATNTAAATAGAAACCTTCTTCTCAATATCATCTACTGCTTCTTNNAGNCTCTTACTGCCCTGCATATAATTGATNCCTTCTTCATATACNGCTTNTTCCAGAATATCATCTTNNATATAAGCGGTATTAAGCCCTTCCANGCACTNNCNAAGNTCATCGATCTGCTTCTCATTNGGCCAGTAAATATCCANAGNAANNGCTGNNCCNTCACCNNTNCTCATANNAAGAGAANNGCTGTAGCCGTCTTCNCCAAGNTCTNCANCCGGTATGAAATCNTCTTCAAACGCCGCTTTATTAACCGGNAATCCTTTAAATAAAGTGGACTGATTTTCTTTTCCCAGNCATACTNTTATNAANTCTTCGGCCCGGNNGNTATTTTTNGATCCNGCATTGATNCCCAAAAGNGTATGGGCACAGAATACGTTANCGGANTGTCCNNGCATAAGAGTCCATNNNGTATCTTCAAATCCTTCNGTTCTGTTTGCGGAGATCATTTCTGNATAACCATANCTATANGTCAANGTNCCTAATNTCATATAAATATNNNTNCCGANATAANTTANNACATCNNCATACATTCTAAGNTAATCGGAATCATCTCTGGTNACTCCCATATCCTGCAGATAATAGTCATTCAGNTCATTGTAATGCTCCACGCTGCTCTCCGGAATNCCATCCATCTGAGCGTCAAAAACTCTCTTNGACTGTGTCAGNAATTCTGAAATNNCATCTTTNTNNANCTCACCGTTTTCNTNNATCCATNCGGGNACACAGGACATNGNCAGCATACGCATGATTCCNTTNTCNGTACAGATTCCNAGCAGATCTTTTCCGGGNGTATCCTCCCGCAGCTGNNCTATGGCGTCTGCAAGTCCTTTCAGATCCNNAGCTTNTGAAACATATTTTTCTCTTCCCACNANCANNGGCAGNGANACNTCACAGGGCATTGCATATACTTTNNCNTCTGTGCCCAGCGCATCTATAATGTTTCCAAACANTTCNTCNTCTCCGNTCATACCCTTCAAAGTGGAACCTATATCCAAAAGAAGCCCNTTTTCAATGTAGGAATCCATAGGCATNTCATCAAGTACCAAAACATCCGGNCCTTCTCCNGCCATGATCCNGGTATTCAGGCTCTTTAACGCATCCTCTTTGGTCACNGAACTGTCNTCNCCCATACCTGTTTCATATTTTACGAAAACATCNGGATNGGANGCCTGATAAATCGTNATCGCCTGACGTATGGTATCATTGGTCTTCAGACTGTATACCGTAAGCTGCTCATTAGGTACGGTGGGAATATCCGGATCATATACATANCGGACAAGCCTGCCGCCGGAAAACANAGTCAGAAATTCATTGTTGTCAAGNGCTGCCATACCTTTTACACTGTAAGCCGGATTATTCAAGCTGCAAAGATTGCCGTCAATGATCTGTTCTATGGCGCTGCCGCCTATGACATGNCGGTATACNCCCTTCGCCCCTGCCAGATAAAGCACTCCTTCTTCTCCCGGGAAGGAAAACAGATCAAAATGCCAGTTAAGNCCGTCAATATCTCTGTTACTGTAATTTTCGCTTATAAACTCATCTAAAACNTCATCTTCTACATATTCTTCTTTTTCCAGATCATAGATAACAAGACTTTTATAGTCATAGCCATCCATGATCATCAGATTTCCCTGGAACTGTACTAATTCGGGACGATTGTTTTCCAGGCTTAAGAATAATTCACAGCTTCCGTCTTCTTTTACTTCATAGATTTTGCCGCTTCTCATNCCGGTNACAAAAATTCTTCCATTGTCCGCTATATAGGCACGATAGAGATAATCATCCTCATCTGCTAATGAAAAATCAACAGGTACTTCCGTACCNTCCGGCTTGATGATCAGAAGTACTGTAAACAGTTCATACTCATCCTCTCCGGTTTTCTGTGAGTCATCATCGTAGATTACAGCAACTGTATTATCCGGCCCTACNGTCATGCTCATAACATAGGTTTGATCCTCAAGAAATCTGCTGTGCCATGGCCTTGCATCCTCTTCCCATGTGAAGCCGTTATCTTTAGATATCAAAAAAGGCTGATAATCATCTGTTATTACAAGGCTTCCGTCTGCNAGTTTATAGAGACTGCCCTTGCCGTAACCGGTAAGTCTGTCCGACAGATCCGTAACATTTTCCACGTATCGGCCCATAGCCGTGTTTCCATCAGGCGTTTCCGTTCCCGAATCGTCATTTCCTGTATTTTCGCTGTTTGTTTCTTTCTGACTGTTTCCCTGATCTGAAGAAGCGCCGCATCCGCTGATCACCGTNANAAGCATAGTAAACAGCAAAAGTACTATCACCATTTTATTCATTTTCTTTTTTAGTTTCATCTATATCCTCCTTTTATTCCGCCATATAAAGAGATGCTTTCTTTTGAATGGCGTCTATTGTGTCTTCCAAATCCTGTATTCCCTGCAGATAGGAAATACCTTCCTTATATACAGTTTCTTCTAAAAAATCATCTTCCATATAAGCTGTATTTACTGTTTCCATCCATTTCTGCAGCGCAGCGATCTGCTTTTCATCCGGCCAGTAAATATCCAGATCTATGTGATTTCCCTCTTCATCCATCATAGATACTGAACTGATCTGATCTCCCTCTGTGTATTCTTCTCTGATCTTATTAAAAGCAGCCTGGTTAACTGCAAATCCCATAAACAGAGAGGACTGATTCTCTTTTCC
The DNA here is from genome assembly GCA_014803415.1 of Lachnospiraceae bacterium. GTDB lineage: Bacteria > Bacillota > Clostridia > Lachnospirales > Lachnospiraceae > Suilimivivens. The sequence goes on from JAAVBZ010000019.1 coordinate 24,838, forward strand.
TAAAAGAAGCCTGACAAAATTCTCTGCCTCCTCTTTTCTTTCAGATGCAGCGTTGATACCTGCCAGAGTCTGCGCATAAAAAACATCCGCATTCATCAGCGCTGCTTCACAATCCTCAAATCCTTTTATTCTTTGTACGGATAAAAGTTCCCCGTAACCAAAATTATAAGCCAGTGTTCCGCAGACCAATTGTTTATTTCCTGCAATAAAGTCCATCTCGCCTACTCCCATTCTCAGATAGGTGGAATCATCATAAGTAACGCCGTCATCCTCCAGATAGTATGCATTTAAGTCATTATAATTTTTCATATCTTCTGCAGGCAGCCCATCCATCTGGGCGTCATAGATCCGTTTGATCTGAACCAGATATTCTCTGAGGGCTTCTTCGTCAAGATCATTGTCCTTTTTCCATAAAGGAACTGAGCCCATTGAGAACATTCTCATGATGCCCTTTTCTGTACAGATTCCCAGAAGATTTTGTCCCGGATAGTCTTTTCTCAGTTCTTCCGCTGCATCTGCAATTCCCTTAAGGTCGCCGGTCATGGCAATATATTTTTTCTTTCCGAAGATTACCGGCAGTTGTACTTCGCAGGGTATACTGTATATTTTGTCTTCTGTCCTGAAAGCATCCACAATATTAGAAAACAAAGCCTCTTCTCCGCTTAAACTGTCGATCACAGGGCTTAGATCCAGTAAAAGTCCTTTTTCAATATAAGAATCCACCGGCATATTATCCAATATCAAAACATCCGGCCCTTCTCCTGCCATGATCTTGGTATTCAGACTTTTTAATGCATCTTCTCTTGTTATAGATCCTCCATCCACCATACCAATTTCATATTCCACCAGAATATTGGGATTTGCCGTCTGATAGAGAGTGATAGCCTGACGCAGAGTATTATTTTCTTTTAAACTGTAAACCTTCAGTCTTTCACCGGGAATTGTGGGTATATCGGGATCAAAAGTAAACCGGTCCAGTACGCCGCCCTGAAAAACAGCCAGAAATTCGTTATTATCAATGGCCGCCATTCCCAGTAATCCGTAACCCGGATCATTAAATATGCACAGCCTTCCGTCTATCACCTGTTCCATGGCGCTGCCGCCTATAACATGACGATGGAGTCCCTTTTTTCCTGCCAGATAGAGAACTTTTTCTTCTCCTGAAAAGAAATACATATCATACCAACTGCTGCCGTTAAAACCTCTGTCTCCATAATTTTCTTTTATAAAATCATTTAAAACTTCATCTTCGACGTATTCTTCTTTCTCCATATCATAGATCAACAGACTGTCATAATCATATCCATCCATGATCATAAGATTTCCCTGAAACTTAATGAGCTCCGGAGCTTTCGTAATGGTAAGAAATTTTTTACTGCTGCCGTCTTCCATAACCTCATAAATATTGGGACCCAGAGTACTGGCAAATATTCTGCCGTTATCTGCAATCCACACATTATCGATCCACACATCATCTTCCGTTATCGAAATATCGGCAGGTATCTGCGTCCCATCGGGCCGAATGATAACAAGGCTGTTTTGAATATCCTCATCCTCATTTCCGGCATCATAGATCACTCCCACAGTATTATCCTTTCCGATGGCAATGCTCATGATATAAGTTTCATTATCCAGCATTTCCTGATACCAGCTTCTGGGGTCTTCGTTCCAGGTTATACCGTTATCTTTTGAGATCAGAAAATCTTTTTCACGATCAGTGATAATGAGACTTCCATCTTCCAGTTTATAGAGATAATTGCGGTAGCCGCAGAGTCTGTCGGACAGATCTGTAATATCTTCCATATAACGGCCCATGGCTACGCCGCCCGATGTTTCACTGCCATTTTGATCTGTTTCGCCGCTGTTTTCTGAGAAATGATTCTGTGTATTATCATCATTTTTTTCTTTTGTGTTTTTGCCGCATCCGCTGATCAATGTGAGCAGCATTGCACCGATCAGTAATATAGCCGGCAATTTCCTTTTCATAATTCTGCCTCCTTACTTATGCTGTTTTACTTTATCAGCTTAACAGGCTTTTCTCTAAACTATCTCTAAAAACTATAAAGAAATCTTTAAGACTGCTTAAGATATTTTAAAGAATAATTAGAGATTTCTATGTTAAAATAAAAAATACTATAGTATATAAATTTTTAAAGAGGTTAATTTATGAGGATTTTACTGGCAGAAGACGACATGCAGCTGAACAATACTCTTACTTATCAATTAGAAACGGCGGGATTTTTGGTAGATTCCTGTCTGGATGGAGAAGATGCTCTTTTTTATGGAGAGCAGAATATTTATGACATTATATTATTGGACAGAATGCTTCCTCATATGGAAGGTACTGACATACTCACTTCCTTAAGGCAGAAAGCAATTTCTACCCCCATTATTCTGATAACGGCTCTCGGAACTCTGGCCGACAAAGTAACGGGTCTTGATCTTGGCGCCGATGATTATCTGGTGAAACCTTTTGAATTTGAAGAGCTTCTTGCCAGGATACGCTGTGTTACCAGAAGACCGCATACACTTACCGATTATGATGTTCTGACAGTTTCAGACATTACCTGGAATGCAGCAGAAGGCGTTCTGAAAGGGCCTGCCGGAAGCTGCACTCTCTCCAAAAAAGAAGCTGCCCTTATGGAAACATTTTTACGTTCCAAAGGTCAGACTCTTCCAAGAAATACTCTGCTTTTAAAGGTTTGGGGACCGGACAGCAATGTAGAAGAGGGAAATTTAGACAATTACATTCATTTTTTACGAAGACGTCTTCTGATAACCGGCAGTAAACTGAAAATTAATACGATTCGGGGTGTAGGCTACAGCCTGCAGGAGAAATAACTTATGTTTAAAAAAGTGCATTTGCATCTTACTCTGCTCTGCGCAGGGATCACAGCTTTTATAATGATCGTTATGTCACTATGCTATCTGTACGTTTCAGAGGAAGGACTTTACAAAAACCAGTTTCAGGCCTTTAAAAACGATATCAACACCATAACTACCAATTTGGAGCAGCAGTCTGTCATATCCATGGAATGGCTTTCCAAAATGGAAGCACAGGGAAATTATCTCTTTTTTGTTTTAGACAACGGCGTTCCATTTCTTTATAATCAGTTAAAAAATTATGATGAAAGTATTTTGGAAGATCAATTGATGCAGGAGGCTTTGGAGCATTATAATAATACGATTCTTATTTATCCCGATGTACGAACAAGCAATTCCTATGTTTCTTATCATTTTGAATATGAGTTTTCATCCGTATCTACAAATACGAAATATTTTGCAAGTGTTATCAGCATGGGAAGATATGCTTCCTCTCTGGAGATCATCGTTTTATCTTCTCTCACATCTTTGGAAAAACAGATCGGTGAACAGAGATTTCATTTTGTATTGATCGACCTTGCAGCTATTTTAGCTCTGACCATATTTTCATGGATCTTTACCGGAAAACTTTTAAATCCCATTATAGAAAATCAACAAAAACAGATTCAGTTTGTGGCTTCTGCCTCTCATGAACTGCGCACGCCCCTGGCAGTGATTTTGTCTGCTGCTGAGTGCTGCAAAAAAGCTTCCCCGCAAAAGCAGGAAGGTTTTTTAAAAACTATCCGACAGGAGGGACTTCGCATGTCTTCTCTGGTAAATGACATGCTTACTCTTTCCCAATCTGACGGCCACAGGTTTTCTATACAAATGAAACCCGTAGAATTGGATACCCTGCTTATGAATTCTTATGAGGCTTTTGAACCTCTGGCAAAAGAAAAATCCATTTCCCTTTCTCTTGATCTGCCGGATGAGGCGCTGCCTCTGTGTAATGCAGATCCGGAGCGCATCAGTCAGGTTATTTCCATTCTTTTGCACAATGCTATCAGCTATACGCCGGAACAGGGAAAAATAAATATCTCTCTTTTTTATGACAAAGATAATCACTACCTTTCAGTTAAAGACAATGGAATCGGTATTTCAGATGAAGATAAGAAAAAAATTTTTGACCGCTTTTACAGGGCGGAAAAATCCCGAAGCACCAAAGGGCACTTCGGGTTAGGATTGTCAATTGCTTATGAAATTGTGAAAGCTCATGGCGGAAATATATATATAACCGATGCCGAAAACGGCGGAAGCGAATTTACGGTTGTGCTTTGATCATATAGTAACATCTATGGATCCGCCTTCCGTTAAGACCGGTTCCGATACTTCCACAGGCATATCCATTCCGGCAAGCTGAAGGGAAACCCCATTCATATCACTTTGACTGTCAAAATGAATTCCATTGGAAGCGGACTCTTTTTCTTTTTCCAGCTTATCAAATAAAGCCTTCAGGTATTTCATGTCTGCATCATTAATCTCACGGAGTTCCTCAGATCTATGCTTCTTTTTCAAAAGCTCCAGATCTTCCGGATCCATATTTTCTTCTACGACGCCTACAAATTCTTCCGTAAGTTCATCAAGCTGCGATGCTTCCTGAAGTTCTTCCATAGATTCTGCCATCAGCTGCTCCAGTTCCCGCATCAGTTCCTTTAATTCCTGCTCGCTTAATCCGGGTTCCTGTTCTTCACTCATTTCTTCAAGGTCAAAAGTTTCTTCTTCCTCTTCTAATTTTTCCTGACAGATACCATCTTTTTCTGCTTTTTCTTCTTCCCTTAAATGCTTTACTTTTTTCTTGGCTATCCGCTCCATTTTTCTGGCATGAATAAGCGCTCTTTCCAGATCCTGATCATCATACTCACCGGTCTTTAATTTTCTTTGGAGCAGCACCACTTTAGAGCGGGCTTTAGTCACAGCACGCCTTGCGCCATCAGATGTTTTCGCCTTCATGATCTGAGAGGAAACTTCTTTAAAATTATATTGCAGACGTTTCGTTTTACTTTTTGCCTTACTCTTGTCCTTCTGCGTAACTGTAATGGTTGCTACGGTTCCTCCTCTGGCATCCTTGATCTTTGTTATTTTCTTGATCTTATTCCCCACTCTGATNGTTTCTGTAGTTGAGTGAGGGCCAACTACCTTCATTCCTATACCCATGCCGTCTCCTCCTTGAACTGGCTATCACTCTAAAAAAGGTAATTCCATTTACCAAAATATTTTATCACTTAGTATATCGGTTAGTTTTTCCATATTCTTCATCTTATTACGGACAATTTTTTATTTGTTATAATTTTTCATTATCAGTTTCGCTTATTTTATTAAAATACTTGAAAGAAAATTATGATAAATGTTACACTATATTTTGTAGTTANAGCAGTAACTGGGTGAAAGGCATGGTGATAGAAATGGAATCTATATATTTGAGGCTCTTGCGAAAATGGTGTGACGGAATGTTGAAATATCAGCTNCANGGAGTNGGNCCTGCGGGGNACGGAGCGTTATTCTGTCCTGCCTGNAAGCATGTTCATGGGAGNTGNCCGGATACCGTTTATNCGNTATTGTGNCTCGCAGATCNCACGGGAGAAGAAAAATACCTTACGGCAGCCAGGGAGATGTTCGCATGGCATGAAAATCTGATCTGTGATGATGGAAGCGTATANAATGACGGCGGCAGTGATTGGGATGGCATTACAGCCTTTGCCTTTATCAATCTCCATGAAGCNTTAGTCTATCACGGGCATCTTCTGACNGANGAAGAANATACCCGTTTTGAAGAGCGGATGCAGACAATGGGACGATGGGTTTCTGATACCATAAGATCTGATTTTGGAAAAAATATTAATTACATAGCAGCTTCGGCAGCAGTCAACGCCCTTATGGGACAGTATTTTGGGGAGGAGAAGTTTATAACCCGNGCACGAAGCGCAGCGGAATATGTCTTTGCCCATATTACGGAAAACGGCCTGCTCTATGGGGAAGGATCTCCTCATGATCATGTCACTGCCCGNGGCTGCCGCCCCATAGACATTGGTTANGATGTAGAAGAATCTATTGGCCTGCTGATCCGCTATGCAAATGCCGTNGGAGACAGGGANGCGCTAGATAGACTGACAGAGATACTNCGGCANCAGNTGGAATTCATGCTTCCTGACGGGGCCTGGGATAATAGCTTTGGCACACGTAATGCAAAATGGACTTATTGGGGCAGCCGTACTTCTGANGGATGTCAGAGCGCTTACGCGCTNCTTGCAGACAGGGATCCNATGTTTGCCGAAGCGTCATACCGTAATGCAGAGCTGATGGAACGCTGTACAGAGGAAGGACTTCTGTACGGAGGTCCGGAATACAGAAAGCATGGTGAACTGCCCTGTATCCATCACGCCATGAGTCATTCNAANGCTATGGCTGCTGCCCTTGATGCGGGCATTGAAAAATACACAGTCCGCACCAATATCCCCAGCGACCGGGTTAAACGGGAGATATCNTATTTTCCTGAGATNGATACATATAAGCTGAGCCTTGGAGAATGGCGGGCTACTGTGACGGGAAATGACTTTCAGATAGATAGAGGACATGCATCAGGAGGGACTTTGAGCCTTCTGTGGCATGAACGGGCAGGGGTAGTGCTTCTGTCGTCTGTAGTGGATTATCATCTGGTGGANCCGCTGAACATGCAGCTGTCCCTGAAAAAAAGCAGCCACAGAACCNTGACGCCNCGNCTTGAGAAAATAGTAGATGGAAAGAGGTATTCATTTTGCTATGATGTTCAGGCAAAGATAAAATCTGAAAANCAGGANGGAGAACTAGCGNTCATNTCTAATGCAAGACTGGTTTCGCTAGAACAGGAGGAGCTTTTAAACCCGGTCTCCTGCCNGATCACCTATACGATCAAAATGGACAGCGTAAGAATTNAGGCNGANGNCTTTGGNCCTTTGGATGGGGTTCGGCTGGTGNTTCCTGTAATTGCTGATANGGCNAANGTTTACGGCGGTCCTACCCTTAACGATCCAAAGGAGATATTTTTTCTGGCGGGTGGATTTAGTGCCCNGGAATTTGTCCTTACNCCTGATGCNTNNGGGAAAGCNTGGATTCAGATTAAAATATGACAGGNAGCGGATAGGCGATANATACAAAAAGAAAGCNTTGNAATANTCCAAGAATCCTTGAATTTACAACCTTTTTCAGCGTTCCCTGCGAGAATCGAACTCACAACTGGGGCTTAGGAGGCTCCTGTTATATCCATTTAACTAAGGGAACTTTCACTACCTGCTAATTTTAGCATATTCGGGTTGCTCTGGCAACTGTGAAATATAATTATTACTCAAGAAAATAACAGTTCAGCCCTTGCATTCATAAAAGCGTCTGCTGCGCATCCGTCGCCACAAACGTGGTTCATCTTTTATTCCGGAAAGTTTATAAACCCTTGCATCCAGATAATTCCCTTAAAGCGCCTTCCCACTGCAGGTTCACCGTAAAGATCTTTTTTATTGATACACATATCAAATATGAGATCATTACAGTTTAAAGTCATCAGATAAATTTCTTCTTCTGTTATTTTATTTTTGACTAAGCTGCATTCAATTATTTCTGCCAAAACAGAATATTGATCGCACTCTATTCCATAAGGCATAAAATAAGTATCTACCAGAGAAAAAACATCTTCTTTTTGAATTCTTCTGGAAATAGTGGTATAGGTATCCATATCTTCCAGCGTCAGATTTTCAATTGCTTCTTCATCGCCCTTTCTGGCAGCATCTATAAGCTGGGTCCTGGTCATAGAAGTACGTTTATTTTTNATCAGATCTTTCTCTGTTTTCATGATTGGCATCATGANAATTCCCTGATTGGAAAGTGCAGACAAAGTCAATGTAGTTCCTCTTATAGGGAGCATTCCTGAATTATTTGCCTTCACATAAGGAATCATGTTCTGAAGGTAAAAAATCAGGGATACTCCTACTTTAATATCATCACAAACNCCTGCATAAGACTCCTGTGCNGCATGACGTTCTACAGAAACATCTTCTTCTGAACTGATAATATTTCCTCTTAAATAAGGATAATAATAATCATAAGTAAATTTATCATCCTCATCAAACTCTCCGCAGACAGCAATACCCATACCTTCAGCAAAATCTTTGCCAAATTCAGCAAGCAGTGTTTTTTCACCATTTGATGTGTATGCCCTGTCTGTACCATTAACTACGATATCAGTTAAGAGCTTTTGTAATTCTTTTCTGTCTGTCAAATTGCTAAAACCTATTGCTCGTAAATATTTGTGCAAAGATTTCACCTCCTGCTGCTTTTTAGTTGATTACCTGATTTCTTTCATTCCTCCCATATAAGGCTGAAGAACCTCAGGAATTTTGATAGAACCGTCTGCCTGTAAATTGTTCTCAAGAAATGCGATCAACATTCTGGGAGGAGCAACTACAGTATTATTTAAAGTATGTGCAAAATATTTTCCGTTTTCACCATTTACTCTGATCTTCAATCTTCTTGCCTGTGCATCCCCAAGGTTAGAACAGCTTCCTACTTCAAAGTATTTCTTCTGTCTGGGTGACCAGGCTTCCACATCATAAGATTTTACTTTTAAATCTGCCAAATCTCCTGAACAACATTCAATGGTTCTTACAGGTATATCCATGGAACGGAAAAGATCCACCGTATTCTGCCATAATTTTTCAAACCACATGGGAGACTCTTCCGGTTTACATACTACGATCATTTCCTGTTTTTCAAACTGATGGATCCTGTATACGCCACGTTCCTCAAGGCCATGAGCGCCTTTTTCTTTTCTGAAACAGGGTGAATAACTTGTAAGAGTCTTGGGAAGTTCTCCCTCAGGAATAATTGTATCAATAAATTTACCGATCATAGAATGCTCACTGGTACCGATCAGGTATAAATCTTCTCCTTCGATCTTATACATCATGGCATCCATTTCTGCAAAACTCATAACTCCTGTAACTACATTACTTCTGATCATAAAGGGAGGAACACAGTAAGTAAATCCTCTGTTTATCATAAAATCCCTTGCATAAGAAATTACTGCTGAGTGTAATCTTGCAATATCTCCCATTAAATAATAAAAACCATTTCCGGCAACTTTTCTTGCGCTATCTAAGTCAATACCGTTAAATTTCTCCATAATATCTGTATGATAAGGAACTTCAAAATCGGGAACAACGGGATCACCATATTTGGTAATTTCTACATTTTCCGTATCGTCCTTTCCAATGGGAACAGTAGGATCGATAATATTAGGTATTACCATCATGATCTTAGTTACTTTTTCTTCTAATTCTTTTTCCTTTTCTTCGAGTTCAATAAGACGTTTTGCACCGGCAGCTACTTCTGCTTTCTTTGCTTCAGCTTCTTCCTTTTTACCCTGTGCCATCAAAGAGCCGATTTCTTTAGAAATCTTATTTCTATTCGCTCTAAGATCATCTGCTTCCTGTTTAGCCTTACGGCTTTCTGCATCAAGAGCAATTACCTCATCAACTAATGGAATTTTACTATCCTGATATTTCTTTTTAATATTTTCCTTTACTACATCAGGATTTTCTCTTAAAAATTTAATGTCTATCATAATAAGACTCCTCTCTATAAAATACGTTAGAATAACTTGACCGGTTAATCTTTAATTCCTATTCCTACAGCCATATTAAGCGCCTGTTTTTCTTCTTCACCCAATTCAATACTGCATTGTCCGTTTTTAATTTCCTTAGTATAAGAATAGCATCCTTCTGCGCTATGTACTGAATTCAAAATAAAACCATTATTTTGCTTATCAAGCAAGGCAAGGCTGAAACTTAAATTTCCTCCCATTTGATTAAAAGCATTATATTTTATTATTCCTATTTTTTGAAAAGTAGATTCCATATTTTTATATAATGCACGGATATCTTTCTTATTCTTTTCAATTGATGTTTTTATAAATCTGTTATCTTCAAATAACCCTGCTATTTCATTTTCTAAACTTTTNGCATTTTTACCTAACATGAATTTCTTATATTTTTTCTTAATNTTAGATATAGAACATATGTTTATTATATTTAATATTAATAATATAAAAATCACTGCCAGCATAACTATTATAACGATTCCCATATCCAGGTTTCCTAATCCCAGATTGTTTAAAAAGGAATTATTCATATCACATTCCGTACCTTTCAATCATTTATCTTAGTGTGTTTTAAGTTATTTCGATAAGAGATCGATGATCTTGTCCAAATCTTCATGACTGTAAAATTCTATTTCTATTTTACCGCTTCCATTTCCTTTGGAACTGATCGCCACTTTTGTACTTAATTTTTGTTTCAATTTTTCTTCAATATCCTGATAAACTATTTCCAGACTTTTATCGACAACAGCTGTCTTCTTAGCTTTCTCAGGTTTACCCAGATCTTTTACCAGTTTCTCGACATCACGTACACTAAGCTTTTCATCAAAAATTTTCTGTGCGATAGAATATTGCTGTTCCGGATCTTCAATACTTATTAATGCTCTGGCATGACCGGTTGAAATCATATCATTTATGATCATCTGCTGTACTTCGTCGCAAAGTTTCAATAAACGCATAGAATTAGTAACTGCTGTACGACTTTTTGAAACTCTGTCAGCAACTTCATCTTGTTTTAAATTGAATTCTGTAAGAAGTCTCTTATAAGCCTGAGCTTCTTCAATAGGATTTAAATCTTCTCTTTGAATATTTTCTATCAATGAAATCTCAACAATTTCCTGATCAGTTAAATTCTTAATGATTACGGGAACTTCTTTAAGACCAGCTTTTTTTGCAGCACGCCATCTTCGTTCACCCGCTATTATTTCATAATATGTTTTTCTGTCCTGTACAAGAATAGGCTGAAGCAGACCAAATTGTTTGATTGATTCTGCCAATTCTTCCAGGGCATCTTCATCAAAATTTTTTCTGGGTTGTTCTCTATTTGGTTCAACTTTAGTAATATTTACTAACGTTTCGCCTTCTTTTTTTTCATTCTTATCCACTGACTTTGATTTTGTTTCTGTTTTACTAGAATTTTCGCTTCCAATTGAATTTGGAATTAGAGCATCTAATCCTTTTCCCAATCCTCTTGCTGCCATATTATAATTCTTCCTTTCCCTGAATAAATAAACTATTTTCCTATTATTTCATCAGCTAATGACATATAGGCATCGGCTCCTGCCGATTTTGCATCATACATATTGATTGGAATACCATAGCTTGGTGCCTCTGCCAATCTGATATTTCTGGGTATTAATGTCTTAAAAACTCTTTGGTTTAAATGGCTTTTAACATTTTCTACTACCTGCATGGAAAGATTAGTTCTGGAATCATACATAGTAAATACTACTCCCTCAATATCAAGCTCAGGATTCAATCTTTCTTTAACAAGATTAACTGTATGTATCAACTGGCTTAATCCTTCCAAAGCATAATACTCACATTGAATAGGAACTAAAACTGTATCAGCTGTTGTCATAGCATTAATAGTCAGCATATTTAATGAAGGAGGACAGTCAATTATAATATAATCATAACTTTCTTTTATCCATTCTACTTCTCTTTTTAAAATGAATTCTTTTCTGTCAACTCCAATTAATTCTATTTCTGCTGCTGCAAGATTAACATTAGAAGGAATAATGGAAACGCCGTCGATAACATCATTTAAAATACATTCTTTAATAGAACATTCACTTAAGATCAATTCATATATTGTATTGTCTAATTCATTTTTTTCAACGCCAAATCCACTTGTAGTATTTCCCTGAGGATCGGTATCGATTACTAATACCTTTTTACCTTTACTTGCCAAGGAGGCCGATAAATTAATAGAAGTAGTAGTTTTTCCTACTCCTCCCTTTTGATTTGCTATTGCAATTACTTTTCCCATTTTTATTTGTATCCTTTCTTATAAAGAATCTTTTCTCTCGTCATTCATTAAATGATTATAGCACTTCTTTTTTTTATATTCTACTGGAAAAAAAAACTTGTGTCTATTTATTTTGAAACCCCAATATATTGTGTTCATAATTTTGCTCTGATTAATGTTTCACGCCGTTAAATAAACAAAATTTAGAATGTTTCACGTTCTTAGACACAAGATTTAGTATTAAAATGTTTCACGTGAAACATTATCTTGTGTTCAACATATAACAAAATTGCGAATGTTTCACGTGAAACATTTTTGAAACCATCATAACTTCACTATATTGTTTTTTATTGCAAAAATAGCAGCCTGTGTCCTATCAGAAACATCTATTTTTTTAAAAATATTGGAAAGATGATTTTTAACTGTTCTTTCACTAATATCAAGGTTAATTGCTATTTCTTTATTAGACATACCACTAGCTACTTGTGTAAGAATTTCTGATTCTCTCTTAGTTAAAGATTCCAATTTTTCCTGATCAATATTTTTATATTTGAAATTAGAATTTACAATAGTTCTTAAACTTGGCTGAATATATATCTCTCCATTTACTATATTAGCAATAGCTTCCTTTAACTCTGTCGAATTCGAATTCTTTAAAATATAACCATCAGCTCCCATATGAACAGCATTAATGATATATTCCAATTCATTATGAACTGTTANAATTAGAACTTTAATAGAACTTTTTTTTGATTTTAATTCTTTTAACACTTCCATACCATTTATGTTAGGCATATTAATATCCAAAAGAATTATATCAGGTTTAATATCTTCTATCTTTTCCAAACATTCAAATCCATCATCAGCTTCTCCAACTACTTGTAAATTTTTGTCGATTTCAAGCAGCTGTCTAATTCCTTCTCTAATCAATCTATGATCATCGACGAGCATAATTTTTATAATATCCATTTAAGATTCTTTCCCTTGCTTATTTTATTTTCACAGATTAATAACAGTTCAACCCACGCGCTCTTATCAATACTCTATGGCTGAACTGTTTTACTACTTAATGGGTTCCTTAGATGGTAACCCTGCTTTTCTGGGATATTTGGATGGAGTATCTTTAATCTTTTTTATTACAAACAAATTTCTGTATATATCAGAATTTGGAAGATAAAAATCAATTTGATTTTCATATTTTCCACCTAGAATATTAATAGCCTTCTCAGCATCCTCATATTCTTCTTTTATTTTTTCTGATTTATATGATATAAAATATCCATTCTTTTTCACAAAAGGAATACAATATTCTGACAAGGTTGATAGATTTGCTACAGCTCTGGAAACACAAAGATCAAAAGCCTCTCTATACCCTTTCATTTTTGCATATTCTTCTGCTCTCCCATGAAATGCTTCTATATCTGATAATTCTAACCTGTTGATTACTTCATCTAAAAAAGAAATTCTTTTATTTAATGAATCAAGAAGTACCACTTTTAAACCAGGAAAAATAATTTTTAAAGGAATTCCTGGAAAACCTGCACCTGTTCCAATATCGATCAAAGTATATTCCTTCACATTCAGATCAGGAATTGCTTTTACAAGCGAAACACTATCTACAAAATGCTTCTTTATCACATCATCAAATTCTGTAATTGCAGTTAAATTCATAAAAGAATTCCATTCAACCAATAGCTCATAATATAATATAAACTGATCAATTTGTTTTTCACTTATCTCAATATGAAATTCTTCTAAACCTTTTATAAAAGAATCACAATCATAACTATTCAACATGAGTCTCCTTTTTTCTGTTATACTGTTCTAAGTAAACTAACAATACAGAAATATCTGCCGGCGAAACTCCTGAAATTCTGGAAGCTTGTCCTATTGAAATAGGGTGATAAGATTTTAGCTTCTGCCTTGCCTCAAGACGAAGACTTGGTACATCATCATAATCAAGAGTAACCGGTATTAATTTCTTTTCCATTTTTTTAAACTGTTCTACTTGACGGAGCTGTCTTTCAATATATCCTTCATATTTAATTTCTATTTCTACCTGTTCAATTACATCTGCCGGAAGAGGTTTTCTTTCAGGATCTATTTCACCTAATATGTCATAAGTGAGCTCCGGCCGGCAGATCAATTCTGCTAAATTACTTCCTGTCTTTAAAGTTGAACTATTATGTCTTTCCAAAAATTCCTGATTCTTTTTAGAAGCTCCTATTGATACATTTTTAAGACGATCTATTTCTTCTTGAATTAATTTCTTTTTACTTAAAATATTATTATATTGTTTCTGAGAAATAAGGCCGACTTCATATCCTTTTTCTCTAAGTCTTAAATCCGCATTATCCTGACGAAGAAGAAGTCGATACTCNGCACGTGAAGTCATCATACGATAAGGTTCAAAATTATCTTTTGTTACAAGATCATCTATTAAAACGCCTATATAAGCTTCCGACCTGTCCAGNATCAATTCCTTTTTACCCAAAATAAACTGNGCTGCATTTATTCCGGCAATAAGGCCNTGTGCCGCTGCCTCTTCATAACCGCTGCTNCCGTTAAACTGTCCCCCGCTGTATANTCCTATGATATCTTTAAATCTCAATGTAGGATAAAGCTGTTTAGGATTAATACAATCATACTCAATNGCATAAGCGTTTCTTACTATCTTACAATTTTCAAGTCCGGGAACNGTACGATACATGGCAAGCTGTACATCCTCNGGCAAAGAAGAGGACATGCCCCCNACATACATTTCNTTNGTATGTAATCCNTCCGGCTCAATAAATACCTGATGNCTTTCTTTATCTGCAAACTTAACCACTTTATCNTCNATAGAAGGACAATATCTTGGTCCTGTNCCTTCTATTATTCCTGCNTAAATTGGAGATCTGTCAAGATTCGCTCTGATTATTTCATGNGTCTTTTCATTNGTATAAGTCAGATAACAGGAAACCTGNTCTATCTGNACATCNTCAGGATCAGTGGAAAAAGAAAAAGGAACTANTTTTTCATCACCAAATTGCTCTTCCATTTTAGAAAAATCNATNCTTCTTTTATCCATTCTGGCTGGAGTTCCNGTTTTAAATCGTTTCATTTCCACACCCATTTTTAAAAGTGAGTCTGTCAAATGATTNGCTGNCTGTAAACCGTTTGGACCTGTGTAAGTAATCNCTTCACCNCATAAACAACGCGCTTTNAAATATGTACCTGTACAAAGAATAACAGANTTACATTCATAAACTGTCCCTGTAAATGTTTTTACACCTGTAATCCTTTTTGTTGCTTTTTCAGAAACATCATTTATATCTTCCCACAATAATTCACATACTTCCGCCTGCTTAATTGTAAGATGATCCTGATCTTCCAAAACCTTTCTCATAGCTCTGCTATACTCCGCTTTATCAGCCTGAGCACGAAGAGAATGAACCGCAGGGCCCTTGGAGATATTTAACATTTTAGACTGAATAAATGTCTTATCAATATTCTTTCCCATTTCTCCGCCTAAAGCATCAAGTTCCCTCACAAGATGACCCTTGGAAGAGCCTCCAACATTAGGATTACAGGGCATTAATGCAATACTATCTACACTTACAGTAAAAATTATTGTTTCAAGTCCAAGCCTTGCACATGCCAAAGCTGCCTCACATCCTGCATGCCCGGCGCCCACAACACAAACATCTGCTTTTTCTCTTATACCTACCAGTTCAGGCATATTAAAACCTCACTTTTTATTTATTTTCCCATACAAAATTTTGAAAATATTTCATTTACCAGATCATCAGATACTTCTTCGCCGATAATAAATCCCAAAGAAGAATATGCACTCATTAAATCTATTGAATAAAAATCCTCCGGCATATCATTATCAATACTTCTTATAACCTGATTTAAACTGTCACTCACTTCGATAAGAGCCTCTTTATGTCTTTCATTCGTAATAAAAAGCTCATCATTTAAATCAATATCACCGGAAAAAAACATCTCTTTGATTCTTTCTTCAAATAGATCGATTCCTGTATTATTTTTCATAGATGTTCTAATGATCACAGTATCCTGACTTATTTTATTCTTTAAATCTTCTTCTGTAATTTTTGATTCCAAATCAGTTTTATTTAAAAGAACTATACATTTTTTCTCACGTATCAATTCTAAAATTTCCGAATCACTTTCATCAAAACAGGCGGAAGAATCTGCTACATAAATAATAAGATCGGCATCCGAAGCAATTTTTTTTGCTTTTTCCACTCCTATTTTTTCCACAACATCCTCAGTAGACCTTATTCCCGCAGTATCTATTATATTAAGACTGATTCCATTTAAATTAATATTTTCTTCTATAATATCTCTTGTAGTGCCTGCAATATCTGTCACTATCGCTCTTTCTTCTCCTGCCAAAATATTCATGAAAGAAGATTTTCCAGCATTTGGTTTTCCCAGAATTACAGTATTAATTCCCTCTTTTACAATTTTACCATTGTCTGCAGAAAAAATTAACTTATCCACATCCTTTAAAATTTTTTCTGTTTTTATCCTCAAATTTTCTTTATATCCGTCAAGACTGATATGCTCGGGATCATCAAGCGCAGATTCTATATAAGCAATTTCATAAATTATTTTATCTCGAAGCTGCTTTATTTTTTCTGAAACAGTTCCTCGCAGTTGTTTTACAGAATTTTTTAGGGCCATTTCATTTTTAGAAGAAATTACATCCATTACTGCCTCTGCTTCTGAAAGATCGATCCTTCCATTTAAAAAAGCCCTTTTTGTAAATTCGCCCGGTTCAGCAAGTCTTGCACCGTTTCTTATGACCAGCTCTAAAATACGTCTCATGATCAAAGTACCGCCATGACAGTTTATTTCTACCGTATCTTCAGCTGTAAAACTTTTTGGTCCTTTCATAACAGAAACCATAACTTCATCTATTATATTTTTTCCGTCAAAAATAAAACCATAATGAATGGTATGGCTTTTTACATCTTTTAAACAGATATTTTTATTACCGGCTTTAAATATCTTATCTGCTGTCAAAATTGATTCAGGTCCGCTGATCCTTATAATACCAATCCCTGAATTTGTCATTCCCGTTGCAATTGCTGCAATCGTATCCGTCTTCATATTAAACCTTTATCTTTCTATTGTCATGAATACAAAAAGTTGGGGAAATTTTACTCCCCAACCTTTTCAATGTCTTATTTCTTTAAAGTAACAACAACTCTTCTGAAAGGTTCCTCCCCTTCGCTGTGGGTTGTAACATATCTGTCATTCTGAAGTGCAGAATGAATAATTCTTCTTTCATATGGATTCATAGGTTCCAAAGAAACGGATCTCTTTGTTCTCTTTACTTTATATGCAATATTTTTTGCCAGATTTTCAAGAGTTTCTTTTCTTCTCTTTCTGTAATCTTCGGTATCTACTTTAACCCTGATATAATCTTCTGTATCCTTGTTAACAACTAAAGATACAAGATATTGAAGGGAGTCAAGAGTTTGTCCTCTCTTACCGATCAGGACGCCCATTTCATCTCCGCTTAATTCAATATCAATATTTCTGCTTTCTTCATTATATTTAACATCAACTACAACTGTCATATCCATAGCTTCAAAAATATCTTTTAAGAAATCTTTGGCTTTTTCATCAACAGTAGATTTCGTTCTTGCCTTAATAATAGCAGGTTTAGCACCGATTCCAAGAAAACCTGAAGTACCTTCCTCTATTACTATATATTCAAGTTTGTCACTTGGTACTGTTAATTTCTGACAAGCTTCTGTAATCGCATCATCAACTGTTTTTGCTGAAAACTCAATATAATCCATTTTTACAACCCCCTATTTATTATTCTTTTCATTATACTGTCTTACCATATTTGCTTTTGAAGCAATACTNCCNGGCTTNGCATTTTTATTGTAATATTCNGTNGNNTTTTTCATNGCTTCATTCTTTTTCTTCCTGNGTCANAGGNTTTACATTTGCCTTTTCACNCATAGACTTCTTATTNGAANNNNTATTTGTATTTACATTTNTNGTATTNAAANTAGCATTTNTATTTANTGTTNNNGGATCGATTCCTGCTTTTTCAAGTTTTTTATTTCTCTTATCCACATTTTTCTTAATGACTTCATCTATATCCATCTTATCAATGTGTCTGTTTATAACAACCTGCTGAATACTTCTTACAACAGAACCTGCAATCCAGTAAAGGCCCATACCTGCAGGAAGTGTATAGCAGAAAACTGCTGACATGATAGGCATGAAGGTATTCATCATCTTCATTGACTGTGCCATAGAATTCTGTGTATCGTTCTGACTTGAAGTATCATTTGCCTGAGGCATCAATTTCGTGTTTATCCACTGTGTTGCAGCAGATAATACAGGAATAATAAAAGCAACAATTACAGCCAGCCATTTAACTCCGCCTTCTGCATTCATTGCCTGGCCCACCATATAAGAAGGAGAATTTCCTATATTAATACCAAGAAAATTATTATAAGTATCGATCAGGCCGCGNGTAGTATCATTACTTAATATAAGTTGTCCATTATAAGTAAGCTGTGACAGATTATAATGATCAGATATTGCATTCATATCTGATGTGGACAATTTATTAAGTACATCAACAATACCGTTTGTTAAGTTTGATTCAAGGTTTTTACTGTAC
Organism: Lachnospiraceae bacterium; assembly: GCA_014803415.1. Classification (GTDB taxonomy): domain Bacteria; phylum Bacillota; class Clostridia; order Lachnospirales; family Lachnospiraceae; genus Suilimivivens. The sequence goes on from JAAVBZ010000019.1 coordinate 43,234, forward strand.
ATTCTTACAGCAGTTACAACACTGGTTAATTCAGAACTTTGTAAAAATGAACCCTGATCAACAGATATTATTTTTTCTGCCAGAACTCTGAACGTATCACCGATCTGATTAACATAAGCAGGCATTAAATAAATAACACGATAAAGTGCAAATAATATTGGCATCTGAATCAACAGCTGTACACAACTTCCTGTAGGCGATACGCCATACTTTGCATAAACTGCCTGTGTTTCCGCATTCATTGCCATCATGGAATCATTATCTTTTTTATTTTTATATTTATTCTGAATTGCCTGAAGCTCCGGGTTCATCTTTGCAGAAAGTTTGGAATATTTCTGCTGCTTAATGGTAAGAGGCATCATTAAGAGATAAATAACAATTGTAAATAAGATAATTGATAAACCAACATTAGGAATACCGATCAAATTTAACACATAAAAGATACCTTCCATCAGATAACCTAGTAATCTGGCGATCGGCCCAATAATCATACCATCGTATGGGGTTAATATAATTCCTGACAATATTCGTTTCCTCCTGATTTAATTAATTCCATAAAAAATAGCTAAGGAACAGGATCATATCCTCCTTTTGAGAAGGGATTACATCTTATTATTCTCCAAAATGCAAGGATGCCTCCTTTGAATGCGCCATATTTTTCCACTGCTTCAAGTCCATATTCTGAGCAGGTAGGAAAATAAGGACATTTNGTANNNTTCATNGGAGAAATATATTTTCTATAGAATTTAATNAGATAAAATNAATAATTTTTTCATTATCATTTCTAAAATACTCCATCAATCATTATAAAAATATATCTTTATCATATGATGAAGCTTTGCAAGATGTAATAAAGCNNTTTCTATTTCTNCANTANGAAACAGAAGNNGCNNTGTTTCTGGCTATGACTACTATATCTAAACCACTATTAAATATATTTTCATGTAGTCTGTAACTTTCTCTTATCAATCTTGTGATTCTGTGTCTGATAACACTGTTTCCCACTTTTTTACTTACTGATATACCAAGCCTGTTTTTGTCTGTATTATTTTCCACAATATACATTACCAGATATTTGTTGGCATAAGATTTGCCTTCTTTATAAACATGCCTGAATTCATAATTTTTTTTAAGTGATTCGGAAAACTGCATTATTATAGACCCCTGTGAAAAAAGGCCACTTAACGCGGCCTTATGCTGACAATCTTTTTCTTCCTTTTGCTCTCCTAGCTGCTAATACTTTTCTTCCGCCGGGAGTACTCATTCTTGCTCTGAAACCATGAACCTTGGATCTCTGTCTCTTTTTAGGCTGGAATGTCATTTTCATGCCAAATACACCTCCTTTACATAACCTTAATCTATTTTAAGGTAAACAAATATTTGGAATTACTGCAAAAAGGCATAAACACACCTTCTTGTGGAAAATATCATTCAAATTATATAAGAAAAAAAGTTGTACGTCAAGAAAAACATAACATTTTTCTATAAATCCACAAAGTTATCAACAACGATTTNACCATATATAAATATCCACAATCTGTGGATAACTTGTGGATAANTTTGAGGATAAATATATCATTTGAAATTTTACCTTGTTTATATTAATATATAGTTGTGGAATTATGTTTTATCATTATTACCTTGGGGGCCATGTATGGAATTTATTAAAGAAAACTGGAACTTAATTAAAGAAACTCTTAGAAATGAGTATGATCTGTCCGACATTTCTTACAATACCTGGGTAAAGCCTCTGAANTTCCACAGTGTGAAGGATGATGTTGTAACTATTATAATTCCTTCCGATCAGGCTCATGCACTGAAATACATATCCTCCAAATATAAAAGCTATTTCCAGGTCACTATTTCTGAAATGATGGATCATACCTATGATATTTCTTTTATTTTGGAATCCGATACTAAAAATGAAATGTTTTCCTCACCCGGAACTGTTTATAATATTAACTACGAAAATGCCAATCTTAATTCCAAATANAGATTTGATACTTTTGTAGTNGGAAACAACAATAAATTTGCACATTCTGCTTCTTTNGCCGTAGCNGANTCACCGGGTGAAGCATATAATCCTCTTTATTTATATGGAGGAGCAGGTCTGGGTAAAACACACCTGATGCATTCNATCGGACATTTTATACTGGATCAGGATCCTGACCGAAAGGTTTTATACGTAACNTCCGAACAGTTTACCAANGAAGTTATTGAATCCATCAGAAGCGGTAACGCTGCAAAAATGAATAAATTCAGAGAAAAATACAGAACNGTAGATGTACTTCTNATNGATGACGTTCAATTNATCATAGGAAAAGAAAGTACTCAGGAAGAATTTTTCCANACTTTTAACGTCCTTCATTCTGCAGGAAAACAGATCATCCTTTCCTCTGATAAGCCTCCAAAAGAAATGGAAACTTTGGAAGAACGTTTCAGATCCAGATTTGAATGGGGATTGATCGCTGATATACAGCCTCCCGACTATGAAACAAGAATGGCAATTCTGAAAAAGAATGCAGAAAATTATAATAAGGAAATAAATGAAGAAATTTTTAATTACATAGCAACTAATATCAAGTCAAATATCAGAGAGCTGGAAGGAGCTTATAATAAGGTAATTGCTTTTTCAAAGCTNAATAATGTAGANATTACACTTGATAATGTACAGGAAGCATTAAAAGATATTATTTCTCCAAATATGACAAGACAGATAACTCCGCAGCTCATTGTAAATNTAGTTGCAGAGCATTTTNGNATNACTGCAGATGATATNACNTCNAAAAGACGTAATTCAGAATTTGTACAGGCAAGACAGATCTGNATGTATCTTTGCAGAAAGCTTACNGCNGAATCTTTNCAAAATATAGGTAAAGCNCTNGGAAAAAAAGATCATACCACAGTTATCCACGGTATTGAAAAAATNACTGAGGAAATTCAATATAACGAAGANTNAAAAAACAGAATTGAGATCATNGTNAAAAAGATNAATTCCGTNTAATGTGAATAAGTTAAGGATTATCCTCAACCTNATTTTAATTATCCCCATGNTTATCATTTCTTTTTTTACTGAAAAATAGTATAATAAAAGAGTTATACACAAATTAACACCTATTATTATTTATATTACTAAATTATTTATATATAAATAGGTTGGCTTTGCCNCNNANCNANATTTTNAAAGAAAGGAAGTTATTCACAAATGAAATTAATATGTAATAAATCTAATTTATTAAACGGAGTAAATATTGTATCTAAGGCTGTTCCTAATAAAACTACCATGTCTATCCTTGAATGTATATTNATTGACGCTACNGNAAGCAATATCAANTTGATCGCCAATGATATGGAACTTGGAATAGAAACTGTTATTGAAGGAGANATTGNTGAAAAAGGACAGATNGCTCTTGATGCAAAGATATTNCTTGANATTGTAAGAAAGCTTCCTGANAATGANGTAACNATNNTTACNGATAATTCTTTTAANACAAATATTACATGTGAAAAAGCTAAATTTACAATTATAGGTAAATCAGGAGAAGATTTTTCCTATCTTCCCAACATNGAAAGAATTGATTCTATNATNGTTTCTCAGTTTACTTTAAAAGAAGTGATAAGNCAGACAATTTTTTCNATTGCTGATAACGACAACAACAAACTTATGACAGGTGAATTATTTGAAATAAACGGAGATACTTTAAAAGTTGTATCTCTTGACGGTCATAGAATTTCTATTCGTAATATCATACTGAAAGATAATTANCCTTCCAGGAAGGTAGTAGTTCCCGGCAAGACATTGAACGAAGTNAGCAAGATCCTTTCCGGTGATGCCGATAAAGATGTTTCTATTTTCTTTACAGGAAAACATATTATATTTGAATTTGATAAAACTACTGTTGTTTCAAGATTGATCGAAGGTGAATATTTTAAGATCGAGCAGATGCTTTCAAGCGATTATGAAACTAAAGTTACGATCAATAAAAAGGAACTTTTTGATTGTATCGACAGAGCTACTCTTCTTGTAAAAGAAGGAGATAAAAAACCGATCATTATCAATATAACCGATGGTATTATGGAGCTTAAAATTAATTCCACTGTAGGAAGCATGAATGAAGAAATTGATATTACCAAACAGGGGAAGGATCTGATGATAGGCTTTAATCCTAAATTTATGATAGATGCTCTTAAAGTAATAGATGATGAAGAAATTGATATTTATCTTGTTAATCCAAAAGCTCCCTGTTTTATAAGAGATGCAAAAGGTAAGTATGTTTATCTGATCCTTCCTGTAAACTTTACTACTGTCGCATAGTTTATCATTCAGGTATTATATATCATTGTATATAAGAGGAAATTTATGGAAACAATCAAACTGAGAGAGGAATATATTAAACTTGGGCAGGCTTTAAAAGCAGCAGGATTTGTGGAATCCGGTGTAGACGCCAAGATAGTCATTCAGGATGGACTTGTAAAAGTTAACGGCCGGGTAGAAACTCAAAGAGGAAAAAAACTGGTCGATGGCGATATAGTGGAATATGACGGAAATAGTATACACATTACAGGTTAAAAGGTAAAGAGATGATTATTAAATCACTTGAACTGGCTGATTTCAGAAATTATGAAAATCTTGAGATCAGCTTTGATAAAGGTACCAATATTCTTTATGGAGATAATGCACAGGGCAAAACAAATATTTTGGAAGCAATCTATGTTTCTGCTACTACCAAATCACATAAAGGAAGTAAGGATAAAGAAATTATAAATTTTAATAAAGAAGAATCCCATATTAGAACATATCTTTTAAAAGAAGATGAAGAAATCAGAGTCGATATGCACCTTCGAAAGAATAAATCAAAAGGCGTTGCCATTGACGGTCAGAAAATAAAAAAAGCAGCAGATCTGATGGGACTTTTAAATGTGGTATTCTTTTCTCCGGAAGATCTCAGCATTATAAAAAACGGTCCTGCAGAAAGAAGACGTTTTGCTGATATGGAGCTTTGTCAGCTGGATAGTTTTTATCTTTATAATTTAAATCATTATAACAAGATCATTAACCAGAGAAATAAACTTTTAAAAGATATGTATTTCAATCCTGAACTTAAGGAAACTCTAAATATCTGGGATTCACAGCTTGTTTCTTTTGGAAGTAAGATCATTGAAAGAAGACAGCAGTTTACCAGTCAGCTATGTGAAATAATTTATGATATACATAAAAAGCTTTCTGGAAATAAAGAAGAACTGGTAATAAAGTATGAGCCTGATGTTTCCATTGAAGAATTTGAAAAAAATATGGCAATGAATCAGGAAAAAGATATTAAATTAAAACAAACTACTACCGGTCCTCACAGAGATGATTTTTCGTTTATTGTGAATGGAATTGATATCAGAAAATACGGTTCTCAGGGGCAGCAGAGAACGGCAGCTCTTTCTCTTAAACTTTCGGAAATAGAGCTTGTTAAAAAAATAAGCAAAGATACCCCTGTCCTTTTACTTGATGATGTACTTTCGGAACTTGACAGTAACAGACAGAATTATCTTTTAAATAATATAGGCAATATACAGACCATCATTACCTGTACGGGTCTGGATGAATTTATAAATAACAGGTTTGAGATCAATAAGATCTTTAAAGTAACTAACGGAACGGTAACTTGTGAGAATTAGCGTATAGACGCAGAACAGGAGTTATATATTATGAACAATGAATATGGAGCTGACCAGATCCAGATATTGGAAGGATTGGAAGCAGTGCGTAAAAGACCCGGAATGTATATAGGAACTACTTCGAGCAGAGGACTTCATCACCTGGTCTATGAAATTGTGGATAATTCTGTAGATGAAGCTCTTGCAGGTTTTTGTGATACGATCCAGGTATTTATAAATAAAGATAATTCCATTACTGTAATAGATAATGGAAGAGGTATTCCTGTAGGTATTAATCATAAAGCGGGACTCCCTGCAGTTGAAGTTGTATTTACTATCCTTCATGCAGGCGGTAAATTCGGAGGTGGAGGATATAAGGTGTCCGGCGGTCTTCATGGAGTAGGTGCATCTGTCGTTAATGCTCTTTCCGATTGGCTGGAAGTAGAGATTTATCAGGAAGGCAAAGTTTATAAACAAAGATATGAAAGAGGACATGTCTGTTATTCTCTTAAAGTAGTAGGAGAATGTGAAAATGAAAAAACAGGAACTAAAGTATCTTTTAAGCCTGATGCTTCTATTTTCCAGGAAACAACTGAGTTTGAATATGACGTTTTAAAACAACGTCTGCGTGAAATGGCGTTTCTTACCAAAGGTCTTAAGATCATATTGACTGATCTGAGAGTTTCGGAAGATGAAAAACCTGTTGTAAGAGAATTTCATTATGAAGGCGGTATCAAGGAATTTGTTACTTATCTGAACAAAAGCAAAACTCCTCTTTATAATGACATTATGTACTTTGAGGGCAGAAAAAATAATGTTTATGTTGAAGTTGCCATGCAGCATAATGATTCTTATACAGAAAGCTCTTACAGCTTTGTTAATAATATTAATACACCGGAAGGCGGAACTCATCTTGTAGGTTTTAGAAATGCTTTGACCAAAACATTTAATGATTATGCCAGAAACAATAAGTTGTTAAAAGACAGCGAACCTAACCTGACGGGCGATGATATCAGAGAGGGATTAACAGCAATTGTAAGTGTTAAAATTGAAGATCCGCAGTTTGAAGGCCAGACCAAACAAAAGCTTGGTAATACAGAAGCAAGAGGTGCAGTAGACGGAATTGTAAGTGAGCAGCTTACATATTTTCTGGAACANAATCCTGCTGTAGCNAAACTGATCTGTGAAAAATCNATNCTGGCNCAGCGTGCCAGAGATGCNGCCAGAAAAGCAAGAGATCTGACAAGAAGAAAAACNGCNCTTGAAGGAATGAGTCTTCCGGGTAAACTNGCCGACTGTTCTGACAAGGATCCCGCCAATTGTGAAATNTATATTGTAGAGGGTGATTCCGCAGGAGGAAGCGCCAAGACAGCAAGAAGNCGTGCAACCCAGGCTATTCTCCCNCTCAGAGGTAAAATACTGAATGTGGAGAAAGCAAGGCTTGATAAGATNTATGCCAATGCTGAGATCAAAGCCATGATCACTGCTTTCGGTACAGGTATTCATGAAGACTTTGATATCAGTAAATTAAGGTATCATAANATNATNCTTATGACAGATGCCGATGTGGATGGAGCTCATATTGCTACATTGCTTTTAACNTTTATTTANCGTTTNATGCCGGAATTAATTAAACAGGGTTATGTATATCTTGCACAGCCTCCTCTGTTTAAGCTGGAAAAAAATAAAAANGTATGGTACGCCTACAGTGATGAAGAATTAGATCAAATTTTAAAAGAAGTAGGACGTGATCAAAATAATAAGATACAGCGTTATAAAGGNCTTGGTGAAATGGATGCCGAACAGCTNTGGGAAACAACTATGGANCCCGAGAAAAGAGTTCTTTTGCGTGTTACTATGAATGAAGAGGCAGAATCGGAAATTGATCTNACTTTTACNACATTAATGGGAGATAAAGTAGAACCCAGACGTGANTTTATAGAAGAAAATGCCAAATTTGTTAAAAATCTTGATATTTAGTTAAGATTATGAAAGAAAGGTCTGAAATGGAAGATAATATTTTTGATAAGATCCATGAAGTCGATTTAAAGAAAACTATGGAAACCTCTTATATTGATTACGCCATGAGCGTTATAGCTTCCCGTGCGCTTCCCGATGTAAGAGACGGTTTAAAGCCGGTTCAAAGAAGAGTTTTATATTCTATGATAGAGCTTAANAACGGNCCGGATAAACCTCATAGAAAATGTGCCCGTATTGTTGGTGATACCATGGGTAAATATCACCCNCACGGTGACAGTTCNATTTATGGAGCTTTAGTAAATATGGCACAGCCGTGGTCACTCCGTCATCCTCTTGTAGACGGTCATGGAAATTTTGGNTCCGTAGATGGNGACGGTGCCGCTGCCATGCGTTATACAGAAGCAAGATTAAGTAAGATTTCCATGGAACTGCTTGCCGATATTAATAAAGATACGGTTGATTTTTCTCCAAACTTTGATGAAACAGAAAAAGAACCTACCGTTCTTCCCAGCCGTTTTCCCAATCTTCTTGTAAACGGGACNACCGGTATTGCAGTAGGTATGGCTACTAATATACCGCCTCACAATTTAAGAGAAGTAATAAACGCTNTTGTTAAGATNATAGACAATAAAGTTATTGATGATAAAGAAACATCAATNGAAGAAATTCTTTCTATCGTAAAAGCACCTGANTTTCCTACAGGCGGTATTATTCTTGGTACCAGAGGAAGTGAAGANGCATATAGAACAGGAAGNGGTAAAATAAGAGTNCGTGCCGTAACCGATATTGAAACTATGGCTAACGGNAANAGCAGGATNATTGTTACTGAACTTCCTTATCTTGTTAATAAAGCAAATCTGATCCAGAAGATAGCGGAACTTGTAAAACTTAAGAAAATTGACGGTATTACAGATCTTCGTGATGAATCCGACAGNGANGGTATGCGTATTGTNATCGAACTTCGNCGTGATGCCAANGCCAATGTTATTATGAACCAGCTTTATAAGCATACACAAATGCAGGATACTTTTGGCGTTATNATGCTGGCTCTTGTAAATAATCAGCCTAAAATAATGAATCTTCTTGATATGCTGAAATATTACATAAAGCATCAGGAAGAGGTAGTTACAAGAAGAACAAAATATGATCTGAATAAAGCGGAAGAAAGAGATCATATTTTACAGGGATTACTGATCGCTCTTGATAATATTGATGAAGTAATTCAGATCATNAGAAGCAGTCAGAATACTCAGGCAGCAAAAGAAAGATTAATNGATCGTTTCAATCTCACAGATGTTCAGGCACAGGCNATNGTAGATATGCGTCTGCGTACTCTGACAGGTTTGGAACGGGAAAAATTAGAAAATGAACATAAGGAATTAATTGCTAAAATTGCAGAATTAAAAGCTATTTTGGCTGATGAAAAACTTCTCCTTGGCGTGATNAGAACAGAAATTATCGAAATTTCCAATAAATACGGTGACGAAAGAAGAAGTATGATAGGATTTGATGNGTTTGACATTTCNGATGANGATCTGATACCCAGAGATAATACNNTCATTGCNATGACAAATTTGGGATATATCAANCGTATGACNGTNGATAATTTTAAATCCCAGAATCGCGGCGGCAAAGGTATTAAGGGAATGCAGACNATTGAAGAAGATTTTATAGAAGATCTTTTAATGACNTCAACACATCATTATATCATGTTCTTTACCAATTATGGCCGTGTATATCGATTAAAGGCATATGAAATTCCGGAGGCTTCNAGAACATCAAGGGGAACAGCNATTATNAATCTTCTTCAGTTGAATCCGGGAGAAAAGATTACTGCNATCATACCGNTNAAAGATTATGAAGAAAATAAAAATCTCTTTATGATCACCAGAANAGGNATTGCAAAGAAAACNAATATTATAGAATACAGTAACGTACGTAAAAANGGTCTGGCAGCNATCAATTTAAGAGATGATGATGAATTGATCGAAGTTAAGATNACAGATGCATCTACTGAAATTTTCCTGGTTACAAAACATGGTATGTGCATAAGATTTAAAGAAACGGATGTAAGAGCNACAGGAAGAAGNTCCATGGGCGTCATTGGTATGAATCTGGATGATGGTGATGAGATCATAGGAATGCAGCTTGACCATCANGGCGATTCTNTACTTATCGTTTCTGAAAATGGTATGGGCAAACGTACTTTTCTTGAAGAATTCACTGTTCAAAAGCGTGGAGGAAAAGGAGTAAAATGCTATAAGATCACTGAAAAAACCGGATATGTTGTNGGAGTTAAGGCAGTAAATGACGATCATGANATTATGATGATCACTACCGGNGGTGTNATNATTCAGCTTAGAATGGATAATATTTCAACNCTTGGAAGAATTACATCCGGTGTGAAGATGATCAATCTTGATGAAGGAGTTAAAGTAGCTCAGATTGCTAAAGTAAGGGAAAAAGTTTCAGATGGCGACCATGAATATGAAAATATGGATGATGCCATAGAAAATATTCCGGAAGAGGAGGTAACACTTCCAAAAGAAGAAGAGAAATAAAGATATGGAGACCTATTTAGTACTNAAAGATCTGGCAGTTATTATTATTGCTGCTAAGTTATTTGGAATCGTTGCCAGGAAATTAANGGCACCCCAGGTAGTAGGGGAAATTATTGCAGGTCTTATCATCGGACCCGGAATTTTAGGATGGGTAAATCAGACAGATTTTCTTATGCAGATGGCAGAAATCGGCGTTATATTACTGATGTTTTCGGCCGGACTTGAAACAGATCTAAAAGAACTGATGAAAACAGGACCTATTGCTACTTTGATAGCCTGTGCAGGGGTTTTTATTCCTCTTGTTTTTGGTGCATTATTTTATATGCTCTATTATGGAATGGCACCTTGGGGTTCGGAAGAATTTTATAAAGCTGTTTTTGTAGGAACGATTCTTACGGCTACTTCCGTCAGCATTACCGTAGAATCTCTTAAGGAAATGGGTAAACTGAAAGGAAAAGTGGGAACTACNATTTTGAGTGCAGCTATTATAGATGATGTAATAGGNATTATTGTACTTACTTTTGTAATAGGATTTAAAAATCCTGATTCCAATCCTCTNTCCGTTGTTATCAGTACAGTGNTATTTTTTATTCTGGCAGTAGGNGTNGGATTTATNTCCTANAAAGTATTTAAATATGTGGATAAAAGATATCCTCATACCAGAAGAATTCCCATTGCGGGACTGGCTTACTGNTTTTTAATGTCATATATAGCCGANAGATATTTTGGNATTGCTGATATNACAGGCGCTTATGTTGCAGGTATTATTCTNTGTTCCATTAATGATTCAAGTTANATAGAAAGAAAAGTGGATATTAATTCTTATATGTTATTTGGTCCTGTATTTTTTGCAAGTATAGGACTTAAGACAAATATAGAAAGTGTAACAGGAAGTATTCTTCTTTTCTCACTTGGATTTGTAGCAGTAGGNCTTATCAGCAAGATCATAGGCTGTGGNTTAACGGCAAAGATGTGTAAATTCAATAGTAATGATTCACTTAANATAGGTGTGGGAATGATGACCAGGGGGGAAGTTGCTTTGATCGTTTCTCAAAAAGGACTTTCGGCAGGATTACTGGAACCTGTGTATTTTACTTCCGTTATTTTATTAATTATAGTTTCATCTATATTAACGCCTATTATATTAAAAATACTATATTTAAAAGATAAGAGTTCTGAGGAAATTCAGGCAGCATAAACAAATAAAAATAAAAAAGGAAAGGGAAGGAAGGTAAAATGATAGGATTAATTATTGGAGGAATTGTAGTTATTTTCTTAATTGTAATCGTGATCACNGGTTACAAAAAAGCGCCGCCGGATACAGCATATATTATTTCCGGTCTTCGAAAAAAGGTAATTATCGGTAAAGCAAGNGTNAAAATTCCATTTCTGGAAAGAATGGATAAACTGAGTCTTAAGCTTATTGCTATCGATGTAAAAACGTCAAATGCAGTACCTACAGCTGATTATATCAATATTCAGGTGGATGCAGCAGTNAATGTTAAGATCAGCAGCAACAAAGAAAGACTTGCTCTTGCAGCTGAAAATTTCCTGAATCAGAATACGCAGTACATAGCAAGTATTGCCAGAGAAGTNCTTGAAGGTAATATGCGTGANATCGTAGGCCGTATGAGACTGGAAGAGATGGTCAGTGANCGTCAGAANTTCGCAAATCTGGTTAAAGAGAATGCGGAACCCGATCTGGCGGCTATGGGTCTTGATATTGTCAGCTTTAACGTACAGAATTTTGCTGACGGAAACGGTGTTATTGATGATNTNGGTATTGATAATATNTCNCAGATCAAGAAAAAAGCAGCTATTGCTAAAGCNGAAGCTGAAAAAGAAATTGCAGTTGCTAAAGCAGAAGCTGATAAACAGGCAAACGATGCCAGAATTAATGCAGAGCGCGAAATTGCTAAGAAAAACAATGAACTTGCTCTTCAAAAAGCAGAACTTAAGAAATTAGAAGATACGAAACGTGCGGAAGCTGATGCTGCCTANAGTATTCAGGANCAGGAACAGAGAAAGACTATTGAAGTGGCAACTCAGGAAGCTACTATCGCCAAGCAGGAAAAAGAAGTTATCTTAAAGCAAAAAGAAGCTGAAGTAAAAGAAAAAGCTCTGGATGCAGAAGTTAAGAAAAAAGCAGAAGCTGAAAAATTTGCCCGTCANCAGCAATCCGAAGCAGAATTATATGAAAGAATGAAAAANGCCGAAGCTCAGAAGTTTGAAAGAGAAAAAGAAGCAGAAGCTTTAAAAGCAACGGCNGAAGCTCANAAATTTGCGAAAGANCAGGAAGCTGCNGGTATTCGTATGGTGGGTGAAGCAGAGGCGGAAGCAATTCGTGCNAANGGTGTTGCCGAAGCAGAGGCCATGGANAANAAGGCAATTGCTTATCAGAAGTATAACAATGCCGCTATGGCAGAAATGCTGATCCAGGTNNTGCCTGANATTGCNGGNAAGATNGCAGAACCTCTTACTCAGATCGATAAGATCACTATTATCGGNGGAGANAACAGTAATGGCGTAAGNACAGTGGCAGATAATGTACCCGGAGTTATGACCAAATTGTTTGAAACNATGAANGAAACAGTGGGAATCGATCTTGNTGANATTGTTAAAGCCGGTACTTATGATGCTAAGGTTAATAANAATATTAACTTTACAGGTCTTTCTGATGAAGAAAAAAATGAAGNNGTAGCCGCTGTTTCAGGAGCAGTAGCAAGTGAAATTACAAAAGATTNTNCAAATGCTTAATTANATGANAATACTGCACAAATTGTTTTACGGGATAATTTGTGCAGTTTTTCATATAGGAAATTTCTTCAAAGAGCGGAAGAACCGGAGGTTCTTCCCAAGATAATCGCGAAGCGATTTTCTTGTCATATAGGGAAATGGGAGGGAAAGATATGGATAAAAAACAGATCATACAGGAAGGAAAAACATCTCTTGGTATTGAATTCGGTTCTACCAGAATAAAAGCTGTTTTAATAGAAAAGGGAGGCGAAGTTCTTGCATCCGGAAGTTATGAGTGGGAAAACCNGTATTTAAATGGCATNTGGACATACGATNTTGNGGATGTATGGAAAGGGCTTCAGGATTGTTACCAGGATCTTACAGCAGATGTAAAAAAGAAATATNATNCAGAACTTACNNAAATCGGNTCTATCGGTTTTTCTGCNATGATGCACGGTTATCTTGCTTTTGATAAGGATGATAATCTNCTGGTTCCTTTCAGAACATGGAGAAATACTATTACTGANGAAGCGGCAGANAAGCTGACNAAAGAATTTAANTATAANATTCCNCAAAGATGGAGTATTGCACACTTATATCAGGCTNTTTTAAATNAAGANGANCATGTNAAGNATGTNGCTTTTTTNACAACNCTNNCNGGATATGTACANTGGAAACTTACCGGAGAAAAAGTTATCGGCGTGGGAGATGCTTCCGGTATGTTNCCNATTGATATCAAAACCGGTAACTTTGATCAGGATATGATCCATAAATTTAATGNATTNGTAAGCNGTGAAGNNTTCCAATGGAAATTNGAGGATATNCTGCCTAAGGTATTAACGGCAGGCGATATGGCAGGAAAGNTGTCCAAGTCCGGTGCCGGGCTNNTGGATGTAACAGGAAAACTGGAAGCGGGAATACCNGTATGCCCTCCTGAAGGNGANGCCGGAACNGGTATGGCAGCTACTAACAGTGTAGCNGTAAGAACCGGNAATGTATCNGCNGGTACCTCTGTATTTGCAATGATCGTACTGGAAAAAGAACTTNCCAAAGTATATCCCCAGATCGATCTTGTCACCACNCCGGATGGTGCATTGGTGGCNATGGTCCACTGTAATAACTGTACATCNGATTTAAATGCCTGGGTTAATATATTTGATCAATTTGCTGAAAGTATCGGCGCAAAAATCGATAAAAATGAATTATTCTCTGTACTTTACAATAAAGCCCTGGAAGGCGATACAGATTGCGGAGGCTTAATTTCATATAATTATTTTTCAGGTGAACCTATTACCGGATTTGATGAGGGCGCTCCGTTATTTGTAAGAAAGGCGGAAGATAANTTTAATCTTGCAAANTTTATGAGAGCGCATTTATATTCTTCACTGGCCGCTTTAAAGGCCGGCCTGGATCTTTTGTTCAAAGAAGAAANTGTNCAGGTAGATAAAATGTTCGGTCACGGCGGCTTATTTAAAACAAAGGGCGTTGGACAGAGAATTGCAGCANCAGCTATGAATACTTCCGTTTCCGTAATGGAAACTGCAGGAGAAGGCGGAGCATGGGGAATTGCCCTTCTTGCAGATTATATGAAAAATAAAGGGGAAGCAGAAAGCTTACAGGANTATTTAGATCATACTNTATTTGCAGGNCAGAGCGGCANCAGTATGGAACCGGTTAGAGAAGATGTANAANNANNNNAAAAGTTTATGGAACGCTATATGGCAGGACTTGCTATTGAACATGCAGCNGTTGATACTCTGANATAAACANAAGGAGGGTAAGGTATGTTAGAAGAATTAAANAAACAGGTTTATNAAGCNAATATGGAACTGCCCAGATACGGCCTTGTTACCTTTACATGGGGAAATGTAAGCGGTATTGACAGTGAAAGAGGATTATTTGTTATTAAGCCCAGCGGTGTAGATTATGACAAACTGACTCCTGATGATATGGTAGTTATGGATCTGCAGGGAAATAGGGTAGAAGGAAAATATAAACCATCTTCCGATACGGCTACTCATTTAGAATTATATAAGGCATTTCCGGAAATCGGCGGTATTGTACATACACATTCCTCTTATGCTACCAGTTGGGCCCAGGCAGGAAGAAGCATCCCCTGCTATGGAACCACTCATGCAGATTATATTTATGGTGAAGTACCTTGCTTAAGATGTCTTACGAAGGAAGAAATAGAAGAAGCTTATGAGGAAAATACAGGGCATTTGATCGTCAATGAATTTAAGAAAATGAATAAAGACCCTTTGGCGGTTCCGGCAGTTCTGTGTAAGAATCATGGTCCTTTTGCCTGGGGAACAGATGCTATGGATGCGGTACATAATGCAGTTGTGCTTGAAGAAGTGGCAAAGATGGCGTACAGGACCGAGACTATTAATCCCAAAGTGGCGCCAGCGCCTTCAGAGCTTCAGGATAAACATTATTTCAGAAAACACGGTGCAAATGCCTATTATGGGCAATGATAAAAAAACTGAAAAATTAAATATTTGGTAAAAATATATAAAAACGTTTTTATTTTTATTGGATTTATTAATTATCATAATAGCTTTGTTTGTGCAATTTTAACGAAAAAACTTTTATACATTGAAAAACAGTAGCTATTATGATATATTAATTACACAAAAATAAAAACGTTTTTATTTTTAGATAACACAGTTTTACGGGTTTTTATGATTGGAGGGCTATCATGGAAAAGGGTGTAAAGTTTCTGCCAAAATGTAATGCAATCTTGGATAAAGATATGGCAGGCAGGAAAACAGGGGTATTGATCACTGCTATTGTAAGTTTAGTGAACATAATTTTATCTCTTCCTTTTGTTGCATGGATTAATGTAGTGAATATTTCTACTTTATTTCCGAAATTGGGTATTACAAAGGATATGGCAACAAAGTTATTTACAAGCTATAGCGTTTTTAATCTGCTGTCATTTGTGCAGGAATCTAATCAGGGATCCATCGGATTATATGCCATGATCTTACTGATAATTTTGGCAGCAGCTCTTTATTTCAATGTTGCATATCTGGTAAAGGTTATTTTTAAACTGAAGGGAAGCAAAGGAAATTTAAGTCTTTATGCAACCGGACGTACGGCAATGTTATTTCAGGCTATTTTAGCTGTAGCAACCATTGGATATGCTATTTTTTCCAACAGTAAATTCGGAATGAAAGGTTTTCAGGCTTCATTTATTGTTTACATATTGCTTATCTTATCTGTTTTGTCTTATCTGGCAATCAAGATCATGGAAGCAGAAGAAAGAGCGATTTATAAAGAGCATGGAATTTTAAAAGAAATTCAAAAGAACTGGGTATTGTTCATCATGCTGATACCGACTTTTATTTATTTCATGATCAATAATTATTTGCCAATGATCGGCGTTTACTACGCATTTACCAATTTTAACTTCAGAGACGGTCTTTGGGCAAGTCCATTTACCGGATTTAAGAATTTTGAATTTTTGATCAAAGCCGATCTGTTCAGATTGACAAGAAATACAATCCTTTACAATCTGGTATTTATCGGAGTAGGTAATATCCTGCAGATCATTTTTGCGATCTTTGTAAGTCAGGTAACAGTGAAATGGTTTAAAAAGACAACGCAGACATTAATGTTCATGCCGTATTTCGTATCTTTCGTTATTTTGAAGGTTCTGGTATATAACATTTTTGAATATCAATATGGTCTTATCAATAATATAGTTACTTCTATGGGCGGAGACAGGATTGATTTTTATAATACTCCTTCTTACTGGCCAGTACTGATAACGTTATTCTATTTATGGAAAAATATCGGTTATGGCATGGTAGTATATCTGGCGACCATCATGGGAATTGACAGCGAGTATTATGAAGCTGCAAGAGTAGACGGTGCGAACATTTTCCAGCAGATCTGGTACATTACTCTTCCACTTGTGAAACCTACTTTTATTATTCTTCTCTTATATGCGCTCGGAAGTATTATGAAGGGACAGTTTGAATTGTTCTATCAGATGATAGGTAATAACGGTGTTCTTTATAACATAACAGATATCTTTGATACTTATGTTTATAGAATTACGATGACGCAGCCCCTCAGCATTGGTCTTGGTACGGCGGCAGGTCTGTATCAGTCATTGTTCGGTTTCATAATTGTAGTTTTGGTTAACTTCCTTGTAAAGCGTAAAAACCCTGAATATGCATTATTCTAGGAGAAAGGTGGAAGAAATGAAAATTAAAAAGGCTACTTCAACAATTGTTTTTGAAATCATAACTTACGTTTTGCTGGCATTAGGAGCTATTGTATGTGTATTTCCGTTTATCATAATTCTTTCCGGTTCCTTTACGGATAATACAACAATTTTAACACAAGGCTACAGTATACTGCCAAGAGATATTACATTGTCCGCTTATCAGACGATCTTCAGGGCACCTAAAGATATTATTCAGGCTTACAAAATGACCTTTTATTATACGATTGTAGGAACTGCCCTTGGGCTCTTTATGATAACACTTACCGGTTATGTTATATCAAGAAAAGAATTTAAGTACCGCAACCAGGTATCTTTCCTGATTTATTTTACCAGTATCTTTGGCGGCGGTATGATTCCCTGGTATTTAATGTATGCCAATGTTTTAAATATGAAAGGTTCCACCTTTGCAATCTGGTTTCCGGCACTTATGAGTCCTTTCCTGGTAATTCTTATGAGAACTTTTATCGTAGGATCGGTACCGGATGCGATTACAGAATCAGCAAAAATTGACGGTGCAGGACATTTCACCATATTTATGAAAATAGTTATGCCGGTGCTTGGTCCCGGGCTTGCAACTGTAGGTCTTTTCCTGGCACTTGGTTATTGGAATGACTGGTATCGTTCTTCCATGTTCAGTACAAATTCAGAAACCTGGGAACTTCAATTTTATCTGTATGATCTGTTAAATGCAACTACAGCATTAAAGCAGATGTCACAGAGCACCAGTATTTCTACTGCACAGTTACCTACAGAGTCAGTTAAACTGGCCATGGCAGTGGTAGCAACAGGACCTGTACTTTTGTTCTATCCTTTTGTGCAGAAGTACTTTGTATCCGGTATTACTGTAGGAGCGGTAAAAGGCTAATAAGATATGAAAGCAGATATGCTTTTATATAGAGTAACTAATTAATTAAATTCATTTTAGGAGGATAAGAAATGAAAAAGGCAAAAAAATTATTGAGCATTCTTCTGGTTCTTACCATGATGCTTACTTTGGCAGGATGCGGCGGTAAATCTGCAGCAGACAGCATGGATGATACTACACCTGCTGAAACAACACAGACAGATGATTCCAGTGCAGCAGATACAACGGATACTGCAGATGCAGAAGCTCCGGCTGATGCTGCAGAACCTGTAGAGCTTGATACCTCAGAAAGAGTTGATCTGGTATTTTACGTAATGGGTGATGCTCCTACAGATGAGCAGATGGTTGAAGATGCAATTAATGAAATTTTGCTTGAAAAAGTAAATGCAACAATCGATATGCAGTTTTCAACATGGACTGATTTCCAGCAGAAATACAGCTTGGAGTTAACATCAGGTAACGCCGATCTTATTTATATTGCAANCTGGTTAAATTACGGACAGCTTGCAACAAGCGGTGCTTTTGAAGANTTAGATGGTCTTCTTGATACAGTAGCTCCNACTTTAAAGGCTNCTGTTGGTGATGGTAACTTAAATATGTGTAAGGTAGACGGTAAGNTTTATGCAATTCCTTGTACATGGGCTGAGTATGTATGTAATGGTGTTAAATATCGTGAAGATTTAAGAGCAAAATATGATCTTCCCGTACCTGACAGCATTGAAAACTTTGAAGCATATTTATTAGGTATTCAGGAAAACGAGCCTAACCAGCCCCTTTTAACTGTAACAACTGAAGAAAGCCAAGGCTTTTTGACAGGATTTGATGCAGCATGGATCTTCAATTTTAAATATCCTTGGGTAAATGCAAACGGACTTCCTTATGGTCTGGCAGCAGATTATGATTCACCTTCAGATGTATATGATTACTGGTATTCAGATGACTTCGTAGAAGATATGAAGATCATGAAGAAATGGGCTGATCTTGGTTTCTGGTCAAAGAGTGCTTTATCAGATACTAATAACAGCGAATCTTACAAGAATGGTTTATGCGTAGCAGAAATTGCAGGACAGAACCCNAATAAGCAGATTACAGCTATTAACGATTTCAAGAACGACGGACATGATGACTGGCAGTCAGAGTATATTGCATATGGCGAAACTACCGGAGTTATTTATCCCGGACATGCAACACANAATGGTACCGCAATCGTACGTGGATGCAAGAATCCCGAAAGAGCAATGAAAGTACTTGAACTTCTTATGACAGATCAGGAACTTAACAATTTAATTCAGGCTGGTATCGAAGGTGTTCATTATGAACTTGATGAAAATGGTATTTACCAGAATTTGAATCCTGCAAATGCGACATTTGCATATGAAGGCTTTAATACATGGGCTCTTAGAAATGGCGATTACAAACTTCCTCAGGAATCTGATATTATCTTGAATGAGATGTTTGATAAATATGAGAAATTAGGTGATCAGACTAAATTCCCTAATGTGAACATCTATAACGGATTCAGTGAAAATTACGACGCATATCAGGCAGAAAGAACAGCTGTATCTAACGTAATGAGACAGTATCTGGCACCTCTTCAGGCNGGNCTTGTNGATGATGTTGATGCAGCAGTTGAAGANTTCCGTCAGAAGATGACAGATGCAGGTATTGATGTTTGTCGNGANGGCTTTAANGAACAGTGGNTTGCTTANTGNGATGAATACGGTTATAAATAAGATATATTTTGTACTTGCAAATTAATGAAAAACGGCCGGCATCTGTTGTCGGCCGTTTTTAACTAACAAGTATTTGTTTACAAATGNNAATNTTGGNATTATAATTTCANAAGAAGANAAAATNCTTCATAGCTGTAAAATAGGCGNAAGTAATGAACANCCGGAAACAGGGTCGTTTTTATTATCATAATAAAATGGAGAAAAATCAGGTGGCATCACGGAAAATAACGATAAAGGATGTGGCAAGGGAGGCTGGGGTCTCTATCTCCACAGTATCCAATGCAATTAATGGGGTAGATGTACTAAACCCCGATACCAAACAACATATTTTGGAAGTGGCAGACAGACTTCATTATGTACCGAATTTGAATGGAAAAAATCTGAAATCCCAGGCTACAAAAACGATTGGACTTTTTATCACATCAATCANAGGTCCTTATTATGGGGTTCTTGNTGATTCTATTTATCAAAGTTGTAAGGAACAAGGTTATATGCTGAATATTTTTATCAGTGATAAGTCNGATAATGTGATGGCAAATATATTAGGAAGACAGGTAGACGGCTCTATTATTTTNAACGAATNTGTTGGCGAAGAGGAAGCAANACTTCTGGTAGAGAATGAAATTCCTATCGTATTNATTGATAGAGAGCAGAAGGGTCNATNTGCTTCCAGNGTAGTNTTNGATTCTTATCATGAAGGAGAACTTGCTGCAAAATATTTGTTGGAACTTGGGCACACTTCTTTCGCTTATATGCGAGGCGTTGAAAATAATTTTGATAATACGGAAAGANTAAGAGGTTTTAANGATGTGCTTAAGAAAGCCGGAATCATNCTGCAGGATGATTACATTCTCAGGGGTGAATTTGANAGAAATGCANCNTATNATTCTGTGAANGATTTTCTGGAGCTTGGAAAGCCTCTGCCGGATGCTATTTTTGCGGCAAATGATGAAAGTGCCATCGGAACNATAAAAGCGCTTNTAGAGGAAGGAATTAAAGTACCNGAACAGGTCANTGTGATCGGATGCGATGATATAGAAACAGCAAAATTAGTNAAGCCTTCCATTACNACCATCAGAACTTCTTTTGAAAAGCAAGGGACTCTGGCAGTAAATCATTTGGTTTCATTAATCAAAGGTGAAGAAAAAGGTGTTATTGACATACTTTATGGAAGAATTATTCCCAGGGAATCCACNTGCCTAAGGGAATNAGGAAAACTTAATNAAAATCTTTGGGCCGGAATCAAAAGTTTCCGGCCTCTTTTTGNAAATAAGTATTATATGNTTTCCATCTGGAAAAATTAAAACATCGGGCAGATGAATTATTCTTATAAAGGATTNTGACAGCGTAATCATCGATCCAATAACTGAANTCTCCTGAATCATATCCAAGTTCATCTGCCATTTTAAACATTACCGGAGCAGCATCCATAGAGAGACGGCTTAAATATCCATAATCTTTAAATGTTTCAAATGAATAATAAGTATTATCATTACGGCTCTTTTGCATTTCTTCTGCGGTCATNCTATGGGACAGATTATAGCGTGCGATCCAGTAATCCGGATGGCTGAAAGAAAAAACAAGGTAAAAAGAAGTCACTATGATCAAACAGTATCTGACCAAGGGAAAATTATTTTTGTAGATTATGATCAATGCCCCTGTCATTAAAAGGAAAATGACAGATAACGCCCATAATACAAAAATCCTAAGAAAGGTCAGGTAATAGACCTGGATATAAAGTATCATTCTGTAGGCGCTGGAAGCAATCATAATGTAAGTACACAGGGAAATGAAAGTCAGTATCCCTTTTAGCAGCTTATTTTCACGGAATCGTTTCATACAGATCAGCACCAGTGCCAGATTGAGCAGGCATACAAATACCAGCTGAAAAAATCCCTCTCTTGCATAGGAAGCATA
The DNA here is from genome assembly GCA_014803415.1 of Lachnospiraceae bacterium. Classification (GTDB taxonomy): domain Bacteria; phylum Bacillota; class Clostridia; order Lachnospirales; family Lachnospiraceae; genus Suilimivivens. The sequence continues at coordinate 64,912 of JAAVBZ010000019.1, forward strand.
GGTATAACCCTCAGGCAATGTGCCCCATCCGCCAAACAGATATACGATCTGGATAAAGCAGAAGATCAGATAAACAATAGAGATCATTCCGGTAAAAGTAATACCGATAACCGGTTCTGCAGTTCTTTTGTCAGGTATTTCTTCTTTCAGGTCATGAACGGAAAGACGGCTCATGATGCTGTAGGAAGCAAAAAATGCAAACAGATATAAAAAGCTGATTCCAAAAAAATGGTCTAATAAGTCTATTTCAAAAGAAAAGATCTTGTCAATAAAGCTGCCAAATACCGCATCAGCACTGCCAAGAAGCAGCAAGATCACAAGTAAAAGCGGCAATGCAATTAAAATACCAAACAGTATATACTTTCCTTTTCCCTGGGGTTTTTCCTCTTTCAGCCGTTTATTTTTGTAAAAAAGCATCATATCTTCAAAAGGCTTAAAAATATGCAGCAGGCTGGAAAAGGTAATGTTTATAGCAGAACTGATATATTTGGACATATCCCAGCTTTTGTCCTCATATAGACTGTGTAATGTCATATAAAAAAACAAACAGAAGAGTCCAAGCTTATTGAAAAATATTAAAATCCAGGAATCAGTCATGCATGTTGATATCCCGAGAAGGATCATACTGACAGTGATATATATGGAAAATTTTTTGGCGGTAATTCCTGACTTTTTCAAATATAAGAAGAAAAACAAGCAGGTTCCGCCTACGAAAAAAGGGTAGGTGATACCCGAACTATTCTTGTATAAGAAAAAAGTATAGAAAAAAGCATAGATCAGGCTTCCGATTCCCATAAAAGGAAACAGGGGATTAGCCTTTTTTGGTGTTTCATTCATTGTTGCAGGTTCCATGATCATACCTCCTTATTCGTTTATTTCTGTTATTTCTTCTACATATTCTAAAATATCTCCCGGCTGACAGTGCAGAGCTTTGCATATGGCATCCAGTGTTGACAGACGAATAGCCTTTGCCTTGTTGTTTTTTAGGATAGAAAGATTAGCCAGGGTAATATCCACTTCGTTTGCAAGTTCAGTAAGCCCTTTTTTCTGCCTGGCCATTTCTACATCCAGATTTATCTTAATAGCCATGTGAATCCTCCTATATGGTTAAATCGTTTTCCTGTTTATAAGTAACGGCTTTATCAAACACCTGAGAAAGTACTTTGCTGAATAGTCCCGCAATAACAAATACCAGGATCACCACAATAACAGCAGGTGTAAGATAAAGAAAAAGCCTGCAGGAAGTAATAACCGCAATAAAAAAACTGTAAGTTCCCATTCTGCGAAGGCTGGCTACGTTTTCAGGAATAAAGCAGTTGTCTTCAAGAACAGTCTTAAACATTCTGCGCAGTTCATAAATGATCAGTACCGCAAAGATGCCGGATAAAATAAATATTAAAGAAAGTTCCCAGATATTATCCGCAAAATAAGTATTATATCTTCCATAAAATTTNATGATCACAGGAACNAAAACAGTTGTAAGAATTCCTGCATAGAACATGAAGTCCAGTATTCCTTTGGTGAATACAGTTAATCGATCTTTCATATGTAAATCCTCCTTTGGTTTAATCGACCGGTTTACTCGAACTATATCACTATAAGAATTGATTGTCAATAAANATTTATTGAATTTCAATAAAANTTTATTATTAGTCAATAATCAGAAAAAANNGGAAATATAAAGATNTTGTTAAAATTCTAATTTTTTCTTAAATATTTATTTGTTGCCTTAAGTTCAGAAAATTTATGTGTTATACTTTTAATCAGAAACATAATATTAGCAGTATATTGTTTTTTGACTGAGAAAGGCGTTTGATATTATTGAAGGTTAATCGATCCAAATTCAAAGAAAAATTCAAAGAGACTTTAAAGGCGGTATTGCCCATAATAGCAATTGTACTCGTACTTTGTTTTACAATTGCGCCNATTTCACCAAGTATANTAATGGCGTTNTTAATAGGTGCGGTATTATTAATTGTGGGAATGCTGCTTTTTTCAATTGGTGCGGAAATGGCCATGACTCCTATGGGTGAAAGGGTCGGTACCACCATGACAAAAAGTAAAAATCTGNTGATCATGATACTGGTCAGCTTTACTTTGGGATTTATAATTACTATATCGGANCCGGATCTGCAGGTACTTGCAGAGCAGGTTCCTTCTGTGCCGAATCTTGTTTTGATCCTGGCAGTGGCAGCAGGCGTAGGNTGTTTTCTGGTTATTNCACTTNTGCGTATGCTGTTTGGGATAGGACTTTCCTATATGCTTNTGATTTTTTATGGTANTTTATTTATNCTTACCTGTTTTGTNCCGAAAGATTTTCTTTCGGTGGCATTTGATTCAGGCGGCGTTACTACAGGGCCTATGACAGTNCCCTTTATTATGGCATTNGGTATCGGTATTTCTGCNATCCGTAGTGACAGACATGCTGCAGATGACAGCTTTGGTCTGGTTTCNCTNTGCTCNGTGGGGCCNATCATTGCAGTACTGATATTGGGAATGATCTTTAACCCGGGCAGTGTGGATTATGTACCGANATCCATACCTGATATAGATAATTCNGTAGAGCTCTGGGCCATGTTTTCAAAAGGNTTTCCNACTTACATAAAAGAAATGGCAGTTTCTCTTCTGCCAATTGTATTATTTTTNGGAGTATTTCAGTTAATTTCAAGGGATATTAAAAAGAAGGCTTTNATNAAAATACTGATCGGNCTGGCTTATACATATGTAGGACTGGTATTGTTCCTGACAGGTGTGAATGTNGGATTTATGCCTGCNGGAAATTATCTTGGNCAGGTAATAGCNGGATTGCCTTATTCCTTTATTATAGTACCNATNGGAATGCTCATAGGATATTTCATTGTTCAGGCAGAGCCCGCAGTATTTGTGCTTACCAAGCAGGTGGAAGAAATAACTTCGGGTGCCATTCCTGCCAANGCCATGGGCACCAGTTTGTCCATTGGTGTTGCAGTTTCCATAGGGNTNTCCATGATAAGAGTTTTAACNGGAATTTCCATTATGTGGTTTATTNTTNCCGGATATGCGATTGCACTTATTTTAACGTTTTTTGTACCTAAGATCTTTACAGCGATCGCATTTGACTCCGGTGGAGTAGCTTCCGGTCCTATGACGGCTACTTTTCTTNTNCCNTTTGCCATGGGNGCCTGCAGCGCAGTAGNAGGCAATATCATTACAGATGCNTTTGGAGTAGTGGCNATGGTAGCTATGACGCCNTTAATTACGATTCANATACTGGGCGTTATCTACAGACTGAAGGAAGAGAGTCTGTTAAGGTCTGCTGTAAGCGGTGTATCTATCGATATGTATGGTGATATGGAAATTATTGAATTATAGAAGAGGTATTGTATGGGTAAATTGTGTCTGATGACTACGATCGTTAACAGGAANCAGGGTAAAAAATATCTTAATTTGTATAAAGAAGATAATCTGCAGGTAATGTTTANTTCGTTGGGAGCAGGAACNGCTTCCGGAGATGTGCTGGATTATCTTGGTCTGGAAGCAACAGAAAAAACAGTGATCTTTACAGTACTTGAAGAAAACAGCTGGTCTAAGACCAAGAAGGATCTNCGACAGAAGCTTCAAATAGATGCACCCGGTGAAGGAATTGCTTTTATTATTCCNCTAAGCAGTATTGGTGGAAAAAAGACTTTGCAGTTCTTAACAGCAAATCAGGAGTTTCAAAAAGAGGAGGAGTCGGTTTTGAAGGATACAGTTTATGAACTCATTATAGTAATTGCNAATCAGGGATATATAGAACTGGTAATGGATGCGGCAAGGGGAGCCGGTGCATACGGCGGAACCGTAATTCATGCTAAAGGAACCGGTATGGAGCAGGCAGAGAAGTTCATGGGAGTATCCCTGGCAGCAGAAAAAGAAATTATTTTTATCGTTGCCAAAAAGCANCAGAAGAATGANATTATGAAAGCCGTAATGGAAAAGGCAGGGCTGGATTCANAAGCAAAATCCATTGTTTTTTCCCTGCCGGTCACAGATACGGCAGGCCTGCGGCTTTTGGAGGATTAAAGGTCTATCAATAATCCCACNGGGCAGTGGTCTGAACCCAGAATATCTTTGTAGATCAGAGAATCCGATAAGTTATTTTTAAGAGATTCAGATACTAAAAAATAGTCGATGCGCCATCCAGCATTTTTTTCACGGGCATGAAAGCGATAGGACCACCAGGAATAAGCNCCTTCAAGGTCAGGATAGAAATNNCGNAAAGTATCNACAAATCCTGNTTCGGTAAGAGTTGTGAATTTGGANCGTTCTTCATCAGTAAAACCTGCATTTTTNCGGTTGGTTTTGGGATTTTTCANGTCNATCTCCTTGTGTGCAACATTCAGATCTCCGCAGAANATAACAGGTTTGTTCTGTTCCAGCTTCTTTAAATATGCAAGAAAATCATCTTCCCATTCCATACGATAGGAAAGTCGTTTNAGTTCATCCTGAGAATTGGGAGTATANACNGTNACCATATAGAAATTATGAAATTCAAGTGTGATGACACGGCCTTCATGGTCGTGTTTTTCTATTCCGATTCCATANGAAACNGAAACAGGTTCTTCTTTGGTAAAAANAGCAGTTCCGGAATACCCTTTTTTTTCTGCATAGTTCCAATATTGATGGTATCCCGGCAGGTCAAGTTCTATCTGACCGGCTTGAAGCTTGGATTCCTGAATNCAGAAAATATCTGCATNTTCAGNCTTTACAAAATCCAGAAAACCNTTGCCCATACAGGCNCGCAGNCCATTTACATTCCAGGAAATTAATTTTTTCATACTTATAATCCTCACATGTACTTTATCAGTGATATTTCAAAATATATTATACAATAAATTGTGTCAAAATGAAATATATTGCTTGTATATTGGAGGAGAGCTATTTTTCAAGCAGTAAAATGGACATAAGAATATTTATGTGNTTATTTANGATNACATATANTGTAAAAAGAAATAACATAGAATGCACTCCTCAACATACAGTTTCATTGTTAAAATTTCCTAAAAAGAGGGTATTACAATGAATTATAGCAAAAAGCAGGATATAGAACTTGGCATGAGGCTGTGCGAAATTCGTGAAAGTATGCATTACACACAAAGTCAATTTGCAGAGACTTTGGATATAGAGGTAAGCCAATACAGGAGGATTGAAAAAGGTATTTCCAGGATTACGATCGATAAAGTGCGTTTGTTATATGATACGTATCACATTGACCCTGATTATTTAATATTGGGAGTACAGGAAGATATATCAGAAATGGAACATATTTTTGTGAATTCATCTAAAGAGCAGAAAGGAAAATTTCTTTCGTATATGTTGGAATATATAAGAAGAGCTGTAGACGAAAGATGAATGCGGATGAATTGTAAAAGGGGAAAATAGCATAAGTATGCAAAAGAATATACTGATTTTAGAGGACAGTCCCAAATGGCTTGCAAATATGAAAAAAATTGCAGAGTCTGTTTCCTATGAGACAGAAGTTTTTGCTGTGGTTAATTTAAAAGAAGCTTATCAAATTGCCATGAAATATAGTATTGACTTATTTGTCATTGATATTATTCTGGATGTTAATGCATCCGGAGATACTTCCGGAATGGAATTTGCAAATAATATCAGGCAAAATAAAAAATATCAATTTACTCCTATCATCTTTGTCACATCTCTTGAGGATCCCAGATTAAGAGCATACAGTAATATTCATTGTTATAGTTATATTGAAAAACCATATAATGAAGAAGAAACCGCTAAAATAATTGAACAGGCATTAGCGATTCCTTTAAAGAAAGAAAACTGTAAAGAATACATTTATTTTCGCAAAGAAGGTATTCTCTATGGTTTTCGTATTGATGAAATTATATACATCGAAAGCAGCACACAGAAAACCAGAGTTCACAGCGTTTATGAAACAATAGAAATATCACGTCGTTCTATCAAAAATCTTCTCACAGAATTAGATTCCGATGCATTTATCCAATGTAACAGAGGGGTTATTATCAATAGGGATTATATAGAATATATTGATCCTGCGAACCGCTTTGTGAAGCTGCGTAATGTGGAGAAACAGGTAGAAATAGGAGCTGTTATGAAAAGCAGGTTTTTGAAAGAGATTGAGAATGGATGAAATAATTTTAGTAGTATCTGAATTGTTGACGGTTGTTATATGTTTATATCGTATTCATCAAAGAAAAATAAAATTTGATTTAGCATTAGTTATATTAATAAGTTATTATGTTTTATTATATTATTGCATTATTAATTTGAATTTTTCTTTAGGTTTATCTATAAGTATTTATGCCGCTATTGGCATTTTTTCTTTATATGAATTTAAAGAGAGATTGCTTGCGACATTTATAGAATGCTTTTTATCAGTTTTAATATTAATAATTATGCAAATGATTTTTTATATTCCAGTATCTTTGATGGTCGGAAATCCATATAAAGATATTTTAATTGGTGGTATTGTTAATTCATTGTGTTTACTTACCATAATATTATTAGGTAAAAAATTAAAACTGGAAAAAATTTACTTATATATTAGGCAGAAAAGTATTGTAACATATCTGTGTTTCTTAATAGTAATTATTTATCTTAGTATTCAAATTTATGGTCTTCGAATTAACTATCAGTGGGATAGGATACATTTTACAGAAGTATTAATTTGGCTGTTACTGGTATTTATTTTATGGGTTCAGGCTCAAAAGAACAGAATGGAAAAGATAGAAAAAGAGGTTCAGCTACGAGAACAGGCACAGTATGTAAAAGCATTTGAAGAGCAGTTGGACCACGTCAGATTCAAGCAACATGATATAAAGAATCATTTAAGTGCTATTTATGGGATGATGGAAGAAACAAAAGATGACAGCCAAAAGTTAGCATTGCAAAAAAACTACTATAATTATTTATTAAATGATAAAGATTACAAACAACTTGTCAAAATCAGCAATCCTATGTTTACAGGATTTTTAAAAAGTAAGATAAAGGAAATGGAAATCAAGGAAATAGATTTTCAATATGATTTTGCTTACATAGAACTTGAATCTGCTCTTAGTATTTATGAATGGATAGAAGTAACAGGGGTCCTACTTGATAATGCGATAGAAGCTGTAGAAAATCAATCTAAAGATTTAAAAAAAATTCATATGAAACTGGATCAGAAAGAAAATGAAATTATATTAAAGGTTTCCAATATAAGTCATTATATTTCTAATGTTGAAAGCACAGCATTTTTTCAAAAAGGTTACAGTACTAAGGGAAAAGGAAGGGGTATCGGACTGGCCAAGGTTAAGGAGCTAATATTAAAGAAAAATGGTGAAATCGTAGTTAGAAATGTAAAGGAAAATGATAAAAATTGGATAGAATTTATTATCTGTATTAAAGATTAATCAAATTATTCAGTAATTAATATAAAGAAAAGCAGCATATTGACCACTTAAGATCGAGATGCTGTTTTTCTTTTAGCAGTGTAAAATATTTGATTAATCATTGGTATCTAAAGGGAATTCTGGTTCACCAAAAAGTCCAATGCTTACCTTCGAAAAGTATAAAAAGAATCCTATAGTCATGCACATTTTACAAAGCTGATAAATACTATTTTTTAGTTTGTTTTTCATAAATTAACATCTCCTTACTTTTTGCAATGATTAATTGAATTGTCTGTAAAACAATGATCCAAAATCCTACGATAACGTATTTAGAGACCGGCAGTATCAATACAGCTGACAGATATAGAATCAGAATATATGATGCCCGCATCCGACCCTTACGTATCAACAGGGAATTGGGATTTCTGATAAATTTGACGTGCACCGGTCCGACCTGCAGACCAACTACAATACAAAGTAATAAAATCAAACATATTTCCGCTTTTGATAGAGTGACCAGGGATGGCAGAATTATAATAGCGGCATTCATAAATATAAATGTGAGTAGAAAGCAACTCCAGTAATGCTTCATATGCAAACCGCCCATATTACTTCTTAAGAGTAATAATAAGATTAAAGCTGCCAGGTACTCCGGAGTTTTGTGCACAGCATAGAAATAGATAAGCATGATCAGACATTTGCTTAATTCGCCTAGTATGATTTCTATACCATATTTCAATACTCCTATTTCGCGATCGGAAAATGAATATGTAGTTTGTATCTTGTGCAATATCAGATTCATGATTTAATTTTAATAAGGAAATATAAAATAGAGAAACTACAGGCACAAAATTTGTGTCTTTCTTTATAAAATAGAAATAATGCGGTTTTAAAAGAGCTTGACGAAGTTTGTTGAAAAATCTGTATAGTTTATCAATGAAAATTATCAGAGACAGATTTATGTGTTAACTTTTTAAATGATTAACTTTTATTTTTTGGGTAGTGTATGTATATGAAGGGGGCAAATATGGTAAATGAGTTTAATGCAATAATAGGGCAGAGGATCAGTAAACTAAGAGTGGCAAAGGGATGGACAAGGGAGGAAGCAGCTTTTCAAGCTTTAATGTCACCAAAGCATTTATATGAAGTGGAAAGTGGAAAAAAGAGCATATCGGTGGAGAAGCTGGTAAATTTGGCAAAAGCTTTTGATGTCAGCTGTGATTATCTGATTTTAGGAGATTCAGAGGAAAACGGATAGTTCAATCAGGAATAGTATGTTAGATTTCAGTCTGTCCTTATCTGCCCCTTTCACTTTATGTGTTGATAAATCCGCCCATGGCAATTTTACTAATTGCAGCTTGTTAGGGAACATTAGACATGATATAATCAGGGCGGCAAATTTATGATTTGCAGGGAGGACAGCATGAAAGGGAATTTAAGAAATGAAATATCAGCGATAATTGGGATCGAGCGTTCTGATCCTATCATGAATATCGGATACAAAGTATTGAAATCTACGCAAGAAGACGGATATACAAGACAATTAATTGAATATGATTCTTATGAAGATAGAGTGAGCGCCTTTTTGTTGCTTCCTGAAATTCTTGATAACAATCCGGCAATTCTTATCAATCATCAGCATAACAGGGAACATCACTTAGGAAAAAGCGAAGTCTGCGGTTTAGCGGGAAATCCATTGCAGGCTTTCGGACCGGAATTGGCAAAAAAAGGGGTTGTTGTGCTGGCACCTGATTCTATATGCTTTGAAGATAGGCGCAAAGATACAACTGTAGAGGGGTTTGATTTTTGGCAGCATTTTGATGAGATGTGTTACCGTATTTTAAAAGGTAATTATCTGATGAAAAAAGTATTGAATGATGCTATGAATGGTATAACATTACTCTCAAGCCTTAATTACGTTGATAATAAAAGAATTGGAACTCTTGGACATTCATATGGCGGAAATACTGTCCTATTTCTTTCTGCATTGGATGAGCGGATCGCCTTTAGTTGCGCAAGCGGCAGTGCCTGTACTTTTGAGAATCGTATGTTAAACAATGTAGGAATTGAAATGGCAAGTGTAATTCCTAATTTTCATGGAAAATACGATATTTACGATTTAGTTTCGTGTATTGCACCAAGACGTCTGCTTATCGTTTCTGGTGATGATGATAAATATTCAAAAGATGCTTCTTACATAGTTGAAAAAGCCAGTCCAACATACCTGGAATTGAATGCGCTGCATAATTTGCAGCATAAGAGATATCCGGGTGGTCACGCATTGACGAAAGAAAGATTTGATTACATTATAGACTGGCTTGTTGCTAATAGTTAAATTGCTGTTTGACGAAGAATTTGGAACAACAGACATTATCAACACGAAAGGTAACAGGGAGGCTTTTTTATTTTTATTGATATTTTTTAAATTATTTGTTAAAATAACGTTACTTTAGATAATGGATTATGAGAAACTATCTATATACTTATGATTATTAATATTCAATAAAATATAATCTATGAAATTTCATTAATTAAGATCAGATAATCCAACAAATTCTTTTTTAAATTACCCAATTAACAAACAGAAACATATTTCTATTAATAATGTTAAAAAATAATTACAGTGCATTGTCTAAAGGATGCTTTTAGCGTAAAATAAAGTTATAGGTAGATTCTCATATGGCTGGAAAGGAGCTATATGAAGGAAAAATATTCCAAGATGCAATTGGAAGACAAAGCTTTAAAAAGTGCAGCGATGTATTTTGGGCAGGAACTATTACCATATTTACATGTAGAAGGAAAAATACTGCGTATGCTGCCAACAGAGCAGATTCACTTAGAAGCGGTGAAAGCAACAGAGGATATCCTTTTTGAGATGGAGGATGGGATGCTGGTACATTTTGAATTTGAAAGCGTAGAAATCAATAAAGATGATTTGTACAGGTTCAGAATGTATGATGCATATACAGCTATGGTTTACAAAAGACCGGTAGCCACTTATGTAATTTGTTCAGGAAATATAGGAAGGATACATAGTGAGCTAAAGGATGGGCTAAATCCCTACCGAATAATACCTCTTTGTATGCGGCAAGGAGATGCTGATGATCAGCTTAAAGAGTTAAAAGACAAGGTGAAAAAAGGAAGTAAATTGACAAAGAAGGAATTGGTACCTTTGCTTTTGACACCACTTATGTCTGGTAAAAGTACGATCAAAGACAGGATATTAACAGCTACAGGAATTCTAAATTCGCGACAGAGCAGGCTGGCGAAGGAAGAAAAGCAAAAAATGGAGAGTGTGCTGTATGCATTTGCCTGTAAGTTTCTTAAAAATAATGATTTGGAAGAGATAAAGGAGATACTGAGTATGACTGTATTGGGAGAAATGATTTGGAATGATGGTGCAGAAAAGGGAAGGGAAGAAGGAAGGGAAGAAGGAAAAAGCATTAGTTTAATTGATTTGGTCTGCCGCAAACTGCAAAAAGGAAAAACCCCTGCACAGATAGCACAGGATCTGGATGAAGAATTACCCGTTGTGGAACGCATTTGTAATGCAGCCGGGAAGTATGCTCCCGACTATGACAGCAATGAAATTTACAGTTTTCTAAAATCCCGGGAAGTATAGATGAAAAATACATGAACTAAAAGGCAGACAATTAAGTTCCGCCTTTAATCATATATATCTACTGTAATTCTGTCTTCGTAAGGTTTGATCCGTTCATTGATTACTTCGTAAGCAAAATCCCGGGTATCATCAATAATCTGTGTGTAATTCTCTTTTGTAACTCTATGGCTGTTTTCAATCAAACTGTTACAAATATATTGATTGATTTCAGGAGAGAAATGAAGCAGATCCATATAATTTTCAAGGTCAGTAACAATTTCCCGGTCATTTAAGAAGTAGTATAGTTCTACATTATCGTAAGCAAGCAGAGTTTCTATAGCTATTTCCATGTTATATAAATAACTTTCCGTATCCCCGTATCTGTAAATATTATCCCACCAAAGCATGGAATAGGGGGGAATGGATATTTTAAAAACTGTTTCAGGATGCGCCTCTATGACTGCGGTTAAAAGCGCTATATTGCCATTTAACTGTTCTTGATAATAATTTTCTTCTTTCATATCATTGACTGTACGCTTTCTGATATAAAGCCCCAGGATCATATCACTGTTAAATTCCTTCCACTGTGACCAGTTATAGGAATTGCCTTCATCATAATCACCTATCAATGATTGGGCAATAAGGTAGGGGATCTTTTCAAATATCACATCTTTGTTCAGAACATATTGTATGTCATTCAGGTAATTATCATCATATAAGTACATAGGACAGCCGGTACTTTCAAAGGTAGTTACTGCATCAGCAGAAAGAGCTGAAGGATCCAGATTATAAAAAACATATTTGATAGTATGGTCTTTAAAAGCTATATCAAGCAGATAACACAAGTCCGCAGTGGCACCATAAGAGCGAATAGCCTTGATAGAGGTGCAGCTAAATCCTTCATCAAACCATCGGTTATTATAATTTTCCGAAACGGAAGAACCGGCAATTACACTGTCATAATCAAAATTCTTGAGAGAACCTACACACTGATATTCTTTATCTGTAAGTACGGCTTTTAATCCCGGCAGTGGTTTATGATACTGATAAAAAGGATCGAACACCACCACCAGAAAAATACAGAGTAAAAGCAATATACCGCTTCCTGTGAAAAAATGCTTTATAAATTTTTTAGTCATATAATAAAATTCCTCTTAAAAATTAAAGTAGATAAATGTACTTACCTGTGAGAAAGAAATAATGCACCATACAAATAGAATTATAGTAAAAAAGCACAGCCTGGAATCCGGAAATTTTTCTTTTACGATCTGCAGAGCATTTTTTCGGCTGATAATAAAACCACTGATCATAAGTAACAGAATAAAAAGTAACACATATGCAAGTGACAGCGCGGACGGAGCAGCCATATTGATGACCTGTTTAAAGAGATAAAATTCAGGTATATCAAGAGTAGCCGCAACTTTGTAAAGATATCCTGTCTGTTTAAAAGCAAAAATATTTTTAAACATCTGGAAGGCATTTGACATACTGCTGCTTCCGAAGAAAATCAATGATATATTGAAGAACCCAAAAGTCAAAAACCAGCCCAGCCATCGCGGAATATAGAATTTAGCATGCACTTTATCATTACTGCCCTTAACTTTGACTATTCCAAGGTTGTCCCATACAACCAGGAGTCCCTGCATAGTGCCCCATGCCACATAAGTCCAGTTGGCGCCATGCCACAGACCGCTTAAAAAAAAGATAATAAAAATGTTAAACAGCGTTCTGGCTTTCCCTTTACGGCTTCCGCCAAGAGGTATATATACATATTGGATAAAGAAGCGGGACAGAGTAATATGCCATCTTTGCCATAATTCTTTTACAGAACATGCTTTGTAAGGGGAATTAAAGTTTATGGGAAGCTCGATATTGAACATTCTGCCAAGCCCGATAGCCATATCACTATAGCCGCTGAAATCAAAATAGATTTCAAAAGTATAGGCCAGAACCACCAGTAAAGTAGAAGGCGTGTCAAGGAATGCAGTCTGTTCAAAGCCAAAGTTAACGGGAATAGCAAGTACATCTGCAAGAAGCACTTTTTTTGAAAGACCAAGAGTGAATAAAACAATACCGCTGGCAAAGTTATGAGAGTTAAAACTACGGCCCTCGATATCTTCGAACTGAGGCATCATTTCTTTGTACAATACAATAGGTCCGGCAATCAGCTGCGGGAAAAAAGTAACAAAGGTAATATAATTGGCGAAGGAATAGTGCTGCGCCCTTCCAATGCATCTGTCTACAATAAATGAGATCTGCTGAAAGGTAAAGAAACTGATCCCAAGCGGCAACAGTATATTTTTAAGTGTAAAACCGGTATGAAATACCATATTTATATTTTCAAAGAAAAAATCATAATATTTAAAATAGAACAAAATTCCCAGATTAAATAATAGTCCAACGCACAGTCCGATTCGGGAGGTCATCCGGGATCTTGAAAATTTCATTAAATAACTTAGCAGATAGTTCCCTAAAATACTGGCGACAATAATAGCCAGATAATACAGGTTAAAATAGCCGTAGAACCATAAAGACATACCGGCCAGAAAATATTTGGCAGCGGAGTATGTCTTTTTGCTATTTAAATAGTACCAGCCCGCCAATGTAAGGGGCAAAAAAAGAAAAATAAAGATATAGGAATTAAAAAGCATGATTTTTCCTCTAAAAGTCTATAAATATTCACTATAGTATAGCATGTACCGGTGCGTTTTGTCTAATACATGAATAAATATCATTAAGCTGAGAAAGATATAAATCATTTGGAAAAAATTCAAAATATTACATAACATACGAAATAAAAATTTCAAATTATTTTAATATTTTGAAATTATTAAATGATAACGCTTTTTTGCTTTGATATTTTCTGTTTTGAACAGAAATATTGATTTTTTCAAGGAATTTAGAACATATTTTGTAAAATTAGAAGATCAATTTTAATAATATATATGTAAATTTATGACATAATTTTGACATATTAAGGAATTTTTTGTTATTTTTAATATAATTCTTGACATATTTTATATTTGAATGTATGATTATTTTAATATAAATTATATCATTTATAAAAATATAAATGATATTTTTAATTTCAAAAGGGAGGAGAGAATTATGGGGAAAGACTACAAAATTGTACTGACCGCAGGCGCAGAGCAGTGGATCGATGCGCTACCCATGGGAAATGGCCGATTGGGCGCTATGGTATATGGTCAGGCCTGTGTCGATCGTATCCAGCTGAACGAAGACAGCCTCTGGTATGGTGCTTTTACAGACCGTAACAACCGTGCTACTCTGGCTAAGCTTCCTGAGATCCGGGAGCTTGTTATGTCCGGCAAACCCGAAGACATGCATAAAGCAGAAGATATGATCTCTCAGTATATGGTCGGCACGCCGATCAGCATGCGCCACAATGAAACCCTGGGCGAGTTGGATATTGCCTTAAATCAGCATACCCCTTTTGCCATGGGATGGACACCTAACAGTGATGATGCCGGCGAACACAGGATAGAATTGGATCTGATGCGCGGCATACATACAGTGACGCATACGCAGAACGGTGTGCATTACAAACGTGAGATGTTTGTCAGCTATCCGCAGCAGGTTATCTGTATTCGCGTAACGGCCGATCAGCCTGATGCTATCAATCTGGATATGATGCTTGACCGTTGCCGTATCTTTGATGAAAAAGTTCCGGACGATCGCCGTCCGGGAAAAATGAAGCGCGGCGGGGGCTGGGCTGGGGTACTTTTAGACAGCAATTGCGCGGTTGATGAGAACACGCTGATGATGGAAGGAAACGCAGCCGGAACACTTTTTGCCGGAGGATTACGTGTCATCACGGACGGAGAACTGGAGAATCCTTCCAGTCAGCTGCTTTGTCGCAACGCCAATGAAGTAATTCTGTTTGTAACCGGATCCACCACTAATCGGGCAGAGGATCCGAAAAAGGCAGTATTAGATATTTTAGATGCCGCTTCAGCGAAATCTTATGATGATTTGCTTTCTGAGCATCTTGCCGATTTTGAAACAAAAATGCGCCGCTGCGAGCTGAATCTTGGAGAAGAACCGGATCTGCCGCTTGTTGAGCGTATTGAGAATCTTAAGAACGGTCAAAAGGACAATTCATTGGTAGCACTGTATTTTGCTTATTCTCGTTATCTGCTAATGTCCGGAGGACGTGAGAATTCCGAGGCACTTCCGTTACAGGGGATCTGGAATCAGGAATTTGTTCCGGCATTCGACAATAAGTATACAATTAATATTAACGGTCAGATGAATTATTGGCCTGCAGAGGTGACTAACTTAAGTGAAATCCATGAGTCTATGTTTCAGCTGATTGGTAAAATGGCGGAAAAAGGACGTGACACAGCCCGTATCATGTATGGATGCCGTGGTACCTGCTGTCATCATAATACGGATATGTATGGAGACTGCGCACCTCAGGATGTTTATATGGCAGCTACTTCCTGGACACAGGGAGGCGCCTGGATGGTACTTCATCTCTGGAATCATTATCTCTTTACCAAAGATAAGGAATTCCTGCGTAAATGGTATCCGGTGCTTCGTGAAAATGCATTGTTCTACCTGGATTTTCTGATCGAAGATGAAGATGGTATGCTGGTAACTTGCCCGTCTATCTCACCGGAAAACAGATATGTCCTTGCTGATGGCAGTGAAACGCCTATCTGTGCGGGACCAGCAATGGATAATCAGCTGCTTCGGGAATTATTCGGAGCATGCTGCGAAGCTGCAAATATTCTTGAGATAGAAGATGAATTGACGCCTGAGTTCGAAAAATGTGCAAAGAGGTTGCATCCCAATAAGATCGGCTCTACAGGCCTTTTGTTGGAATGGAGACATGAAGTTCCCGAGCTTACGCCGGGTATGCCGCATATTTCACATCTTTATGCCGTTTATCCCGGAAGTGAGATCAACTGGAAGGATACGCCGAAATTTTTTGAAGCAGCGCATAAGAGCCTACTGCGCCGCATCGAGCATGGAGCCGGTGAAGGAGGATGGCCGTTAGCATGGTTTATCTGCGAACATGCCCGCTTTATGGATGGCGACAGCGTAGCGAAAGGCGTGGAAAAAATCCTCTCAAGATGTCGCCCCAGTAATTTCCTTCAGGCATATGGACGTTCTTTCTCGCTGGACAGTACTGTAGGTGCGACGGCAGGAATTGCAGAAGCGCTGCTTCAGAGTCACACAGGTGTTTTACAGCTTTTGCCGGCGCTGCCTTCCGATTGGGCAAATGGAAATGTTACCGGGCTTCGCGCTCAGGGCGGCTATACTGTAGATCTGGAATGGGCTGACAGGGCGTTAACAAAGGCTTCTGTACGTGCAGATTTTGAAGGACCGGTAGAAATCTGCGGAGATATGCGCAAGGTATATTGCAATAATGAAGAAATACCTACAGTCAAAACAGAATATGGATTCCGTTTTGAGATGAAGACAGATATTGTTTATACCATCAGTTGATATTAAAAATATTTAACCAAGTAAATTTATAATACGAAAGGAAAAAATTATGAAAAAACACAGAATAAGAAAAAGTCTTATAGCAATATTTATGATGATCGTTCTTGGTATCACCGGTTGTTCCAGCAGTTCAGATACTCCATCTGCTCCTGATACTTCATCTGCTTCAGACTCATCTGCAGCTTCGGAGGCAGCAGGTACAAATACTGAAAATGCAGAAACAGCAACTCCTGATCCGATCACTATGGATATATTCATGGATTTTACATGGATGCCTGTTGACAGTTTTGAAGGCATCATTCCTGAAGAAATCACCCGCCAGACAGGCGTAACACTGGATGCCACATTTGCACTGGATTATAACCAGTTAGGCGTTATGGCTTCTTCCGGCGAACTGCCTGATCTGGTATGGACACAAAATATGATCGACCGTTTGTCTAGTGGCGATATATGTTACTCCATTGAAGATCTGATTGAAGAATATGATATTGACTGGGACATTACTCCTCAGCAGCTGGGTATCGGACGCGGACTTTCCAATGATGGCAAAGCTTATACCATTCTTAACCATGTGTCAACCAAAGAGGACTGGGTGGGCAAGAGTTCCGCTCCCATGGTAGGTACTATTCTGCTGCGTAAAGATCTTATGGATGCCATTGGTAATCCTGAGTCAGGCGTTAACGATCTGGACAGCTTCTATGATATGCTTGCTGCAGTTCATGAAGCATATCCCGATATGACGACTCTTGTTCTTGATGAATACTGGAATATCTCTGTTTTCCGTTATCTGACAGGAATGGGCGGTACGGACTTTATCGAGCAGGAAGATGGTTCTTACACACATTATATTAAAGATTCCAGATGGGAAGATATTATGCTGATGCTCAATAAGTGTTATCGTTCCGGTTTCTTAAATACTGATGCCGCATATTTTGTTCCCGGAAATCAAGTGATCACAGCTGACATGTATGTATTTTCTACAAACAGTACTCAAAATGGTATTACCAGTGCCAATGCAGATCTTAAGAAAGTTGTTCCCGATGGCGTTTTCCATGAAATGATGCCTTGGGATAGTGCAAATTATCTTGTTTCCGACTTTGGATGGGCAGGTTTATTTATTCCCAAAACAACCAAGGATCCTAAGGCAGCAATCGAATTAATGGCATGGATGTTTACTCCCGAAGCACAGACATTGACACAGATGGGCCGTGAAGGATATGAGTATACCATTGGCGAAGACGGTCAGGTTACTTTCTCCGATGAATGGCTTCAGGCAATGGACGACGGAACCCACAACACAAAATATAACCCTTATTTCTATTTCGGCGGATCTGAAACGGTTGAAGCTGATTCCCGTTGTTCCGGACATGATCCCGCATGGACAGCAGAACCTTATAAGATCATGCGTGAGCGTTATGATAATTATCCCTGGATCCAGGCAGCTCTGCCTATTGGCGACACAGACGAAAAGATGATCTGGGATACTTACAGAGAACTACTTGATACTTATCAGCATAGAATCATTCTTGCCGGAAGCGAAGAGGAGGCAATTTCTCTGATCAATGAGTTCCGTGACAATGCAGAAAAAGTCGGTCTCTCCAAACTGGAAGAGTACATGACAAATAAGATCGCTGAAATTATGCCGTTATATTCCTAAACCGATTACTTATAATAAAGGAGACTTATTAAATGTCCAAAGAATATAAAATATTTTTGGACAAGCCGGCCGACCAATGGGTAGATGCTCTACCCATGGGTAACGGCCGTTTGGGAGTTATGGTATATGGCCAGGCTTGTGTTGACCGTATCCAGCTGAATGAAGACAGCCTCTGGTACGGAGATTTTACAGACCGCAATAACCGTGCCACTCTGGCAAAGCTTCCCGAAATCCAAAAGCTTGTCCTTTCCGGAGATCCCGATGATATGCATAAGGCAGAGGATATGATCTCCCAATACATGGTAGGTACGCCTATCAGCATGCGTCACAATGAAACTCTGGGTGAATTGGATATTGCACTGAACCAACATACGCCTTTTGCCATGGGATGGACCCCTAACAGTGACGATGCCGATGAACATAAGATTGAATTGGATTTAATGCGCGGTATCCATACCGTGACACATACGCAGGGCGGCGTTCACTATAAACGTGAGATGTTTGTCAGCTACCCGCAGCAGGTCATCTGTATTCGTGTGACAGCTGATAAGCCGGAAGCTGTTAATCTGGATATGATGCTTGACCGTTGCCGTATCTTTGATGAAAAGGTTCCCGATGACCGTCGTCCGGGTAAGTTAAAACGCGGCGGCGGATGGGCCGGAGTACTCCTGGACAGCAATCGTGCCGTTAATGAGAACACATTGATGATGGAAGGAAATGCAGCCGGAACACTTTTTGCAGGTGGATTACGGGTCATTACTGACGGAGAACTGGAGAATCCTTCCAGCCAGCTGCTTTGCCGGAACGCAAATGAGGTCATCCTGCTTTTGGCAGCTTCTACCACTAATCGTTCTGAGGATCCCAGAAAAACAGTTTTGGAAATACTGGATGCTGCCTCTAAGAAATCATATGATACGCTGCTTGCCGAGCATCTTGCTGATTTTGAAATCATGATGCGCCGTTGCGTATTGGATCTGGGAGAAGACAATGATCTGCCTCTAAATGAACGGATTGAAAATCTTCGTAATGGTCAGAATGATAATGCGTTAGTTGCATTGAATTTTGCCTTCGGGCGCTACCTGTTGATGTCCGGCGGACGTGAAAATTCTGAAGCTTTATCCCTGCAGGGAATCTGGAACAAGGATTTTGTTCCACCCTGGGATGCAAAATATACTATTAATATTAATGCGCAGATGAATTACTGGCCTGCAGAAGTGACCAACTTAAGTGAATTGCATGAATCTATGTTCCAGCTGATCGAGAGAATGGCAGAAAGAGGTAAGGATACTGCCCGGATTATGTATGGATGCCGGGGAAGCTGCTGTCACCACAATACAGATATGTATGGAGACTGCGCGCCTCAGGATGTTTATATGGCAGCTACTTCCTGGACACAGGGAGGAGCATGGATGGCCCTTCATCTGTGGAGCCATTATCTCTTTACAAAAGACAAGGAATTTTTGCGTAAATGGTATCCGGTGCTTCGTGAAAACGCATTGTTCTACCTGGATTTTCTGATTGAGGATGAAGAGGGAAAACTGGTGACATGTCCGTCTATTTCTCCGGAGAACAGATATGTCCTTTCGGACGGCAGTGAAACGCCCATTTGTGCAGGACCTGCAATGGACAACCAGATTCTTCGGGAATTATTTGGGGCATGCTGTAAAGCAGCAAAGCTCCTGGAAATTGATGATGAGTTGACGCCTGAATTTGAGAAATGTTCGAAACGACTGCATCTGAATAAAATCGGCTCCTCAGGCCTTCTGCTGGAATGGCGTCATGAGGTTCCGGAGCTTACGCCTGGTATGCCGCATATTTCGCACCTCTATGGCGTATATCCCGGAAGCGAGATCAACTGGAAGGATACACCGGAATTCTTTGAGGCAGCACATAAGAGCTTGAAACGCCGTATTGAGCATGGCGGCGGAGGCGGCGGCTGGCCGTTGGCATGGTTCATTTGTCAGCATGCACGTTTTATGGACGGTGATAATGTGGGTGACGGAGTTAAGAGAATGATAGCCCAGGAACGTCCTTTTAATTTCTTTAACGCTTTTGGAGATGTTTTCCAGATAGATGGAAATTTTGGTGTAACGGCCGGAATTGCAGAAGCGCTGCTTCAGAGTCATACAGGTATTTTGCAGCTTTTGCCGGCGCTGCCTTCCGAATGGGCAAAGGGCAGTGTAACGGGCCTGCGCGCCCAGGGCGGCTATACCGTAGATATGGAATGGGAGAATGCTGCACTTACCAAGGCTTGTATACGTGCGGACTTTAATGGTCCAGTGGAAATTTATGGTAAGGTACGCAAAGTATTATGTAATGGCGAAGAAGTGGCAACTACTTCTACTGATAACGGATTTACTTTTGAAATGCAGACAGATTCTGTTTATACGCTGCTTTGAAAGGGGGGAATACTGTGAAGGTCAAAGTGCTAAACTTCTTCAGGGACTTCTGGAAACAGCGGTCCATACAGATGTTTGTTCTCATTGGAATAGCATTTATTGTTGTTTTTAATTATATTCCCATGATCGGCATTCTGATGGCGTTTAAAAATTATAATATTGTTACGGGAATTAAAGGACTTTTTACCAGCGAGTGGGTAGGATTTAAGTATTTTATAGATTTTTACAAAGGCTATAATTTTGGGGATTTAATTAGAAATACACTGGTCATCAGTATTTTGAAACTTGTTTTTACTTTTCCTTTGCCCATTCTGCTTGCGCTGATCGTGAATGAAATTAAGGTACCAGCCATTAAAAAACTGGTACAGACATCAAGTTATCTGCCGTATTTTATATCCTGGGTCATTGTTACGGGTTTTGTGCAGATCTTCATGAACAGAAACGGTATTGTCAATACTTTAATGATTTCTGCGAGCAGAATCGATCAGCCTATTTCATTTTTGACAGAGAGCAAATACTTTTTGCCGATTGCTATTATTTCTTCCTGTTGGAAGGATACAGGATGGTGGGCAATATTGTTCCTTGCCAGTATTACAGGAATTGATCCCGAACTTTACGAGGCTGCCAGAATTGACGGGGCCGGCCGTCTGCAATGTATCCGTTTTATTACTATGCCCGGAATCCGGTCAACAGTTACTGTAGTATTGATCCTGGCGCTTGGAAATCTTCTTGGCGGCGGACTCAGCGGTTCTAACTTTGAACAGTGTTATCTGCTTGGTAATGCAGGTAATGCTGCAGTTTCGGATATTATTCAGACTTACGTTATGGATGTCGGTCTCACTAAAGGACACTATTCTTATGCCGCTGCCGTTGGCCTGTGTCAGTCCGTGGTATCTGTTACGCTGGTTATGATCAGCAATGCAGTATCGCGTAAGGTCACGGGAGAGGGATTGTTCTAAACGGAGGGAAAATATGATTCGAAAAACCAAACACCGCACAAAAGAAGATTGTATTATAGATTTTATAGTTTATTTTTTGGCAGTATTTATTTTTATTGTAACATTTTATCCGTTTTACCTTTCTATCGTAATGGCTTTTAACGAAGGAAAGGATGCTTTAAGAGGTGGAATTTACTTATGGCCCCGTGTATTTACAACAGAAAACTTTAAAGAGCTGGTCAGAGATACGGCCTGGGGAAGAGCGCTTATTGTAACAATATTGCGTACGATTCTGGGAACAGGGGTCACTGTTTTCTTTACCACACTTATGGCTTATGGATTATCATTCCAAAACCTTAGGGGACGTAAAACTTATATGATCATGATCATCATCGCCATGTATTTTTCAGGCGGCGTGATTCCTTATTATATGGTATTACGAACCTTACACCTGGTCAATTCATTCTGGGTATATATTGTTCCCGGTGCAATCAATCTGTTTTATGTGCTTGTTGCTATTTCGTTTTTTGAGGGGATTCCGAAAGAAATGGGAGAATCGGCACGGATAGACGGAGCCAGTGAGATAACAATTTATCTTAGGTTAATTTTTCCGGTATCAAAGCCTCTGTTGGCTACTATTGCTATTTTTACTGCGGTAGGACACTGGAATTCCTGGTATGATTCCGCATTCTTTATTCAAAATAAAGATCTGCGTACTTTAGGATATCAGCTGATGTCAATTATAAACAAGGCAAATGTCAGCAATACACCGCTGGATGCTTATTCCGGATCACAGGCTCAGCAGTCTCTGACTCCTATGTCCATTCAGCTTGCGGCCATGCTGGTTGCAGTCGGCCCGATCTTGTTGGTCTATCCATTTTTCCAACGTTATTTTGTATCGGGCTTAACCATTGGAGCTGTCAAAGGGTAAAACTCTTTGATAGTTCCTAATAAATAAATTTTAGGAAGAAAGGGGAATTCTGATGTACGAATATTTAAAGGGTAAATATCCTTACATGATCAATAATATAGATTCTGCTTTTTATATCTTTTGTGAACCGGACTCTCCCCTTTATGAGCGTATTGGAATTACGCCCCATGTAATAAGCATGGCGCTGGTTATTGGATCAGAGCGTGCAGCTCTGATCGATACCGGCTGCGGTCACGGGGAACTTAATGAGCTTGTCCGGCAGCACACCAGTCTGCCGGTTACATTGCTGATCACACATGGTGATTATGATCATTGTGGCGGTTATGCAATGTTTGAAGATCGCTACATGAGCCGGCTGGATGAGGAAATTGTGGATGATAAATTTACATATAAGGATCTGACAGACGGACAGACCTTTGATCTTGGGGGTATAACACTGGAAGCGATTCATGTTGCCGGACATACGAAGGGTTCTTTTTGTTTTTATGACCGGAAGAATAATCGTCTTTTTACCGGAGATGCGGTTAACCGTCTGCCATGGCTGCTATTGGATCGCTGTAATCCTCTGCACGAATATAGGGATAATCTGATTGCACTAAGAGACCGGCTCATCGGTGAACCAGATATTTATTGTGGTCACTCTTATACGGCTTTTCCTTATTGCACATTGACTGACTGTATCACTGCCTGCAATGAAGTGCTGGCCGGAGTTCGGGAAAATGAGTATGAATATTTTATGCCCTTTGAACCGGGGTGTCCTATACTGCCGGATGCTTTTGAACATAAAGTCAATGAGGTTCGTTTGATATATAACCGTAATAATTTATAATTTATTTCATGTTTTTTTTAGAAGTCTGTAGTATAATAACATAAATTATATGAATATTTTCATTACAAAGGAGTACTAATATTGAAATCAATTCAGTTCGGAACCGTAAATGTTATTGCAGTAATTCAAAGTATGGAACCTGTGTTGAACACAGCAGAAAAAGCATTGGCAAATTATTTGTTGGAAAATGTCAATGATATTATTTCGCTGACGATTGAACAAGTGGCCCAAAATTCAGGAACAAGCTATTCAACTGTAGTGCGGTTTTGTCAGAAATTAGGATTTCAGGGATTTAAGGATTTTAAAAAAAAGCTGACCAATGACATTATCTACAATGAATCGCGTAAAGATGAAAATATGGAAAGCTACACGATCAGCTATGAAGAATCGGAACGCCAGATTTGTGAAAAAACTTTCGGTCAATTTGAAAATATTCTTCAGAGTTGTGCTTCATTGCTCAATTTTGATACGCTGTCTCAAGCAGTAGATATGATACTCAATGCCAGTATGCTATATATCATTGGATCGGGTGCTTCTGCCGCCAGTGCGCTTTATGCATATACGCAGCTGATACGTATCGGTCGTCGCTGTGCAATGGAATCTGATCCGACAATTTATCAAATGAAAGCCTCGCTTGCAAATGAAGGAGAGGTATTAATCGCAATTTCTTCTTCGGGACGAACAGTTTCTGTTGTATCTGCAGCAGAGAAGGCCAAGGAACGTGGAGCTAATGTCATCAGTATCAGTGATTTTCTTGTTTCACCTCTCCAGCAGACGTCTGATATCTGTCTTTATACAACAACACGAAACTCCAAAAAATATGTAGATATAGATATTCCACATACTATTGGACAGATTGCTATAATTGATATTTTATATTCCTGCTGTTGTGTAAAGCTGGGTGATAAAGGGAATCAGCTTTATCAGATTACAAAGGAAGCAACAGATATGGGAAAGAGCAAATAATGGAATCAAACATAAAAGGAGACTCTATATTATGAGAGATAAAACAATAGCCAAAGCATCTGCCAGGGAACTGGTATCCAAAATGACGCTGGAGGAAAAAGCCTCTCAGCTGCGCTATGACGCGCCTGCCATCCCCCGTCTGGGAGTACCTGCTTACAACTGGTGGAATGAAGCCCTTCACGGCGTGGCAAGGGCCGGCGTCGCCACCAGCTTCCCCCAGGCCATAGGCATGGCCGCATCTTTTGATGAGGAGCTGCTCACTGAGGTGGGAAAGGCAATCTCCACGGAAGGCAGGGCCAAGTACAATGAAGCTGTAAAGTACGAAGACAGGGATATCTACAAGGGCCTTACCTTCTGGTCTCCCAATGTGAACATCTTCCGCGACCCCAGATGGGGCAGAGGCCATGAGACCTATGGGGAAGATCCTTACCTTACCTCCCGCATGGGCGTGGCATTCATAAACGGCCTCCAGGGGGATGGGGAATATTTAAAGGCCAGCGCTTGTGCCAAGCATTTCGCTGTTCATTCCGGCCCCGAAGACCTGCGCCATGAGTTCGATGCACAGGTCAGCCCGAAGGATCTTAATGAGACTTATCTTCCCGCATTCAAAGCCTGCGTGGAGGAAGNGGANGTGGACGCTGTCATGGGAGCCTACAACCGNACCAACGGGGAGCCCTGCTGCGGCAGCAANACCCTGATCCGTGANCTNCTNNGGAAGGAATGGGGNTTTGACGGGTATTTNGTATCCGACTGCTGGGCCATCCGGGATTTNCATGAATCCCATTTNGTGACAAAGACNCCGGAAGAATCNGCGGCNATGGCNTTAAAGGCAGGGTGCGANGTGAANTGNGGGAACACNTANCTNCAGATGNTGAAAGCNTNNGANCAGGGNNTGGTNACNGANGANGANATTACACANGCNGCAGAGCATNTGTTNACNACCCGNTTCCTNNTNGGCTGCTTTGAAGAGACAGAGTATGATAANATCNGTTATGANNCNATAGAATGNAAAGAACACCTGGAACTGGCNCANAAGATGGGAAGGGAGAGCNTGGTGCTCCTTAAGAANGACGGNATCCTTCCNCTNAANAAAGAANAGATCNGNTCCATCGGCGTGATCGGGCCCAATGCCAANAGCCGNGNNNCNCTGATCGGCAANTACNANGGCACCTCTTCCCGNTATATCACAGTGCTGGAAGGNATACAGGATGCNGTGGGCGANGANATCAANATCAANTATTCGGAAGGGAGCCATATCTACNTGGACAAGGTAGGNGANTGGAGCCTNAATGATGACAGNCTCTCGGAAGTCCGTTCNGTAGCGGCCCATTCNGACCTGCTGATNGTCTGNCTGGGANTNGATGANCATCTGGAAGGNGANCAGGGGGATNCCAGCAATGCCTATGCCTCCGGCGACAAGAAGGANCTGGAACTGCCCAGGTCACAGAAAGTGCTGCTGGAANCTGCAGTCTCCTGCGGCAAGCCCGTTATCCTGTGCATGATGGCAGGGAGNGCCATCGACATGCAGTTTGCCGATGAGCATGTAAANGCCATCCTNCAGACATGGTATCCCGGNGCAAGAGGCGGAAAGGCNGTTGCAGACNTNCTCTTCGGAAAAGAATCCCCNTCGGGAAANCTNCCCCTTACNTTCTACAGGGATCTGGAAGGNTTNCCNGAATTNACGGANTANTCCATGAAGGGAAGGACCTACAGNTATCTGGAAAAAGAGCCNCTTTATCCTTTCGGATACGGCCTGACTTACGGAAACGTGGAGGTAAAGGAAGCTGCAATTGCAGGTTCTGTTGAAAAGGATAAGGACTTCGAGATAACAGTGACAGCTGAAAATACCGGAAGCTTTGACACGGATGACGTGCTCCAGGTATATGTAAAGGCGGAGGATTCCGCTTATGCGGTAAAGAACACCAGCCTGGGAGCCTTTAGGAGGATTCATCTGAAAGCCGGAGAAAGTAAAGAGTTTACCATCACAGTACCTTATGCGGCCCTGACCATCGTAGATGAGGAAGGAAAACGTTATGTGGACGGTTCCCGGTTCAGCCTGTATGTGGGTAACAGCCAGCCTGATGAGAGAAGCGCTTCTCTTATGGGACATGGATCTGTAAAAGTAGAAGTTATAATATAAAGAGATTAAAACATGTAAAGAAAAGGGTTGGCGATCTGCCAGCCCTTTTATAATTTTTATATCAATATATATTATTAAGATGATATTTTTATCTGGCATAATTTCCTTAATAAATGGAAAGAATTATAAGTATAAGATTATAAGTTCCATAGGAGGGAGAAGCATGAAAAAAGTTTATTCCATAAGTTTATTGATAATATTTACTGCAGCGGCTCTATTATTAAAAGGCTGCAACGGAAAGGCAGATGATCATAACAGAGCTTATATGAATGACAGCAATGGTGAAGAAGAGGATGCTGNCAATACTTTTCAGTCAGGAAGCAAGTATAAAATCGTAACTCCCGTAATGGAACTGAAAGAGGCTGTAGAGGATATCATAGGTGAGGATTACTGGCCGGATACATTGCTTTCTGAAGAGGAGCTGGCAGAAAGAACCGGAATCTCCGAAAATATGTATGACAGTTTTATGGCGGAATATCAGCGTTCGGAAGCCGGAATCGATATGATGATATTGGTGAAAGCTAAGGAAGATTCTATAGAGGATGTGGAAAGGTATCTTAATGATTATCGTGAACTGCTATTAAAAATATATGGGAATCAGCCCCAAAACGAGGCTAAAGTTTTTGCATCACGAATTGAGACCATTCGAGAATATGTATGCTACGTCCAGTTGGGCGCGGATATTGCCGGACTTAAGGATTTAGGTCGTGATGAAATGATATATTATTGCCAGCAGGAAAATGAAAGAGCCATCGATATAATGGAAAGAAAGATCATGAGCTGGGATGAAGAATAAGCGATATAAAAGGATCGGCCTTTAGCAAGACTGATCCTTTTTGATTGCAGTTTCTTCAATTAAATTCGTTATAGTAGTAACGGAGCCAAGCTGTTGGCTTTTACTCATTGCATCAATAAAAGTCTGTTTGCTAAAATACAATTCCGTTACTTTTTGAACCAGAAGATCCGGAGACAGATCATCATCGTTTATGACCATGCTGTAACCCTGAGATTCGAATGATCCGGCATTTAAAATCTGGTCGCCTCTGCTGCTGTTTGCAGAAAGAGGAACAAGGATATTAGGCTTTTTCAGTGCTAAAAGCTCACAGATGGAATTGGCACCGGCACGGGAAATGACCACATCAGCCATTGCAAAAATATCTTTTAATTCTTCTTTAACGTATTCAAACTGTACATAACCTTTCGTATGCAGGAGCATATTATCGATCTTATCCTTACCGCAGATATGCACTATCTGAAAATCTTCTAAAAGTTTAGGAAGGGCCTCTCTTACGGTCTGATTTACAGAAGCAGCTCCGAGGCTTCCGCCGATGACCATGATAACAGGCTTATTTGCGGTAAAACCGCACATATCCAGAGCTGCTATCTTATCACCTCTTAAAAGTTCTTCCCGAATAGGAGAACCGGTCAGGACAGCTTTATCCTTAGGGAGCATGGAAACTGTTTCCGGAAAGTTGCAGCAGATCTTTTTGGCAACAGGAATACATATTTTGTTTGCAAGTCCAGGGGTCATATCGGATTCATGTATGATACAGGGGATATGCAATGTGGCAGCAGCCCGGACAACGGGAACACTGACAAAGCCTCCTTTGGAAAATACGATATCAGGATTGATCTTTTTAAGATATTTTCTGGCTTCGCCGAATCCTTTGATAACGCGGAAGGGATCGGTCAGATTCTTGATATCCAGATAACGGCGGAACTTTCCTGTTGCAATTCCGTAATAAGGAATGTCGAAATCAGTAATCAGCTTTTTTTCGATTCCATCATAGGAGCCGATATAGGAAACTTCATATCCAAGTTCTTTTAAACGGGGCAGCAGTGCAATATTAGGAGTTACATGACCTGCCGTTCCGCCACCGGTCAATACGATTTTTTTCATAGTATTTGTGCTGCCCATAGCTGAGCCTCCTGATTAATTTTTACTTTCTTTGATGCTTTCCAAAGCCAAAGCCAGCTGATCCGGACAGGATGTATTTTTAAAGCCGCACCTGATACCCTTCAGTTTGGAAATGGCATCGTCTACTTTCATGCCCGTTACCAGGGAAGAAATGCCCTGTAAGTTGCCGTTACATCCGCCAAAAAACTGTACAAATTTAATAACACCGTCTTCTACCTCAATATCAATAGAGGAAGAGCATACACCTTTTGTTTGATATTTCATATAAATACTCCTTTCTGATAATTTACTATAGCAAAAAAGTCAGATTTTTTAAAGTAGTAAGCATAAATTTGTCAAAATTAGGAGATGCATTAAGAGCTCCGTAATATTGAGGAGAAAAAATCTTTCTACTATAATAAATACAGAAAAAGGAGGATAATTATGCTGGTTGTTTTTTTGAAACACAAATATTTACTGATATTAATTTTCAGTCTTCTGCTACTTAGCATTATATGCCAGATCGTCATGGGTGTGATTTTACAGAAGATGATAAAAGAAGCAAATAATATGGCAGCCACAGAAAATAAGCTTCTAAAACAGTGTAAGCTTAAATATACCAATTGTTATAAATTGAACGGGAGAATGGTCAATACATCGGTTTTTGTGGACAAGTTTATCCAAAAAATGAAATTTATTCATTTGCCTCTTACCAGACTGTCGCACATTTCGGGTCAGCTGATGATGCTGTCGGTACTTGTGACAGGTATTACCATTTGCCTTTCTCTGGCTTCCGGGGATACTCTGTTTCAGATTATTCCCTATTATCTGATCAGTATACTGGGATTGTATCTTTATTTTTCCATATCGGGAATTGTCGATATTCAAGGGAAAAAAATAATTCTGAAAACAGATATGGTGGATTACCTGGAAAATCATCTGATACCCCGACTGGAAATTGAAAAAGAAAACATTATGAAAGAGGAAGATAAAAAGCATGAAACAATACCGGAACCTGCAGGTCAGGTAATTCCGGCAAGTGCCGAGTATCAGGAGGAGCTTGAGGATCTGCTAAAGGAGTTTTTTGCGTGATTGACTTTTACATGTAAATCTTATACTATAAAATTGCCTGAGCGCTCACGTTATCGCAGCAAGTGGGCGCCCTTTCTGTATTTTTTTAAAATTTAGAGAGCAGATGTAAAACACTATGATAAAATTAAGTGATGGAAAGGGTATTTAGGATCATGAGTAAATTATGGTATAAAAGTCCGGCAAGAGAGTGGGATGAAGCGCTGCCGCTTGGAAATGGAAGGCTGGGAGCCATGGTATATGGCGGNGTAATGGANGAGCATATTCAGGTCAATGAAGAGAGTATGTGGTATGGNGGCAGGGTTGACAGGAATAATCCNGATATGAANGANCAGCTTCCTGTTATCAGAGAANTGATTTTTAAAGGNGAGATCGGGAAAGCAGAGAANCTTCTTAGACGNGCNATGTCAGGCTGCCCTCAAAGCATGCACCCTTATCAGACTTTGGGAGATATTAATATACAGTTTGAGGGCCTTAAGGATCATACTGATTACTACAGGGAGCTGGATCTGGAGCAGGCAGTTTACAGGGAGAGATTTCGCTGTGAAGATACCTGTTACAACAGAGAAATTTTTATTTCAAAACCTGCCGATATCATGGTCATGCGCTTNAGCGCNGAAGGCNGAAAAAANCTGAATATGGAAGCGNTNCTTACCCGGAGCNGATATTATGACGGTGTTAAAAAAATNGGAAACANCGGCATTTGTCTGTATGGAAATCTGGGCAAGGGCGGNTTTGANTTTGCCATGACTCTGGCAGCGGAAAGCAGGGGCGGNAAAGTTTATACCATNGGNGAGTANCTGATCGCAGAGGAAGCGGAAGAAGTNATTCTTTATTTCAGTGCNGATACNACNTATCATGTANCNGAAGNGGAACTGGAAAGCTCCATACAGGAAAGAATTGANAAGGCAAAANATGAAACATATGAGANGCTGTTAAAACAGCATATAGAAGATTATGTTTCTCTNTATGGAAGAGTNCGNTTTGATCTGGGTGATCTGACANAATATGATGCTGTTCCTACNGATGAAAGAATNCTGGCAGCAGGAAANGGTCCNGCGGATATCGGGCTTTCNAAACTGTATTTTGATTNTGGNAGATANTTATTGATCGCATGCAGCAGNGAAGGNGGNCTTCCCGCTACTTTNCAGGGNCTTTGGAATCAGGATNTAACGCCTCCCTGGGATTCCAAATATACNATCAATATTAANACGGAAATGAATTACTGGCCCGCGGAAATATGTAATCTGTCGGAATGTCANANNCCATTATTTGAGATGATCAANAAGATGGTNCCAAANGGCAGAAANACTGCGAAGNTGATGTATGGAGCNGGTGGTTTTATGTGTCANCANAATACAGATATTCANGGNGATACTGCAGCACAGGANCACTGGATTCCNGGGACTTACTGGGTAATGGGAGCNGCATGGCTGTGCATACACCAGTGGACACATTATCAATATACGCAGGATATNGANTTTTTAAAAGAAAGCTTTCCNATTATGAGGGAGGCNGCAGAATTTTTCCTTGATTTTCTGGTAGAGCATGACGGGTATCTTGTAACCTGCCCTTCTGTATCACCTGAAAACACCTTTATTCTGCCAAATGGTGAAACAGGCGCCAATATTTACGGCGTTACCATGGATAATCAGATCCTGAGAGATCTNTTTACCCAGTGNATTGAGGCNGCAGNGATTCTTGGNGTGGANGATGAGTTAAATGACAGGATNAANGCTGCCAGAGAAAAGCTGATTCCTANCAGAATAGGAAAGCATGGAGCTATTATGGAGTGGCCGGAAGATTATGAGGAATTGGAACCGGGCCATAGGCATATTTCCCATCTATATGGGCTCCATCCTTCCGAACAGATCACAGTGGATGGAACGCCCGAACTGGCCAGGGCCGCCGAAGTAACTTTACAGAGAAGACTTGCAGGCGGGGGCGGACATACGGGTTGGAGCAGAGCCTGGATCACCAATCATTANGCCAAACTNTGGGATGGCGAAAAAGCATATGAAAATATAGAAAAGNTGTTTTNCNATTCTACNTATTTAAATATGCTGGATAAACATCCGCCATTTCAGATNGACGGTAATTTTGGAGTAACTGCTGCCATAGCAGAAATGCTGGTNCAAAGNNCNATGGANAGAATNGTTTTGCTTCCNGCTCTTCCTAAGGCATGGAATNCCGGTTCCATNNAAGGACTCAGGNTCAAAGGCTGCGGTGAAGTGNAGATCACGTGGGAAGACGGTATGTTGAAAGAATGTCTGATCCGGGCTGANAAAGGGNTGACNAGCCNCATAAAATACAGGGANTTTGTGGTAAATNTGACCTGGNAGCCGGGAGAAANAAAGCGNTTTANATGGGACGGAAGTAAATTAGTAGAAAGAGGTTAANNTAGTTTATGGAATTGACAGGAATGGCAGANCGGNAAATGGAAGAAGCATTTCTTCGGAAGATAAAGGAAGAAGCNGCCAAAGTGACAANAGAGCTTTTATNNCAGGCGAAGCTGGATAAAGGCGATATTCTGGTAGTGGGATGTTCTTCCAGTGAGGTAGTCGGTGAAAAGATCGGTACTTTTTCCAGTGTGGAAACNGCACAGGCAGTATTTGAAGGAATTTATGAAGTTACACTGGAAAACGGAATATTTCTGGCCGCACAGTGCTGCGAGCATTTGAACAGAGCTCTTATTACAGAAAAAGAGGCAGCAAAAAGGGAGCGCCTCACCAGGGTGAATGTGATTCCGAAACCGAAAGCCGGGGGTTCTTTTGCAGCGACTGCATATGAAAGGTTGAAAGAGCCTGCAGCGGTTGAACATATAAAAGCACAGGCGGGGATCGATATCGGGGACACACTGATCGGAATGCATCTTCAGGAGGTTGCAGTGCCCGTTCGAACGACCTTAAGGCAGATAGGAAATGCACATGTGGTATGTGCAAGGACCAGAGCAAAATTTACAGGCGGCGCGAGAGCTGTCTATGATGAAAATCTTCTATAAATCATGAAGGAGGAATTCAAAATGAATGAAGGACAAACGACAAATCAATCCGGTTATGGGCAGCAGGCAGGTTTCAGCGGTTATGGATATCAGGGAAATCCTTTTGATGAGCTGGAAAGAGACATGTGTCAGCAGTGTCACAGAAGGAAGATAGACCGCAGTAAAGATCCTAAGGCTGTTCTTTGCAGGGAATGTCAGGAGGCAGCAGATAAGCAAAAGAAACAGAAGATCATGATAGGGGCAGGTGTGGGAGCCTTCGTAGTGGCAGCTGTGGCGGCAGTATGCGTAGCTGTGTTTACTTTGATGCCAAAAGCAAAAGTAAGTGAAAATGATGCTGATGAACCGATTATCTCAGCAGATGTGGAAGAGATTCCGGAAGAAGCAGAAGAACCTGCGAAGAATAAGGTCAGTACACAAAGACGTCTTGAAAATCTTTCCCCTGTAGAAATTGAATTAGATGAGGAAACCCAGGCTTTTATCGAGCTGGCGGATACAGGAATGATAGCGACAGCATTAGATGGTATGCTGGATGCTTTGGAAGAAGATCCTGATAATGTGGGTATGGCAGTCGCTGTGACGGATGTAGCTATGAAATATACTTATCCGGATTATGCCGCTTATGCCATCGATACCTATCTTACAGGAAAAAACGTACCGGATGATGTATACGACAGAGTTACCGGTTATATTGATAAGCTTAATGTTTATTATGATACTTATGATCTGGTAGATGAGATATGGAATGATTTCAGTGAGCAGATAGATGCACTGGGTGAAAGTGCTGCAGAGGATGACTATCTGATGCTGCTTCAGGATTATCATGATATGATAGAAGCATATACAGGTATTGATGAATACGATCAGGCTTTTCTTTATTATGATCTTGCCTATACTTGTCAGGATGAGGAAGAAAGAATTCAGCATTTAAAGGATTGTGTAGCCATAGATCCCAACTATTTTGATGCCAGCGCACAACTTGCTACTTATTACAGAAGACAGGGAGATCTGGAACAGGCAAGAAAGATACTGGAAGAAAGCTATGCTGTTAATAAAGAATCCTATTCAGTACTGCGTTCCATGGCAACTCTTGAACTGGTAGAGGGCAATCTGGAACAGGGACTTACATATGCCCAAAATGCCTACGATATCTATTCAGAAGGAGAATATGTGATCGATACTTATATTGTGGCGCTTACGGCCAACGGACAGACCGAGGAAGCTGAAACGCTTACCAAACAATGGGAAGATGAGGGCTATGTATTTGATGAGGATTTTTATACTTTTAAGGCAGGCGGTATGACCCTGGAAGATTATTATATCGGGGATTAGCAGGATGCCGGCAGAATATTGAAAATTAGGAAATTCTTTGCTAAACTAAATATAATCAGTGTAATTGATGATACTTATTATAAAAGAAAAAGGAGCAGATATTATGAGTAAAGTAACATTTGACTATTCCAAAGCAGCATCTTTTATTCAGGATCATGAAGTGGAATCCATGAAGAAACTGGCAGAGGATGCAAAGGAGTTATTGGTTTCCAAAACAGGTGCAGGAAATGATTTCCTTGGCTGGATCGATCTACCTGTTGATTATGACAAAGAAGAGTTTGACAGAATTAAGAAGGCGGCGGCAAAGATCCAGAGTGATTCAGAAGTACTGCTTGTTATCGGTATCGGAGGTTCTTACCTGGGTGCAAGAGCAGCCATTGAATTTTTGCGTCACAGCTTCTATAACACTGTAAGCAAAGAAATAAGAAAGACCCCTGAGATCTATTTTGTAGGTAATTCCATCAGCTCAACCTATATCAGACATCTGATGGATGTGATCGGAGACAGAGATTTCTCCATTAACATGATCAGTAAGTCAGGTACTACTACAGAACCTGCAATTGCATTCCGTGTATTTAAGGAAATGATGGAAAAGAAATACGGCAAGGAAGAAGCAGCTAAGAGAATTTACGCTACTACCGATAAGGCAAGGGGATCTTTAAAGAATCTGGCTACCGAAGAAGGTTATGAAAGTTTTGTAGTTCCTGATGATGTTGGAGGACGTTTCTCTGTTCTTACCGCTGTTGGTCTGCTTCCTATCGCTGTAAGCGGCGCCGATATCGATAAGCTGATGGAGGGCGCTGCCGAAGGACGTAAGATGGCACTGGAAGCTCCTTTTGAAGAAAATGACGCAGTGAAATATGCAGCTCTTCGTAATATCCTTTTAAGAAAGGGAAAAGCAATTGAAATTCTTGCAAACTATGAACCCAGCGTTCACTATGTATCAGAATGGTGGAAGCAGTTATACGGTGAAAGCGAAGGCAAGGATCAGAAAGGTATCTTCCCGGCAAGCGTAGATCTTACCACAGATCTGCATTCCATGGGACAGTTCATTCAGGATGGTTCCAGAAATTTATTTGAAACGGTCATTAATATCGAAACCAGCAGAGAAGAGATCATTTTACAGGAAGAACCCGTAGATCTTGACGGTTTAAATTATCTGGCAGGAAAGAGCGTAGACTTTGTCAACAAGAGTGCCATGAACGGAACCATTCTTGCACATACAGACGGACAGGTTCCCAATTTTATGGTTACCATTCCCGAAGTAAATGAATTTTACCTGGGCGAGTTATTTTACTTCTTTGAGTTTGCCTGCGGCGTAAGCGGATATTTGCTTGGTGTAAATCCCTTCAATCAGCCCGGCGTTGAAAGCTATAAGAAAAACATGTTCGCTCTTCTTGGCAAACCCGGATACGAAGCGCAGAGAGAAGAATTACTTAAGAGATTATAATTTATGAATTATTTTTCTGAATTTGAGAACGGAATTGAATATCGTTATGGTGGAGAAACGCTGAGAGTTCTTCCCTGGGGAGAAAGCAGTTTCAGAGTTCTTAGTTGTCCGTTTGGAAAAATGGATATGGAAAGCGCCGCACTGCTGCAGCCGGAGAAAATCATCTGTAACATTGTTTTTGAAAAGGATAAGGCAGTCATCACCAATGGAAAGCTGACTTGTGAAATACAATCACAGGGAGAAAATATGCCGGCAAGAATCCGGTTCCTTAATGAAAAAGGAAAAGAACTGCTTGCAGAGCAAAGCAGCGGGGGTGCGCTAAATCGCAAAGCAAGACGTTTCAGGCCGATAGCAGGCGGCAGTTATCAGCTTAAGGTTACATTCGATGCCAGGTCCAATGAAAAATTATATGGAATGGGACAATACCAGCAGGATATTTTGGACCTGAAAGGCTGTACTCTGGAACTGGCTCAGAGAAATTCCCAGATCAGTATCCCGTTCTATATTTCCAGTTTAGGATATGGATTCCTTTGGAATAATCCGGCCGTAGGCGAAGTTACTTTTGCCCGGAATGCTACTGTATGGAAAGCAGAGAGCAGCAGACAAATGGATTACTGGGTAACAACCGGTGATACGCCTGCAGAAATAGAAAGAGCCTACATGCAGGCAACCGGAAAACCGCCCATAATACCGGAGGCAGGACTTGGCTACTGGCAGAGTAAACTGCGTTATTACAGCCAGGAAGAAGTTCTTCGTGTGGCCAGAGAGTATAAAAAGCGCGGTATTCCCGTGGATGTTTTTATCATTGATTATTATCATTGGACTAGGTGTGGAGATTATCGATTTGATGAAGAGTTCTTTCCTGATCCGGCTGAAATGATAAAAGAGCTGAAAGATATGGGAATGAAGACCATGGTATCCGTCTGGCCCCAGATAGACACACGAAGTGAAAATTATCAGGAAATGTATCAGAAAGGATTGCTGGTACAGACGGATCATGGGTTGAATGTTCAGACAACTTTTCATGGTAATAATGTTTTTTATGACGCCACGAATCCAGAAGCCCGTGATTATGTGTGGGAAATATGTAAGAAAAATTATGCGGACTTAGGAGTGGACTATTACTGGCTGGATGCGGCCGAGCCCGAGTTTAGTACCTACGATTATGATAATTACCGCTATCAGGCAGGTCCGGTTCTTCAGGCAGGTAATCTCTATCCCAGAGAATATGCCAGAGGTTTTTATGAAGGTCCGGAAAGATCCGGTCAAAAGGGTATTATGAATCTGGTCAGATGTGCCTGGGCAGGCAGTCAGCGGTATGGTACCGTGATCTGGTCCGGAGATATCCATTCTACTTATCAGGATCTGAAAAATCAGATCTGTGCGGGACTGCAGATGGGATTATCCGGTATTCCCTGGTGGACTACAGATATTGGAGGGTTCTATGGCGGTAATGCGGAAAATCCGGAATTTGTGGAATTGCTGCTGCGCTGGTTCCAGTTCGGAACTTTTTGTCCCATCATGAGAATGCATGGAAACCGGCAGCCTTACACAGAGATCAGAAAAGCGAACGGAGAAGTAACAGAAGGCACCGGCGCTGCTAATGAGATCTGGAGTTATGGAGAAGAAGCCTACCAGATTATGAAGCATTATATTGATGTCAGGCAGGCTATGCGGGATTATGTCAGATCTATCATGGAACAGGCTCATCAGGAAGGAGATCCGGTAATGCGACCTCTGTTTTATGAATTTCCCGAGGATCCCGTTTGCTGGGTACTGGATTATAGTTATATGTTAGGCAGTGACCTTCTGGTAGCGCCCATAGTGGAGCAGAGAGCCATGGAAAGAGAAGTCTATTTACCTGAAGGCGCTCAATGGGTACATGCATCTACCGGAACAGAATATCAGGGTGGACAGAAAGTTCGGGTGGAAGCACCCATATCTTCAATCCCTGTTTTTCTGAGAGACGGCAGACAGGAATATCTTTTAAACTTATTATAAAAGAAAGATGCGTTGCTTACCGCAGCGCATCTTTCATGCTTTTTACATATTCACCTACCGGGCCGGCAGCATCTTTTCCATACTGGGCTACCAGCTTGATAATGGCCGATCCTACAATTGCTCCGTCCGAAATGCCTGCCATTTTAGCTGCCTGATAAGGAGTGGAAATACCGAATCCCACAGCACAGGGAACGGAGGAATTCTCACGCACCAGTCTTACCAGAGATTCAATATCCGTATTGATCTCACTGCGGACTCCTGTCACGCCAAGGCTGGATACGATATAAATAAATCCTTCCGCCTCTTTTGCGATCATAGCTATCCGGTTTGCAGAAGTGGGCGCGATCAGAGAGATCAGATCCACATCATACTTCTTACAAATATCACTGAACTCCCCTTTTTCTTCAAAAGGAAGATCCGGCAGGATAAGGCCGTCTATTCCGATTTGGGAACAAGTACTGATAAATTTTTCCGCATCATAGGAAAATACCACATTGGCATAAGTCATAAATACCATGGGAACAGTAATTTCCTTTCGAAGTTCCCTTACCATGTCAAAAATCTTATCTGTAGTTACGCCTCCGGTCAGAGCCCGGAGATTGGCATCCTGAATGACGGGACCCTCTGCGGTAGGATCGGAAAAAGGAATGCCCAGCTCTATCAGATCGGCACCATTTTCCACCATGCTGCAGACAATTTTCTTAGTGGTCTTAAGATCAGGATCTCCGCAGGTAATAAAAGGAATAAATGCTTTGCCTCCCAGAAAGGCTTCTTTAATTCTACTCATGAATATCCTCCCCTCTGTAACGAGCGATCGCCGCACAGTCCTTATCTCCGCGGCCCGAAATGGTGATTACCATGATCTGATCCCCGGAATAATCCGGCGCGATCTTCATGGCGTGAGCTACGGCATGAGCACTTTCAATGGCGGGTATAATGCCTTCTGTACGTGAAAGATACTCAAAAGCGTTTACCGCTTCCTCATCCGTAACGGGAACATACTTAGCACGTCCCGTATCGTGGAGCCATGCATGCTCCGGTCCGATGCCGGGGTAATCAAGACCTGCAGAAATAGAGTATACGGGTGCGATCTGACCATATTTATCCTGACAGAAATAGGATTTCATGCCATGGAAGATACCAAGTCTTCCGGTGGCTATAGTAGCTGCCGTTTCAAAAGTATCAACGCCCCTGCCGGCTGCTTCACAGCCGATCAGCGCTACTTCTTTATTCTCAATAAAGTGATAAAATGTGCCCATGGCATTGCTGCCGCCGCCTACGCAGGCCATTACTACATCAGGGAGACGGCCTTCTTTTTCCATGACCTGCTGTTTGATCTCTCTGGAGATCACAGACTGGAAATCTCTAACGATAGTAGGGAAAGGGTGAGGTCCCATAACAGAGCCAAGGCAATAATGAGTATCATCTATCCGGCTGGTCCATTCCCTCATAGCTTCGGAAACAGCGTCTTTTAAAGTGGCGGTTCCTGTTTTAACAGGGACAACTTCCGAACCTAAAAGTTTCATTCTGTAAACATTAAGAGCCTGCCTTTTGGTATCTTCTTCACCCATAAAGACCACGCATTCCATACCCAGCAATGCGGCAGCAGTAGCAGTGGCTACACCGTGCTGACCGGC
Source organism: Lachnospiraceae bacterium (assembly GCA_014803415.1). Classification (GTDB taxonomy): domain Bacteria; phylum Bacillota; class Clostridia; order Lachnospirales; family Lachnospiraceae; genus Suilimivivens. The sequence continues at coordinate 103,631 of JAAVBZ010000019.1, forward strand.
GCCGGTCTCGGCGATCAATCTGGTCTTTCCCATTTTTTTAGCAAGAAGGGCCTGTCCCAAGACGTTGTTGATCTTGTGAGAGCCTGTGTGGTTCAGATCTTCACGCTTTAAATAAATTTTGGCTCCGCCCAGATCCTTTGTCATTTTTTCCGCATAATATAAGCGGCTGGGGCGTCCTGCATATTCATTAAATAAAGAAGTAAGCTCCCGGTTGAATTCAGGGTCTTCTTTGTAGTGATCATAGGCTTCTTCCAGTTCGATAACGGCATTCATAAGTGTTTCGGGAATGTATTGTCCGCCGTGAACTCCGAAGCGTCCTTGTGACTGTGACATAATGTACCTCCAATAAATTTAATTTTGACTGCGGACTATATCCACAAATGCTTTCATTTTGTTAAAATCCTTTTTTCCTTCTGTTTCCACGCCTGAGCTTACATCTACCCCAAAGGGATGGGTAAGTGAAATGGCAGCTGATACATTATCAGGGTTTAAACCGCCTGCAAGAAAAAAGGGCTTTTCTATGTTTTGGATCAGAGACCAGTCAAAAGAATTGCCGCTTCCCATTCCGTTATCCAATAAAAGAAGGTCCGAAGGATAATTAAGCGCGTTTTTCACATCTTCTTTTGTTTTGACAATAAAAGCTTTCATGATCGGATGGCTGCAATGATCGCGCAATACCTTGAAGTAAGATGTATCCTCTTGTCCATGAAGCTGAGCCATCTGAATAGTACCGCTTTGCAAAAGAGAAATAACATTTTCCACCGGTTCATTTACAAAAACGCCTACAGCAGGAATGGAAGGGTCAAGTAATTCTCTTAAATAGGCTGCCCGTTCGGGAGAAACATATCTGGCTCTCCCTTTTAAAAAGACAAACCCGATATAATTCGGTTTCAATTCGTTGGCGTAGGAAATATCATCTTCTGATCTTAATCCGCATATTTTTATTCTGGTCATGGAACTCTCCTTAATTCATCCAGCATAGCTTTTTTATCCGCGGCCCGCATCAGGGTTTCTCCGATCAATACCGCATTCACATTAGCTTTCCTGAGAGCATCGATATCTGCCGCTGTGCGGATACCGCTTTCCGCCACGAAAAGAACGGACTCAGGTACCAACCCACGCAGGTTTCCGGAATTGTGGATATCTACGGTAAAATCTTTTAAATTCCGGTTATTTACGCCTATGATCCGGGCCCCTGCAGAAACTGCGGCGGTAATTTCCTGTTCATCATGGGCTTCTACCAGTGCAGACAGACCAAGGCTGTCACAGATTCTGATATAGCGCTGCAAGATTTCTTGCGGTAAAAGGGAGCAGATGAGAAGTACGGCTCCGGCTCCTAAAAGCTTTGCTTCATAGATCATATATTCGTCCACTGTAAAGTCTTTGCGGATACAGGGGATAGAAACGGCCTGTGCAATTTCCTGCAGATAATTGTTGCTGCCTAAAAACCATTTCGGTTCCGTCAGTACAGAAATGCAGGATGCGCCTGCTGCCTCGTATTCTTTTGCAATTGTAAGATAAGGAAAATCTTCTGCAATGACGCCTTTGGAGGGTGATGCCTTCTTGCACTCACAGATAAAACTGATATCGCCGTTACAAAGCGCTTTTTCAAAAGGAAATCCCGTAATGCAGTTCATGGCAAGGGCCTGCTCTTTTATTTCGGCCAGGGGAAGAGTCTTTTTTGCTTCTTCCACTCTTATCTTTGCATATGCAGCAATGGTATCCAAAATAGTTGCCATAATATTACCTGCTTTCCCGTTTGAAGGCTTCCAGTTTTGCAAGGGCTGAGCCGTCATCAATCAGTTTGCCTGCCAGTTCGATCCCTGCTGCAAAGCTTTCTGCCCTCCCACCGATATATAAAGCGGCGCCGGCATTCAGGAGAACAGCGTTTCTTTTAGGCCCTTTTTCTCCTTTTAAAACAGAAAGGGTGATTTCGGCATTTTCTTCGGGAGTGCCGCCTGTCAAGTCTTCCTTTTTGCAAGTGGTAAGACCAAAATCTTCAGGAGTTATCGTATATGTTTTGTATTCACCCTGATCAAATTCACAGATAAGAGTAGGAGAGCTTGCAGATATTTCATCCAACTTATCGGTTCCATAAACAACCATACCCTTTTTTACGCCAAGATTTGCAAGAACTCTTGCAAGAGGTTCCACTAAAGATTCATCATAAACACCCAGCAGCTGCATATTGGGAGAAGCGGGATTGGTAAGGGGACCTAAAATATTGAATACGGTACGGATACCAAGTTCCTTACGAATAGCGCCGACATATTTCATGGAGGTGTGATATTTCTGTGCAAAGAAGAAGCACATACCGACTTTTTCAAGCAGTTCCGCACATTTTTCGGGAGACTGATCAATATTTACGCCAAGAGCTTCCAGACAGTCTGCGGTGCCGCACTTGGATGAAGCTGCACGGTTGCCATGTTTTGCCACTTTAACTCCGCCGGCAGCAATGACCAGGGCGGAAGTAGTTGAAATATTAAAGCTCCCGGCATTGTCTCCGCCGGTTCCCACGATCTCAAGCACATCCATGTCATGCGTTACCTTTGTAGCATGATCTCTCATGGCTGCCGCGCATCCGGCTATTTCATCAATCGTTTCCGCTTTGGTGCTTTTCGTGGATAAAGCAGCCAGAAACGCCGCATTTTGTGTAGGAGAGGTCCCGCCGCTCATAATTTCGTTCATTACGGTGTATGCCTCGTCATAAGTTAGATCCTGTTTGTCTACAATTTTTACAATTGCTTCTTTAATCATATTTTGATACCTTACCTTTCTATTTTAAAAAATTTATGAGCATGGTTTTTCCATCCGGCGTGAGGATGGATTCGGGGTGGAACTGAAGTCCGTAGACTGGATATATTTTGTGCTGTACGGCCATGATTTCGCCATCTTCCGTTCTTGCCGTAACAGACAGGCAGTCGGGAAGTGTTTCTTCCAAAGCGGCCAGAGAATGGTATCTGGCTACAGGAACTGTTTCGGGGCAGTTATTAAAAATGGGAGAGTTCAGATCTAATTTTGTCTGTGACTGTTTGCCGTGCATCAATTCTTTTGCATAGGAAACAGTGGCACCGTAAGCCCGGCAGATTGCCTGATGTCCCAGGCAGACGCCGAGAATGGGGATCTTACCGCCCAGTTCTTTTACGACGTCGATACAGATACCTGCATCCTCCGGTCTTCCGGGACCGGGAGAAAGAATAATGGCTTTTGGATTCATTTGTTCTATTTCTTCTATGGCTGCGGCATCATTTCTGATGACTTTGATGTCAGGATCAATGGATCCCACCAGCTGATACAGGTTATAAGAAAAACTATCATAGTTATCGATAAGCAGGATCATTCCGTCACCTCCTGTGCCGTTTTTAACGCATTTACTACTGCGGCCGCTTTATTAAGACATTCCTGGTATTCATTTTCAGGAACGGAATCTGCTACGATTCCGGCACCGCTCCTGATAAATACTTTGCCGTTTTTCTTATAAGCAATGCGGATGGCTATGCAGGTATCCAGATTGCCGGTAAAATCAATGTAACCGATAGCGCCGCCGTATATGCCCCGCTTGTTGTTTTCCAGATCGTTTATCAGCTGACAGGCTTTAATTTTAGGAGCGCCGGAAAGAGTTCCGGCAGGGAGAATGGAATTAATTGCCGAAAGGGCGTCTTCTCCTTCTCTGATCTCGCCCCGCACCGTGGAGCCGATATGCATAACATGGGAATATCTTTCAATGCAATGATATTTTTCTACTTCTACAGAACCGAATTTACTGATCTTTCCAATGTCATTTCTGCCGAGATCCACCAGCATATTGTGTTCTGCAAGCTCTTTGGGATCTGCCAGAAGTTCTTCTTCCAGAGCTTTATCCTCTTCTTCCGTCTTTCCCCTTCGTCTGGTGCCTGCCAGAGGAAAGGTATGCAGAATGCCATTATTAAGCTTAACCAGTGTTTCGGGTGAAGCCCCTGCCACTTCCATATCACTGCTGGAGAAATAAAACATATAAGGGGAAGGATTAATAGTACGTAAGATCCGGTAGGTATTTAAAAGGCTTCCTTCAAATTCTGCTTCCAGCCGGTTTGACAGAACGATCTGGAAAATATCTCCTTCTTTAATATGGTATTTTGCTTTTTCTACCATGGCACAGTATTCTTCTTGGTTGAATAAAGGTTTAAATTCCGAAATACATTTACCCGGCTGATCCTTTACGGGCGCGCCGTTTTTGATCAACTGCGCAAGTCTGTTTAGCTCAAGGATGGCTCTGTTATATTCCGTATCCAGATCATTCAATCTGATATTTACGATCAAAATGATTTTTTGCTTAAAGTTATCAAAAGCGATCACCTTATCAAAAAGCATAAGGTCCACATCTTTGAAGCCTTCCGTATCAGCGGCATTTAAATCCAGAGTAGGTTCTGCATATTTCAGGTAATCATAGGAAAAGTATCCTACCAGACCGCCGGTAAAAGGCGGAAGATAGGAAAATCTCAGACTTTTGTGTTCTTCAATGACCTGTCTTATATATTTACCCGGATCTGTTGTTTCAAAGGAAAGAGCGCCTACCTTCATATTGCCGTTTAAACAGGTGATCTCAAGGCTGGGTTCATAGCCAAGAAAAGTATAACGTCCCCATTTTTCATTGTCGGAAATGGATTCCAGAAGATAGCAATGCCTGGAAACATTTTTCAGTATTTTTAAGACCTCGATGGGGGTTTTGATATCCGATAAGATTTCCATGCTGACCGGCGCTGTTTGGTATTGGTTTTGTCTGCTTAATTCTTTTAAAGTATCGATATCAGGTTTGATCATATTGCCTCCTTTACAATAAGAAAGTCCTTGACAGAATTAACTCTGTCAAGGACGAATAATCTATCCGCGGTGCCACCTTGATTTACAGCTGTGCTGTACACTTAACAGGATACTATCATATCCCCGGCAGTTGACGTGTGCCTCTACGTTGCAGAATACTGGATGAATTAAAAATTCATTTTTCACTGCACCCTCCGCGGTCCATTTGATGACTTGTTTTCCACCCGTTCTCAGCTTATCGGGCTCTCTGTGGGAGCATCATCACCTTTATCTCCGCTTCAACGGTTTAGGTGATATTAAATTTTACTCATCATAACGCGATAAAGAAAAAATGTCAACCCTTATTTCCGGTTATTTTTACTGCTGTACCATATGCGATCACTTCTGCTGCGCCGGACATTACGGAAGATGTACCGTATCTAATGTTGATAACAGCATCAGCGCCCAGCTTTTCCGCCTCATCCACCATTCGCTTTACTGCGATCTGTCTTGCTTCATTCAGCATCTGGGTATAGCCCACCAATTCTCCTCCTACCAGGGTCTTCATAGCCGCCATAAAGTCCCTTCCTACATTTTTGGTGTGTACCACTGTTCCTTTTACAACATCAATTGCTTCGATCTCCTTACCAGGAATATAATCAATATTTAGAAGCCTCATCTAATTCTCCTCCTTCAATTTCTTTTAAGCGTTCTCTTAATGCCAGCAGTGTGCCCGCGATACAAATAATCGGACTTCCGCCGAAAATAACCAGGGCCAGAGAAGGCATATCGCTGTCCATTACGAAAATCCATAATATTAAACCTATAAATGCCAGCATAAATAAGATGATAATTACAGCAGTAGTAAGAGCATTTCTTTTTAAAAGTTTCTGATCTCTGTTTTGGATATTCATAAATCTTGTACCTCCTTCTTCCATATTATCCATATCAATGAGAAGCTGCTCCACATCCATGGTTTCAAGGTTTACATTTTCGTTAAGAAGTCTGTGGCAGAACTTCTGCATGGTATCCAGATTTTTGCTTTCCCGTTCCAGTGTGATCAGGTGACGATGGAGACAGTCATCCAGTGTCAGGTAATGAGATTGCAGTTTTTTGATTTCCTCAATAGGAATACCCAGTTTACGCAGCAATTTTATCCTGCGCAGGATAAGAATATCTTCAGAGGAATATTCCCGATATCCATTGCTTAAGTTACGGGAAGGATTTAATAGTCCCTGCTGTTCATAAAAGCGGATATTTTTTCTGGTGATTCCCACTTCCTGTTCTGCTTCATTGATCTTCATAACGCTTCTCCTTGAAACAATTTGTGCTGATAATTGAATTCTATACCTTCCACAAAGAGGAAGGTCAAGATATAATTTCATAAAAACAAGAAAATCGCTTCGCGATTATCTTGGGAAGAACTTTCGGTTCTTCCGCTCTTTGGAGAAATTTCCCATATAAAAATGGAGGCTAACAGCCTCCATTACTACGAAGATATTTCCAAAATTGAATGCCAAATGTTATAAATAATCCAAGGTACAGGCCAAACATTATACATAGTGTAACCAGTAAAATATGGTTTACAGGCGCATCAAACAGGCCTTGAATGAAAATATTAGGAACGATGAGCACAAAGAAAATACATAAAAGGGGCAGCATGCGCTGTTTAAAAACTCGTTTCATCATATCCAGCCTTGAAGCATCATCACAGAAGATCTCCTCTTCTCCATGCATTTCGGAAGCCGGTTTACGGAAATAGCTGTAACCAAAAAAATTTTGAAGATATTCCCACCCGCAGTCACGAAATATCTGGAGATATTCATCTTTTTGAGTAACGCTTTCAGGATTATAGTCTAACTGGTAGACAACATCTTTTGGATCGCATTTTTTAAAATGATACAGACCGATAAAATTTACATTAACAAATTCCCAACCGTTTTTATGTTGTTCTCTAAGATATTTTTCTTCTTTCTCCCATTCTGGAATTGAGAACCATTTGAGTTCTGTTTTCCTGTCCTTCATATCATTCAGCCTCCTTCATACTCTTATACAAACGTTCAATGCGCTTCATTTCCAGATCAAGTACCTGAGTTCCGAGCTCCGTAATACGATAAATTTTGCGCTTTTCTTCTTCGCGGATAAATTTGATCAGTCCGTCTTTTTCCATCTTGGATAAGCTTCCGTATAAGGTTCCGGGACTGATCTTTATTTCTCCTTGTGTTAAGTTTTCAGTTTTTTTGACAATACTGTACCCGTGTGCCTCTTCTCTTAAACATAATAATATGTAGAAACCTGTTTCGGTCATGGGTATGTATACTTTTTTAATATGACTGTCCATTATAACACCTCACTCAGCAATACGATGCATCGAACTGCGATGTATAGAGTATAGCACTGCGATATATGAATGTCAAGATACAAGTCTGTTTAAACATTCATTATACAATTTTTCGGTCTGAAGCAATACACTTTCCGGTACTTTGTCAAACTGAAATTCACCATTTACTTTATTGTTCAGCAGCCAGTTACGCAAGAATTGTTTATCAAATGAATCCGGTGAGACGCCAACTTTGTAACTGTCGGCATCCCAATATCTGCTTGAATCCGGTGTGAATATTTCATCAGCCAGAACCAGTTCGCCCTGTCTGTTCTGACCGAATTCAAATTTAGCATCCGCAATGATCAATCCTTTAGAAAAAGCATATTTGCTGCACTCTTCATAAAGTCTAAAGCAGATATCCGTAATTTGTTTTGTCATCTCCGTACCTATTCTGGATGCAACCTCTTCGATACTTACATATTCATCATGCCCAATATCATGTTTTATTGCAGGGGTAAGAATAGGCTGTTCCAGCTTTTGAGCCAGTTTGTAATTTTTCGGCCATTTAGTATCACAGAAGCGCTCTCCGTTTTCATATGCTTTCCACATACTTCCATACAGATAACCGCGTACTACGAATTCAAAAGGGAGCATATTTAGTTTTTCAACCATTACAGTTCGATCCCTGAAAAATTCATTCTGAAAAAATGTGGGCATATTTTCAATTTTGTCATCAATAATATGATTTGATACGATATTGCGGGTCTTATCAAACCAAAAGTTGGATATTTTGTTTAATACGATACCCTTGCCCTTTATCGGCTCAGTTAAAATATGGTCAAATGCGGATATTCTGTCTGTTGTTACAATTACTAAGTATTTATCCGAAATATCATAAATCTCTCTTACTTTGCCGCAATAGATTGGTTTCATATGCATTACCGTCTCCTTCCATTTTCTGTGCAATAAGTGTATCCATACAATGCTTATGCGGTATGCCTCCGCTGTTGCAGTCAAATATTTCCTCCCTGCAGGTATGGAACAGCCAGTCATGATAATAGGTAAATAACTCGCCTGAATACCAAGGATGTCTTTTTTCTTCATCTCTTGTACTGTCAGGAGCACGCTTGATAAAAGGTTTTTTTACAAACACATTCAGGGCATTTATGCCGTTATCCACGGTGTGTGCTTTCAGGCTGTCACAAAGCGCTTTTCGCTGAGTCTTCTGCGTGAAGTGCAGCACTCCGCTGCTGAATATAATGTCATAATCCGTATTGGGACAATAATCAAACAGATCGGCTTTAAAAAAATTAACGTCAACCTTATTGTACTCGGCAAGCCGCTTTGCTTTCTCAATGCCTTGTTCGGATATATCAAATGCAGTTACCGCATAGCCGCATTTTGCAAAGAAAACGGCATCCTTGCCTTCGCCGCAGCCAATATCCAGTACGCGATAGGGTTTGACCGGCGGAAGTATTTTCATAATGTCATAGCAAATGCGATTAGGCATAAGCCCCCAGTAATATTCCTCTGTGTTGTAGCGTTTATCATAATCCGTCACAACACTTTCATAGCCAAGCAATGCGTCCACTGTTGTATGAAGGGCTGCCGCCAGCTTCGGAAGCATCTCGATATCGGGATATGCAGAGTTATTTTCCCATTTTGAGACTGCCTGAAATGATATGCCAAGGGACTTGGCAAGCTGATTTTGAGTTAATCCCAGTTCCTTGCGCCTTTTACAAATTACTTCCCCTGTTTTCAGATTATCCATTCTATATTTTCTCCTTCCCTGATGAATTGAATCTTGTCTTGTGTTATCCTTATCTTAGTACGATAGAGCTGTTATCTCAATAACGTGGTAAGAGAATGGGGAACAATAACTCATCTGACAGTTGAATCCCGGTATTGTGAAATTTATTATTTATGGTATATATTAATAGTACGATTTAAGAAACAGATCAATTATCTGAAACAGAGGTATACTTATCATGATCCACATAGCAATTGTAGAAGATGATAAAAAAACAAGGTCATGTCTGCAGCGTTTTCTGGAACAATATGAAAAAGAAAGCGGGAATAAATTCACCATCCACATATTCGAAGACGGAATTGATATTGTCAATGATTATCGCTGTATTTATGATGTTATTTTAATGGACATTCAGATGAAGAAAATGGATGGAATGACTGCAGCCAGAGAAATACGTAAAACAGACAGTGAAGTTATCCTGGTATTCATCACAAATATGGTGCAATATGCCGTGAACGGATATGCGGTCAACGCCCTTGATTTTATTCTGAAACCCCTGAATTACTTTACCTTTGCCCAGCACATGAAGCGGATAGAAATTTATCTGGAAAATAAATTGAAAAACTATCTGGTATTAAATACAGGCGGCGGTATTTTAAAGATAGATACCAATGAAATTTACTATTTGGAAAGCCTGGGGCATTATATCCATATTCATAAAAAGAAAGAAGTAATATCTGTTTTGGAAACCATGAAAAATATGGAACAGGCCTTAAGCAGCAGCGGATTTTTCCGGTGTAATAACGGATACCTTGTCAATCTGGCCTACGTGGAAAAAGTGGATAAATATACAGCACTTGTAGGAACAGATGAAATCCAGATCAGCAGGCCGAAGAAAAAAGCCTTTATGGAAGCATTGACCGATTATCTGGGAGGAATGGGAAAATGAATACTTTATTACTGGAACCGGGAATGCCCAGAATCTATACAGCTCTGGCAGAATGGCTTTCCTGTGTGATCTATATATACCCCCTGAAGAAAAGATTCGGAAAAGGAAAGCTATTTGCAGCCCTTCTGTTGTCTTTGATCCTGCAGATACTCTTACAGGAAATAGCCGGTAACCTGCCCTTTGCATTATGGGTGCCCGGAACTTTGATGAATATATTATTTATGCTTTTGGTTATTTATATTTGCTGTGCCATGAAATTAAAAGACGCCGTTTACTGGTGCGCCAGCGCTTTGGTTACTTCTGAAGTGGTGGCATCATTGGAATGGCAGGTATACTGCTTTGCGGTATGGAACGGAATGAAAAATAATATGAGAAACGCCACGTTGTTTTTTATTCTTATTTTTGCCGTTTTGTTTACGCTGATCTTTCTTTTGAAAAAGGGAATCGTAAGCTGGGATACCGGAATTCATGTCACCACAAAGGAAATGCTGATCGCTGTGACAGCAGCGACGATCATCTACTCTATGAGCAATATCGGCTTTGTGTTGGAAAGTGCGTTGTCCGGAGAAGCCACCGGACGCAGTCTTTTTCATATTCGTACCCTTGTGGATTTTTGCGGATTCTGTATTCTGTATATCCAGCAGAACCAGAGACACGAAGCCTTTCTCAGAAGGGAGCTGGCTTCCATTCATAATATTTTCGAACTTCAGTATGAACAATATCGAACTTATAAGGAAAACAGTGAATTTATCAACCAGAAATGCCATGATCTGAAGCATCAGATCGATGTGATAAGATCCGAACAGGATGTGGTAAAGAGAGAATCCTATCTACAGGAAATGGAAAAAATGGTTAAGAATTTCAAAACCGATATTGTTACGGGAAACGGAGTATTGGATACCATTCTTACCAGAAAAAATGCGTACTGTGTGGCGCACAATATTAACTTTACTTGTATTGCTGACGGAAAACTACTGGATTTTTTGGAAACGCTGGACATATGCAGTATCTTTGGAAATGCGCTGGATAATGCTATTGAATATGTGGAAAAAAATCCCGATCCGGACAAACGTATGATCAAGCTGAAAATCTTTTCTCAAAACAGTTTTTTAATGATCTGTCTGGAAAATTACTGTGAGGAAAAGCTGGATTTACTGCAGGGATTCCCTGATACTACGAAAGAAGACAAAAAGAATCACGGATACGGATTGAAAAGTATCCGCTATACAATTGAGAAATACAGAGGTACCATGACGCTGCATACAGAAAATAACTGGTTTGTTATGAGGATCCTGATCCCAAGTGGTGAATAGGGTTTACACTCTTTGACCAATTTGCTATAATTACATTGTAACAACCGGTTAGCAAATAAAGGGCGGTGACAATATGACTGAGAAAGAGATGATACAGAAAAATATTGAAGAGTTCTCAAGATTACAAGATTACATGATTGAAGATGGGAAGGAAGCAAAAGCATATAAAACCATGTTGAAAAGGTATTTAGATTTAAAAGCAATTCTTCAAGCGTTTGGCATCAACCTGACAGACATCGACAGAATCAAAGAATAAGCGCATAAGCGATATAACAGTGACCAACAAAGAGTGTGAATCCTATTGAATTTTCAAATAAGGTTTACACTCTTTTTGAGTGAATGAAAAATCACTATAGCTTTCTACAACACCCTTCTGCTCTAATCGTGAAATTGGGCCCATGAAATTGGGCTTTTCTCCCATCCTGTGCAAAGTATGAATGAAAAATGTCAATCCATGCGAAAACGCCCAAAAGACTTCCCAAAAAAGTTATAATCACAATACAAAACGGAGGTAAGAAGCAGGGTATGAAAAAAGAGCTTGTTTATCAGGATATCATTCAAAGTATGACAACGGGAGAAAAGATAAGTCTTTTGTCCGGCCGCGATATCTGGTCCACCAAACCCTTAAAACGTTTAAATATCCCGGCAATCTATTTGTCAGACGGTCCTCATGGAATCCGCAAACAGATAGGTGCGTCGGATCACCTGGGATTAAATGCCAGTCAGCCCTCCACCTGCTTTCCTACGGCATCCACTGTTGCTAACAGCTGGAATGAGGAGCTTGCCGAAAAAATCGGTGAAATGCTGGGAGAAGAGGCTGGCAGCCAAAACGTAAATGTTTTACTGGGCCCTGGACTCAATATGAAAAGAAGCCCCCTATGCGGCAGAAATTTTGAATACTTTTCAGAAGATCCTTATCTTTCCGGGAAAATGGCTGCGGCTTACATACGTGGGATACAGAAAAAAGGTATTGCCGCCTGCCCGAAACATTTTGCTGTGAACAACCGGGAAACCATGCGGATGGAAGATAACAGTATAGTGGATGAAAGAACATTAAGAGAGCTTTATCTTACAGGCTTTGAGATAGCCGTAAAAGAAGGAAAGCCCAAAGCTATTATGACTTCTTATAACCGGATCAACGGAGTCTATGCCAATGAAAACGCCCATCTGCTGCAGGATATTTTAAGAGAAGAATGGGGATTTAACGGTGCTGTTATTACGGACTGGGGAGGAAGCAACGACCATACCAAAGGAGTTGAGGCAGGAAGCACACTGGAAATGCCCGGAACGGCCGGAGACAGCGACAGGCAACTGCAGCAGGCTCTTAAGGAAGGCCGAATACGGGAAGAGATAATTGATGAAAGAGTGGACGAGATCTTAAGACTGATCAGTTCCACCCGGATAAAAGAAAAGAAATCTATGGATACTTACATAGAAGCCCATCATGCGGCAGCGGAAAAAGCAGCAGAAGAATCTCTTGTATTACTAAAAAACAACGATGATATTCTTCCTTTAAGGGAAGGTACTGCGGTAGCAGTCATCGGAGAATTTGCCGACGTTCCAAGATATCAGGGAGCAGGTTCCAGTATTGTAAACCCTACAAAAACAGATTCGGCCCTTGATCTGATCAAAGAATTTCCCCTGCAGGTAAAAGGCTACGAAAGAGGTTATAAAAGAAATAAGAAAACAGATGAAGGCCTGATCAAAAAGGCGGTTAAGCTGGCTTCGAATGTACAGGCAGTACTTCTTTACATGGGACTGGATGAAGCAAGTGAAAGCGAAGGTCTTGACAGAACTCACTTAAGGATTCCTGAAAGCCAGATTAAGTTATTAAAAGCTGTTTCGGAAGTAAATAAAAATATTATTGTAATTCTGTCCTCCGGAAGTGTAGTTGAGATGCCCTGGATCGAGAAGTGCAAAGCTCTTTTGTACGCAGGTCTGGGAGGACAGGCAGGTGCAGGCGCCGTATTAAAAGCCATTACAGGACAGATCAATCCAAGCGGAAAACTTTCCGAAACTTATCCTCTTTCTTATAAAGATACACCGGTCTGTAGGTACTGGAAGAAGGATTCTTATGAAAGTGAATACAGAGAAGGATTGTACATTGGATACCGGTATTATGAAACAGCAAATGTTGCCGTCCAGTTTCCTTTCGGGTTTGGATTAAGTTATACGCAATTTACCTATCAAAATCTGACCGTATCCGAAAAAGGCGTAAGTTTCACTTTGAAAAATACGGGTACAAGAGACGGCGCTGAGATCGCGCAGATGTATATCAGCAAGCCTGAGGGAATGTGTTACCGTCCCGTAAAAGAATTAAAAGGTTTTCAGAAAGTATTCTTAAAAGCCGGAGAAGAAAAGCAGGTACAGATTCCTTTTGATGATAAAACCTTTCGTTACTATGATGCCGAGAGGAAACAGTGGCAGCAGGAGAAAGGAATTTATCATATCCGAATCGGAGCAAGCGTGGCCGATATCCGCCTTGAAAACGACTATATCCTGCAAGTGAAAAAGCAGGAAGATGCAGAAAGTCCAAATGACGTGGGCAGAAGTCATAGGATCCTCTCCTATTACAGCGGTAAGGTCACGCAGGTATCCGAAAAAGAATTTGAGGAGCTTTTAGGATATTCTGTTCACAGAAAAAATTTCGAACCGGGAATGCAGCTGGAAATGAACGATGCGATCTGCAAGATGTGTTATGCAAAAAGTATGGCAGCGCGTTTCGTTTTCACAATATTAAAGTATAAAAAAGAAAGGAGTGAGAAAAGGGATATCCCTGACTTAAATATCCAGTTTATTTACAATATGCCATTTAGGGGAATTGCCAAAATGATGAACGGTCTCATCAGTATGGAAATGGCAGAAGCGATCCTGCTTATTGTAAACGGGCACTTTCAAAAAGGGATGGGATCATTGATCAGGGGATATTTTAAAAATCACAAAAACAGAAAAAACTATATATTTATCAATTACAAAAGGAGGGATAAAATGTGTTGAAGTTATGGAGAGGATTGACAGCCGTAATGTCCATGCTGCTGATCATAACATTGACGGCAACGGATCTTTGCTTTCAATATCCATACATCTTAAATGAACCGCTTAATATTGTAACGGCAGAAGTCGTAGCAGAGGACGGCGGACAGATTTATTATGAGAGTGAGTTCGGCGAAATAAACGAAACCAACCAGGAGGCATTGATCGAAGCCACAAAACAGCAGACAATCGCGGAGGAAGAGGAAGGAGCCGTATTGCTGCGCAATGAAGGAGGAGCACTTCCTTTGAAAGAAAGCGAAAAGAGCATTACGATTTTCGGACAGTCGATCGTCAATCCTGTTTATAAGTGCAGTTCATCGGGAAACATTCCCAAAGAAGGACAGGAAATTATCACTACTGTCCGTCAAGCCTTTGATCTGGCAGGATTCCAGGTAAATCCCACATTGCTTGACGCTTATGAGAATAGTGAAACAGTGCGTGCTGTGACCGCAAGTCCGGAAACTCTTGATATCGGAGAAGATCCTATTGGTTTCTATACAAGCAGCATAAAGGCCAGCTGGGAAAAGCAATATAACGATGCGGCTATCATTTTTATATCAAGAGAAAGCGGAGAAGGTTATGATTATTTAATGAAAGATGGAGAAGGTATCAGTCAGCTTGCACTTCATAAGAATGAAAAAGATCTGATCGAAATGGTGACTTCCTACCGGGATCAGGGTGTATTTAAGAAGGTGATCGTTCTTTTGAATACAACCGCGCCCATGGATTGTGACTGGCTGGAAACCTACAATATTGATGCATGCTTATGGGTAGGAACGCCCGGCCAGTGGGGAGCAGAAGGAATAACAAATATTCTGACAGGCAAGGTAAATCCTTCCGGTCGTATCGTAGATACTTATGCATCCAATTCTCTTTCAGCGCCTGCCTGTGTTAATTCCGGAACCCAGACGCCAACTTATGCAAACGCAGAGGAACTGGGGCTTAGCTCGCCCTATGTCAATGTGCAGGCGGAAGGAATTTATACCGGTTATAAGTATTATGAAACACGTTACGAAGACTGTATTTTAAATCAGGGAAGAGCCGCGTCGCCAGTAGGCGCTTCCTATAATGCCGCTGCATGGGATTATGCTGCTGAAATAGTATTTCCTTTCGGATATGGATTGAGTTATACAGAATTTGAACAGACCCTTGACGGCGTAACCTATAACGCAGAAAGTGATATTTACGAAGTTACGGTAACAGCCAAAAATATTGGAGACACAGCTGGAAAAACAGTGATTCAGGTATATGCACAGACCCCTTACGGTTCATACGAAAAGGAAAATCTTGTAGAAAAATCCGCAATTCAACTTGTAGGATTTGATAAGACTTCTGTGCTGGAACCGGGGCGGAGTGAAACAATAACCATTCCTGTAGAAAGATATTTGCTTGCCAGCTACGATTATATCGGTGCAAAGGGTTATATTTTATCGGAGGGAGATTACTATCTTGCTATCGGAAATGACTGCCACGACGCACTGAATCATGTACTTACTGTAAAGGAAGCTACAGGGTTAGTGGATCAGAATGGTACAGAAGTTTTAGGAAATAGTGAAAAAGTGTACCACTTTAAAGAGTCACAGATAGATGCGGATACTTATAAGCTCTCCAGCGCCGGCGCTGAAGTGACTAACCGTTTTGACGACTGTGATATTAATTATTGGGTTCCTGATACAGTAACCTATATTTCCCGTCAGGACTGGGCGGGCACATACCCGACAGAACAGACTTCTCCCGTTGTAACGGATGAAATGTTTACCATTTTAAAGGGCGGATTATACAAAACTCCGGAGAATGCTCCCAGTGTACGAGATATTGAACAGGGAGTCAATGCAGGCATTACACTTTTGGATATGAGAAATGAGCCCTATGATTCCGAAAAATGGGAAACTTATTTGAGTCAGATGACCATTGAAGAGCTGGCTTCACAGCTTTCCTGCCTGTATGGAACGCCTGCAGTAACCACTGTGATCAAGAATGCATCCAAAACAGGGGACGGTATGGATGGCGTGGGAGGAACTCTTCCTTTTGGCAGCAAACCTGCTACTTGTTGTTATGCCGGTAAGGTGACTTTATCCAGTACCTGGAATCATGATATTTTCAGACGCCGTGGAGAATTAATGGGTGAAGAAGCTTTATATTCCGGGATGACTATGGTATTTAATACAGGTTGCAATCTCCACAGAACACCCTTCGGTGCACGTAATTTTGAATATATTTCGGAAGACGGAAACTTTACTTATCTGGCATCTATTGATGAAACGAGAGGAATGCTGTCAAAGGGCGTCAATCCGGCAGTAAAGCATCTTGCAGTAAATGACCAGTGTTTTGCCCAGAGTCTGCTGTCTACGTTCTTTACAGAACAGGCGATGAGAGAACAGACCCTGCGAGCATTTGAAGGAGGCCTGCGTGTTTCAGAAACTCATGCGCTTATGCAGGCTTATAACCGGGTAGGACTTTATTGGAGTTCTGCAAACTATGCACTTTTAACAGAGGTTGTACGCGGGGAATGGGGATTTGAAGGTTCAATGGAAACAGATGCGGCTTCCGAGCTTTACAAAACCATGGCGGCAGACTGTATCCTGGCAGGAACAGACATTTTCTGTATAGACAGCGGACATGGAAGCGGCGCTGCTGTTGAAAAGATCATTAAGGAAAATAATGATGGAAACCTTCTTCTGGCTCTGCGCCGGGCAGTAAAGGACAATCATTATGGCTATGTAAACAGCTGTGCTATTAATGGTATGAGTGAGACGGCCTATGTAAAGATTATCACGCCTTGGTGGCAGACCGCAGCCATAGCAGTGAATTGTGTTCTGGCTGTAGCAATGCTTGTTTTCGGACTTTTGTGGATCATCTATAAATATCAATTATTATTTGCAAAAAAGGAGGGATAAGCGGTGAAAAAACTGTTTTCAGAAAATCTGATATCATTTCTGTTCAGGATAATTGCAACCATATTGGTGATCATACCGGTTATTTATACAGTAGGCCGCATGTCAATAATACCTGAATACAAAAAGACACTTGTCTTTATCCTTCTGGCAGTGCTCACAGAAATTCTGACTATCATTTTTGACAGAAAATTCTGGTGTGATTTCATTCATGTAGCGGGAGCAGTGTTTATGGCTTTGGCATTTGCTTCGTTCTTAAGCGGCGGAGTACTTTCCATTGCCGATTACATTGCAGGGATCAACTTATTCGGTGACGCAACGCAGGTTCCTGCAATTGTGACATACAGCATCATATTATTTTGTGGCATGCTTTTATCAATTGTTGATTGTTTTGTTTATAAAGGAGCCCCGAAACCATTAAAAAATCAAATAAAAATTATTAAAGAAAAGGAGTAATATCATGAGAAAAATTAAAAAAGTAACTGTATTTGGATTATTGTTTGCATTCATCTTGTCTACTTTGGGTATAGCAGGCTGTTCTGCTAAAAAGGGACCGGAAAAAGTAGAAGGAAGCGCCGGCCTTGTTTATGAGTTAAGTGAAGATGGAACTTATTATATTATGGTAGACGGAAAACAATGTACCGAAGAAAATCTGGTGATCGGCAACTGGCATGAAGAAAACGGAAAAGGTCTTCCTGTCAAAGCGATCGGAGCATGGCCTTTTTCCATGTATGATGAAGGCGGTACTGTAAATGTGAAGACTGTAACTGTTGCAGACGGTATTACTGAGTATGGAGAAGGATCTCTCGGCGCTATGTCTTATGTGGAAAGAATCGTTCTTCCGGATGGCGTGGAAAGTCTTGGCGTGGCAGCATTCCTGATCGACTTTGAGCTTAGAGAGCTGGTAATTGGTAAAGGGTTAAAGAGAATTGAAGTGGATTCCTTTGAGAAGGTTCCGGAAGATATCGTTATCTATTTCCGCGGTTCACAGGAAGAATGGGAAGCTGTTCAGATTGAGGAAAGAGGTAATGCTGTTTTAAGTAACTGTCAGGTAGTTTTTGATTATAAAGACTAAAAAGTAATAGAATGAAAAAAATATCATTTAACGATAACTGGTTGTTTCAAAGCTCCCGAAACAAGGGGAAGCAGGCCGTACGTATTCCTCATGACGCCGCTTTAGCAGAAAGGCGAACGGAAGGGAGTGCCGGAGGCGTGAACACAGGCTGGTTTGAAGGTGCAGATTATATATATGAAAAGCAGTTTGACAGTTCTCTGATAGAAGCTTATGCCTATGCGGTATTGGAATTTGAAGGAGTATACAGAAATGCAGAAGTATATGTAAATGACAGGTTGGTTACGTACCGTCCCTATGGATATACCAATTTTTATGTTGATCTTTTACCTTATCTGAAAGAAGGAAAAAATACCGTAAAGGTGCTTGCTAAAAATGCAGATCAACCTAATAGCCGTTGGTATTCCGGGGCGGGAATATACCGGCCCGTCTGGCTGTATCTTGGCCATGAAAAACATATCTTATTGAATGGAGTAAAAGTAAGGACAGAATCTTTTAAAGATAAAATTGTATCGGTAAAGATAGAAACCTCCTGCGTGGGAGAGGCAGTTCTGGAAATACTGGATGAAGACAGGTTATTACATACAGAAAAGATTTTTGTGCAGGAGAGTGCAGAGGCCAGGATTTCCCTTTCAGATTGTATGTTGTGGTCTTGTGAGCATCCGAAGCTCTATACCCTGCGGGTATCTTTCCATGAGGATATACGGGAAATTAATTTTGGTATCCGCAAGATTGACTGTGATGCGGAAAACGGCTTTTGCCTGAACGGTGAGCGTGTGATCTTGCAGGGTGCCTGCGTTCATTCAGATAATGGCATATTGGGTGCCTGCAGTTATCCCGAAGTAGAAGAAAGAAAGGTTCGGTTATTAAAGGAGATCGGATATAACGCCATTCGCTGTGCACACAATCCCTGCTCCAAGTCCTTTCTGGATGCCTGTGATAGATTGGGTATGCTGGTGATGGATGAATATGTGGATATGTGGTATGTCCATAAGACCAGCCATGATTATGCAGATTATTGCGAAAAGTGGTATGAGCAGGATCTGCGAGACATGATCGATAAGGATTATAACCACCCTTCTGTTATCATGTACTCTCTGGGCAATGAAGTGGGAGAATCTTCAGAGGAAAAAGGTATTCTTTTTTATGAAAAGATGCAGACCTTCTGCCATCAGCTTGATGCAGACCGACCGGTTACATGCGGCGTGAATATCCTTTTTAACTACATGTATTCCCTTGGCCTTGGAGTTTATTCTGATAAAAAAGCCAAGAAGAATCCCAGTCGGAAAGTAGGAAGTGAATTTTTTAATACTGTGGCCGGAATTTTTGGAAGCCATACAATGAAAGTCGGCGCAACTTTGCAAGGTTGTGACCAAAAGACAAGAGGCGTTTTTTCCAAAATGGATGTAGCCGGTTATAATTATGGAATTCTGCGGTATAAAAAAGACCTGAAAAAATACCCGGACCGCATTATTTTGGGGACAGAAACATTTTGTTCAGATGTTTTCCAATTTCTTGAAATTGCACAGAAAAATAAAAGAATTATCGGAGATTTTGTCTGGGCAGGAATAGATTACCTTGGTGAAGTAGGCGTAGGGGCATGGGAATATAAAGATTATGCACCGGATTTTCGACATGGCCCGGGCTGGCTGTGTGCCGGAAGCGGACGCCTTGATCTGATCGGTTCAAAGACGGGTGAGGCACTTTATACGAAAGCAGCGTATGGTGCCGCAGTGAGGCCGCAGATAGCAGTAGTGCCGGTTGATCATACTTTTGACAGACATTCGCCTTCAGCATGGAAATATTCAAATGCAATTCCCTCCTGGTCCTTTGAGGGCTGCGAAGGAAAATATGCAAGAATTGAAGTATATGCGAATGCGCATCAAGTACAGATTTTTATCAATAATAAATCCAGAGGGAAGAAACAGATCCAAAAAGGAAGAGCATGTTTTTACATAAAATATGAACCGGGAGTTCTGAAGGCTGCAGCATATGATAAACAGGGTAAGGTATTAGGAGAAAATACTCTTTGTTCTGCCGGGGCAGAGACGATATTGTCGATGATTCCGGAAAAAGATGAAGTAAGGCAGGGTGAACTCGTATTTATCAAGCTGTGTTATACAGACCAAAATGGTATCCGAAAACCCCTTGCCAGAGGAAGAATACGACTGGAAGTAAGCGGTGGAAAACTTATCGGTCTGGGACATGCCTGTCCCTATAATGAGGATGGATTTTTAAACAATGACACAGATACTTATTATGGTGAGGCGTTGGCTGCAGTTTTAGCAGAAAATGAACTAAGTGTAAAAGCATATAGTGACTATGGAACGGCAGCAGTGCGGCTACCGCAGGCAATAACTCAAAATAGAGTTAAAGAAAAGTGGTGAATGATTTGAAAGATAAATGGAGCCGGTTTGCCCTGGAACATAAGGCAGCCGCAGAATTTATTACCTTTTTTGCAGTCAGCAATGGAGTAACCATCTTACAGTTGATATTGATGCCGCTCAGTAAAAGTTTATTCGGAATGACAAGCCTGATCGATATTGGTTTTCAGGCAGGACAAGTCGGAACAAATTTTGACGGATCTCCCTATTACATATTTAATTATGCTGCCGGAACTTTAAAGGAGGGAGGCGGAGGCGGTCTTGCTTATTTTGCCGCCGTGCAATTGACAATGGCAGCGGCACAGGTAGTAAATTTCTTTATACAAAGAAAAGTTACCTTTAAGTCTACAGGAAATATCCGCCGTGCCGCTTTTTGGTATATTGTAGCGTATCTGGTTATAACCACCTTTGCGGCTGCAGCACAGGGGTTTTATAAAGCGCCGGTCTACCGACTGTTTATCAATACCTGGAGTATGGGAAGAACAGGGGAGATCCTGGCGGATTTAATTACAATGATGATAAACTGCATTATTTCATTCTGGGTTTTTTTCCCGATCTTAAAAATAATTTTCCGGGAAAAGAAAAAAACCATTACTGCATAAAGTGAAAAGAAAAAGAGTGTCTTTAAAGCCGTGGAATGGTTATTATGGCTTGGGACACTCTTTTATTCATTCTTCCGATTGGATCATTCCTGCTGGAAAGAAGGGTGACACTGTATTGTTTTCCATTATTTCACATGTTATAATAGAATTATACAAATGTTATATTGCAAATTGAGGAGATCATTATGAAGAGCCCCGAAATGATAAAAGAAATTCGTTTCCGTCTGAATTTAAGTCAAAGTGAATTGGCTGAAAAACTGGGTGTTAGTTTTGCCACAGTTAATCGTTGGGAAAAAGGCCATTGTGAGCCATCACAAATTGCAGTAAATGCCATAAAGAGTTTATGTACTCGTAGCAATATTGACTTTTCTCAATTTGAAGGAAATCATATTANCAGTACCAATGAANCAGTAACTCTTTATCATGGTTCGAAGTCGGGAATTCAGGGTGCTATTGCGCCTGCAAGCCGGGAACGCTGTGATTTTGGTAAAGGTTTTTATATGGGAACCGATCGAAATCAGCCGCTTACTTTAATTTGCAATTATCCTGATGCCAAAATATATACATTAAGAGTTGATCTGTCAGATCTCAAAATTCTTGATGTGGAAGTNGGATTGGATTGGGCATTATTAGTTGCATATAATCGTGGGAAACTAGAATCTGCGAAACATTCAACTATTTATAATCGTATAGCGGATTTAAATAAAGGATGTGACATGATCATTGGTTATATTGCAAACGATAGAATGTTTGTCGTTTTGGATCGTTTTTTTAATGGAGAGATTACAGATCTTGCGCTTATTAACAGCCTTTCAGCGTTGAAACTTGGTAAACAATATGTAGCATTAACGGAAAAAGCTTGTAAAAAAATAGAAATGATTGATGAANAAGGACTTACCACCAAGGAACGGGATAAACTAAAGCAGGAAAGTGAAGCAAATCGTTCTAAAGGTATTGCAATGGCAGATGAAATTTGCCGGAAATATCGCCGGGAAGGCCGGTTTTTTGACGAAATATTAGAAGCAGGGGAATAAAATGGAAAATCTTACGCTTGAAAAACGTCAGCTCTGTGATATACAGGGCCGATTATTTGAACTTGCACTTAAAGAAGGATTGGATTGTCCATCATTTATAGAATCTTTTATGAATAGTAAAACCGCGGCAGCCCTTGACGATGTTTATGACAGGCTGCAATGGGCCGGAGAAGAATATATTCTGGAAGAGCTAAATGATGAAGTATGCGGTTTAAAGAAAGCCGGCACAACCTATGCTGCAGAAGTAATGTACTGGACAGGATATGTTTATCGCTACTGGCATTATTACACAAATGAATATAGCTGCAATATATATAAAACTGCAGATGCTGAAATGATGAATGAATGCTGGTTGGGATTCCATACGTTTGATGTTGAGATGGCTATTGATGATTTGAAAGAGATTTATGAACAAAAACGGCAGTGAGGGAAGGCATTAACAGAATGAAAAGGTCTGTTCAAAACAGTTAATTTCATATATACTAAATTTGAGAAGGGAGAGGACTTTAATGAAAATTGTAATTTTGGAANGAAACAGCGTAGGAACCGATGTATCAATAGATGAATTGGGGAAATACGGGGATCTTACTGTTTATGCAAATACCGTTGCTGAAGAAGCAGCGGAAAGAGTAAAGGATGCAGAGATTATTGTTGCGAATAAAGTGCCTTTAAATGAATCAACTTTAAAGGATGCCAAAGATGTAAAGCTGATCTGCGAATTTGCTACCGGATATGACAACGTGGATATTGCTTATTGNGCCCGNAGAGGGATCAAAGTGGCGAACGTAGTGAATTATTCTACAGACGCGGTAGCACAGCATACCTTTGCACTTTGCCTGTATGTTCTGGAAAAGCTTAAGCATTATGACAATTATGTAAAATCGGGTGAGTATGCTGCGCAGAGCCGGTTTTCCAATTTCGATATTCCTTTTACGGAGCTTGCAGGAAAGACCTGGGGGATCATCGGAATGGGTAATATAGGCAGAAAGGTAGCAGAGATCGCAAAGGCCTTCGGCTGCAGGGTCATTTTTTATTCTGTAACGGGAAAGAGCAGCTGTACAGAATATGAAAGGGTGGATTTTGATACGCTGCTTGCAGAGTCCGATTTCCTGTCGCTGCANTGCCCTTTAAGCGATATTACCAGAAACCTTATCAATATTGATGCGCTTAAAAAGATGAAGGAAACGGCTATTCTGATCAATGTGGCAAGAGGTCCGGTGGTGAATGATGGAGATCTTTATACTGCGTTGACAGAAGGGTATATTGCAGGTGCAGGACTGGANGTAACAAGCACGGAACCCATGAAAAACAGCAATCCTTTGAGCCAATTTATGGACAGCAACAGACTGATCATTACGCCCCACCTGGCATGGGCTAGTATTGAAGCCAGAACCAGATGTGTTTTGGAGACGGGTAAGAATATTGAAGCCTTTTTACGGGGTGAAGATAGAAATATTGTGAATAAATAAAGGAGAAGACTATGGGAATCGTATTAAAGAACATACTGGCGATCCTGCCTTGTGGAGAAAAGGATGAGGTTAAGGAGACAAGTATCTACATTGAAGGAGACAGAATAGCAGCTGTGGGTATCAAACCGGAAGGATTTACAGAGGATAAGGTCATTGACGGTAAAGATAAACTGGTGATCCCGGGGCTTGTTAACTGTCATACCCATTCTTATATGTCATTTATGAGAAATGTGGCAGATGATCTGTCATTTATGGACTGGCTCTTTGGAACCATCGATCCTATTGAACAAAAGATGACGGATGAGGACACATACTGGGGCGCCTGTCTTGCTATCATTGAAATGATGAAGAGCGGCACTACCTGCTTTAATGATATGCAGATGAACATTCATCAGACTACCAGAGCCGTAAAAGAATCCGGTATGAGGGCGGTGATCTGCAGAGGCCTTGTGGGAAGCGGCAATGATGAAGCAGGTCAGATGCGTTTAAGACAGGCTTACGAAGAACGTGATGCGGCCAGAGACTGCGACAGATTGAGCTTTATGTTAGGGCCCCATGCTCCTTANACCTGCGATGACGGCTACATGCGCATCGTATCGGATGAAGCGAAAAAGAACGATATGCGTATCCATGTACATCTGTCGGAAAGTGTCAGTGAAATAGAGCAGATCAAAGAGAAATACGGCTGTACGCCCATTGAAATGGCTGACAGGAACGGACTTTTTGATGTACCTGCCATTGCAGCCCACTGTGTACAGGTTACAGACAGTGATATTGAGATCTTAAAGGAAAAAGGCGTCAGCGTGGTAACCAATCCTGCCAGCAATATGAAGCTTGGAAACGGATTTGCACCGATTGCCAAAATGCTGGAAAAGGGTGTAAATGTATGCCTTGGAACAGATGGGGCAGCTTCCAATAACAGCCTGAATATGTTTCATGAACTGAGTTTACTGACATTGATCCATAAAGGCGTGGGTAAGACTCCCCAGTGCNTCAGTGCCAGAGAAGGCTTCAGGATCGCTACGATTAACGGAGCTAAGGCACTTGGACTTGAGAAGGAGATNGGTTCCATTGAAACAGGAAAAAAAGCCGACCTTGCTATCTTAAACCTGAATGTGCCTTCTTTGACACCCAGAAATAATCTGATCGCAGGACTTTCTTATTCTGCAAACGGGTCAGAGGTGGAAACCGTTATCATCGATGGTAAAATTACTATGGAAAACAGAAAAATATTGACCATGGACGAGGAATTAGTGTATAAAAAAGTTAATGAGATCATAGTCCGTATGGAGCTGGACAAAAAAGAATATCAGTAAATAGCTGCATTGCAGTTATGATAAAAGTGATGATAGGACAGACGACCATCACTATAATAAAAATTCGGCTGAATCAATCTCATATATTAAGGAGGACACGTAATGAGCAGTGAAATCAGAGACATTAATTTAGCCGAATCCGGCGAACGTAAAATCGAATGGGTNAAAAGGAACTGCGATCTGCTTCGCACATTGGAGGAAGAATTTTCCGTAAGCAAGCCTTTTGCAGGAAAGAAAATTGCCCTTTCCGTACATTTGGAAGCAAAAACAGCTTATCTTTGTAAGGTATTAAAAGCTGGCGGAGCAGAAATGTATGTAACAGGTTCCAATCCTCTTTCCACACAGGACGATGTGGCAGCAGCCCTTGTTAAGGATGGACTTGAAGTTCATGCATGGTATGGCAGTACNCCGGAGGAATATGATACACATATCCGCCATACTTTGGAAGCCGGCCCCAATATTATTATTGATGACGGCGGCGATCTGGTAAATATGGTGCATAGTCATATGCCTGAGCTGATCCCGGGTATTATCGGCGGATGCGAAGAGACTACTACAGGTATTATCCGTCTGGAAGCTATGAATAAGGCGGGAGAGTTGAAATTCCCTATGGTTCGTGTTAACAATGCGGACTGCAAGCATTTATTTGATAACAGATANGGTACAGGACAGTCGGTATGGGATGGTATCAACAGAACCACTAATCTGATCGTAGCAGGCAAGATCGTGGTAGTGGCAGGATATGGCTGGTGCGGTAAAGGTACTGCTATGAGAGCAAAGGGTCTTGGCGCCAGAGTCATAGTAACAGAGATCGATCCTATTAAGGCAATAGAAGCCGTTATGGATGGATTTGATGTTATGCCTATGCATGAAGCAGCTAAGGTGGGCGATTTCTTTGTAACAGTTACGGGATGCGATAAAGTTATTGATGAAGAAGATTTTGCGGTATTAAAGGATGGTGCTATTCTCTGTAATGCAGGTCATTTTGACTGTGAGATCGATATGGCAAGACTTCGTGAGATCGCGGTGGAAACAAAAGAGATGAGAAAGAACATTATGGGATATAAACTTCCTACCGGTCAGTGGGTATTTGTTCTTGGTGAAGGCAGATTGGTCAATCTGGCAGCAGGCGACGGGCATCCTGCAGAGATCATGGATATGAGCTTTGCGATCCAGGCGCTTTCTGCAAAGTATCTGGTTGAGCACGGCAGCGAACTGACGGAGAAGCTGATCGATGTTCCAAGAGAAGTGGATAAGGATGTAGCAAAGCGTAAACTGGCATTCCTTGGTAAAGAGATCGATGTACTGACAGAAGAACAGGAAAAATATTTAAACAGCTATACATTAGGCTGAACTGTTGCAGAATTATCAAACAACTTCAATAAATAGGTTGAATTAAATGACAGTATGCTTTAAAATGTAATTATAGATTTACAATAACGGGAGGTACGTCATATGCAGGATGCAATCAAAATTCAATCTAAGGAACAACCTAATATAGTTTTAAAAGCGATACCGGGACATTTTGTAACGCCTAATTCCCATGTTAATTATTTTTTGGATATGACGACCTTAAAGTCACGGCTTAGCGAAGCATCATTGGTTGCCAGAGAACTCAGCAGACAGATAGCAGTTACCACAGTGGTAGATACCATCGTATGTATGGACGGATGTGAAGTCATAGGTGCTTTTTTAGCAGAAGAGCTGACAAAAGCCGGAGTCTATTCCATGAATTCACATAGAACAATTTACATAATAACACCGGAGTATGTAAATTCCGGCCAACTGGTTTTCCGGGAAAATTATCTGCCCATGATCAGGGGAAAAAATGTACTGCTTTTAATGGCTTCGGCTACCACCGGACAGACGATCATCAAAGCCGGGCAGGCTCTCAGCTATTACGGAGCTACCATAAGCGGAGTCAGTGCCGTATTCAGCGCTGCCAACAGCGTTATGGGTATTCCGATCAAGGCACTGTTCACTATTTCGGATATTCCGGATTATAAAGCATATGATCCGGAGGGATGCAGCCTGTGCAAGGAGAAAAAGCCGATTGACGCATTTGCCAATGCATATGGATATTCTACGATCAATTAAGTCATAACTCCGGTTCTTCCGCTCTTTGGAGGAATTTCCTATAATAAAAGAGGATGAATCATTTCCGATCCATCCTCTTTCTTTTATAAAAGATTATTATTTAGTTGTAGTTGTCTATGCAGGGCTGGAACATGCTCTTATCGATTCCGCATACGGGACAGCACCAGTCATCAGGAAGATCTTCGAAAGCTGTACCGGGAGCGATTCCATGCTCAGGATCGCCTACTTCAGGATCATATGTGTATCCGCAGGGATTGCAAAAATATTTCTTCATAATACTTTATTCCTTTCCGACGTTTTATGTAATATTTTAACCGAAATATCTCTTTAACAAGCCTTCAAATGCCTTGCCATGTCTAGCCTCATCGCGGGCCATTTCATGAACAGTATCATGGATGGCATCCAGATTAGCAGCCTTTGCTCTTTTCGCAAGATCAAATTTACCTGCTGTAGCGCCGTTTTCAGCTTCTACTCTCATTTCAAGGTTCTTCTTGGTGGAATCTGTAACAACTTCGCCCAATAATTCAGCAAATTTTGCAGCATGCTCAGCTTCTTCGTAAGCAGCCTTTTCCCAATATAAGCCGATTTCAGGATATCCTTCTCTGTGAGCAACTCTTGCCATTGCAAGGTACATACCAACTTCTGTGCATTCACCGTTAAAGTTTGCTCTTAAATCTTCAAGAATATCTTCGCTTACTCCCTGAGCAACGCCTACTACATGCTCTGCTGCCCAAACTTTTTCAGCTTCCTGAGCAGTGAACTTATCTGCAGGTGCATTACAAACGGGGCATTTTTCCGGTGCGGCGTCTCCTTCATAGACATAACCGCAGACTTGACATACAAATTTCATGATCTTTATCTCCTTTACTTATGATTTTTATGATAAAAGCGCTTTACAGCACTTTTCACACTTACCGTAAAAATAAGTAGAATGTCCATTTATCTGTCCATTGAAACAACCGTCAGCTAATTTGGTCAGAAAAGTCATATATTCCAGATCAATATCCATAACACTGCCGCAATCCTGACAGATAAAATGATAATGGGGAGTTGTAACAGGATCGAAGTGATCGATACCGTCGCCAACACGAATTCTTGTTATTTCGCCAATATCTGCAAGCAGGGTAAGATTCCGGTATACGGTACCGAGGCTGATATTGGGAAAAGATTTGCGGACATTCATGTATACGATATCTGCTGTAGGATGATCTTTCCGGCCTTCTAAAAATTCCTTAATGGAATCCCGCTGTTTACTGTGTTTTAACGCCATAATAATTCCTTTTCTAAAATAGTAATGATTACTGATTTCAGTATAGCAAAATCTGGAAATAAGTCAATAGAATTTATAAAATTTTTATATATTGTTGTTTTCTTTTTTAATTATTTCCGGTCCTTATATGATATACTTTTATTTAGAATATTTGAGAGGCGTAAGCTATGAAATTTAAGACCAGGATTTTGATCACATTTTTTACGATCATATTATTACCTCTTGTGCTGGCAGTAACGGCCTTTTTAGGCATTGGGGCCTATTTATCCAGAGAACAGGAAGAATATGGATTTCACAACAGCGATTACAATGTGCTGATCGATCCGGCCCAGGCGTCAAGGGTCATGTCAGACGAACTTTTCTATGAGGCAAGGAGCAAACTGAAGGAAGATCCTTCTTTGCTGGAGGATAAGATTTTTCTGGAATCCATCAACGGGAAGATATCGGAGAAATCCTCTTACATCATCATTCGAAAAGGCGAGGAGCTGTATTATACCGGAAATAAGCTGGCAGCTTCCCAGATCTTTGACAAGCTGCCGGCATTTACGGAAGAAAATATAGATTCCGATATGTCCCAGAGTATCTATTATGATGATATGAACAAGATGGTCCGGCAGATGGATTTTTACTTCAGGGATGGCAGTAAAGGCAGCTTTTTTGTTGTAACGAAAGCAAATTCCATCGTATCCAGAAAGCTCTTTGTGGATATGGCAATTTCTATTATAGTCATATTGCTCATTACAAGTTTGTTTTTGACAAGATGGATCAGCAAAGGAGTATTTGAACCGGTAAATCAGCTGAATATAGCTATGCAGAATATTGCGGAAGGCAATCTGGAATATATGCTTCCGGACAAAAATGACGGTGAGATCGGGGATCTGTACCGGAATTACGAGGATATGAGGCTGCGGCTGAAGGAGTCTACTGATGAAAAGATCCTGGCAGAAAAGCAGAATAAAGAGCTGGTAAGTAACATTTCTCATGATCTGAAGACCCCTATTACTGCTATTAAGGGTTATGTAGAGGGGATTATGGATGGAGTTGCTGATACGCCGGAAAAAATGGATAAGTACATTAAGACCATTTATAATAAAGCCAATGATATGGACAGACTGATCAATGAACTGACAGTTTATTCGGGAATCGATTCCAACAGAATACCTTATCATTTTCACAAGATCAATGTATCGGAATATTTCGGAGACTGTATTGAGGAAGTAGGACTTGATCTGGAATCCAAAAATATTAAATTGGACTATTCCAGTCTGGTATCTCCTGATACTTTGATCATTGCCGATCCCGAACAGCTTAAGAGGGTCATTAACAACATTATAGGAAACAGTGTGAAATATATGGATAAGCAAAGAGGCGAGATCGATATCCGGATTTTGGACGAGATCGACTCTATCCGGGTGGAGATCGAAGACAACGGAAAAGGAATTGCGGCCAGAGACCTTCCTAATATATTTGAGCGGTTTTTCCGGACAGACGCCTCCCGCAATTCAGCCCAGGGCGGCAGCGGTATCGGACTTTCTATTGTAAAGAAGATCGTGGAGGATCAC
Organism: Lachnospiraceae bacterium; assembly: GCA_014803415.1. Classification (GTDB taxonomy): domain Bacteria; phylum Bacillota; class Clostridia; order Lachnospirales; family Lachnospiraceae; genus Suilimivivens. Next base: position 133,478 of record JAAVBZ010000019.1, read on the forward strand.
GGCGGCTATATCTGGGCCACCAGTAAAGAAGGAGAAGGAACCTGCATGCATTTTGTGATCAGAAAATACCAGGAAATGCAGGATTAGATAAAACAGGAGGAAACGAAATGAGCAGAATATTAATTATTGAAGACGAAGAAGCCATAGCAGATCTGGAGAAAGATTATCTGGAATTAAGCGGTTTTGAAGTAAGCATCCGGAATACAGGCGATGAAGGACTGCAGACAGCGCTTTCCGAAGAGTTTGATCTGGTCGTACTTGACCTGATGCTGCCCGGTATGGACGGTTTTGAGATCTGTAAACATATCAGGGAAGAAAAGAACATTCCTATTATCATGGTATCTGCCAAAAAGGATGATATCGATAAGATCAGAGGCCTGGGCCTTGGCGCTGATGATTATATGACCAAGCCTTTCAGCCCCAGCGAACTGGTTGCAAGGGTTAAAGCTCATATGGCGAGATATGACAGACTGGTAGGTTCCAATCAGAAGAACAATGACATTATTGAGATCAGAGGGATCCGTATTGACAAGACGGCCAGAAGAGTTACGGTAGATGGCGTGGAAAAAGCATTTACGGGTAAAGAGTTCGATCTTCTCACTTTCCTTGCGGAGCATCCTAATCATGTCTATACCAAGGAAGAGCTTTTTAAAGAAATCTGGGATATGGATTCCATTGGGGATATTGCGACAGTGACTGTGCATATCAAGAAAATACGGGAAAAAATAGAATATGATTCAGCGAAACCCCAGTATATTGAAACGATTTGGGGCGTCGGGTATCGGTTCAAGGTATAAAAAGCCAGAAGGGGACATGGGGATGGAAAAAGAACTGATATTTCAGATACTTGGGATTTCAGAAACAAAAGATGAAAATAAAATAAGAAATGCATACAGGGAAATCCTTAAAAGAACCAATCCGGAAGATGATCCGGAAGGTTTCAAGCGGCTGCGGCAGGCTTATGAAGCGGCTATGAAGCTGGCTGCGCAGCAAGAAGCGGGTCAGGAGGAAGACCTGAATAAGGGAGATGTGGATCTGTGGATAGACCGGGTAGAGGAGTTATACCAGGATCTTTTGTCGCGCTCTAAAACACAAGAGTGGAAAAGACTTTTGTCAGATCCGGTCTGCCAGGGGCTTGATACCTCCCTGGAGGCCAGAGAAAAAATAATTGTTTTTTTGCTGGATCATATTAATCTGCCACACGCGGTATGGAAGTTGATAGATGATACCTTTGAAATAACGGCAGACATCAAAGAGTTAAAAGAAAAATATCCCGCTAACTTTTTAAATTATATGAAATATTATGTGGAGAATGAGACTTTCATTCCCTATGATCTGTTTGAATACAGAGATCAAGAAAGAGAAGGTCTAAATGGTGACGGGTACATAAATGAATATTTAAATATTAAAAAGCAGATCGATAATGAGCAGGAAATAGAAAACTGCCTGCAAAGACTTGAAGATCTGAAAGCTTTTCATATTTATCACCCTTTTGAAGACGTGGAAAGATTGCGGCTTCTCATTCTGGAAGATAAATGTGAAGCAGGTGTTGCCACTGCGGAAGATCTGCTTAATAAGTATAGGGAGAATCTGTATATCCGTCTTCACGTGGGACGGATTAAATGGGGCGCCGGTGAAAAAGAACAGGCCTATGAACTCTGGAAAAGTATATTAGAAGAAAGTCCGGATCACTATACCGCTAAACTTTGTGCTGTGCGGTATTTGATGGAAAAAGAAAATTATTATGATGCTAGAGAAATGCTTTTAGATCTTTTAACTGTTAATGACCGAGATGAGGAATTACAGGAATTTGTTCATACTGCAAATGAAGCTTTGATCGAAGAATTTCGCAGTACACTCGCATCGGGGAAGGAAGATCCCCGCCTTCCGGGAGATGAGCTTAAGCTAAAGCTGGGATGGTGTCTTTTGCAAAATAAAAGGCTGGAAGAAGCTTATGAACTTACGGACAGCTTTTCACCTGAAAGCAGACAGGAATACGGATATAACAATCTGCATGGGCAGCTGCTCTATCGTATGGAACGATATGAGGAAGCCGTGCCGTATCTATGCAAATGGATAGAAAGGATCGAAGAACTTACAGATGACGGAACGGCCGAGACCCGAAAACGGATGGATAGACTGTCTGTGGCTCATGTTATTTTAAGTTACTGCTACTACGAGCTGGGCAATAGCGAAGAAGGGGAAAAAGAGGCTGAAAAATCAATAGATACAGCTGCTAATATAAAAGAACGTCTGGAACGTATGCAGTATTTTGCAGACAGGCTTCTTTCTACTGAAAAATACGAAAAGTCAGTGGATATCTGTGATAAGATCCTGGAAGAGGATACAGGGTATTATCCGGCTTATCTGATCAGACAGGAATCCTGTTATCATATGAGAAGAGCCCAGCAGGTAGTGGATGATTATTACAGAGCGGTGGATATTTACGCCGGATTTTATAAGCCCTATCTGTTTGCGGCCAAAGTGTTTTTTAATTACGACCAGTATGAAGATGCAAAGAAAGTCATAGACAGGGCAAGAGAAAATCAGGTGGAATTTTCTGCGGATATGAAGCTTTCTGAGGCAATGATCTTAAGAAATCTGTCTCATGGAAGGGAAGAAAGACAACTCCCCAGAGATATTCTGGAAAAGCTTGCCGGAGAGCTTGATGAGGAAAATTGTGATATTAAAGATAAATCCGTAGTAGCCTTTGAAAGGGGTCTGCTTTGCTGGGATGATAATGAATTTGAACCGGCCCTTGCATTTATGGCAGACGCCATCGCCCAGAATCCTGAAAGAATGCAGTACCGTCTGGTTCGCGGGCATATTTATCTGGAAATGAAAAAATACGAAAAAGCCCTGAAAGAATATGAAGCAGCCGGGGAAGCTTATAAAGGATGGCCGGAGCTTTACTATAACAGGGGATGTGCCTATGAAGGACTGAAAGATTTCGAAAAGGCCATCGAGAACTTTAAGAAAACACTGGAAATAGATGATAAATACCGGAAAGCCAATGAAAAACTGGGCAGCCTGTACAGGGATAAATACAATAAAAAGAACAAGAAAGCAGATTACGAACAGGCGCTTTATTATTTGAATAAACAGTTGGAGATCAAAGAAAATTATGTAACCATTTTTCACCGGGCAAGACTTTATGATGATGCCATGGAGATAGAATTGTCTTTAAAAGACTATGAAAAGGCTTTGGAATACTGGCCTGATGATGACGCCGCATTGTGCAATATGGGATTCTGCTACAGAGCCTGCGGACAGTTTGAAAAAGCGCTGACCTATTTTGAGAAAGCCAGGAACCTGTTAGAAAAGGGGAAATCCAAAAAGGAATATTATCAGGCCATAAAGTGTTATATGGCGCTTCACAGGTACGAAGAAGCGCTTAAGTACTGTAAAGAAGGATCGGAGATATTTCCGGATGACAGTGATTTCATGGAACTGATGGGATCCGTATATGAAAGAATGCAGGAATATGACAAGGCGCTTGATGCATATGAGAAAATGAAAGGCCGCAATCATGACTGCTATGATAATATAGCAGAGGTGTGGATCAGAAAGGGAGATCCAAAGAAGGGGATCCAGGTGCTTGAAGAGGGACTTCGTCAGGTTCCGAAGAGCAGGAAAGCAAAATCTTATAATGAGCTTGGGGATATCTATTATGTACTGGCGGAATATGATAAGTCCATAGACTATTATTTCAAAGCTACCCTGCAGGAAAAAGATCCGTGGGAACTTTTTGGATATGAACTGGAACTGGCGCGGGCCCAATATCTGGCAGGCAGCTATAGTTCTGCAAAAGGACATGCAAAGAATGCTTTTGAGGCCATGAGAAAAGCTGACCGTACAGAAGAGGATTATGTAAGCTATAAAGCATATGCGCCGGTAAGAATAGGATATATGGGATGGCTGTATCTTTGTCTGGGAGATAAGGAGAAAGCCAAAAAGAATTTTAGCGCAATGGAGAAGATGAAACCCTGCAGATACTGCGAATATGAGAAATGTTTTGAAAGTACTCTGTGGCTGGGACTTTTCTATGAAAGTCAGGGAGATTACAAGCAGGCAATTGAGCTGATGGAAGAGACCCTGCGCAGGAATCCGAATTTGATCCAGGCACAGAAAGTACTTGAGAAGTTACGGAGGAAAGTATGATAATCGGAATAGATCTTGGAACAACAAACTCTCTGGCAGCTTATTTTACACCGGAAGGCCCAAAGATCATACCCAACAGACTGGGAAAAAGGCTCACGCCTTCTGTAGTGAGCATGGATGAGGAAGAGCAGATCTATGTAGGCGATCTGGCGGTAGAGAGAAATCTTCTTTATCCGGGAAGTACGGCCAGTGTTTTTAAAAGAGATATGGGAACCGGAAGAAAATTTAAACTTCCTCATAAAACTTTTACGGCTGAAGAATTATCTTCTTTTGTACTGCGGGCCCTGAAAGAAGATGCGGAGCATTATCTGGGGGAAAAGGTGACGGAAGCCGTGATCAGCGTTCCGGCATATTTTAATGACGCCAGAAGGCGTGCCACCAAAAAGGCCGGCGAACTTGCGGGGCTTAAGGTGGAGAGGATCATCAGCGAACCTACGGCGGCAGCCATTGCCTACGGATTATATCAGCATCAGGAACGTTCCCGATTTCTGGTCTTTGATCTGGGAGGAGGCACCTTTGATGTATCCATATTGGAGCATTTTGATACCATACTGGAAGTACGTGCGGTAGCCGGCGATAATTTCCTTGGAGGAGAAGATTTTACGGCTGTACTGGAAGATATGTTTTTTGAAAAATATCCTCAATTCAGCAAATTGTCTTTAGACGAAAAGACTCTTCGCCATATTCATAAGCAGGCGGAGCTTTGCAAGATTGGATTTTCCCATGGACGTAAATCTGTCATGGAGTGTAAGATTGGAGAAGAAAGCTTTAAATATGAAGTGGAATTATCCAAATATGAAGAGGCCTGTGAAGAACTTCTGGAAAAGATCCGTCAGCCTGTAAAGAGGAGTCTTATGGATGCTCACATCCGCCTGTCGGATATTGATAAGGTGGTTTTGGTAGGCGGCGCAACCAAGAGTCCTGTAATACGAAGATTTGTCAGCAGGCTGTTCAAAGCCCTTCCCGATACAAACATCAATCCTGATGAAGCGGTGGCGCTGGGAGCTGCCGTTCAGGGGGCCATGAAGGAGCGGAAAGAGGCTATCAAAGAGGTAATACTCACCGATGTATGTCCTTTTACACTGGGTACGGAGATCGTACGGGAATGGGAGCAGGGACGTTTTGAAAGAGGTGTATTTTGCCCTATCATAGAACGCAATACGGTTATTCCGGCCAGCAGGACAGAGCGGCTGTATACTGTGAATGATAATCAGACAAAGATCAGGATCAATGTCCTTCAGGGAGAGAGCCGGTTTGCTGCCAATAACCTGTCTTTGGGAGAACTGGTCATTGACGTTCCGCCCGGCAGAGCAGGAGAAGAAGCAGTAGATGTGACTTACACCTATGATATTAATTCCATATTGGAGGTGGAGGTCAAAGTAATATCCACCCAGAAAACAGCAAAGCAGGTATTCTGCGGGCAGGATGTAAATATGACACAGGAAGAGATACAGGAACGCCTTGATACCCTTTCTTATCTTAAGATCCACCCCAGGGACAAGGAAGAAAATAAATATCTCCTTTTACTGGGAGAGAGGATTTATGAAGAAAGCCTGGGCGATAAGCGTATTTACGTGGAATCCGCTCTGCATAAATATGAAAAAGCATTGGATACTTATGATTCCGGAGTGATAGAAGAGGCCAAAGAAGAATTTAAAAAGTTTCTGGAGGAGCTGGAGGATTTTTAGGCAGCAGACAGGGGGATATGATCTCAGGTGCAGAAAAATATTATTTATGAGGATAAACACATTATAGTGGCATATAAGCCGGCAGGGATCGCAACTCAGACAGCAAAATTTTCCCAGCGGGATATGGTAAGTGAACTGAAAAATTATCTGGCGGGCAGATCCGAATGTAAGGACAGGAAAGAACCTTATCTGGGACTGGTCCACAGGCTGGATCAGCCCGTTACAGGGATTCTGGTATTTGCCAAAACAAAAGAAACTGCTGCTTCTTTGAGCAGACAGATCACCGACGGCAGGTTTCATAAGTATTACTATTCGGTGATTTACGGTACGCCGCCAAAGGAAGCCGGCCGGCTGGAAAACTATTTATATAAAGATCACAGGACCAATATGTCCACGATCGTGGAAAAGGATTTTCCGGAGGCTAAAAAAGCAGCGCTTTGCTATAAACTGGTTAAGACACTTATGGTTCTTGAGGCTATGCAGGAAACCTCCCTGATGGAAATTGAACTGTTTACAGGGAGACACCATCAGATCCGTGTCCAGATGGCAAATGCAGGCATGCCCCTTCTTGGCGACAGTAAATATGCATCAGACGAATGCAGATCTTTCAGCAGGGAGATCGGATGCAGAAATGTGGCTTTATGTGCTTATAAGCTGGAATTTGAGCATCCTGCCACCGGTAAAAAAGTCAGCTATGTAAAGCAGCCTAAAGAGGAGATTTTTCTTCCCTTTTTTCATTGAATTTTTGACAGATCTAAATAATATTCTTAAGAAAATTGCTCATACTAGCAGTAGATTTGAAGGGTATGGGTGATTTTTTATGGATAAAGATTTTTTGTCAGGGAACCAAAGAAAATATTTGATCCTTATATTAGTAATTGTTGGTGTTTATGTCTTTATGAAATTTCTCAGCCCAATTCTTTCCCCTTTTATTCTGGCGTTTTTATTTGCAGGTCTCCTCAGTAAGCTGACGGGTAAGATTCCTTTGAAAATAAAAAAATCCGTATTGGCAGGATTTATATTGATCATCGGCATTATTTTTTTTGTAATTGCGGTATGGTTGCTTGGAGGAGTTCTGATCCAGAAATGCAGCGAACTGGCCGGACAGCTTACTGTTTATGAGGAAGAATTGTGCGGACTATTGGGAAACTGTTGTAAACGGCTGGAAACCAGTTTTGGAATAGACGGGGCAGCTATGGAAAACTATGTGCTGGAACAAGTCAATATCTTTGTGGAAAATATGGAAGTAAAAATATTACCGGCAGTAATGAATAAATCCATGTCCTATTTCAAAAATGTGGCAGGGATCATCGGTTTTTTGGCAGTCTGCATCATAGCGGTTTTTCTGATCCTGAAAGATTATGATAAGATCCTGACTCACATGAAAGAGAATGAAGATTTTAAAGGAATTCTGGAAGTGGCCGGAAAAGTCTGTTTATATTTGAAAACTTATGTAAGGGCACAGCTTACTATACTTTTTATTATCAGTTCCATTTGCGCTGTAACTTTGGGGGTTTTGGGAATCAAAGGAGGAATTATCTACGGCGTGTTCACAGGATTTATGGATATGCTCCCTTTTATCGGAACGGGGATCATGCTGATGCCATTGGCATTTTTGCAATTGCTTTCAGAACATTATCTGCGGGCGGCAGCGGTAGTGTGCCTTTATGGGGTATGTGCGCTGATCAGAGAGTTTCTGGAACCGAAGCTGATAGGGGATAAGGTGGGCATCTGGCCGGTAGGGATCTTATTTTCGGTATTTGCAGGAATGAAATTATTTGGTATATTTGGTATTATTAAAGGGCCTTTAGGTCTGGTACTTATCTTTGAAACATATAAGTATCTTTTTAGAGAGGGGAAAGAAGCATGCTGAAGAAGACGGCCAATCTGTTTGCAAGCGCATATCTGCTTATTATTTTCTGCGTGTATCCTCTTTATATGCCTAAAGGATATACAAATATCGCAGAGGATAAGTACAGGTTTTTTCTGTATGTATCTGCCGCAGCATTTATCATAATGGGAGTATGCGGGATTTTGTATCTGATCACGGGTTTTGTTGAAAAAGGGCCTGAAAAAAAAGCATATCTCATTGATTGGGATAAGGTTTCATTAACGGATATGATGGTACTTTTGTATGCTACTGCAATTTTTCTGTCCTATGTTTTTACTGACTACCGGGAAGAAGCGTTGTGGGGAGCGGATGGCTGGTACATAGGGTGCGCATTTTTGCTTTTACTGTGCGGTCTTTATTTTTTGATCTCAAGAATGTGGGATGGAAATGAAAAGATTTTTTATATCATGACAGCAGCCGCAGCTTTGGCTTTTCTGCTGGGAATCTGCAATCGTTTTTCCTTTTATCCCATTCCTTTAAGTCTTACGGCGCCGGAATTTATTTCCACTTTGGGAAATATCAATTGGTACTGTGGATATCTGTCAGTGACGGCGCCTTTCGGCATCGGGATGTTTGTACTTGGAGATCAAAGGAAAGGGCTTTTGGGAATCTATACCGCAATTACTTTTATGGCGGCGTTCAGTCAGGGCGCCGACAGTGTTTTTCTTTGGTTTGCAGCGCTTCTCTTAGCGCTTTTATGGATCTGTCTTAAAAAAGAAGAATGGCTTAAAAACTGGGTGTTTCTGGTATTTTTATGGAGTGCATCATCACAGCTGGTCTGGCTGATGAGGTATCTTTTTCCGGGTAAATATAATTATGATGCAGATAATTTCTGTGGATATTGTACCGATTCTTCCCTGATGCTGTGGATAATGGCAGGAGCAGCTATTTTATATATTATAATAAGTAGAAAAAAGCTGAATTTTTCTGAAAAGAATGTAACAGTTATAAAAAGAGTCCTGCTGTGTGCAGTGTTTATAACAGTTGCCGGATGGCTTATCCTGTCGCTTATCAACACGAAATGGGGGCTGCCGCTATTGAAGGACAAGTCTCTTTTTATTTTTAATAAGGATTGGGGAAACGGAAGGGGAGCGGCGTTTCATGCCGGGATCAATATTTTCAGGGAACTTCCCTTTTTACATAAGCTGTTTGGAGCAGGTCCCGACTGCTTTTCGGCATATGCCTATTCCATACCCGAGGTGAGCGTAATGCTCCATGAACATTTCGGCAGCAGCAGGCTTACCAATGCCCATAATGAATTGCTGACGGGACTTGTGAACACAGGAATACTGGGAGCAGGATTTTATCTTGGCATCTTTGTTTCTTTTATCTTTAAGTGTATCAAAAGGGGAGAAAAGGATTCTGAATTTTATATTTTTGCATTATGTGCTGTCTGTTATCTGATACATAATGTCGTTAGCTTTGCCCAGATCCTGAATCTTCCGTTCATGTTTATAATCATGGGAATGGGCAGTAAAAAATTAAGGGGTTGTGTTGACAAATCCTGAATTTTTGCCTACAATCATGATACCTTAATAAGCAAAGGAGAAAGAAAATGGCTGACAAAAAACTGGTAGAAGCGATCACATCCATGAGTGAAGATTTTGCACAGTGGTATACGGATGTGGTAAAAAAAGCAGAATTAATTGATTATTCCAATGTAAAAGGATGTATGGTGATCAAGCCTGCAGGCTATGCGATCTGGGAGAATATCCAAAGACAGCTGGATGAAAGATTTAAGGCAACAGGGGTAGAGAATGTATATATGCCTATGTTTATTCCGGAAAGTCTTCTGGAAAAAGAAAAAGATCATGTGGAAGGATTTGCACCGGAAGTAGCATGGGTTACACACGGCGGATTAAATCCCCTTCAGGAAAGAATGTGTGTAAGACCTACTTCCGAAACACTGTTCTGTGATTTTTACAAAGGTGACATTCATTCTTACCGCGACCTTCCCAAGGTCTATAACCAGTGGTGCAGCGTAGTGCGCTGGGAAAAGGAGACAAGGCCGTTTTTGCGTTCCAGGGAATTTTTGTGGCAGGAGGGACATACTGCTCATGCTACCGCACAGGAAGCGGAGGAAAGAACAGAGCAGATGCTGAATGTTTATGCAGATTTCTGCGAAGAAGTGCTGGCCATTCCCGTTGTAAAGGGGCGTAAGACAGAAAAAGAAAAGTTTGCGGGTGCAGAAGCTACTTATACGATCGAAGCTTTGATGCATGACGGAAAAGCGCTTCAATCCGGAACCAGCCATAATTTCGGCGATGGTTTTGCCAAAGCCTTCGGCATTCAGTTTACGGATAAAGATAATACATTAAAATATGTTCATCAGACCTCTTGGGGTATGTCCACCAGAATTATCGGCGCCATCATTATGGTGCACGGTGATGATTCCGGACTGGTACTGCCGCCTAAGATCGCGCCTACCCAGGTAATGATCATTCCCATCCAGCAAAAGAAGGAAGGCGTGCTTGATAAGGCGTATGAACTGCGTGACAGATTAAGTAATTTCCGGGTGAAGGTGGACGATTCCGACAAGAGTCCCGGCTGGAAATTCTCCGAGCAGGAAATGCGCGGAATCCCCATGCGTGTGGAGATCGGACCTAAGGATATTGAGGCCGGCAAGTGCGTGATCTGCCGTCGTGACAATGGTGAAAAGATAGAAGTCTTACTTGATGATCTGGAAGAAACGGTAGAAAAGCTGCTGGTACAGATTCAGGCCGATATGCTTGATAAGGCAAGAAAGCATGTGGAGTCCCATACCTATGTTGCAACAAACAGAGAAGAGTTTGAGAAGATTTTTGCAGAAAAATCCGGCTTTGTAAAAGCAATGTGGTGCGGCGAAAGAGAATGCGAAGAGGAAATAAAGGATAAAATGGGGGTTTCAAGCCGCTGTATGCCTTTTCACCAGGAATGTCTGTCCGATAAGTGTGCATACTGTGGAAAACCTGCTAAAAAGATGGTATACTGGGGCAGAGCGTATTAAGAAATAAAAAGGAATTTACGGATGCAGAATACTACCATAATAAAATTACCTGAAAAGGTGAGATATATCATAAATACTATTATGGAAGCCGGCTACGAAGCGTATGCAGTAGGCGGCTGTATTCGTGACTGCGTTTTAGGCAGAGAGCCCAATGACTGGGATATCACTACTTCGGCGTCTCCCTATCAGATCAAGGAGCTTTTTAACAGAACCCTGGATACAGGTATTAAACATGGTACTGTAACCGTTATGCTGGGCAGGGAAGGTTTTGAGGTAACTACTTACCGGATCGACGGAGAATATGAAGACAGCCGTCATCCGAAAGAAGTTATTTTTACTTCCAGTCTGGCAGAGGACCTAAGGCGCCGGGACTTTACCATCAATGCCATGGCATATAATGAACAGGAAGGGCTTGTGGATATCTTTGGCGGTATGGAAGATATTGACCGGCGTTTGATCCGCTGTGTGGGAAGTCCTTTGGAACGTTTTGACGAAGATGCGCTGCGTATCATGAGAGCTGTGCGCTTTGCAGCCCAGCTCAGCTATGAGATAGAAGAAGAAACGGCAAAGGCTATCAGGGAACTTGCCCCCAATCTTAAAAAGATCAGTGCTGAAAGAATTCAGGCAGAGCTTGTCAAGCTTCTGCTATCTCCCCACCCGGAATATTTAAAGATCGCTTACGAAACAGGAATCACGGAAGTGATACTTCCCGAGTTCGATCTTTGTATGAAAACAGAGCAGAAAAATCCTCATCACTGTTACAGTGTGGGGATTCATATTCTGGAAGCCATGAGGGCAGTGCGGGAGGATAAGGTACTGCGCCTTGCCTTGCTGTTTCATGATATGGGAAAACCTTCCTGCCTGACAATAGATGAAGAAGGTATTTATCATTTCTTCGGGCATCCCGATGTTTCGGAAGAAATTGCCGAAAATATCCTTCACAGGCTTAAATTTGATAATGATACGATAAATATGGTAAAGAAACTGGTCAGATATCACGATAGATATATAGAACCTAAGCCCCGAAATGTAAGACGTGCCGTTACGAATATGGGAGAAGATGTGTTTCCTTTGTTTCTGGAAGTAAGAAGGGCCGATACTTTGGCTCAGAGTACCTTCTTAAGGGAGCAAAAGGAGCAGAACCTGGAAGAACTGCGTGAGGTTTATGAGACCATATTGAAGGAAAAGCAGTGTGTGTCTTTAAAGACCCTGGCTGTAAACGGAGCGGATCTGATCAGGGATGCAGGCATGGAACCGGGAAAAGAACTTGGAAAAATGTTGAATGAACTGCTGGATCAGGTGATAGAGGATCCCTCATTAAATAACAGGGATTATCTTCTGGAAACGGCGAAAGAGAAGTTAAAAAGGTAATACTTTTTAAGGTCCCCTCATAAGATAGGATATGACTTACTATGGGGGTAATGACCGTGAATGACAGACATGTCAGTTTGCTTGAAAACTATAATTTGGAAGTGCTTCGTACCTGGAAGGGGCGGGGTGCCCTTCTGTGTGAAACAGATCAGGGCATTCTGATACTGAAAGAGTATGGAGGTCATAAAGATAAATGTATATTTCAGGATAGCGTACTGCGTTTGATCCAGAGCAGAGGTTTTATAAATATAGAAACAATTGTTAAGAACAAAGAGGGAGAGCTGGTAACTACAGATGGAGACGGCACTCTTTATGTTCTTAAGACTTATTTTGAAGGCAGGGAATGCAATGTCCGTGACAGGGAAGAGTGTGCTCTTGCCATGGAAACGCTGGCAAAGCTCCATAAAGCGGCCGTGGCAGATGAATCACTGCCGTTTGCAGGAAAAACGAATTCTGTGAATGAAGAATTTGAAAAGCACAATAAAGAGCTTCGCAGGGTGAGAAAATTCTTAAAGGAAAAGAGCCAGAAAACAGATTTCGAAATCTATCTGATGCAGTGTTTTGAATATTTTTTCCGACTGGCAATTCAGACGGCAGAGGAATACAACATTTATAGCAGCAGTATAAAAGAAAAGCTAAGTTCCGTGATCTGTCATGGCGACTATCAATACCATAATCTGCTGCTTGCAGAAAATAGTACATTGAATATAATTAATTTTGAAAAATGTATGCCGGACAGTCCGGTCAGAGATATTTATCTGTTTATGCGAAAGCTCCTGGAAAAGAGTGACTGGTCGGTATCGGTAGGCTTCGACCTTTTGAACGCCTATGAAAAGGTAAACAGGCTGGAAAAGGAAGATTATATCCAATTATATTACAGGCTGGCTTATCCTGAGAAATTCTGGAAAATTGCCAATTTTTACTATAACTCCGGAAAAGCCTGGATTCCGGGCAAAAATCTTGAAAAACTTGTGCGTGTTCACGAGCAGGAAAAAGAAAAAATCGTATTTTTAACAAAATTTAAAGAAAAGTATGGTATACTGACAGAGTAAGCATTAAAATTGCATTTTGAGGAAGTACATATTATGAAAAAAAATTTGAGCAAGGAAAATTTAGCGAAATGTTTTGTGGCAGGTCTATGCGCCATTCTGACAGGATGCGGCAGTATAGGCCTTGCCCGTGAGGCTGCTTTTGAAAGTGCATATGAAAATGTTCCGGAAGAAAAAGTAGATATTTATACTTCCGTAGGTTACGGGATTCTGGAGTCCATCGATGCTGAGGGCGGCACGGTTACGGTTTATCAGCTCGATCAAAAGAAAAAGATGACTCTTTCTTATGATGGGGCGACACAGGTTCAGGACAGATACGGAAGTTCCTTGGTAATGACACAGCTTCTGCCCGGTGAAATTGTTGCGATGCGTTATAACAGCGAGGCCGAAAAGGCAGGAAGTATCGTGGAGTCATCTGATATATGGACCTATGATGATGTTACCAAATACAGTATAGATGAAGGAAAAGGAACCTTTCAGGTCGGAAGCGATACTTACCGTATCACCGGGGAAACAAAAGTTTTTTCGGGAACAGAAGAAATTACCATGAATCAGATATTGAAGCAGGATGTCATTTCTTTAAGAGGAACGGATCGTGACATATTAAGTATTATAGTAAAAAAGGGTCATGGTTATCTGGATCTTGAAAATGACCAGGAGCTGATCGGCGGCTGGATCGAAGTGGGACAAACCGTGATACAGCAGATCACGGAGGACATGCTGCTTACCGTTCCGGAGGGAAGTTATACGGTAAGGTTAACTATTGACGGAGTGGATGAGACCAGGGAAGTTACGATCGCAAGGAATAAAGAAACGGTTCTTGATCTGAGTGATATTGAGGTTCCAAAGCCTGTAAGCGGCAAGGCAGTTTTTTCTGTTTTTCCGGAAGAAGCAGGAGCAAGTGTATATGTGGATGGAATTGGCGTGGATACCACATATGCGGTAATTCTGCCCTTTGGTCTGCATCAGGTAACAGCCAGCGCCGCAGGATATGATACGATTTCGGAATATTTTAATGTGGAAGGGGAAATAACTACTGTTAAGCTGACTTTAAGTGAAGAAAAGAAAAGCGATTCTACGGTTTCAGAAAATTCGTTGAATGAGTCAGATGAGGAGAGTTATCATACCATTACCGTTCTGGAACCGGCAGATGTAGAAGTTTACCAGGATAATGTCTATATGGGAATCTCACCTGTTACTTATGAAAAGAAAGCAGGAAGTCATACCATAACCTTAAGAAGGGCCGGGTATGTGACCAAGAGTTATCAGGTCCAGGTAGAGGATGATGATCGTGACATTACCTATACATTCGCTGATCTTGTACCGGATGATGTACAGACTGTCAGCGGTAACTCGCTTGCAAGTCCCACACCATCGTCTACGGTCAGTGAGAATAAACTGGAGGAGACACCTAGCCCCACACCTACCAAGACTCCCAGACACAGGCGGCCCCATGCAACTCCCAGTGAGAGTCCGGAGCAGACGCCTTCTGTTACTCCGACAACAGAACCGACGCAGACGCCGACAGAAGAACCCATGCAGACGCCTACGGCAGTTCCTACAGAAACGCCCACGGTCGTTCCCACACTGGTGCCTACGGAAAGTCCGGCAGAAACACCGGATGCTACTCCTGCTGTAAAGCCCACGGAAATACCGGCCGTTACGCCGACTACAGAGCCCGAATTACCGCCGTCTGAGCAGGGATAATTTGTCTAAAACCTTGGAAATCCGCATAAAAAGGCAAAATTTTCTTGACAAACAGATAAGAAGACGCTATATATAATATAGGCGTTTCACAAGAGACATCTAAATAAATTATCACTCATAATAGAGGAGGAGTTCGAAATGAACAAAACAGAATTAGTTGCAGCTATGGCTGATCAGGCTGGATTATCTAAGAAAGACGCAGAAAAAGCTTTAAAGGCATTTACAGATGTAGTAACAGAAGAATTAAAGAATGACGGAAAGGTTCAGTTAGTAGGCTTCGGTACATTTGAAGTATCTAAGAGAGCAGCAAGAGAAGGAAGAAATCCTCAGACAGGTAAGGTAATGTCTATTGCAGCTTCCAAGGCTCCTAAGTTTAAGGCTGGTAAGGCTTTAAAAGATTTAGTTAATGCATAATATCGAATGATCTGAAGAACCTGCTGATCCAGCAGGTTCTTTTTTCTCATAGTAATAAAAGGAGAA
Organism: Lachnospiraceae bacterium; assembly: GCA_014803415.1. Lineage (GTDB taxonomy): Bacteria > Bacillota > Clostridia > Lachnospirales > Lachnospiraceae > Suilimivivens. The sequence goes on from JAAVBZ010000019.1 coordinate 148,811, forward strand.
CTGTTATGAGACTGGATAAGTATTTAAAAGTATCAAGACTGATCAAAAGAAGAACTGTGGCTAATGAGGCGTGTGATGCAGGAAGAGTAATGATCAATGACAGGCCCGCTAAGGCATCCGCAGAAGTAAAAAAGGGAGATATCATTACAATTTCCTTCGGCAACAAGGATGTAAAGGTGGAGGTTCTGGATGTACAGGAAACTGTAAAGAAGGATGAAGCGAAAGAATTGTTTCGATATTTATAGAATATATGAAGATGCTCTTTAATATAATCTTTTATAGAGATTATATGGGAGAGTAAATATGGAAGACTTAAACAGCATTAATAAGCGTGTGCATAAAATGACCATGTCAAATAGAAGGACATGTAATTTAACGGGAGTAATCGATGTGCTTTCCTTTGATGTGAATGAGATCATTCTGGAAACAGATCAGGGCATGCTGATGATCAAGGGAAGTGAGCTCCACGTAAACAGGCTGACGCTTGATAAGGGAGAAGTGGATGTCGAAGGCAAGATCGACAGCTTTACCTATTCCGAACAGGCAGGAATAGGAGCAAAGGGAGAATCTCTTCTTTCCAGGCTGTTTAAATAGATGGTAATAAGTCAGGATATTATTAAAGAAGTACTGTTCCTTTTGCATTCTCTTTTGCTTGGAGCGGTCGTTACATTTGTTTATGACGGGTTTGTGATCCTGCGTAAACTGTTCAGGCATACGACATTTCTGATTTCCCTGGAGGATATGGTCTTCTGGATAGCCTGCGCTATCGGTGTGTTCTGTGTGCTTTATGAAGAAAATAACGGTATGCTGAGGTGGTTTGCCGTGGCAGGAGCTGCGCTTGGCATGTTGATTTATAAAAAAACATTAAGTCCGTTGGTTGTTAACAGTATAGTTAAAGTGCTTTCTTTAGTACTTCGTACCTTGGGACGGGTTTTTCGTACGGTCGTGAAGCCCTTTTGTTTTGTAGGAAAAAAAGCCGCAAAGGGCGGCAGATTCTTGGGGCGGAAAACCGGCAGACTTGGTAAGTATGTGAAAAAGAAGTTGACGGAGTATAGGAAAACACTTAGAATATTCTTAAGGAAACAATAGCAGACCTTAAAGGAGCTTATTATGGCAGGAAAAGTGGCATATCGTAAGAGACGTCAAAATAAGTTCGGAATGTTTCTGGTTTTTCTTGTTGTTATCATGATCGTGATAGTGGTTTCTGTTAAGAGCGTTGAAATGAAAGCAAAGCTTGCAGTGAACAGACAGAGGGAAGCTGAATTGTCAGAGCAGATAGCAGCAGAAGAGAAGCGTGCCGAAGAAATAGAAAAAATGGAAAAATATTCTAAAACCCTGGGATATACGGAAGATGTGGCGAAAGAAAAGCTGGGTCTTATCAATGAGGGCGAAATTGTTTTTAAAGATGAAAGTCATTAATGCAGACATGAGAGAATTCATGCCTGCATTTTTTATGCGCAGCCCCGTGCAGAGGAAGTATGTCGCCAAGGCGACGCACGGGGCGCGCGGCGAGTAGGGATAAAGCTTCCCTACTCGATTGTGGGGGTGCAGGAAATGTTGATGCTTTACATGTTTTGCAGACGCCCTTTCGACAAATACCGCAGATCCTTTTTGCTATGATAGTTACCCGGCAACAGGAAAGTAGCAGGTGGAAGGAAAGGTATGGTTGTTGAATATGAAAAAGAATATGACAAACGGAAGAGATTCTTTTGACAGTATACTGCCTGAGTATGGGAGGCGTAAGCTGCTTACTTATGCGGATTCTATCAGAGAGCTTGCAGATACCTTTAAAGAAACAAAAAGTGAAACGCAAGACGGAGAATCTGTTTTAAATGAAGACAGAAATGAATACATATGGCAGCGCAAGCTTCTTGAAAATAAGAGTCTGATGGCAGAGCATCTGCAGGAAATGGCGCAGATCATGACAAGTGTGGCCAAGGAAGCAAGGCACTGTGAACCTATGGGTGAGAGGCGTTTGCGGCAGATAGCTCATGCTCTGAAGGAGGTAGGAGTTCAGATCAGGAATCTATATCTGATTGAAAATGAATCAGGGAAAATGGAAGTGGCTGTTTCCATGAAAAATGTAAAAAAAGATACGATTTCCGTGGAAGATATGGGAAATCTTTTGTCAGTGCTGCTTAATATAAGACTGGTGGGAGCGGAAGACAATCCTTTTTTTGTAGGGGATGAATGGAAGACTTTTTACTATATGGAGGAGGCCGGATACCACGTTCTTACGGGGGTAGCCACTGCAGTAAAGGAAACAGAAAAAATCTCAGGAGACAATTACGCTTTTTTTGAAACAAATGCCGGAAATCATACTACAGTCCTCTCTGACGGTATGGGTTCCGGAGAAAAAGCATGTGCGGACAGTACCATGGTGGTGGAATTAATGCAGAAGTTTCTGGAAGCGGGATTTCAGACAGAGACAGCCATTCAGATGATCAACAGCTCTCTTGTCTCGGGAGAAGATAATGCCAATATGTCCACACTGGATCTGTGCAGCATAGATCTGTANAGCGGAGAGTGCCGNTTNGTAAAGATGGGNAGCTCCAGTTCCTATATNAAGCGTCAGCATCTTGTGGACAGNATATCNTCCGGTAANCTTCCCATGGGNATTTTTCAAAAGCCNGANATGGAANTTACAGGAAGANCACTAATGGATGGNGATTATATTATCATGCTNTCGGACGGTATACCGGATGCCCTTTCCCAGGGAATCGGAGAAGACATGCTGTCTGAAATGATCGGAGGCTGCAATCTGGAAAATCCCGGAGAGATAGCAAANTCCATCCTGAATTTCTGTATCCGCCAGTGCAGAGGNCATATCAGGGATGATATGACGGTATTGGTGATCGGAATCTGGAAAAAAGAGGAGGATCTTTGACTTTTGNCTTTGATTCCGTTATAGTAATAGCATGATAACAAAAGTTTTGGNTTATGTGAAAAAGTATCAGATGCTTGAAGAAAACGATACTATAGTTGCAGGTGTTTCAGGAGGCGCGGATTCTGTCTGCCTCCTTTTTGTACTGCTGATGCTCCGGGAAACAATTCCCTTTCATTTTGCAGTGGTGCATGTAAATCATGGAATCCGGGAGGATGCAGGAGAAGATGCCGATTATGTAAAGAGGCTTTGTAAAGAAAATGAGATTCCCTTTTANTTAAAAGAAGTAAATGTAAAAGAATATGCNNTCNGGCATGGCATGTCGGAGGAAGAAGCAGGCAGAAAGATCCGATACGAAGCTTTTGAGGAAGCGCTTGATAAGGAAAAAAATTTACATGGCAGCCCCAAAGGAAAGATCGCAGTTGCCCACAACAGTAATGACCGGGCAGAAACCATGTTGTTTCACCTATTTCGGGGAACGGGTCTTACCGGGCTTACGGGTATCAGACCGGTAAACGGCAAGATCATTCGTCCTCTTCTTGGCATAGAACGGGGTGAAATAGAAAAATGGCTGAAAGAGCGCAACATTGAGTACAAAACGGACAGTACCAATGAACAGGATATTTATACCAGAAATAAGATCAGACACCATATCCTTCCTTTTGTCAAAGATAATATCAACCGGGGCGTGATATCCCATATGAACAGCGCTGCAGATAATCTGGCTGATGCAGAAGAGTTTGTAAAGAGGCAGATGCTCCTTATAAAAGACACTTGTGTTTCGGTTACCCATGGCAGGGAAGGCAGGGCTGTCAAGATCAATATTCCGGAATTCTTAAGGGCAGATACTTACCTTCAGGGAAGAATCCTGTTATCCTGTCTTGAAGATATCGGAGGCGGAAGAAAGGATATTACGTCTGTCCATATTGACAGTATCAGGAAATTGTTTTTTGGAAACGGGAGCAGGGAAATACATCTGCCGTATGGGATCACTGTTTATAAAACATATGATGTGGGTATGATTGTTAAAGGTAATGTGCAAAGAAGGAGAGAGCCGGAGGGTCAGAAAAAGGAGTATGAACGTTATGAAATTTCCATTCCTATGACACTATCTGTGCCGAATCTCGGNAATGTGGAATTTACGGTATTTCCCTATGAAAAAACTGAAAATATTCCTCAAAAAACATATACGAAATGGTTTGATTATGATAAAATAACTAGGTCTATTGTATTCAGGGTACGAGAAAAAGGAGATTATCTTACTATTAACAACCGACTGGATCATAAATCTCTAAAGGATTATTTTGTCAATGAAAAGATACCCCGATCAGAAAGGGATTCTTTTTATGTGCTTGCGGAGGGTTCCCATATTCTCTGGGTTCCCGGATACAGGATCAGCGAATATTACAAAATATCGGAGGATACCCTGAATATTTTGCAGGTCAGGATAAATGATAAGGAAAGTTACTTAAGAAAGGAGTCATGAAAAGTGGCTGAGAAGGTAAAAGTTTTATTATCAGAAGAAGAAGTAGATGCCAGAATTCAGGCAATCGGAGAACAGATCAGTAAGGATTATGAAGGCAAGCAGGTACATCTGATCTGTGTTTTGAAAGGCGGGAGCTTTTTTATGTGTGAGCTTGCCAAAAGGATCACGGTTCCCGTATCTCTTGACTTTATGTCAGTATCCAGTTATGGCAGTGAGACCAAGTCAAGCGGCGTAGTCAGAATCGTAAAGGATCTGGATGAACCTATTTTAGGCAAGGATGTTCTGGTAGTTGAAGATATTGTAGACTCAGGACGAACTTTGAGTTATCTGCTGGAAATGTTAAAGGACAGAGGTCCTAAAAGTCTTCGTCTGTGCACACTTTTAGATAAACCGGATAGAAGGGTGACAGATGTTCATGTTGATTACACCGGTTTTCAGATTCCTGATGAATTTGTAGTAGGTTATGGTCTTGATTATGATCAGCGTTACAGGAATCTTCCTTATATCGGTGTCGTAAGTTTTGAATAAAAGAATTTGTATCAAAGAGTATTTTGGCAGAAGAGGTAAAACGTATTGAACAGGAAGAACCGTGGTTTTAGTTTATATTTTGTCCTGATCTTAGGACTGTTGTTTTTAGTGATCTGGACCAGTATGTTGGATGTCAAGCAAAGCGAGTATACCAGAGGAGAACTGCTGGAAAGTCTTGAAGGCGACAGAGTAATTGCAGCAAGCATCCAGCCAAATCGGGAAACGCCCACCGGTGAAGTGGAAATTGTCCTTTCTGACGGACAGCATAAAACGCTGTATGTAACAGATGTGTCAGAAATAGAACAGCTGCTTGTATCTTATGGGCTGGATCCTCAGGTAGAAAAAGTAAAAGAAGAAAACTGGTTTCTGACAAGTGTATTTCCTGTACTTTTGGCAGTGATCGTAATGGTATTTTTCTTTGTTATGATGAACAGCCAGAATTCAGGCGGCGGCAACAAGATGATGAACTTCGGCAAGAGCCGTGCAAGGCTTTCCTTAGGCGATGGAAAGGTCACTCTTAAAGATGTGGCGGGCCTTCAGGAAGAAAAGGAAGATCTGGAAGAAATAGTTGAATTTTTAAAGCAGCCTGCCAAATTTACAAAGGTGGGAGCCAGAATTCCCAAAGGCGTGCTTCTGGAAGGAGCTCCCGGTACAGGTAAGACATTGCTTGCCAAGGCGATCGCAGGAGAGGCAGGCGTACCGTTCTTCAGTATTTCAGGTTCCGATTTTGTGGAAATGTTTGTAGGTGTAGGCGCTTCCCGTGTAAGGGATCTCTTTGAAGAAGCGAAAAGACACGCACCCTGCATCGTATTCATCGATGAGATCGATGCGGTGGCAAGACGCAGAGGAACCGGTATGGGGGGCGGACATGATGAGAGAGAACAGACCCTGAACCAGCTGCTGGTGGAAATGGACGGATTCGGTGTAAACGAAGGGATTATTGTACTGGCGGCAACCAACCGCGTGGATATTCTGGATCCGGCTATCCTGCGTCCCGGACGTTTTGACAGAAAGATCAGTGTAAACAGACCTGACATAGGCGGCAGGGAAGAAATCTTAAAGGTTCATTCCAAAAACAAACCCCTTGCCGAGGATGTGGACTTAAAGCAGATCGCGCAGACAACTGCCGGATTTACCGGAGCCGATCTGGAAAATCTATTAAATGAAGCATCTATCAATGCTGCAAAATCAGACAGAGAGTATGTAAAACAGGAAGATATTAAAAAAGCATTTATTAAAGTAGGGATCGGTACGGAAAAGAAAAGCCGTATTATTTCCGATAAGGAAAAGAAGATCACCGCTTATCATGAAGCAGGCCATGCGATCCTGTTCCATGTACTGCCGGATGTGGGGCCGGTGTACACTGTTTCCATTATTCCCACAGGGCTTGGGGCAGCAGGCTATACCATGCCTCTTCCGGAAAAAGATGAAATGTTTATCACCAAGGGAAAAATGCTGCAGGACATTATGGTATCTCTCGGCGGACGTATTGCGGAAGAAATTATTTTCGACGATATTACCACAGGTGCCTCCAGTGATATTAAAAAGGCTACCAGTGCCGCCCGGGATATGGTCACCAAATACGGTATGTCAGAAAATATCGGCGTCATTAATTATAACAGTGATGATGATGAGGTATTTATCGGAAGAGATCTGGCACATGCCAAGAATCACAGTGAGCTTATGTCCGGTGAGATCGACAGGGAAGTAAAGAGCATTATTGATGACTGCTACAGCAAGGCGAAAGCAATTATCCTGGAGCATACAGATGTGCTTCATAACTGTGCGAAACTGCTGCTTGAAAAGGAGAAGATCAGCAGAAGTGAGTTCGAATCATTGTTTGATAAGAATGATAATTCGCCGGAAGGTTTTTTTAATTCTTAGGAATTATAGAGAATATTGGTAATAATGCACAAAAACACATGATCAAAATTGTAATATTTGTGAATTGTAAGTATTTACGCATAAAGAGGAGTATGTTATTATACTANTTGTAACCCCCCCCAATACATTATATAGTTTTTTGCTATACCCCATAAGAAAGAAATACCTTCTCTAAAAAGAACAGTACTTGTACTGTTCTTTTTACTGTCCAAAGGTTAGAATATTTGACTATAGTTTTTGGATAGTATAGAATAAATTATATGTGTCAATTCTAGGAATGGAGTAAGCCTGATATGTTTATGGATATTGATCGATTAAGAAAAGTAGAATTTGAAAGACGATATATAGACGGAATGAGACCTATTTTTAATCGAAAAGCTTTATTCAGCGATACTACAGAGGAGTTTGTTACTCCTGCAGAGCCTAATCCCTATTCTGAGGTGACTATTAGATTTCGTGCTGAACTCAATAATATTGACAGAGTTTTTTTGGTCCATAAGTCTACAAAGTATTTAATGCTGAAAGAAAGCAGCGATGAATATTTTGATTATTTTTCCTGCCAGATGGAAGTGGAAAATGAAGAGTTTTCTTATTATTTCGAAGTAGAAGCAGGAAAGATTTCCTGCATTTATGATATAAGGGGCGTGACGAAAGAAGCTGCGGCGGAATATAATTTCCGTATTCTTCCCGGTTTTAAGACGCCTGACTGGGCAAAAGGCGCAGTTATGTATCAGATTTATGTGGATCGTTTCTATAACGGAGACCCCACAAATGATGTGCTGACAGATGAATATGAATATATCGGAGAGAAAACAGTCCGGGTAGCGGACTGGAATCAATATCCGGCTGCTATGGATGTGCGGGAATTTTACGGAGGAGATCTGCAGGGCGTGCTTGATAAGATGGATTATCTGCAGGATCTCGGAGTAGATGTTATTTATTTTAATCCTTTATTTGTCTCTCCATCCAATCATAAGTATGATATACAGGACTATGATTATATCGATCCTCATGTGGGAAAGATCATCAGTGATGAAGGGGAACTGCTCCATCCTGATCAGAGAGAGAACAGATTTGCCACCAGATATATTGACAGAGTTACCAATAAGATAAATCTGGAAGCAAGTAACGAGCTGTTTGTTAAGGTGGTAGAGGAAGCTCACAGAAGAGGAATGAGGGTCATTTTAGATGGGGTCTTTAACCACTGCGGTTCTTTTAACAAATGGATGGACAGAGAGCGGATCTACGAAAATGCGGAAGGTTATGAAAAGGGCGCCTTTGTGTCAAAAGAAAGTCCCTATCATGATTATTTTCATTTTTACAATGAAGATGCATGGCCTTATAACGGAAGTTATGACGGCTGGTGGGGACATGATACCTTACCCAAATTGAATTATGAGAAATCACGGGAACTGTTGGAGTATGTAATAGGAATTGGCGTAAAATGGGTCTCCCCTCCTTTTAATGTAGATGGATGGAGATTGGATGTAGCAGCTGATTTAGGTCATAGTTCCGAATTTAATCATTATTTCTGGCAGGAATTCCGTAGGGCAATAAGAGAAGCCAACCCTGACGCGATTGTTCTGGCGGAGCATTATGGAAGTCCCAGAGAATGGCTGAACGGTAAGGAATGGGACACAGTCATGAACTATGATGCTTTTATGGAGCCTGTGACATGGTTTCTGACAGGTATGGAGAAGCACAGTGATGATTTCCGGGCAGATCTGCTTGGAAACGCAGATAGTTTTAAAGGAGCTATGGAACATCATATGGCAAACTTTACCATGCCTTCTCTTTTAATTGCCATGAATGAGCTGTCAAATCATGATCATTCCCGTTTTCTTACCAGAACGAATAAAAAGGTAGGGCGCATTAATACATTGGGATCTTATGCGGCGAATGAAGATGTAAACAAAGCCGTTATGCGGGAGGCGGTGGTGATGCAGATGACCTGGCCCGGAGCCCCTACCGTTTACTATGGTGATGAGGCCGGAGTGTGCGGCTTTACGGATCCCGATAACAGACGTACCTATCCATGGGGAAATGAGGATCATGAGCTGATCTGCTTTCACAGGGAAATGATTCTCATTCATAAAATGTGCCCTGAAATATTGAAAGGTTCTTTGAAGTATTTGTTAGGAGAATATAATCTGATCGGTTATGGGCGCTTTGATAAAAATGCCCAGACGGTAGTCATAATAAACAACAATAATTATGAGGTACAAAAGGAAGTTTCCGTATGGGTTGCCGGTATTCCAAGGGATGGAGTATCCATGAAACGCCTTATGCTGTCGTATTCTGATGGATTTTCTACAAAAGAAGAAAGTTATCCGGTAAAGGGAGGAAAGATCCATTTACAGCTTCCGCCGGTTTCCGCTATCGTGCTGCGGCATGAAAAAGCTGATTTATAGTCTGTTCTGAATTGACACCTGTAATACAGCAATGATAGAATTACTTTTAATGGAAAGAAAACATGTACAGTGCAGGAGGACTATTTATGCCAAAGAGGACAGATATTCATAAAGTATTGATCATTGGTTCGGGACCTATCGTTATCGGACAGGCCTGCGAATTTGACTATTCAGGAACACAGGCGTGTAAAGCGCTTCGTAAGCTGGGATATGAGATCGTGCTGGTAAATTCCAATCCCGCCACGATTATGACGGATCCGGAAACAGCGGATGTTACTTATATCGAGCCCCTTAATGTGGAAAGGCTTGAGCAGATCATTGCCAAGGAGCGTCCAGATGCACTGCTTCCCAATCTGGGAGGACAGTCCGGACTTAATCTTTGTGCAGAATTAAATAAGGCGGGAATTCTGGATAAATATGATGTAAAGGTCATTGGCGTGCAGGTAGACGCCATTGAGCGCGGTGAGGACCGTATTGAATTTAAGAAGACCATGAATAAGCTGGGAATAGAAATGGCGCGCAGCGAGGTTGCTTATTCCGTAGAAGAAGCTCTTGCCATTGCCGATAAGCTTGGCTATCCGGTAGTGCTTCGTCCTGCCTATACCATGGGAGGCGCAGGCGGTGGCCTTGTATATAATAAAGAAGAGTTAAAAACCGTTTGTGCAAGAGGTCTTCAGGCATCTTTAGTAGGGCAGGTGCTGGTGGAAGAATCAATTCTCGGCTGGGAAGAGCTGGAATTAGAAGTAGTCCGTGATGCAGAAAACAATATTATAACAGTATGCTTTATAGAAAATATCGATCCTCTCGGAGTACATACAGGTGATTCCTTCTGTTCGGCGCCGATGCTCACCATATCTAAGGAGTGTCAGAAGAGGCTTCAGGAGCAGGCGTATAAGATAGTTGAGTCGGTACAGGTGATCGGGGGAACCAATGTGCAGTTTGCTCACGATCCCGTTACAGACCGGATCATTGTAATTGAAATAAATCCCCGTACCTCACGTTCCTCTGCATTGGCTTCCAAAGCAACGGGATTTCCTATCGCACTTGTTTCCGCTATGCTGGCAACAGGTCTGACTTTAAAAGATATTCCCTGCGGAAAGTACGGTACCCTTGATAAATATGTACCAGACGGGGATTATGTGGTTATTAAATTTGCACGCTGGGCTTTTGAGAAGTTTAAGGGCGTGGAGGACAAGCTGGGAACGCAGATGCGTGCAGTAGGTGAAGTCATGAGTATCGGCAAGACCTACAAAGAGGCTTTTCAGAAAGCTATCCGCTCCCTGGAGACAGGACGCTACGGTCTGGGATTTGCCAAAGATTTTAATTCCATGACGAAAGAGGAACTGCTTCGCAGGCTGATCACTCCTTCCAGCGAACGTCATTTCGTGATGTATGAGGCACTTCGCAAGGGTGCCACGCCGGAAGAGATCTTTGAAATCACGAAAGTGAAAACATATTTTATCGAGCAGATGAAGGAGCTGGTGGAAGAAGAGGAAGAGCTGCTTAAGTGTAAAGGCAAAATGCCGGAAGATCAGCTTTTGATCTCAGCTAAGAAAGACGGTTTTTCAGATAAATATCTAAGCCAGCTTCTGGAAATACCGGAAGAAGATATCCGCAATCACCGCATAGAGCTGGGCATGGAGGAAGCATGGGAAGGCGTTCATGTAAGCGGAACCGAGAACAGCGCATATTACTATTCTACTTACAATGCCGAGGATAAAAATCCCGTTAACACAGATAAGCCTAAGATCATGATCTTAGGAGGAGGTCCTAACCGTATCGGACAGGGTATTGAGTTCGATTATTGCTGTGTTCATGCTGCTATCGCACTGAAAAAGCTGGGATTTGAAACGATCATTGTTAATTGTAATCCGGAAACCGTATCCACAGACTACGATACCTCCGATAAACTTTATTTTGAACCGCTGACGCTGGAAGATGTTCTGAGTATTTACAAAAAGGAAAAACCTCTTGGCGTTATCGCACAGTTTGGAGGCCAGACTCCTCTTAATCTGGCAGCAGAGCTGGAAAAGAACGGAGTGAAGATATTAGGCACTTCTCCTTCCGTCATTGATCTTGCAGAAGACCGGGATCTGTTCCGCGAAATGATGGAAAAACTGGAAATACCCATGCCGGAGTCAGGAATGGCTGCTACAGTGGAAGAAGCAATCTCTATTGCAAACAGAATCGGTTATCCTGTTATGGTACGTCCTTCTTATGTACTTGGCGGACGGGGTATGGAAGTTGTCTATGATGATGAAAGCATGACGGAATACATGAATGCCGCAGTAGGTGTTACGCCCGACAGACCTATCCTGATAGATCGTTTCTTAAATCATGCGCTGGAATGTGAAGCAGATGCCATAAGCGACGGTACCCATGCGTTTGTTCCGGCCGTTATGGAGCATATTGAGCTTGCAGGTATCCACTCGGGAGATTCGGCATGTATCATTCCTTCTGTTCATATTTCTGCAGAAAATGTGGAGACCATTAAAGAATATACAAGAAAGATAGCGGAAGAGATGCATGTAAAGGGTCTCATGAATATGCAGTACGCTATCGAAAACGGCAAAGTTTTCGTACTGGAAGCAAATCCCAGGGCAAGCCGTACGGTACCTCTTGTGTCCAAGGTATGCAATATCCGTATGGTACCTCTTGCCACAGAGATCATTACATCGGAAATAACGGGTCGTCCCTCACCGGTTCCGGCTTTAAAGGAGCAGGTAATACCCTATTACGGCGTAAAGGAAGCAGCATTTCCCTTTAATATGTTCCAGGAGGTTGATCCCGTCCTTGGACCCGAGATGCGTTCTACCGGTGAAGTATTGGGCTTATCGCCTTCCTATGGAGAGGCATTCTTTAAGTCACAGGAAGCAGTTCAGTCAAAACTTCCTATGGAAGGAACCGTGCTGATCTCCGTAAATAAAAAGGATAAGGATGAAGTGGCAGAAGTAGCAAAACGATTTGCCGAAGACGGTTTCAAGATCGTGGCTACAGGCGGAACCTGTGATCTGATCCGTGCAGCAGGAGTAGAAGCTGAAAAAGTTAAGAAGATTTATGAAGGCCGCCCTAATGTTGCAGACCTGATCACAAACGGGGATATTCAGCTGGTAGTTAACTCCCCTATCGGTAAGAACAGCGTTCATGATGACAGCTATTTAAGAAAGGCTGCCATTAAAGCCAAGGTTCCTTATATGACTACTATTGCCGCTGCAAGGGCAACGGCAGAGGGCATTCACTATGTAAAGACGCATAAGAGCGGAGAACTTAAATCCCTGCAGGAACTTCATAGTGAGATCCATGACAGTCTTGATTAATAAGAAATAAAAAATGCTGAGAGATCAGCATTTTTTTATTTATTTTCCCCGAACCGTAAAATCTACCGGTTTATTACCTACATTTCTTTTGATGGAAATTTCAATTCCCTCTTTGACAGACTTTATATGCCATGCATCGCAGTAGGGTGTTTCCCGAAATACTATATCAAAAAGGACAACATCTTTTTCGAAATAGCCTTTTACACTGGCCTTCTCATAAAGCCCCATACGGAAAGTACGTTTCTTTATTTCCTGTTCCGGCAGATCCGGATGAATAACTGTTTCGTTCCATTGCGCGGCAGAAACAATAAAGATATCTGTATTTTCACCATTTTTCAGATTGATGCGGCAGTCATTTCCTGATTTCATAAAAGAAATGCTTCGCAAGTTATACATATTATCTTCCAGTATAAATTCTCTGCTATCCAGATCACCCTGATAACATCGGTTAGTTTCCAAAGGAGGACTGTTTTTCCAACTGGTATTTATTTCTAATTCTAATATGCGCTTTTCCAGTGTATCCTGCATCAAATGCCATTCTTCGTTCGAACCGCTTGTTTCTTCTGTATTCTTTTGTCCCTGCTTTGCAGCCGGAAGAATGTTGTGCCAGAATGCTTCCAGGATCCGGCCTAAGTCCGGTTCCGCCGAATTGGTGATCAGGATCAGATCATATTCGGGAGCCACCACACAGAACTGTCCGAAAGCGCCGTCCGCGCGGTAAATTCCGGGTACAGAACACATCCAGAACTGATAGCCGTAACCATACTCATACTCGCCGCCCCATCTGTGAGAGGTATCCGACCAGGGCTTTACGGGTTCCTGAAACCATTGGGCGTTTAAAAGCTGTTTCCCCTCATAGCTGCCCTGGTTCATCAGGAAAATACCGAATTTTGCCATATCCTCCAAGGTAAGATTCAGACCGTATGCACCGCCTTCATATCCCTGTGGGGAGGTTTCCCACCAGATATCCTGCCGAAAGCCCAACGGATCAAACAGTTTTTCTTTTAAATATTCAAACATGGATCTTCCTGTTACCTTACAGACAATGGCCGAAAGCATATAGGTTGCCCTGTTATTGTACAAAAAGAAACTGCCGGGATCTTTTTCCGGTTCGCTCTCCCAGATTTTCAGGATCCTGATCAGGAAAAAATCCATCACATGATCTTCCAGGGAAAGCAGTCCGTCCTGCACTGCAAATCCTACCGCGGTGGAGGTAAAACTTTTACTGAAAGAGAACAGGGTGTGTAGTTCTTCTTTTTTGTAAGGACAATAACTTCCCTCAGCAAAAACATTGCCGTGCCGCAGCATCATAAATTTGTGAAGGTTAAGTCCTTCCTTCTCGATTTCATCTAAAAATCCTAAAATGGATACCGGATGAATACCTGCCTCTTTCGGTGAAATTCTTTTCATTTTATTATTCTCCCGCTATATGCTTTAAAATAAAGTTTACAATTGGGGCAGGGTCTGTTAGACCATGGGGATGATGACCGCATCCCGGCTTACGGATCTCCTGGAGGGGCAGTTGTTTTTTGCGGTAAAGTTTTTCCAGGAAAATGCCGTTTTCCGGATAGGGTACTACATCATCTTCTTCACCGTATAACATAATAACAGGAATTTTATGCTCTGCTAATACAGGCATTCTTCCACTACTTCCTCATCTCTCATGCTGGAGCCAAATCCCATAGGACAGCTTAACAGGTTAAGAACAGCGGCATCCAGATATAAAACTGCAATGTCTTCGGGAAACAGGGAAGCATAGTTGATGGCATGCAGACCTCCGCAGCTCATACCGATGGGTACACATTATGAGAATAATCCGTAATTTTCTACCAGATAGTTCTTCCTCTCATCGGCCTGCTTTGGTTCCACTATAATTGCTTCCCTGCCCTCAAATGTAAAACGGTTTAATTCAAAGTCAAACCAATCTTCTTTTGCAGTCATATTAGCATTTTCCTTTTTATTTTGTTTTCTGTTTATAATAAATGTACTTTCAACACAAAATTTTCGGTAGCATTATTTCCTTCTATATTAAGATCACTTGCTGCATAAAAATAAGCAGGTTTTCATTTCGTATTAATATAGCCGGCCGTTCGAATTTAGGTTCCCCAATATAAGGTTTTGTGGCATAAGACGGTATGACCATATAATCGCTCATTAACCCGAAACCTATTTTGGCATTAGAAAGCAGGAAAAGCGTCCGTCTTCAGATTCCCAAAGTAATCCTGCACCGCGGATTCCGCTATTATCTCCAAAATTGTCTGTGGTCAGTATATAAGATTTTACCATTCATTTCAAAGGCATTTACATCTTCAATATAGCCGATATTATCCGTGATCGGTTCATCACATTTTAAAATTGTGTTTTGTTTTCCAACGTGATACAAATAGATGAGTTTTTCCTTCTTCATCATCAATTGGGGAAATGCACCAATAGAAATAATCCGGATCAGACATTGCAGGGCCGATATATTCTAATCCCAGTGCAAGATTACTGAAAGGGAGCTTTAAATCTATATTTCGCCCAGATAACAATTTACTCTTTTTTGAAAAATCATTTATTTTATTATACATAATCGTTTTTTTGCTCTTAAAAAATCCGGCAAAAAATTCCATATTGATTTTTAACTAAATTAATGTTATTCTTAGCAGTAGTATTACATGCTATAGTACATTGGAGGCCAAAAATGAAATTTATTGAACTGTCAGATTCAGAATTAAGTGTTATGGAGGTGCTTTGGGAAAAAGGTGAGCCTATTTCCTTTGGAGAATTGTTGGATTATTTTAATACCCACACAGAAAAAAGCTGGAAAAAACAGACTTTGAATACCTTTTTGTTTCGAATGCAGCAAAAGGGTCTGGTGCAGGTCATAGAAGAGGGAAGATATAAGCAGTATGTTCCGGCTATGACAAAGGAAGAGTACAAAATGTCAGAGTCAAAGGCTTTTCTGGATAAGAATTATCAGGGTTCTATAGTAAAGATGCTTACAGCTTTTAATGGCGGTGAGGTGTTGGATAAGGGAGAAATCAATGAACTAAAGCAATTGTTAAAGGAGTGGGAAAGGGAATGAAATTATATTTATGCATGGTATTGGGCGGAAGCGCCTGCACACTGCTGTATATTATTTTTGATTATTTATTGCCTTATGAGCTTTCACTACAATGGAAGAATATATTTTTGAAAATAAACTTCATATTTTATTTATTACCGGTACCTTTATTATTATCACAATTAAAAATAACTCTGTGGCCGATATTAGAAAAAGCACGGAAGAAAAATGAGCAGTCCTATATGTTTATACATCCTAATAGTGTATGGGAAAGCTTAATTGTCAGTTGCGAAAAACAAAAAAAAGTTTGTATAACAGGATACCAGAAATGTTTTCCATTTGTAGTGATCGTATCTGTTTTATTTGTTGCATTGCTTGCAGGATGGATCATTTCATATATGATACTGAATTTTAAATATAAACAAGTTATTATTTATACAGATCTTGATGATGTTCCCCAAAATGAAAAAAGCAGAAAAATACAGGTTGGTATTTCTTCCCGGGTTTCTTCCCCGATAGCAATTGGAATCATAAAACCGGTTATATTGCTGCCCTCATATGATAAGATATATGCAGATTCAATAAAAGGAATTATTGGCCATGAAGTGAAACATATACAAAATAAGGATGGGATATTTCGCTTTTTAAGCTTTGTAATAATCGCTATGGAATGGTTTAATCCTTTTGCCTATTACTTGCTGCGGGAACACATAGCAGTAAGTGAAATGATGTGTGATGAAGCTGCAGTAGAGGGTATGTCAAAAGAGGAAAAAATACAATATATGAGATGTATTATTGCGGCTGCAGAAAAGCCGCAAGGAGTTGAAACAGTGGTTATGACTTTAGGAGCAAAGAGAGGACTTTCAAAGGAGAGAATGATAAGAATTATGAACAAAAACGATAAAAAGGTATGGAAAAACAGACTTGCAATGTGTATTGTGGCTGTCAGCTTTATGCTTAGCAGTATTCCGGCTTTGGCATATGAAGAACCGATAAATTATACTTATACTACTTATGTAGAACCCAGATACATTACGTCTAAAGACTTTGAAAACACGGATTGGATAGCATTTATCTCAGAAGGGGAAATAAATCCGTATGCTGCTATCATTACAGACTTCAGTCGGGGTGATTATGTATTTATAAGTGAAACGGGAGAAATATATCTGTTCGAGGAATCTTTATTACTCTGTCAAGAGCAGATGAAATTATTGTGTTTACATAACTATGAAACCGGGACTTATTCTGAGCATAAAAAAAATAGTGATTCCAGCTGTGAAGTAATAAATTATAGTGCGCAGATATGTACTAAGTGCGGATATAAGAAATCTATTTCAGAAATATCAACAACAAGCTATAAGATATGTCCTCATTAGTGTTGTAGAAACGGCAAAGAATAAAATGCCAGAGTCAAAAGCCTTGTGATGATGTGCCGAGTAAAGGAGAAATCGATGAACTGAAACAAATTGTTAAAGGAGTGGGAAAGTAAATGAAATTATATTTATGCATGGTATTGGGCGGAAGCGCCTGCACGCTATTATATATTATTTTTAATCATCTATTGCCTTTTGAGTTTTCAGTCAGAGAAAAAAATATATATTTAAAAATCAATATATTATTTTATTTGTTGCCAATTCCCTGGATAGCAGCAGAAATTAAAGGGTTTTTAAAGGTTATATTGGAGATGATAGGGATAACATTCCCTGAGAATAAAGAAATGTATATTGAACATATCAACAATATTTGGGAAAGCGTTATCATTATGAATGAAAATAATGAAATTGTATATATAACAGGATATGAGAAGTGGCTGCCATTCATATGGACAGCGTTTACGTTGTTTTTAGTGCTGACGTTTGGTTGGATTATTACATATTTGACATTGAGTCATAAGTATAGAAGAAAAATTATATATATTGATTTCCCCAATGATTTAAATAATAATAAAAGCAGAAAAAGAAAAATACAAATTGGAATGTCTCCATATGTTTCTTCACCCATTGCTATGGGAGTATTAAAGCCTGTTATTTTACTTCCGTTGAATGATGAAAAATATGCAAACTCAACTAAGGGAATTATATGTCATGAACTGAAGCATATACAGAATATGGATGGAATATTTCGATTTTTGTCCTATGTGGTCATAGCCATAGAATGGTATAATCCGCTTGCCTATTATCTGTTCCATGAAAATATAACAGTAAATGAATTGTTGTGTGATAATGTGGCAGTGGAAAATATGTCAAAAGAAGAAAAAATATGCTATATGAACTGTATTATCGCTGCAGTTGAACAAACTAAAAATGCGGAAACTGTGCTTATGGCCCTGGGAGCAAAACGTGGACTTTCGAGGGAAAGAATCAATAGGATTATGAAAGAAAATGAGAAAAAAGTATGGAAAAATGGATTTGCAATTACGATTATAGCTTTTAGTTTTTTAATCAGCAGCATACCGGCATTGGCATATAAAGAACCAAGAATGAGTTCTTATGCAGAATCTGAGAATATTGAAGACAGGGATTGGGAAAATATTGATTGTGCTATTACTGTATTTGGTGAAGAATGCATGCCTTTTGGCTCAATAATTGAGGATTTCCGTCTGGGTGATTATGTGTTTACAAATGCAAAAGGGGAAATGTATCCGTTCGAGGAATCCATATTATCCTCTCAAGGACAGATAAAATTATCGTGTATACATAATTTTGAAGCCGGGACTTATTCTGAGCATAAGAAAAACGGCGATAACAGTTGTGAAGTAATAAATTATCGTGCGCAGCTATGTACTAAGTGCGGATATAAGAAAACTATTTCAGAAATATCATCAACAATTTATAAGGTCTGTCCTCATTAGTGTTTTGGAAATATCAAAGTAAATTCTACCGCTTTGGAAAATGAAGTGAGTAGAATTTACTTTGCTTAATTAAATATGTGAAAATCATAATCGGTTATTGACAAAGTAAAGGAAATACGCTATATTATTTAAGTACTACATGACATAGTACAACATAGGGGAAATTACTATGAAAAGGCAGATTGCAGTTATTGCTATGATTATTATAAATGTGGTTCTTCTTATCTATCAACTCACTGATAAATCAGGGACTGTGAAGATTCTCCCTATGGAAGAAGCTTATTATCCGTATTCTCTGGTTGCAGATAATGAAAATTACTATTTTATAGGAATTGAATTTGCAGAAGATGGGAGTGTTTTGAAATCACAGATATGTCAGGTTGATAACGGAGAAAGCGATCCCCGGATTCTGAATATTAAAGCACCGGATGAAATACCGTTTTATCAGCTTTTTGTTGATGAGAAAGAAAATTTGTATATATTTCTTTGTAATGACAGAAATGAAAGATGTGAAATATGGAAGTTGTCCCCGGATAAAGTCATCACTAAGAAACTGGATATTTCCGAGTGCATTAGTAAAGTTGAAGGATATGGAATCTCCGCTTTTGCGGTAGATAATGAGGGTAGGTATTATTTAAGAGAATATGTGGGAAATGGAACACTTATTCTTGACGAAAACGGAGAAAAATTGTGCAGAATAGGTGATGGTGACAGAGGATTTCATTGTATGGGAGCACGAGACGGTAAAATTTATATTCTATATAATACTCCTGCATTGAGTCCCGGGCAGTTTGAAATTGATAGTATCAATGTTGCGGAAAAAAGATTGGATATTGAAAGTACAGGAAATTTTTTACCATTAGAGGATATATATTCTGTTTTGGGCGCAGGGGAAAGATGTGATTTTTTAATCAGAGGAATGAGAGGAGCCTATAAATATAATCTAGGAGAGCCAAAAGCTGAAAAAATAATTGATTCCTTTTATATAGCGCAGTTTCCATATAATTCATCAACAAGTTGTTTTTTTAAAGATAATCAATTATTAGTAATTGCCAAAAAACAGCATATAGGAGAAGGAATAAAATATGGGGATGTTAATTTTTGCTATTACGCCTTCTAGGCATAATATAAAATAAAAGAGGGAGGGGAGTCCGTTGCAGTAAATCAATATTATTCAAAATATAAATCATAGACAGATAGGAGGGTTCTATATGAAAAAAACAATTTTAAGTAAAGTAACAGCAGTAGCGCTTGGAGCATTGATCTGCAGTAATGTAGCCATTTTGGGAGTACATGCAAAAACACCTGATTTCTATTTTGTATTAGGATATGTAGACGGCGATGGTGTTGCTTTACGCAGAGCGGCAAGTACATCTTCGGACAGACTGGAGTTAATGTATAAGAACGAGGATGTATTCATAGATTACGATTATAATAATCGTGGCGGATGGTCTCATGTCCAAAGATATAAAACCGGTACAGTAGGTTACAGCCAGAGTACATATATTAAAGAATATATGTGAATTTGATTATAATCTATGAAAAAAATATTTTTTATATACATTACAGTATTGTCAGTATGCTTATGCGCCTGTAACAGGAAAGTGCCGGAAAAAAATATGGTAGCTATAGAAAACCAAGGGTTCGTTACAAAAGAAATTGAGGAAACAGAACCCCCAAATAATACTTTGTCGGAAACTGTTGTTCCAATTTCAAATAAGGAAATAACAATTCCTTATGAGGGAAGTCTTGATATTTGTTTTATAGCAAATGTGGACAATATCATATTTTTGGCAGGAGTAGAGTCCGATAGCGGAATCTATGCGATCCATAAAATGAAGATAGAAGATAATACCTCAGAAAAATTGCCCCTGAATATTCCATCAGATTTGATGATACAGGCTTTTAATCTGGATATAGAAGGAAATATCCATATATTTCTTACAGATTCAGATAAAAGCGTACAGAGATGCGAAATGTGGATATCAGATCAGGAGGGCAGGGTTATTCGGAAAATTGATATGAGAGAAGTCTTTCCGATAGAAGGTTCTTTTGGACAGATCGTAACAGATTTTGTTATTGATGGAGAGGGAAGATATTATATTTCCGGAAACAGATTTCGGGAAATATCCCAAAGCGGAATAACCATTATTGAAGCAGATGGACAAATCCTGGGCCTTGTTGACAGCCCGGACAGCCGTTTGTGGGGAATTTATTCCATGGCAAGAGGAAATGACGGAAAGATATATCTTTCAAACAATACAAGAAATTCGGAAATGGCGGTTATGTCCATTGATCCGGAAGGTTTGTGTATCGGGGAATGCTATGAGGATGTATTGCCGTCAGGATATGGAAGCTATACCGGAGCGCATGCCGGAATCAATGCAGATCTGTTCTTTTTTGGAGATGCAGGGATCTATTCATACGATCTGGGAGATGAGAGCGGAAAACAAATCATTGCCGGATCGATGTTTCCGTTTTCCGGTGAAGTTCAGTTATGCCAGGAATTTTTGACCGACGGCAGATTTCTTTTAGTTGATGGCGATCGCAGAATGAAGACAGAAATCATAAATGGCAATGAGTATCTGATAAATAGCGGCGAGATTTATCAGAATGTGGTATTTTACTATATTCCTGTAGTGTCGGCCATGGAAAGTGAGAGTAACAATTGAAACAGGATCAGACAGGAAATTTATATATTACAATTGATGTGAAAGGGGATTAAAACATATGAAGAAAAGAATCAGAATAGTCGCATTGGCTGCGGCAATGTGCATGCTATTTGGCAGCATGACAGTTTTTGCTGAAACAAAAACCTTTACTTTTAAAATAAAAGCAGAGGAATATGACGAAGGGGTGTGGTTAGCAAGAAAAGCTGACAGCGAGCAGACGGCATATATTACACCAACTTCCATAACAGGTGCAGGAAGAATATGGGTTGCTGTATATGATGAACGCGGAGGCACACAGTATACATATGATGTTGCCATTCAGCCTGGAGAAACATACAGGCATACAACAGGTTATTATAAAAAGGGCGTTGCAGGAAATACCTACCGGATTATCGGCGGTGACCCTGAATGGGAAGTGACCTCCGGAACATTTAATGTTACTGGAAGATGGACGCCTTAAATAAATTTATCAGGAGAAAGCAATGAAAAAATATATAAATTACTGTTTGATCGGTTTTATTGTTATCTGTATTTTAGTTTCTATTTTTTTAGATCCTAAAAAAATATTCAGCAAATCGGAGAAGGAAGCAGATCCTTCTCCGGTTTCTGCAATAGTGACGGAAGAACAGCGCGCAGAACAATTTTTTATTGATGTACCGGATAAATGGACAGAAGTGATCGATGATAAGAACAGCATTTATGCCAGGATAGATGTACCGGATACGATAAGCACAAAGGGCTTTAGAAAGGCATTTGCGACAAAGAAGGATATACCGGAAGAGCCGCTGCTTGCTTTGATGGAGGATTATCATCCGTATCAGGAGTTTGTAGCTGATGATATGATCCAATATCTCGGGGATGATAATATGCATCTGTTTTTTAATAAAGAACCATTAGTAGGTATTTCTTTTACATGCAGCACTTATGATTATTATTCAATGGCATACAGGGATGGACTGACTTATGATTATAACAGGGATAAATATGCTATAGATCAGGAAGTTGAGGGGTTTTCTCTGGAAGAGTGTGATGACCGGATCCGGAATCTATGCACAAGTATTGGAATGGACGGGGAAATCCAGATCGTTCACAGAGCTCTGGACTACAGGATAATGAAAGAGGAAGCGATAGAGCTGCATATGGATGGTACGCAGACTCGCCCTGATTACGCATGGAGTCAGGCAGATAATGGTTACCGTTGTTCCATTTCCCAATTGTGTAACGATATTCCGGTAATTGATTCAACCATTATAAGATTCCGCGGGGATATATTAAATTCTACCGACCATTGGTGTTTTTTAAATCGGGAGCGATATATTGATTTTCTGTTCAACGATATATATGACATTCAGTATGAAGATACCTATGAAAAATTACTGGATTTTCCGGAGATCATAGAAAAATACAAGGAATATACAGGACTGACCATACAGGACTGCAGTACAGAGATTACTGATATTATCATGCGTGTCATGCCGGCAGATCAGGGGAACGGAAGTTATGAAATGATTCCATTATGGGTATTCTATGGAAATTCATATTATGAAGAGGATGACATGGAGATGACCTATGTGGTAATTATAAACGCCATAACAGGAGAACGATTATGAAAGGGAAAGTTATTGGAAATACAATTAAGCTGGATTTTATCAGAGCCTTTAGGTCCTGGAAATTTCCGGTCAGCATATTGCTGGGAACGGCTGTCTGCTATTTTACTTTGTTATTCTGTGGGGATTACAAAAGTCCGGCTATTCATAAGTTCATCTATATGCATGACAGGAGTCAGAGCTTTCTGGCATATATTGTGGGAATACTGCCATTTGCGTTTTGCTTTTATGATGATTTGAAATTTGGAAATATACGTAATGTTGCAGGGCGT
Organism: Lachnospiraceae bacterium; assembly: GCA_014803415.1. Classification (GTDB taxonomy): domain Bacteria; phylum Bacillota; class Clostridia; order Lachnospirales; family Lachnospiraceae; genus Suilimivivens. Next base: position 171,769 of record JAAVBZ010000019.1, read on the forward strand.
ATTCCGTTGCGGCTTTATGTTTTTTCTAAAACACTGATTGCTTGCATAGCGGCAATTTGTGCTTTCGTCCTTGGAAAGCTTTTGTTTGTGGCGCTGTATTCTTTTGATACTCCTGTATGTACGCCTGGTACGTTAAATATGATTCCCAATTCTATTTTGTACATAGAAATGATAAGAAATCAAGATTATTTTGCCTTCTTTCTGACCACCTCATTTCACAAGGCATTATACTGCGGACTGCTTTGTCAGGTAGTTATGCTGGTATCTATATTGATTCCCAATAAATCTGTTATGCTGAGCATTCCTGTAGCATTTTTTTATGTATTTAATTTTTATGTAAACAATAATTTAAATTCTGATCTATTGAATTTTACGCGTATATTCGACGGTATTACTTGCTTATGGGATAAAGACAGTTATTGCTTTCTGTATGCTGTTGTCATTGCTGCATTGAGCTGCTTCATTTTATATCGGCTGACGCTGCGGATTTTGAGAAAGAAGGTTTATAATGAATAGCATTAGATGTTATTACTTTTATTTGCTGCGGAAACATTTTTTATCGTGGAGAATGCTGGCAGTTTCTATTCTGACTGTTTTAACGATGGATACCTTTCTTGCCCCTTTACGTATTTACAGCAGGGAGCAGAATGTGAAAATGAGCCAGTGGGGATTTGCATTGATCTGGCATAATAAATATGTGGGACTTTGTTTTATGCTGATCTTTATATTTGCGGCTGCCATTTTTCCGGAAGACAGAAAAGGTGACTGCTATATTATATCCCGTATTGGAATATCCAAATGGGTGGCAGGACAAAGCTTATATTTATTGACTTTCGGATGGATCTATACGCTCTTTCTGTTTTTGATTCAAAATATGCTGCTGTGCAGTGTAATGGAGTTCGCTTCAGAATGGGGAAAGGGATGGGCAACATTGTCAAATGATAATGTTATTCTGCATTATAAAATATATACTACAGTTCCTTTTCTGGTTGTCTGCAATTATGATCCGCTTCGGGCTAATGTATTAGTGGCGATTATATTGGGGTTATTGTTGGGAATGATGGGGATGCTGATTTTTTGGCTGAATTTTTATTCCAAGACAGCAGGACCTTTAGCAGCCAGCGCGCTCGTTTTTATGAGTCTGGCGGCAGCAAAAAACAGCAGTCTGCTGAAATATTCTCCGACAAGCTGGATCAGTCTGAATGGTCATTACAGTATCACAAATACAGATCAGCCTACACTGACTTATATGATAGGTCAGCTGCTGCTATGGACGATCTTATTTTTTCTTTTATCAAAACTGCGAGCCGGCCGGACACAGGAAAACAACAGGAGGAACAGAAAATGGAAAAAAATCTCTTGGAAGTAAAAGATATATCGAAAAAATTTAAAGAGGGAGCTGCCCTGAAAAACATTTCTTTCCGTGCTGATAATGGTAAGATTATAGGATTTGTAGGCCACAACGGCTCAGGCAAGACGGTATTATTCAAATGCATATGCGGTTTTTACGAGGTAACAGAAGGAGAAATCCTGATCAATGGAAAAAAGGTTGGAATCGGAGAAGAAATGCCGCGCAATATTGCATTTACAATAGAGGAACCGGCTTTTTTGGGAAACTACAGTGGACGTAAAAATCTGGAGTTTTTATATGGACTCAATCATAAAAGAAATCCTGAACATATTAGAAGTATAATGGGAAAAGTATCCCTTGACTTTGACAGTAAAAAGAAGGTTTCCAAATATTCATTGGGGATGAAGCAAAGACTGGCTATTGCGCAGGTTTTGATGGAAGAGCAGCCGATCATTATCCTGGATGAACCCATGAACGGACTGGACAGACAGGGGATACAAGATATAAGAGAATTGATATTGACTGAAAAAAAGAAAGGTAAGATCATTCTTCTGGCAAGCCATAACAGCGGGGATATTGATTATCTGTGTGATGAAGTTTATCAATTGGAAAATGGCACCTTTTTATTGGAGGGGGAAGCAAAATGAGAAAAATGAAAATCATAGCCCTTATGATTACCGTGGCTATGGCTCTGACAGCCTGCGGAAAAGCAGCAGATGCAGATATAAAGACTGAGGGAGAAAAGACGGTTCTGACATTAGGTACGGTTTCATCAGCTTCTGCCCTTCAAAGGCAGGCAGATGCTTTTAATATACAGAATACGGAATATCAGATTGAAATCAGATCTTATCAGGATGCAGCGGTGGATGGCAGTAATGCAATCAATACCATTCAGATGGAGATTTCAGCCGGGAAGGGGCCGGATATCATTGATTTTGGCTATCTGTATACACCGGGAGCAGTCAGTAAGGGAATTATGGAAGACTTATCCGCTTATATGGAAGAAGATGAAGATTTTCATAAAGAAGATTATTTTGAAAATATTATTAATACCTTTGCAATAGATAACAAGCTATATGTAATATCACCGCAGTTTACCATAAATACTGTTGCCGTACGAAAGGAAGATCTGGGGGATGCCATAAACTGGGAAATACAGGATGTCATGTCCTATTATCAGAAAAGCGGTCAGGATAAAATTTTGTTTCCCGGGGATTCGAGAAAAGAAGTATTCGGCTTTTTGTGTATGGGAAGTATGGGAACTTACATAAACTGGACTGATGGGAGCTGCTGCTTTGATGACGGAAAATTCAAAGAACTTATTACTTTTGCAGATCAGTTCCCCGATTATAGAATTTATGATGAAGATTTTTCGGTGCTTTCGCAGTTTCGATCAGGAAACGCACTGCTTTATCCGCTGTCTGTTTCCAATGTATATGGCTGTACCAAAGCCAGAATGGTTTTTGGCGACATTCCACTTAACTACATAGGATATCCGTTGGATGGAAGAAACGGGAGTGTTGCACAGCCGGGAAGAATTATTCTGGGTATCAATAAGAACAGTAAAAATAAAGAGGCATCATGGCAATTTATTAAGAGCTTTCTGCAGGAAGAATATCAAAGCAGTATAGAGAACGGACTACCGTTATTAAAGAGTGAAATGGAAATACGTTTGGAGAAAGCTCAGGAAATTGAATATGAGAAAAATGAAACCGGTGAAAAGGTGGAAAAAGCAAAGGACAGTATTCTATTTGAAGGAGAGGATGCCATAGACATTTTCTGTATCAGCAAGCAGGATGCTTGCGATGTGCTGGAAATTATAAGTAATGCAGAGACAGCATATGCAGTAGATTATGATCTGTATTCGATTATTTTGGAAGAGGCAGGACGTTACTTTGATGATGGCAGGGATATAAATTCTGTTATTGAGATCATACAGAGCAGAGCCTCCATATATATCAGTGAAAATTATTATGGTTGAGAATCTGCTCTGACTGTATTAAAATCATAGTATGCGTAAAGGAAGAAAGGATGATCGATCATGTCAATTGTCAGAGTAAGAGAGTATTTCAGAAGACTGGGTATGGAGGATCGTATACAGGAATTTGATGTTTCCAGTGCAACCGTAACACTTGCGGCTTTGGCACTTCATTGTGAACCCCAGAGGATTGCCAAGACACTTTCCTTCATGGTGGGGGAAGAGGCAATTCTTGTCGTTATGGCGGGAGATGTGAAAACTGACAATGCCAAATATAAAAAGGAGTTTGGTACAAAGGCCAGAATGCTGTCTGCAGAAAATGTAACAGAATTGATAGGACATGCCGTAGGAGGGGTATGTCCTTTTGCTGTCAATGAGGGGGTTAAAGTGTATCTTGATGAATCTCTGAAAAGATTTGAAACAGTTTTTCCTGCCTGCGGGAGCGGCAACAGCGCCATAGAGCTGACCATACCGGAGCTGGAGAAATATTCTGGATCTGAAAAATGGGTGGATGTCAGTAAACTCATGGAATAATATGCCGATATAATATGGTAGAAAGAAAACAAGCGGCGCGAAGCGACATTTGTTTTCATCTACCATATTAACGAGAAAATCAGAAAGCAGCGAAGCTGCGCATATGCGAAGCATATGGATTTTCGAGTGAAAAAAGAAAGAAAACAAGCGACAAAAAGAGCAAAGGAATGCATACATAAACAAGGAGGTTTTGCAATGTTACCAATTATTTCAGGAACTATATACAGTGCCGGTAAGATGACGGAACTTGATAATAAATGGAAGCAGAAAAAGGAAAGCGGTAAGATTTTTCAAAAAGAAATGACTGCGGAAGAAAAACAGATGCAGCGCTTTCAGGAAGATCTGGCGAAAATGAGAGAGAGCGATCAGCTGGCCTCCATTACCACTAAGCTTAAAAGCGGTCAGAGCCTTTCGCCTGAAGAAATTCAGTATCTTCAAAGAAATAATCCGCAGATCTATCGGGAATATCAGGAACTTCAGGAAGAAAAAAAGGCTTATGAAAGAGAGCTTAAAAACTGTAAAACGAAAGAAGATGTGGAAAAGGTCAGACTGAATAAGATGGGAAGCATTCTGGCAGAAGCTAAATCCATTTCCAATAATCCCAATATTCCCAAAGGGCAGAAAAAAGCGCTGTTGGAAAAGCTGGTTATGAAGACTATGGGCATTCAGGGCGTTCATATGGATTTTGTAAAGTCATCCAGATATGCAAGCCTTCCTACAGAGGAAGAAGTTAAAGAAGAAGCGCAGGAGAAAGCTGAGCAAACGGAAGAGACGGCTAAAGAATTGGGTGCTGAGGAAACGGACGCCGCGGAAGATACGGATCCTGCAGAAGATGTAGATGAAGAAACCGATGAAACTCCCGGACTTTCAGAAATGAAAGAAAAAGCGGATGATACCTATAGAGAAATAAGATCGGTAGTGAGAGATTATCTGATGAAAGACAGGCTGGGCGGGTATGGCCTGGAATATCTTACAGAGGATTTGGAACGATCAGGAATAGATCATGAAAACAAAAGAATACAAAAATAATATTACAGAGGGAGTAATATGGAAGCAGCTGCTTTTATTTTTCTTCCCTCTTTTATTCGGGACGTTTTTTCAACAATTATATAATACGGTGGATGCAGTGGTAGTAGGACAGTTCGTGGGAAAAGAAGCGCTTGCGGAAGTAGGGGGAGCCTCTGCCATGGTCATTAATATTTTCGTAGGATTTTTTGTGGGAATTTCCTCCGGAGCAACTGTTACGATATCACAGTTTTTTGGTGGAGGACGGATGAGAGAAGTCCGGGAATCCATTCATACTGCAGTGGCGCTTTCTGTTACGGCGGGTTTGGGAATTATGGTCATTGGTCTGGTCAGCGCACCTGTGCTTCTTTCCGTAATGAAAACACCGCCGGAAACTATGGAGGGGTCTATCCTGTATCTTCGGATCTACTTTTGCGGCATGGTGGGAAATCTGATCTACAATATGGGTTCCGGTGTACTGCGGGCTATGGGAGATTCCAAAAGGCCTCTTTACTTTCTGATTGCCAGCTGCCTTGTCAATGTGGTCCTGGATATTGTGCTGGTGGCAGCAGCCGGTCTGGGAGTAGCCGGAGTTGCTATTGCAACCATTTTGTCCCAGGCATTCAGTGCTGTGCTTGTGTGCATTACGCTGCTTAGATTCCCGGAAGAATACAGACTGCAGCCAAGGAATATCCGTTTTCATGGATGGGTTCTTAAAAGGATCATTGCCATTGGTATTCCGGCAGGTTTTCAATCGCTGATGTATTCTCTGTCAAATGCACTGATCCAGACAAACGTGAACAGTTTTGGAACGGATACGGTAGCCGCATGGACAGCCTATAGTAAAATCGACGCGCTGTTCTGGATGGTGGTAAGTGCTTTTGGTATATCCATTACTACCTTTGTGGGACAAAATTACGGAGCAGGATTATATCAGAGAGTGAGAAAAGGCGTCAGGCAGTGTTTCCTTATCACGGCTTTATTTACACTGGTTTTGAATGTGATGATCTTTTCTTTCGGACATTTATTGTTCCGGCTGTTTACCAAAGATACGGCAGTTATTGAAATCGGCATTATGATGATACGTTTTCTGGTGCCTGCGTTTATGACCTACATCTGCATTGAAATCTATTCAGGAGCCTTAAGGGGCATGGGAGATTCGCTGATCCCCATGTTGATCACCTGCGGAGGCATCTGCGGACTGAGAGTGGTCTGGCTGTTTATCGTGGTTCCCAAATGGAACAGTATGAAGACTGTTATGGCAAGCTATCCTATTACATGGGTCATTACTTCGATTCTTTTCCTTATTTATTATTCCTGGTATACGAAGAAACATGACATCAGATAATAGGTGATATTGGTTACAAAAATTATTTGTTTCATTACAAAAAATTACTTCTTTCAGAAAATCTGCCGATATATACATATACGGTTTTGACGGTATTATAATTTTGGAAAAGCCAGTTAAGTCTGAAGGGAGGCTGTAAAGATGCTTCAGATCGCGGTCTGTGATGATGATGAGACCATGGGAGAGTACCTGCGGCAGTTAATTGTTAAAAAACTTGGGGATGACAGTAATTATAAAGTTTCAGTGTTTTCGGCAGGTAAGCAGCTGCTTAAGACCGGTACACAGTACGACATACTGTTTTTGGACATTGAGTTAAAAGATATTAACGGAATAGATATGGCAAGGCAGCTTCGAAAGGAATCCGAATCGGAAAGTGTAATTGTGTTTGTAACCGCTTTGAAAGAATATATCTTTGATGCATTTGATGTACAGGCATTTCAATACCTTTTAAAGCCTATTGAAGAAGAAAAGTTTTTTCAGGTTTTGGATAAAGCGCTGATTGAATGCAGAACTTTAAAACAGGCAGAACCGCTTGTGATCAGAGTTAAAGGCGTTTACCGCAATGTACCTAAGGAAAATATTTTATATGCTGAAAATGAGGCCAGAAAAATAGTTCTTCATTTAAAAGAGGAGCAGATTACCTATTATGCTAAAATGAGTGAACTGGAAGGGCTTTTGGGGAAACAGTTCTTTAGGTGCCACAGAGGGTATCTGGTAAACTTAAGTGCGGTAAAAAGCTATGATACAGGAAGCATTCAGCTTAAAAATGGGGAAACAATTCTTATGGCAAAGCAAAAGTACAGTAATTTTGTGACTGCCTATATGGATTTTCTGAGAAGAAAATGAGGTTATGGGGATAATTGGAATGGTTTAATATATTGTTGGATCTTTTGGTGTATGGCTTAAAAGGATACATACTGGTCTATTTGACCAGAGAATTTCTGCCTGTCAAAGACAGATTTGCAAAGTATCATAAGTGGATCATGTTTGGGCTTCTCCTGCAGTATGTGATTTTTTATGCAGCGCTTAATTATTGTAAATTTTTCAGGCTGCTATTTTATAACAGCGTGGACGCGCCGTCAGCCAGCAGAATGAGCATCCTGCCGCTTATGTGCAGCATGATACTTACCATTTTATTCTGTTTATGCTTTTATGGCAGCAGCCGGGGCAGGCTTTTATATTTTATCTTTACTTATTATACCATAAGTGAACTTATAATGTTTATGCTGCATGCAGTATTCAGCGCTATTTTCCGTGGAATTATTGAGATACTGAATTCTTTGGTGATATCGGGAAACGAATGGATACTTCAAAATTGCAGGCTTCTGTTAAATGTGATACAGAGTATATGGGAACTGTTGTTTTATACTGTATTTTTACTGACTCTTTTTATTGCTGCCCGGTATTTGAAAAGAAATCTGTCTTATGAAAATCGGGAGATCACCCCTATGCAGCTGTTGTTCCTTGCAGTGCCCTGTGTCAGCGGAATGTGTTTTGGCATCTTACTGCGCTGCATTCTTTNTAAAACAAANGAGANCAGGATGGAGTTTCTGCTGGATGATTATCCGGAGAGCGGCGTACTGATCACACTTATTTCNGCTTTATGNTTATCNTCGATCATGATAAGCGTTAAAATATTGAAAAAGCTGAATGAAATNAATGAAAAAAAGATTCTGATNGAAGTNTATCAAAACCGGATCAGTGATATGGAAGAGCATATGAANGATATGGAACATCTGTATGANGGNATCCGGGGTATACGCCANGATATGAAAAATTATGTGGCNGATCTNGAGATATTACTGNAAAATAAGGATAAATGTGAAAATGAAGCTGTTTATCAAGAGGAAATACGCAGCTATTTAAGCGGAATATACAGTACCATGGATGATCTGGANATGAAATGCANCACAGGCAATCCTGTGACAGATGTGGTGATCAGCCGGAAAATGCGTATGGCCAAAGAAAAGAATATTCCTNTNGAATGTGATTTTATNTATCNNGAAAAACTGGANATCAATGCATTTGATATCAGTATNATTCTGAACAATGGACTTGATAATGCGATCGAGGCNGCAGNAAANGANAATGATCCNCATATTTATTTAGGTTCCTATGTNCGGGAAAATTTGTTTTTTATTGAAATGAGAAATNCCTTTACCGGATATTTAAAAACGGATAAAACCGGNAAGAACCTGNNNNCNCTTAAGGAAGAAGCAGGACANGGTCTGGGACTTAAAAATATTAAGAGCTGNGCGGCAAAATATTATGGAAAAGTGGAGTGGACTGTCANGGANCAGGAATTTGTATTGACNGTCATGCTGCAGGGAAAGAGATNAGATTCATTACATGAAGTCATTTNTTTGTTACAAAATTCTNATCTGATCGATCAATATGTTCGATAATAATANTAGGATATGAAACAGAAATNTTTNGGAAAGGTGATGATAAATTATGAGCCGTTACAGTATCAGTCCTCTGATCGTACAGAACAGNCTTCTCAGTCAGGCAAAAAGCGGAGCAAGGACGCGTAANGCGGCCATTGGNAATGTGCTAAANAACAGCAAGAACTCCAATAATACAAACTCAACATCCAGNTCTGNTAACAGTACCAATCTGCTGGCAGATACGGAATCCAAGAAAAATTATACTTCCATGAAAAGTGCTGCGGATAGCCTTAAGACCCATATAGGAAACTTGTTCAGCGTTTTTGATAAAGAATGGGATAAGCTGACCGAGGAAGAGACTGCAAAATACAGAAAAGAAGCNGAAGATGAAGTTACCGGTTTCGTAAATGACTACAATACCCTGATCACGACACTGACAAAAGAAAACGATTATGCAGGCAGCGCTTATTTAAATCAGATCAAAAATTATGTTCAGGGATCTGAGAGTATCCTGAAAGAGGCCGGGATCACCAGAAAAAGCGACGGTACCTTATCGGTAGACAGTGATCTTTTGAAAAAAGCAAATACGGCAACGCTGCAGGAAATCTTCGGAAAAGACAGTTCTTTTGCCGTCAAGATGAAGGAAAGAGCCGAAAATATCAGTACCAATGCACAGACCAATCTGGCCCTTTTAAACAATAGTCTTTATTCGGGAAATTACAGTTACAATAAAAGCGGAACTGATATATTTGATATACTTACGGGCGGAAGCGGTAGTTATAACGCCAAAGGTTAAGGCTGTAAATCTACATTTATATATAAATAACTCAGGAGAGAAATCTCCTGGGTTATTTTTTTGTAATATAGAAAATTCTTCCCAAGATAATCGCGAAGCGATTTTCTTGTTAACTTGACCTTGAAAAAGTGCATCCTGGCATTTCTTATATTGCCGGGAAAAAGAAATCTGTTACAATGAGGATAGATTCGGGAAAAGGAGATATCAAGTGAAACTGACAATGAAAAAAATTTCCGAAGGCGAGGAAGAGGTGATCATCCGCTACCTGGAAATGAATCAGCAGATCGAAGCAATTGCAGGGATACTNCAGGGAACAGCGCAGNGGATACAGGCGCAGTCAGAGGGACAGAAGGTACTTCTGCTGCCNGAAGATATTCTTTATCTGGAAAGTGTGGATGGAGCTGTCTATGCCTATTTGAAAGATAAAGTGTGCAGAGTTTTTCAAAGTCTTGAAAAGCTTGCTTTGTATTATGAAAACAGAGGATTTTTCAGATGTTCCAAATCCATGATCATAAATATTTATAAGATCAGTTATTTAAAAAGCGAGCCGGGCAATCGTATCAGGGCCACTATGGAAAATGAAGAGCAGGTAATGATTTCCAGGAAGTATGCCAAGCAGCTCAGGCAGATCCTGAAGGGAGGAAAGGAAGATGAGTAAGTTTAAGAGCAGATTTAAATATTATCTGAGCAATGAAATTGCTATTGACTATAAAACCTGTCTGTACTTTTTTTATATTACGTTTGTTTACTGTGTGTATCGTGTCTTTCAAGGAAATTATACTGCCAGTATCCTGCATATGTGTGAAATCATGGCAGCAGCTTATTTTATGGGGTATTTTCAGTTTTATGCTTTTCACAATTTTGATGAGGCGGAGCGGTTTGGGAAAAAGGAAGTTCTGGCAATGACTGTATGCAGTATTTTGTACACAGTACTTTCCTTTTTGTCCGGCTGGTTTGACCAAAGAGCAGGAATGACGGTTATTTTCTTTTTACTCATGCTGTTTGGATATTTATGTATGTATCTTTCTTTTAAAATAAAAAGAACCATTGATACGGAAAACCTGAATAAGATGCTGACAGAATTTAAGAAAGGGGAAACACATGGAGAACAAAACTGATCAAAAGTATGCAATAGAAATTCATGATCTGACAAAGACGTATGGAAAAAGCAGAGGCGTAAGCCATATTTCATTAATGGTCGAGGAGGGAGATATTTTCGGATTCCTTGGGCCAAATGGGGCCGGGAAATCAACTACTATACGGAGTATGCTGGGATTGCTGCATTTTCAAAAGGGAGAGATCCGGATACTTTCGATGGATGCGGTAAAGCAGCAGAAAGAAATTCTAAGCCAGGTGGGATATATGCCTTCAGAAGCCATGTTCTATCCTTCCATGAAAGTAAAAGATGTGATACGGTTTGCTGCCCAGGCAAGAAGAACAGACTGTCAGGAAGAAGCCGACAGGATCTGCGATCTGCTTCAAGTAAACAAAGATAAAAAGATAGAGGAACTGTCTCTTGGAAACCGCAAAAAAGTAAGTATTGTGTGTGCCATGCAGCATAAGCCCCGTTTACTGATTTTAGATGAACCGACTTCCGGGCTGGATCCTTTGATGCAGGAAGCTTTTTTCAAGTTGATCCTGGAATATAATCGTCAGGGAACTACCTGCTTTCTGTCTTCCCATGTGCTTTCTGAAGTAAAGCGCTATTGTAAGCATGCAGCTATTATTAAAGAAGGCAGGTTGATAAGGACAGATACGGTGGAAAATCTGTCTAAATCCAGCCTTCGCCGTATTAAAGTATGGGAACAGGGAAGGGAAAAGGAGTTTACCTATACCGGCAGTATGAAGGAACTGATCCACAAACTGGATGGCATGGATATAGATGACCTGCTGATAGAAGAGCCTTCGTTGGATGAGATTTTTATGCACTATTATGAGGAACAGGCAATTACAGGCGATAAGGGAGGTGAGTAGGGCATGACATTATTTATACATGAATTGAAAAGGAACCTGAAGGTGCTTTTGATATGGTCCGTCTGCGTGGGACTTGCCTGCTCCTGCTGTCTGCTTTTATTTGAAGGAATTCAGGATTCCATGGAAGGTATGGCGGATATGTATGCGGAACTTGGAGCTTTTTCAGCAGCCCTTGGTATGGACAGGCTCAGCGTTGCAACACTTAAGGGCTATTACGCCGCGGAAATTGCACTGATATTTGCTGTAGGCGGAGCCATGTTTGCAGCTATGACGGGATCTGTGATGTTGTCTAAAGAGGAAGAGGGGCATACGGCGGAATTTCTGAATACACTGCCTTTGGGCAGAAGTTATATCGTTTTTTGGAAATATGCGGCTATGGCAGTTCTGATCTTTGCGTTTAATATCATATGTATCCTGGGAATATTGCTGGGATTTGCGGGGGCAGGAGAAATGCTGCCGAAAAAAGAGTTTGCAGTTTTTCATGGAGCTCAATTATTGATGCACCTGGAGGTGGGAAGCGTCTGCTATTTATTCTCTGCCGTGTCTAAAAGGAAACAGATCGGGGCTGCACTTGGCTTTTCCATACTGCTGTATATAATGGATATCATGTGCAGGATCCTGCCGGATATAGAGAATTTAAAATATGTAACGCCTTATTATTTTTCCAATGCAACAGATATTTTTATTAGCGGATATGCGGATCGTAGGCTGGTCTTTATCAGCATTTTGGTTATTATGCTGTCTGCAGGATTTTCTGTTATTGTATACAGAAAAAGAAATCTGTCTGCATAAGAGTATTTGATATTGCAAAAATAGATGAAGAAACAGTCTGTTAGTAAATAGCAGGCTGTTTTTGTGTGTATAATTTCGGCTGGAAAAAACATACTATTTTCAGATCAACACAAAAAGGAGAAAGAAGGTTGGCTATGAAGGGATATTATGAGATCCGGCTGGAAAGTATCGGCGGACTGGGCGCTAATCTGTGTGGAAAAATGCTGGGAGAGCTGGGAGTAAAATATCTTGACTTGAACAGCACCAGCTTTTCAAGCTACGGCTCGGAAAAAACAGGCACACCGGTAAAAGGCCATGTCAGATATTGCTCTAAAGAAAAGGAGATCAGAGTACATTCGCCAGTTATACATCCCGATCTTCTGGTCATTTTTCATCAGGCGCTGATGAAGGATGAAAATGTATGGGAAGGCTGCGATAACAATACGGCGGTGATCATTGCTCTGGATGAAGGAAGGAAAGAGGAAGCAGACTATATTCCGGGGGAGATTAAAAGCTGCCACGTAATTCCGGCACAGAAAATTGCCATGGAGACACATTCCAGGATCAATATGGTAATGCTTGGAGCTATAGTGAAAGTGATGGGTTTTGGAACGCTTGCGGATGTGCAGAAGATCTGTGAGGATACTCTGGGGAAAAAGTATCCGGATGCGCTTAAAGGAAATCTGGAAGGAATTAAAAGAGGATACGAAGAAACAGTACTGAGAAAGCAGACGGAGGACTTTTCAGAGAAAAAGAAAGAGCATAGCAGTTCAGGTCGGGATAAATGGGGATATGATACTGCGCCCATGGGAGGTATTAATCCGAGATTCGGCAATACTGTGGCAACGGATGTATCTGCTTCCAGGCAGGGGTATATTCCGATTTTTATTAAAGAAAGATGTATTAACTGCGGTCTGTGTGATTCTACCTGCCCGGATATGGTATTTCAGTTTGCAAAAGGAGAATATAAAGGCAGAGAAATGATGGTGAATCAGGGACTTGATTATTACCATTGCAAAGGCTGTCTTCGATGTGTGGAGGCGTGTCCGGTGAATGCGCTGGTACGAGCTGTAGAAGCGGAGCATCCGGAAAAAGATTATTTTCTGCCCAATCAGGATCTGATAAGGCATCCGGAGTATTATCTGAAAGCAGGACCCGACGGATATATTACATCAGAATCCTATCTTACGGAAAAAAGAATGGAAGGAGGAGAAGTATAGTGGAAAAGCAGATCGTGGAATATGCCAGCGGCAATGAGATGGCTGCCATTGCCATCCGCCAGATCGGTTATGACTTAATGGGTTATTATCCTATCACTCCTTCTACGCAGATCGCAGAAGGGTTGGATACCATGAAAGCTAATGGAGATACGGATCTGATCATGATAGCCGCAGAGGGAGAGCACAGCGCGGCAGGTATCTGCTATGGCGCATCAGTGGCAGGGGGAAGAGTTATCAATGCTACCAGTGCCAACGGACTTATGTATGCCTTAGAGCAGTTTCCTGTTCAATCAGGTACGCGCTATCCTATGGTAATGAACGTGGTATGCAGAACCATATCAGGTCCGCTGTCCATTAAAGGGGATCACAGTGATATTATGTTTTTGTTAAATGCAGGCTGGCCCATTCTCTTTGCCCATTCGGTGCAGGAGGTCTATGACTTTAATATTATTGCCCTTAAGCTGGCGGAGCAGGTGAATCTTCCGGTGGCAGTGGCATATGACGGTTTTTTTACCAGTCATCAAAAGCGCAGATGTATGCGTTTTGAGAAAGATGAGACCGTAAGAAACTTTATCGGACCTAAAAAGGAGGAATATCCTTTTCTGGATCTGGCCCATCCGATCACTGTGGGTTCCTATATGAATGAACCGGATCTGATCAATAACAGGTATCAGCTTCATCTTGCCATGAAACAGGCAGGAAAAATATTGCCTTCACTTTTTGAGGATTTCGGCAGGCTGTCGGGGCGGTATTATGAAAAGGTGGAAGGGTATCAAAATGAGGATGCGGATACTTTACTGATTCTGCTTGGTTCTTCCTATGACACATCACTTGAAGCAGTGGATGCATTGCGGGCGAAAGGGAAAAAGAAAGGTTCGGTAACGCTTCATGTACTTCGTCCTTTTCCGGGCAAGGAGCTGGCTGAATGTTGTAAAAGAGCAAAAAATATCCTGGTTGCGGACAGGCAGGACAGCTATGGGGCAGGGGGCGGAAATCTGTCGCTGGAAACACGCGCTGCTCTGCAGAAGTCCGGAAGCAAAGCAAAAATAAAAAGCCTNATCTACGGTCTTGGGGGTAAAGACTTTTTTGCAGAAGATGCGGTCAAAATGTTTGCATGGGCAGGAAAGAAGGGAACTTCGGATTTTGCCTACTATGGCGTATCTGAAAGTGACGATAATGGAAAAGANCAAGAGCAGGGTGATTTTTTTGANGCGNTGACGNCGGAAAGAACGAAGCTTGGNGTGGTAAAAGCGGAACCCACAGGGGAAGGAGAGATAAAGGTAACAGGCGGCAGTTTAAATGAAACCACAGCCCTTCCCAAACGTCTTGCTCCGGGGCATGGGGCATGTCCGGGCTGCGGTATTCCTGTGAATGTGAATCTGCTCCTTCGGGCTATTGAAGATCCTGTGGTATTACTGTTTCAGACAGGCTGCGGGATGATCATAACAAGNGCATATCCCAGAACCAGTTTNAANGTGCCTTATGTGCATAATCTATTCCAAAANGGNGCCGCCACCCTAAGCGGCATAGCNGAAATCTGTTACCGAAAACAGGNGAAAGGNGAAATNCCGCCGGGGGATATTATNTTNATNATGGTNAGCGGTGACGGAGGCATGGATATTGGTATGGGTTCAGCTTTGGGAACAGCTTTAAGAGGGCATCGTGTCCTGTTTTTTGAATATGATAACGGAGGTTATATGAATACAGGNTATCAGTTATCCTATTCAACCCCGAANGGTGCGAAAAGCGCTACCTCTCATGTTGGANAAAAGCAGTACGGGAAAACCTTTTTTCACAAGGACATGCCCCAGATCATGGCAGCTACCGGTATTCCTTATGTGGCAACGGTGGCGGAATCTAATCCCGCTGATTTTATCAAGAAAGCTGCCAAAGCAGCATATTATGCCAAAACAACAGGGACGGCTTATGTGAAAGCATTGTCAGCCTGTCCTTTAAACTGGAATGACAAACCTTCTACAGAGAGAAAGGTGATCGGGGCTGCAGTGGATTGCTGTTATTTCCCGCTTTACGAAGTGGAACAGGGGAAGACCAGGCTGAGCTACGATCCTGAAAAGATAGGGAATAAGATTCCGGTATCGGACTGGCTTGCCATGATGGGAAGAACAAAGCATCTGCTGAAGGAAGAGTACAGTGAGATCGTTGCGGAAATGCAGAAAGAGGTAGACAGGAGATTTCAGGTTCTGAAGGCAAAGGATGAGAATCCTGTGCTGTAAAAAGTAAAAAATAGAGAATGGAGAAAAAAGATGGAATTAGTGTTTTTGAAAAGTAACGAAGAAGTTTTATATTTAGTATCAGGGAAAAAGGAAGGGCTGCAGAGCTGCTTAAAGGAAGGTTACACTATTTTAGACGGCAGTACGGCTGAGGGAGCCGGAGAGAAGCATCTTCCTGTGGTAGAAAAAAACGGAAACCGGATCACTGTAAAGGTGGGAAGTGTTTTTCATCCTATGACACAGGAGCATAGTATCGGCTGGATCTTTCTGGAAACGAAGCTGGGTGGTCAACTGATCAGATTAAGACCGGACGAGGAGCCTGTGGGAGAGTTTATTTTATCGGATAAAGATGAAGCAGTTGCCGCTTATGCATACTGTAATCTCCATGGTTTTTGGAAGGCAGAGATCAGATAGATTGTAAGAAAGGTAACAGTTCAGCCCTCGGCACTCATGCAGCTGAGAAAAATGTTCTGTATATGCAATGACTGCATATAATGAATCAAAAGAAATCAGGAGCATGTCATGCTGAATTATATTTGGGCAGCTATGATTTTTGTGGGAGTTTTATACGGAGCCATTAACGGGACTATGAAGGAGATTACGGAAGCCGCGCTGCAGAGCGCGGGGGAAGCAGTCTCCTTGTGCATTTCCATGGCGGGCATTATGGCGTTTTGGGTAGGACTTATGGAAATTGCGGAACAGTCGGGATTGATCAGGCGTCTGACGGGCTTTTTGTCTCCTTTTATCTCCTTTATGTTTCCGGGAATTCCTAAAGAGCATAAAGCCAGAGACTATATTTCCACTAATATTATAGCGAATATTCTGGGACTGGGCTGGGCCTGTACGCCGGCAGGGCTCAAGGCTATGGAGGAACTGGCGAATCTGGAAGAGGAGAGAGGTAATCCGGCTTACGGGGGTAGTGGTAGTAAGGAGAGAATTGCAAGTAATGAAATGTGTACATTTTTAATATTAAATATTTCATCACTGCAGCTGATTCCGGTGAATATGATCGCTTACCGGCAGCAGTACGGCAGCGTGAATCCGGCGGGGATCATCGGACCGGCTATTGTGGCGACGGCGGTGAGCACGGGGGTGGCGGTGGTATATTGCAAGGTGAAGGATAGAAGGCGGAGAGCATAATAGTTCTGCGGAAACACCGGCAGGTCTTTGCTGACATTCGGTTATAATGTTGAGCCAGCCCGCCCGCCTTACATCGTGAGTTGATTGGTCCATGGTGGTTAGTCCTCCTCTAAAAAACTATTAGTTTTTTGGTGTTTTTTAGAGTGTCTCACAAATATGCTGACTAGCCAAGGCGGGAGATTTGACCTTTACCCATTTTAAGTGTTGTGTAAACGCTAAAAACCGATATAAGATTTGTGACTAGTTATCAAGGGGCAGAACCGATTTTTTGGTTCTGCCCTTTGCTTATACAGGGATTTTTTGTGTATGTCAAATAAACAGCCAAATCCTGACTGCTTCCTGATACTTGGAGTATCAGGTAAATAACTCGCACATTGATTAGTGTTCTCCAAGATGCGAAAATTGAAAAAGATGAAAAAGTTTAAAACTTTTCAAATTTTTTGAACCAAGGAGGCATTTACTAATGGACACACATTCCGTCAAACGCAATTACCGTATCCAACAATGGAAAGCAATTATACAGGACCGCAACAATACGGATCTGACCGTAGATGAGTACTGTAAACAAAATGGGCTTAGCCGGAATTCCTACTTTTACTGGCTGCGGATCATCCGGGAAGAAGCCCTGAAACAACCGTCAGCCTCTGGATTTGTAGAACTGAGTCTGCAGGCACATAATGGTCCAGGGATATCTATGGTCACTCCAATTCCGGTAGAAAAGCCGGCACCATCACAGCTTACGTTATCTGTCAATGGGATTACGATACAGGTCACAGAAAACACCTCTTCTGCACTGCTTGCCAAAACGATCGGGGTGATAAAGA
>JAAVBZ010000020.1 GCA_014803415.1 Lachnospiraceae bacterium
GAATCTGTTCCTTTGTTGCTGGCATAAAAAATCCTCCTTTTCGATAAGAATTGTCATATCTTGATTCTTACCAAAAAAGAGGTATTTTTTTCCAAAGACACAAACTATTTTACACTACCTATAGATAATAAATATATTCAAGTGTCATAACTCAACAATACTACTATTAGGACATGCTTTCTACTGCTTTGAAGATATATAAAGGAAAACTGCGCAACAGCCTCGGTCAGCCATCGCGCAGCAATTTTGTTCAACTTGAAGTTGTAAAAGTTCAGCTGACTGTAAACGATTGTCCTATTTTTGATGTAGCTTAAGCGGATATTGTTCTTTCTCTTTACTTCATTTGATCGTCATTTCTATTTTTTAAACATTTTTCCGGGTTCACCCCATGCACCCAGAACTTCTCCGGTGAAAGAAAAGTATGTATTGCAAGTTGTTGAAATGGGAGCAATCTTCCTCAAACGTTCGCCCACAAGTATTTTTTCGTCTGCAAGCTCTTCGCTATAAAGCACATTTCGTATCCTGCACAAAAATACCTCTCCATCGTCGAGAGGAATGCTCCTTGTGACCTCCAATTCAAAATTAACGGGACTCTCCGTCAGGATAGGAACGTCCAGAACTTCACCTTTGCCGATATCGGCGTTAAAATCCATTTTATCCATGTCATATCCCGATTTGTTTCCAAGATAGTCTGCCATGGGAAGTATTTTTTCCGTAACAAGATTTGCCGAAAAGACATTACCTGCTTTTATCCTGTCCTTTGTCAGCTTTTCTCCGCCTATGCACATCATTGCCCCCAGATCCCCATCCCAGCAGTAGCTGAACCAGCAGAACAGACCGAAATCGGGGGTCTTGTCTTCCTTATATGTGCCGTATAAAAATAGCGTCTGGGGACAAAAATCATTTGTCGCCTGTCTTGATATCTTAGTCATTATTGCATTTCCTCCTTAACATTGTTCAGTACCCTGCGCAGATATTTTTCAAATGTTATTATCTCCTCTGTGCTGAAATTTTTGAAATATACCTCATGCATTTTCAGAGAGACCTTATCGTAGCTTTCTTTCAAACGCTCCGACTTTTCGGTCAGCATGATAAGGCTTTTCCGTCTATCCTTTGGGTCGGGCAGACGATGTAACAGCTCTGCCGCTTCCATTCTGTCAAGCATGCTTGTCAGCGTAGTGTTTGCAAGTCCTGTAAGCCTTGACAGTTCTATTATAGAGATACAGTCGTGCTGCCACAGAACATATAGTATCTTACCCTGCGCACCGTTGAATTCACTTATACCTTCTTTTTGCAGTATTTTATCAAAAACCCTCCCTCCTATCTGTTTTATCTGAGTTATCAAAAAGCCTGCTTGTGTTTCCATTTCAATCCTCCCATATAGAATAGTACTATATAGTATTATATTTGTCAAATCTTTTGCTGGCAATTACATTTGGAAGCAGGATAGATTACAATTTCCGGAGATGTTATAGGTTGAGGGAATATTCAACAATACGTTGTTTTACACATAGTTCTAACCTTGTTATACTGAATCTACAATAAGAATATATTCAAGGGGGGAAAGATGATGAATAAAAATATTGGGGAGCTTATCTGCCGGTATAGGCAGGATAGAAGGATGACACAGGAAGAGTTTGCAGCACGCCTTGGAGTTACACCGCAGGCTGTGAGTAAATGGGAACGCGGATATGGATTACCGGATGTGTCTCTGATTGAAGGTATTTGTAAAATTCTGGAGGTAAGTGCCAATAGATTATTAGGATTAGATGAAAGTAAAATTGTTGAAAATAACAATGTAAGCATGAAAAATGAAATAAAAAACAATATGTTTGCAGAGCCTTTAGTCCTTGAATTTGGAGAAGATATTATTCCGTGTGTTGTATCGGGGCTTGAAACCGATCATATTAATGTATTAAGGAGCAGATTAGTGAAAAGTACGGGTATATTAATGCCTGTATTAAGGCTGAAGGACAATGTTGAATTAGGAAAGCTGTCATATAGGATTCTTTCTTATGACAAAGTTTTATACGAGGATAAGATAGAGATTATTGATGAAAATACATATAAGATCATCATTGACCGGGTGGCAGCGGAATGTCAGAAAAATTATGCGTCGATCATAAATAAACATATAGTGAAGGCAATGATAGAAAACATGAAGGAAATGTATTCCGGAATAGCGGACGATTTAGTACCGGATAAAATCAGTTACCTGCAATTACAACGTGAATTGCAGGGTCGATTGAAAAAAGGTCAGTCCATAAGAGATATGATTCATATTCTTGAGGAGTTAGAGGAAAAGGAAGAGAAAAATAAAATTCACTGAAGAGAGTAACCAGCTGCGGAATGTCTGCTCCGCAGCTGGTTCTTTATTATATAGGAAATTTCGCCAAAGAGTGGAAGAACCGAAGGTTCTTCCCAAGATAATCGCGAAGCGATTTTCTTGTGGTGCACTTAGCAGTGTGCGTTTTTACCGGCCAGGAGTGCGTTGTGAAGGCCTGCAAATACTTCTTCATAGCGCTGACATTCCTTAAGGCTTACAATGGCTACATGAAGAAATAAAGGTATTTCCCGGTCCTCATATGGAAATGTCTGGTCGTTCATACTGCGGATATTGTCCGCGATCCGTTCCGCGTAGGCGATCTCGCTGCTGGATGTCAGAATGCAGAATTCGTCACCTCCGATGCGGAATACGATGTCCTCCTCGCCTGAGGCAGCCGTCATACGCCGCATTTGCTCCAGTATTGCCAAATCTCCGGCTTTATGGGATATCTCATTGATGTCTATCATGTGCTTAATATCGCACAGAACAAAAAAGCAGTCCTTTCTTTCCTGAAACAGATCATATAATTCACTGATATCTACATGTCTTTTTTGCATAATGTAATTGTTTCCTTTCATGGGAGGAGCTGTCAGCCTGGGGAATAACTCTGTAAATTTTGCATTGCGAAATTCAGAGGGCTTACAGTTCCATATTTGTTCGAATGCACGTGTAAATGATTCATGGGTACTATAGCCGTATTCCAGAGCAATATCCAGGATTGATATTTCCGGCTGTCCGGATATTTTTCTGGCAGCCAGCATCATTCTTCTGCGGATAATGTACTCATGGACGGAAGTGTGGTATACCCTGCGAAATAATTTTTCAAGGGTGGATTTTGAGCAAAAACAGGCACAGGCAATATCTTCAGTCCGGATCTCATCACATAAATGGATCTCAATATATTCAAATGCTGCCATTAAAAGTTCTATATGCTGCATAAGCTCCGCTCCTTTTTGATATTGTAAAATCAGAATGGCCATCCTCGCCGCGTCCGGCTCTTTACAAAATTTATTATATCAGAAGTGCATTTACGAAACTTGACATTTTGAATAAAGCTAAAGTAAATAATTGATTACAATCATTGTCAAATAGGTTATAATGAATTCAAAATACAGCATTTTTAGAAAGGCTCCCCATGTTCGACATCATATCAGACAGTTTTTTTATTCCACTGGCTTCTCCTAATAAACTGGTATATTGGGAATGTATCTGCAAGCTGTTTACCATTATGGATAATCAGCTTTCTTTTGGTGTGGAAAGAGATGTACTGGTTGATGAACTGCAATACTATTTTGAGCAGACAAATGCGGCGGATTTTTCGGAAGAAGAGCTGGTGGGCACAGACAGCCGGAGCAAGGCAAATTGGATGCTGCGGCGATTAGAGCATTATGGATGGCTTGAAATTGAAACGGATAAAAGCTATGTGCAAAGAGTCAATTTTAAGGAATATGCGGTTAAGATCGTCAAGACTCTTTTAGAGATTGCAGAAGGAAAACAGATCGAGTATCAGGGATATATCTATACGATCTACAGTTTGGTACGGAGTAACACAGATCACCCCGGAGTAGTACTTATGCAGATTCTGGAAAATACGGATCTGCTGATCACAGGGCTTAAGAACTTAAATTCCAGTATCAAGCATTATATTGACGAGCTGACCAGACATAAAACGGTGGCAGAGATCATGGATGCGCTGTTTAATGATTATATTACGAACATAGTGGACAAGGCCTATCACAGGCTTCTGACCTCTGATAATGTATCAAAATTCAGGCCGGAAATCATAGAACGGCTGGAAAATAAAAGCCGGAGTAAGGCTTATATGGAAAAGGCAGCGGCAGAGATTGCAGGCATTAAGGAAGTCTCCAGAGAAGAAGCGGAAGAACTGGTCTATCATTATCTCCATGGAATTGTAAGCGCCTTTCAGAATATGGATGACATTCTTAAGGAGATCAATCAGAAAAATACTCAGTATCAGCGTTCAGCGGTAAACCGTGCACGTTTTATGCTGACAGGAAGTGAAGATGTCAGAGGCCAGATCAAAGAGCTCCTTATAGGGATCAATGAGGAGATTACCAGAGAGCAGATGAACCTGGGCGGCATTTACAGGATTGATTTTCTGGAAGAACTGATTCGGATCTACAGCGTCAGCTGTATCGACGAGAAGTCTTTTTATTCCCCGGTAGAAGGAAGAAAAGAATTTAAGCCGGAGGAAATTTCAGAGGCCGAACCGGACCTTGAACTGCGGCAGGAAAAGCTGCGCAGGATGGCGCAGAAGATGCAGAAAGTGCTGAGTCCCGCAAAGATCAATGCTTATGTCAGGGCGCAGCTTGGGGAGAAAAAGGAACAAACGGTTATCGGTATAAAGATTTTCTGGTCCGCATGAAAGGGGATTAAATATGAATCTGCTGGATGGAATGCTGCAAAGGGATAAGGATAATTTTGTCAGGATCTGTAATAAGCTGCTCAGCACCTGCTTTTTATGTAAGAGCAATATCACAAGCAGGTCGGATTATTATTTTGTTTTAAAGCATAAGCCTGAAATTGCGGAATATCTGTCGGTGTTGGGGTATCGGCTGGAGATCAATGAGGAATATGGAGTGATCCAGCTGACCAATCCGCAAAATTATAACAGATTGAATCTGAAATTGTATGAATCTGTCATTTTGTTGATCCTGCGTGTTCTTTTTGATGAAAAGAAAAGAGAACTTTCAGCAACTGACGAAGTTATTGTAAATCTGGGAGATATTCATGAGAAGTTTTTAAGTTTAAAGATCAGGGACAAATTGATCGATAAGACAACGATGCGGAATGCACTCAGCTTATTCAGACGTTTCCAGCTGATTGAAATATTGGATAAAAACCTGGAGAATGAAGATTCCAGAATATTGATCTTTGATTCTATTTTAATGGCTGTGCGGGTGGAAGATATCAAGCAGGCGTACGAGAAACTGGAAATCTACAGGAAAGGAGCAAAATCAGATGAAGACCTTGAAGAGAGTGAAGCTGATTAACTGGCATCGCTTTACCAATACCACCATAGAGCTTGGCGCGTCTACGCTTCTTTCCGGGGAAAACGGTGCCGGAAAGTCCACGCTCTTAGATGCCATTTAGTTTGTGGTGACCTGCTCTACCAATTATTTTAACAAGGCAGCCCATGAAAATGGAAAGAGAAAACTGACTGGATATATACGCTGCAAAACAGGCAAAGAAAATAAACCCTATGAACGGATCGGCGAGATCAGTGCCCATGTTGCGCTGGAATTTTATGAGGATAGCAAAAAGCAGTATTACTCAGTTCCGTACTGCTAACAGCGGAAAAATTAAAATGTGGTGTAAGACAGGACTGGAAGCAAAGAAGATGATCAAAACCCGTTTTGGGCGGATTGAAGATAAATTTTTTACCCTCATTCCCAAAGCGCTGGCATTTCGTCCTATTGATGATATCAAGGACTTTGTATATTCCTATGTTTTGGATGAAAAGGAAGTCAATATAGATATTCTGCGGGAAAATGTCCGGACCTATCAGGAATTGGAAAAGACACTGGACAGTGTGAAGCGCCGTATTGCCAAACTGGAGATTATTGAAGGATATCACGGACAGGTAGTAGATGGTCTTGAAAAGGACAAAATGTACGATTATTTCCTTGAGAGGGCAGAGTCCGATATTTTGGGAGAGCGTTTTAACCAGACTAAAAGTCAGATGGAGATGGAAAGTTATCGTTTGGAGCAGCAGGAAAAGAAGATTCAGGCAGCGGCGGATGAAAAGAGTGAAAAACAGCAGATAAGAGATGCTTTGATGGCGGAGCTTGCAAAGGATGACGACTTTCTTGCACTGGATGGGCAGAAAAAGGAGCTGCAGAAATTGCAGACCGCCTTGCAGGAACAGAAGGAAGAGCGGAAAAGCCTGCTTGCCAGCGTAAAAGTTTCCCGCGATCAGGTGATAAAGCTGTCGGAAGTAAAAGATGTGGATCAATGTGTTAAAGAATATGGCAAAACGCTGGAAAACCTGGATGCGCAGGAGGATATTGCCGGTGTGAAACATCTTACACAAACAGTGATTGCTTACAAAAAGCAAATGTATGACAAGGTTCAGTTAAAAAGCGCGCAGGTGCAGGTGACACTGAATGACACAAGGTCAAAACGGCTTGAACTGGATAAAAAAGTAGAACAGCTGAAGCAGAAGAAATTAACCTATCCGGAAGATGTGGTCAGAGTCTCGCAGGCAATTCGGGAGGAATTTTCCCGGATTGGCAGAAAACCGGAACCGAGAATCTTATGCGAACTGTTGGAAATTACGGATGAACAGTGGCGAAATGCGGTAGAAGGATATTTGAATACCCAGCGTTTTTATATTTTGGTGGAGCCGGAGAATTTTGATATTGCGCTGGGAATTTATGATAAGCTCCGCAAAGCCAAAAAGGCTTATGGGGTAGGGCTTATCAATACCAGAAAACTGGAAAAGTACAGTGAGGCGCCGGAGGGGACGCTTGCTGCGGCGGTTTCTTCTTCCAATCAATATGCCAGTCAGTTTATCAATATGGTTTTGGGAAAGGTTCATATGTGCAAGCATTACAGCGAACTGAAGGACTACCCTATTTCTATTACCAGAGAATGCATGAAATATCAAAACCATGTGGCAAGTGCAATTAAACCGGCTATTTTTGAGACGCCCTTTATCGGACAAAATGCAGTAAGGGTACAGCTTGAGCAGGCATTGAAGGAAAGAGTACAGCTGACGGAGGAGATCGACAAACTGGAGAAGCAGATCGGAGAACTTACTTATGTGATGGAGCCCTTAAGCGTGGATTCAGACATTGATATTCAGTACAGGCTGGATGTATTGGTGCGGATCAGAACCATACAGGCGGGCATAGATAAGTGTAAGGTGAACATTTCCACATTGGAGAAAAATGCAACCATGATTCAAAAGCGGATTCAGTTGGAGACGCTGGAAAGGCTGATCAGCGAACTGGACTTGCAGCTGCAACAATGGAATCAGGATGCAGGAAGGTATGAGCAGAAAATAGAAAATTGTAAAAGCGAGATGGAACGATTACAGGCTGAGCGCACCTTGAAGCAGACGTCTGTTGTAGAACTGGGCGCGGCAGCAGGAGATGCTCTGCACGTATGGAACAGTGACTACGAGAAGAAGAAGAAGGGTAAGTCTTTTGATCAGTTCCGGGATAATTTTGCCCGGAGAAAGAAGAGAAATGCCGATGACACAGACCGTGCACGGACCAATATGATCAATGCCATGGTTTCCTACAAGACGGAGCATGATTTTGGTGCGGCGCCCAGCATGGAAGGGTATCTGGACTTTGCGGATGTCTATGAGAGACTTCGGACATCGGAGCTACTAAATTATGAAGAAAAGGTGCAGTCCGCAAGACTGGCAGCGGAAGAAGAATTCAGAGAGCAGTTTTTGTCCAAGCTTCAGGAAAATATGAAACTGGCACAGAATGAATTTAAGGAACTGAACAAGGCGCTTAAGGATATTATTTTCAGCAATGAAAAATATGAGTTTCTTTATTTACCCAGTAAGCGGTACAGGCAGTATTATGAGATGATCATGGACGATTTTAATGCCATGCAGGGTGAGTCTATCTTCAGCGGATTGTTTCATGAGACCCATAAAGAAGTCATTGATGAGCTGTTTGAAAAACTGGCCCTTGATAATGAGAACAGTGCCCAGGCATTGGATGAGTTCACGGATTACAGAACTTATATGGACTATGACATTAAAATCGTACATAGTGATGAGAGCTATTCTTACTATTCCAAGGTGTGTGAAGAAAAGAGCGGAGGTGAAACCCAGACGCCTTTTTATGTTACCGTGGCCGCTTCCTTTGTACAATTGTATCGCAACAATATGGGAGATGAGGCGATTGGTCTTGTCATGTTCGATGAGGCCTTCAACAACATGGATGACGAGCGCATTGGCGGTGTTCTGGAATTTTTGAAAAATTTGCCCCTTCAGATTATTATTGCCGCACCCCCTGACAAGATTCAGTATATCAGTCCTTCCATGGAGGAAACTCTGCTGGTAATGACAGATGAAAAGGTCAGTTTTGTAGAGAGGTATCATAATGGTGCAGTATGATAAAAAAATAGTAAACAAGCTGTTGGATTCCTATGAGTCCAGTACTTTGTTTACCGGAAAAAATAAAGTTACAGTGCATATCGCTTTTCCTTTTAACAGAAGTACTCTTCCCGTTTATTTTGATGAAAGTTCTCTGGCCTATGAAGAGATTCATGCCGCCATGCGAAGATTAGAGCAGCAGAGACTCATAAAGATCGAATGGAAAAATGGGAAAGAAGGACATATTATTTCGAAGGTTGTGTTATGCACAGAAGAATTGGAGAAAGTCTATGCCTATGTATCCAGAATCCCGAAAGCAGATCTGATCGGCCAAAACAGAGAGCTGCTTTCCAAACTACGGAAGCGTTATCATACTCCGGTATATCAGTCACTGATCGATTATCTGGATAACCGCCTTGAAAATGCACAGCCGGTAAAAGAGTTTATTGACCTGTCAGATCTGTCGGAAACAGAGACTTTATTGACAGGAATTGCACAGATTGAATTAAATGACAGGATTTGCTATATCAGGGAATTTTCCATAGAACATTTTCATGATTCCAAGGTTTTTGAGACCATAAGCGGAAAAATAGCAAGGGCAATGCGTATGTTTAATGAGGAATACAAAGACAAAGAACTGGATGAAATCCTTGCCGAATATGGAATATACCACACGCCAAACTATGTGTATTTCAAAGGAAATGTTTCACTTGCTATAGGGGATAATGAGTATCGGATAGGTGAACTGCATCAGGGGATAGGAATTTCCGGCGAGGATATTGACAGGATCTGCATTCGGGATGCTGCACAGATTCGTAAGGTGATAACAATTGAAAATCTAACGACCTTTTTCCGGTGGGCAGAGCCGGATAGCCTGATGGTTTATCTGGGGGGATATCATAACCGTGTGCGGCGTACACTGCTAAGAAAAATTTATCATACGCTTCCAAATGCCGATTATTATCATTTTGGAGATATCGACGTGGGCGGATTTCTTATTTACGAGGATCTGTGCCGGAAGACAGAGATTCCTTTTAAACGTTACAGGATGGATCTGGAAAATTTGCAGCAGTATGAAAAGTATGGAAAAGCGTTGACAGAAAATGACCGCATCAGAATAGAGAAGATAATAAAAGAAAATCCTGATGCAGAATATGCAGATGTTCTTGAGTATATGCTGAGTGCCGGCGTAAAGCTTGAGCAGGAATGCATGTAGAAATGTATTTGCGCCAGGAGGTATGTCTTATGGAACACACAAAGGAACACATTTCGGCCGCCGAGTCTTTGGCATCGCTACCGGCTGCCATAAAACGGTTGAATCAGGCGCGCCGCCGCAGAAAGACAGCCATCCCGGTTGCGATACTGGCCTGCGTTGCAGAGGTGATGTTGGTGGTGTATGGTGCGTTTCATGTAAGTGTCATGAACTTGTTCATGGTGCTTGCATTGATTATAGGCGGTGTGGGTATCGCATTTTATTTTGTTTCCAACTGGCAGTGTGGTGAACGGGAAAACGAGGTGGCATGGATTTTGGCTTTCTCCGGACTGCCGCTGTCGGAAATTTACCAAAAAGCTGTCGAATTGAAGATTGAACGTACTCAGATTGATATAGCTTTGTTTTATGCACAACAGCAGCGGTAAAAGAGTTTATTGATCTGTCAGACCTGCCGGCGTAAGACTCGAGCAGGAATGCATGTAAAAATCATTGGATGATTATGAGCATTTAAAGAAAGTAACTTTGGTATGGGGAGGATATCGTCAAATGGATAAAGGTGAAATTGTATTATTTGAAACTAGCGATAAAGAAATTAAATTGTCGGTGCCTGTTTCGGGAGAAACTGTGTGGTTGACTCAAGAGCAAATGAGTGAGTTGTTTGATACAGCCAGATCATCCATTGCTTATCATATAAGTAATATATTTAAAGAAAATGAATTGGATAAAGATACTTCTGTCGAAATTTTCGACAGAAGTGAAAAAGATGCTTCGCGTCCACCGCAATATTATAATTTAGATGTCATAATATCGGTAGGCTATCGTGTTAAATCCAAACGTGGCGTAGAGTTTCGTAAATGGGCTAATTCGGTATTGAAAAATTACATACTACAAGGATATGCAGTAAATACTAACCGTATTGCACAACTTGGCGAGGTAATACAGATTATGAAACGCACGCAGAATTCCTTAGATAGTAAACAGGTGCTTTCGGTTATAGAAAAATATAGTGAAGCACTTGATATGTTGGATTCCTACGATCATCAAAATATGACAAGACCTAAGGGAAACACCGCTATTTATGAACTTTCGTATGATGAGTGTAGAGAGGTTATTGCCAATATGCGTTTCGGAGATGAATCAGAATTGTTTGGGAAAGAGAAGGACGACTCATTTCAGGGAAGCATAGGAAATATATATCAATCTTTCGACGGACAAGATGTTTATCCGACGCTCGAGGAAAAAGCGGCTCATTTATTATATTTTGTAACAAAGAACCATAGCTTTTACGATGGCAATAAGAGAATCGCTGCGGCAATGTTTCTTTATTTCCTTGATAAGAATGGAGTGCTGTTTCAGGAAGGGGAAAAATTAATTGCTGACCATACATTAGTAGCACTGACTATTATGATTGCAGAATCACGACCGGAAGAAATGGAGATGATGATTACGGTTGTGATGAATTGTATTAAATAAGCGATTTTATAGCATATATATGATTCATGCATATGCGAAATAATATCAAGGAATATTTTGATGTTAGGGGGAAAGCTGATCGGATATGTATGCTGCAAAACAGGAAAAAAGAGCCGGAAATCCACGGAAAAGTGAGATTTCCGGCTTATATAATGTTGTGTTTTATGAATTTTCATAGCTGAAGCGATATCTGGAAGCTACGATCATCTGTCTGCCAATATATACCAGATGGTTATGCTTATCATAAAGTTCTGTAGACAATAAAAACAGTGGATCACCGGGAGATATATCCAGCAATACCGCCTGTTCGGCAGTAGCTTTGACTGCATCAATATAAGAGTTAAGGGAACATTCGATGCTGACGCCATGTGCTTTTAACAAATCATATAAAGAATCCTCCAGAGGCTCCGTGAGGAGGAATGAATATTTGTCAAAAGGGTAATAATTGTTTTCCAGCATGACAGGAATGTTGTCAGCAGAACGTACTCTCTGAATATAAACAACTGATGTATTGTCAAATTCAGAATGTTCCGGGATTTCAGGATCACCGGACAGCATAACCTTCCGTTTTGTTACTTTGGCGGAGGGTGTCATATTTCCTGCGCGGCAGGAGTCAGAAAAGCTTACAGTATGTTCTATTTTTCGAAAGATTCTTTTTTCCTGTACAAAGGTGCCCTTTCCCTGTTTCTTAATAAGGATACCCTCTTTACACAGTTCTTCAATAGCACGGCGTATTGTAATTCTGCTTACATCATATTCTGCTATTAATTCTAATTCGGTCGGTATCTTGTGACCGGCAATATATTCTCCGCTTTTGATCTTTTCTGAAATATCCTCCTTGATCTGTTCGAATAAAGGAGTGGTACTCGCTTTATGTAAGTCCATGTCAATAATCTTGTCCTTTCCACAGTATATAAATTTCAATTATCTTTTATGTAAAGAGCATAACACATCATATATAACATTGCAATACGTATTTAATAAAGGTTATGGGTAAAAGATTATAAATATGATCATTTGCAAAAAAGATTATACAAAAAAATGTTAAATTTATAAGAAAAAGGCCGTATTATGCACAATAAAAGTAGTGGTTATGACGAAATTAGATAATATGATCATAATTAAATTGATTATAACGTTATATGATGATATAATTACATCACGAACAGAAAGGAGGGAAAAAGATGGCAGATGAAATACTTATTTCGACCAGTATTTATGATTCTGCAGCGAAAGAGCCGTTTGAGGGATTTGTTGCAGTGAAAGGAAATTCCATTCTAGAGGTAGGAAAAGGAAAAGTTCCGGAAAAATATAAGAATGGAGAAACCATTATTACAGATTATGGAAGCGGAACAATATGTGCAGGTTTCGGGGACACACATACATTTTTTACCGGCTTTATTATTGATCATCTGGGCACTGATTTTTCGGCTGTAGGAAATATTGAGGAGCTTAAGGAGGCACTTGAAAAAGAACTTTTATCCGGGAAGAACGAAAAGGTGCTTTTTGGCAATCATTTAAAAGAAGAACTGGCGAAACATGAAGAAACAGAATTAATGCTAAATGAGCTGAGTCCTCAAATTCCAATCGTTTTATTTGTACCGGGGCATGGAAGCTGTGCCATGAATCAAAGGGCGCGAGATGAGTTTGGCTTTACGCCGGACAGCTGTTATGCAGAAGCACTCTACAAGATCATGGGGATCTATTTAAATGACAGATCATTTGTAGATGAAGAGCTGGTACAGTACATGCATATGTTGAACTCACACGGGATCACATCGGTTAAGGAAATGGGATTTGATGATTTTTATGGTTTTACAGATGTGCTTCAGGATTTTGAGAAAAAGGATGCGCTTACGTTAAGGATCAGCTTTATGTCTCAACCGGTAGGAGAAAAAATTAATATTGATTATGGAAAGAAGATGCGGGAAAGCTTCCATTCCGAGTTCCTTCAATTTTCCGGCTACAATCAGATGACAGACGGACTTATAATAAATAAACAGGGACATTTGAAGGCTCCTTATGAAGGAACTGATATTCTTTGTGAAAAGAAGATTGACTATGAGCAGCTGGAAAAAGATGTACTTGAAGCAGACCAAAATGGATTCCGATTTACTCTGCATTCCGAAGGAGACGGGGCATTCTACAAAATATTGAATATTTTTGAGAAATGTAAGAGAGAAAATGGTATTTTAAAGAACAGGCACGGGATTACCGATATCGAGTTGGCAGAGGAAGAAGATATTAAGAGAATGGCGCAGCTTTCAGTGTTTGGGGAAATATATGCACAAGTATATTGTCTGGATACCTATGAAGGATGGGTAGATGCTTACAGAGATGTAATAGGAGAAAGACAGAAAAGGTATATGAATTTCAGAAAGCTGGCAGATAACGGAGTACGTCTTTGCGGTGCAACGGATCTGCCGATGATGATACCGGATATACCGGAGGCCATTTATTACGGATGCGGAAATTATGGATGTGATGAGGGAAAAAGGATCAATCCAGAAAATGCATTGACGGTATCAGAAATGCTTGATGCGTGGACCATCAACAGTCAATATGCGATGGAACGGGAAAAGATTCTGGGAACGCTGGAGGCCGGAAAGAGAGCAGATATTGTGATATTTGATAAAGATCTTTTTAACATTCCTGTAGATAAGATACGGGAAGCAAAAGTGAGAAGGACATTGGTAAATGGGAAGGAAGTTTATAGCAGAGAGGAGATATTGGAATGAACAGTGCGGATAAGAAAAAATTAGGAATAAAGGCATTTGGCCTTTTGCTTATATTGGGATTTGTAAATGCGATTATGTATTGTTTCCCCTATGTGAGATATGTGTTTTATGATCAGCAGATTGCAGCTATGGGGATAACAAATGAACAATCCGGTATGCTTTTGTCAATTTATTCAATCGTAAATATGATCACATTGATTCCGGGAGGGATTTTAGCAGATAAGTTTTCTGTGAAAAAGTGTCTGGTATACTCTATTCTTGGGTCGGCCGTAGCGATTGTAATTTATGCGCTTACCATGAATTTTATTGTGGCATGTTTTGTATGGGCGCTGGTGGGCGTATCTACGATTTTTGTATTCTGGTGTGCGATTACAAAAGCAGTGGGAATGGTAGGAAGTGAAGAAACCCAGGGAACATGCTACGGAATTTATTATGCGGCATCAGGAATCGTATCGGCGATCTTAAATGCAGTCTGCCTCTGGGCAAGCAGATTTTCGGATGATCCGGCACAATCTTTTATTATAGCTATGTGGGTAATGGCAGCATGGACTCTTCTTGCAGCAGTGCTGGTTATTGTATTCTTTAAAGAAAAGGATATTGCTCCCAGTGATCCGAATGATAAATTTCAATTTAAATATGTGGGAGATGTGTTGAAGAATCCAATGACATGGCTTCTGTCTATCATGATAATGTGTGCTTATGGATTATATACCAGTGTATCCTATTTTTCACCTTATCTTACAGATGTACTGGGAATTCCGCTTGTAAATTCTTCTTTGATCAGTATTGTCAGAAGTAATTTAATGAATCTTTTGTGTCCGATAGGAGGACTTATCATTGACAAGATTTTCAAATCAGCAAATAAGTGGTATATTACCGCCTTCGGAATTACATCAGTAATCTATGTCGGCGTGATGATCATGCCGGATACGATCAATCCCGGCGTAGCAACCGTGGTATCTCTTCTTCCAAGTGCAGTTGCCATGATGCTTTACGGAGTGATCTGGTCGGGACTTAAAGAGTGTAAATTTAAAACAATTTATGCAGGAACGGTGATCGGCATTGGTTCACTGATTGGTTATCTCCCGGATTTCTTCTATTTCACTATGTTTGGAAGATGGATGGATAATTATGGAAATGCAGCATATAAGATGATTTTCGGATTTCTTTTGGCAACGGCGGTACTTGGTATGGTGCTGGCATTTATTATGAAAGCTATGATTGCAAAGAAAAAAAGTGTGGAAGCGGAGGTATAATATTATGAAGGTATCAGAATTAAATATTGGAAAAATAGTAGATGAAATGCAGGAAAAAAATAAAGTGATCTCAGAAGTTTATTTTGTGGCATGCGGCGGATCGTTGGTGGATATGTATTCCGGAATGTATTTTGTCAACACAGAAGCAGCCTCTATGAGTGCGGCGTGGATCACCAGCAAGGAGTTTGTACTTACACCGCCTAAAAAGCTTGGAAAGCACTCGCTGGTATTCATTTGTTCTCATGGAGGAAATACAGCCGAAACGGTGGAAGCCGCTGACCTGGCACTGGAAAAAGGCGCCTTTGTGATCTCTTATACTCATAATCCGGACAGCAAATGTGCAAATGAGAAATATCATGCTATTGTGTATGACTGGGAGCCGGAAACAGTACAAAATGACAGACCTATGTGTATTACCTACGGTATTTTAAATGAGCTTATACATAGACAGGAGCCGGGATATAAGCTTTATGAGGGTATGAAAGACGGCATTTTGAAATGTGACAGGATCATCAGAAAGGCTGTGGCTCTATATCAGAACAAAGCATGGAATTTTGCGGAAAATTATTATAAAGAGCCATTCCTGTATATCATGTCATCCGGAGCAGCATATGCACAGTGTTATGGCTTTGCCATTTGTTCTCTCCAGGAAATGCAGTGGAAGGATTGCTGTTATGTAAATTCGGCAGAGTATTTCCATGGGCCTTTTGAAGTAACGGATGAAGATCACTTGTATATTTTAATGATGTCTGTAGGTAAGACCAGAGAAATCGATCTGCGGGCAAAACGTTTTCTGGATAAGTATGCTAAAAAATATGAAATCATTGATGCGGCTGAATGCGGTCTTGATGAAATCGATGCAGATTGTGCGGATTACTTCAATGCAGCGTTATTTTATGAGATGAGTGTTCTTTACAGAACGGCACTTCAAAATAAAACCGGTCATCCATTAGATATGAGAAGGTATATGGGCGTTGTAGAATATTAAGCAGGAGGAAGAACATGAAATATAATGTAAGTGTTGTGGGATTTGGTGATAATGTAGTGGATATTTACACGCATATGAACAGGCAGTATCCGGGAGGAAACTGTGTAAATCTGGCAGTGTATGCTAAAATGTTTGGCGCAAAAAGATGTGCTTATATGGGATATTTCGGAACGGATGAGAATGCTGACCATGTGATTGATACCCTTCGAGCGGAAGGAATTGAGCTTGTAAAATGCAAAAAGATTCTGGGAGAAAATGGTTACTCCAGATGCCGCCTAGAGGAAGGAGACAGAGTATTCCTGGATTATAATGAGGGTGGTGTCAGAAGCCGTAATATCTATGATCTGGATGAGTTTGATCTGGAATACCTGACTCAATTTGATCTGGTGCATTCAGGAAATTACTGCTACATGGAAAGCCAGCTGCCTAAAATTAAAGCAGCAGGACTCCCTTTATCCTTTGATTTTTCAGATGACTCGGATGATGCATATTACAAAAAGATTGCTCCCCTTGTAACTTATGCATTCTGTTCTTTTTCTGGCGATGATGAGGAGACGAAGGAACATCTTATGAAAATAGCTAAGTTGGGACCTGAATTAGTTTGTGCCTCAAGAGGCGCAAAGGGGTGTATGATCTATAGCGGAGGAAAATTTTATATCCAGGAGGCAGTACCTCTTGATAAGGTAGTAGATACGATGGGAGCAGGCGATTCTCTGATCACAACTTTTATGATAGGATATCTGGATGAAATGAAAAAGGGAACAGACAAAGATATTGCAATCAGGAAAAGCATTGCCCAAGCATCGGAATTTGCATCAAAAGTGTGCCAGATGGAAGGNGCGTTTGGGTATGGAAGAGAGATCCTGATAGAGAGATTAAAAGCATAAACTGTACAATTGTGGGCGCTTCACCGTTATAGGGGAAGCGCTCAATTCTTTAAAAATGTGTTGCTTGCCCTTGGACGGCAGCAAAATAGNGGATCANTCTTTACGGATNACCTTTCTCATGCCGCTTCCGCAAAATTCNTGNGGGATTTTTTTGAANCCTAAAGTTTCATAAAATGGCTCTTTTCCTTTTTCTGAAATCAGTTGAATGCTGGACCGTCCTCCTGAAGGCGTGTGGTCATCCACATATTTCAGCAGCATATTGAGGATAGTAGTACCAATTTTTTGATTCTGAAAATCAGGATGCACAATTACATCTACGATCATATAATACTGTCCGTCGCCGATCAGTCTGCCCATAGCGATTGTTTCATTATCATTTGCTGCAATTATTGTGTGCAGGCTGTTGTCTAGNGCAGTCTGCGCNTGCATCNTTGAGAAATTATTCCAACCGACACTTTCTCTCAATCTGTAATAATCCTCATAAGACAAAACATTTTCTTTATATTCCATATGAAAAGCCCTCCNGATTTAGTATAACATAAGAAAGGATTTCTGAAAACATGACACACAGTTGACGTGTTTGCTGTGGTACAATAAGAATAATCAAAGGAGGAGTCATGAAAATAGACAGACAGATTGGCATCTTATCTATACTTCTGCAAAAGGAGGCAGTCACGGCCCCTTTCCTTGCAGAGCAGTTNGAAGTTTCAAGNNGNACTATAAACAGGGATATTGAAGATCTGTGTAAAGCAGGAGTTCCCATTGTGACGAGACAGGGAGTGAATGGCGGTATCTCTGTCATGGAGGATTATAAATTAGACAGGACGCTGTTTACTCACAGAGAAATGCAGGATATTCTGGCAGGGCTTCGCAGTCTGGACAGTGTNAANGGAACGAACCGGTATGGGAAGCTGATGGAAAAGTTATCGGCAGGTTCTTCTGATTTTATGGTGGGAGATCAATCGGTTTTGATCGATCTGTCCTCCTGGTACAAAGATTCGCTTGCCCCTAAAATCGAACTGATCCGGACATCTATTGAAAAGCACAGAGAGCTTAAGTTTGTCTATTATTCTCCTAAGGAAGAGTCGTCCCGTGACATAGAACCATATTATCTGATATTCAGATGGTCAAGCTGGTATGTATGGGGATGGTGTAAAAAGCGGCAGGATTTTCGTCTGTTTAAATTAAACCGCATGGATAATCTGCAGATTTCAGACCAGATGTTTGTGAAAAGACAGGTGCCAATGCCGGATCTTGGCAATGAAAGAATTTTTCCCGGCGGAATCAAAGTGAAGGCGCTGTTTGAACCGGAATGTAAGTGGAGGCTGATAGAGGAATTTGGGACCGGAAGCTATAAGGAACAGGAAGACGGAAAGCTTTTATTTCAGGCGGATTATACGGACAAGGAGAATCTGGTCACATGGCTTTTGTCCTTTCGGGATAAGGTGGAATTACTGGAACCAAGGGAGATCCGGGAAGAAATTAAGATCAGCATTGAAGGTATGAAGAAGAAATATGAGACAGGAGAACAAGGATATGAANTACACTTGGATCGATGAGTATTTATTGGGTAAGGCGGGAGTAACGAAAGATCTCCAGAAAGACTGGAACTGGATCCGCTATCAAATCGGCGGAAAAATGTTTGCGGCCGTTTGTCTTGGCGAGAATGATAAACCGTATTATATTACTTTAAAACTGGAACCGGTGGAAGGGGATTTCCTGCGGCAGCAGTATGAGGATATTATTCCCGGTTATTATATGAATAAAATGCATTGGAATTCCATTAAACCGGATGGAAATGTGCCGGATGATCTATTAAAGGATTTACTGGATAAGTCTTACCGGCTTGTGCTTGAGGGATTCAGTAAGAAAAAACAGCAGGAAATTTTGAAAGGCGAGTAGACAGATTGAGGAAGGAAAAGTAAGATGGCGTTTGATTATAAAAAAGAATANAAAGAATTTTATATGCCNAAAAATAAACCGGCTATCGTGGAANTACCGNCTATGAATTACATTGCAGTCCGCGGAAAAGGAGATCCGAATGCAGAGGGCAGTGAGTATAAAGCATCTATCGGGCTGCTTTATGGAATTGCCTTTACNATTAAAATGAGTAAAAAAGGAAGTCATCAGATTGACGGATATTTTGATTATGTNGTTCCGCCGCTGGAAGGTCTTTGGTGGCAGGAAAATGCAAAGGGGATTGATTATAGCCGGAAAAGCGATTTTCAGTTTATTTCCATGATCAGACTGCCGGATTTTGTAACAAAGGCAGANTTTGAATGGGCGATAAAAGAAGCNTCNGANAAAAAGCAGACAGATTTTTCAAAGGTAGAATTTTTTACTTATGAAGAAGGATTGTGCGTTCAATGTATGCATATAGGCGCCTATGATGATGAACCAGNTACGATTAAAATGATGCAGGAGTTCATAGATTCTGAAGGTTATAAACTGGATATTACGGATAAAAGATTTCATCATGAGATCTATTTAAGTGATGCCAGGCGGGTGGCGCCTGAAAGNCTGAAAACAGTCATCAGGCATCCNATCAAATAAAGCGAAATCCTATCGCATTTTCCGAAATTTTGAGGGCGTTATGCCCTCTGTTTTTTTGAATACTTGAATAAAATAGACAGAATCGGAAAATCCCATCTGGCGGCTTATTTCTTCTATGGACAGGTCTTTCTAAGATTGCACCAGAGGATCNGCCGGTGAACNATTGAAATAAAGGGAAGTACTGATCCAATGGTAGCTGCCGGTCTGATAATAATACTTTTTTCGGCAGTCGATCAGACAGCCTTCTCCTTTTCTTAACAAATAACTTCTTCCGTCATATTTTAAATATCCTTCGCCCTCTAAAATATAGCGAATTTCATAGAACTCCTGATGACTGCCCTCAGTATAATAATCATAGTCTGTTTGCAGCAGGCTGAAAGATTTCGTATTATAGACAGTAACAATTGCATTGAGAANGGAAGGTGTTATAATAAAAATACCTGAAAGAATGGAGTTTAAGTATGAAAGAACTTATTGAAAGTGAAGAATATAAGTTTCTTAAGACAGANGAACATCTGGGCAGACATATTATTCTGCTTGGGCTGGCGGGAAGTTATTCCTACGGAACTAATAACGAAAACAGCGATATCGATATTCGCGGGGTTGCTCTGAACCGGAAATCGGATCTGATCGGCCTTACTCGGTATGAGCAGTATGTGGATACGGTTACNGATACTACNATTTATACTTTTAATAAAATGATANCGCTGCTTCTGAGCTGTAATCCNAATACGTTAGAGCTGTTNGGNCTTAATGAGGAGCATTACCTGTANCTGAATGAGACNGGACGGGGNCTTAAAGAGCATGCCGGNATGTTCCTTTCCAAACGCGCCATACAGTCNTTTGGGGGATATGCGGNTGCACAGCTTAGAAGGCTGCAGAATGCGTTGGCCAGAGATGCGTATCCTCAGAGTGAAAAGGAAAAACATATATTTAATTCTGTAAAAAATGCTATGTATGATTTTATGAAACGCTATGANAAATTTGAGAATGGTTCCATGAGNATCTACATAGACAAAGCGGTGAATCCTGATTTTGAAACGGAAATTTTCATTGATACCGACCTGNAGCACTATCCTCTTCGGGATTACAAGAATATCTGGAATGAAATGAACAATATCGTTAAAGATTATGATAAGCTGGGAAAGCGCAATCGTAAAAAAGACGATAACCATTTAAATAAACATGCAATGCATCTGGTAAGATTGTTTATGATGGCGATCGATATTCTTGAAAAAGGCGAGATCAATACCTATCGTGCTAAAGAGCATGATCTGCTTCTGAGTATCCGTAATGGTGAATATCAGAAAGAAGACGGTACCTTTCGGGAAGAATTTTATGAGATATTGAGTGATTATGAGAAGAAACTGGACTNTGCCGCAGNAAATACNACATTACCGGATGAACCGGATATGGAAAAGGTGCAGGAATATGTAATGTCTGTCAATGAGAAGGTGATCAGAGATGAAATATAAAGATTTTNACGGCCCGGTNGAAGAACTGATCCGGTTGAAACTAAAGGAAATCGAGGAGAAAGAACATGTAAAGATACTCCACGCAGTGGAGTCGGGAAGCAGAGCCTGGGGATTTGCATCTCCTGACAGCGATTATGATGTGCGTTTTATCTATTTTCGTCCTATGGAACATTATCTCAGGCTGGAAACAGGGAAAGACTTTATAGACTGGGAACTGGACGAAACTCTGGATATCAATGGNTGGGATCTGTCCAAGGCGCTGCAGCATTTCCATAAATCCAATGCCACGTTATTTGAGTGGGCTAATTCCCCGGTAATATATTACACTACTTCTGAATGGACGCAGATCATGACAGATGCATCTGCGTATTTTGCATGTAAGCCGTCAATGTANCATTACTATGGAACTGCCAATAAGAATTATCATGAATACCTGACCGATGATATGGTGAAATATAAAAAGTATTTTTATGTGCTTCGTCCCATTCTGGCATGCAAGTGGATCGAAACAAAAGCCTGCCCGCCGCCGGTATTATTTCAGACATTGGCAGATAATGTATTGGAAGAGAATATGAAGGTATCGGTAGAGACGTTGGTTCAAAAGAAAATGGAAATGACAGAGTCGGAAAAAGGGCCGAGAATCGATGAAATAAATGAGTATATTGTGAAAAATCTGGCATATTACAAGCAAAAGATCACTTTGATGGAAGATGACAGGAACAGTGACTGGGATAAGCTGAATCAGNTATTTATCGCAATACTTAAGAAGACGGATATCGGGAGTAAACATGAACAGGATCTGCAGAGATATTTTCCGTGCCATTCATGAAGGAAAATGGCTTCAAATTGAATATCGAAATAAAGAGGAGCAGATNACCAGGTACTGGATCGGGATCCGTGATCTCAATGTTGCAAGGAGGACGTTATCTGTAGACGGGCTCCATCTGGGAATGTACACCATAGATTCTTTTGAGTTTATTTATATTGATTCTATTTTGTCCTCTGAGATCATAGAGGGCTCTTACTGCCTCGTCAATCAGAAGCTGGTAGAAGATATTCAAATCAATCCTCATAAATATAAAAATTTATTTGATAATATAGCGAATCTGAAGATCNTGAATTATCTGGANATGTGTAACCGCATGGATGCCACTCCCTATTATTCGGAATTTAAACTGGTAAAATATTTAGACAGAGAAAGCTTCAGTGAAAAGAGTCTGCAGCTTAATGAAGACCAATTTAAGTATATCGTAAGAAATTTCCAGTTTAAGATGGATGATGAGAAAAAAGANGGGCGGATCATGATCCAGCAGCTGGGCATGAACGTTTTAAGCATACATACGGATAAAGGGCTTTATGTGCTGGCGTATAGGAGGCTCCGTCTGGATGTCAAAAGAAAAGCCCTCTGTGCGGCCGATGATATTACCATATGTACTGAATTTACATACAACGGCTACACGGAAAATATCAGAAAATACCTGGATGCAGAGGAATTTGAACTCCTGAATGACTTTGAGAAAAATCAGGAGCAGATAAAAGACCGTATTATGGAGCACAGCAGACGGGTGGCCAGCGTTGACGATATGCCCTATGTGATCGGATTAGGCATGGATATCGCATTGGATCTTCATAGTGAATATCAGGCGATCATTGATATGTATAATAAAAACGAGGTTACAGTGCCGATCAAAGCCTTTTTCGGGGACTTACTGGACCGTCCCGTCAGAAGAAAAGCGTATCCCATCACGCTTCTTGATCAGAGAATTAATCTGGATCAGCTTCTGGCGATCAACAATGCCATGAAATTTCCCCTTGCCTATATTCAGGGGCCGCCCGGAACCGGCAAGACCAATACCATAATCAATACCATTGTTACCGCTTTTTTTAATGAGAAAACTGTTTTATTCTCTTCTTATAATAATCATCCCATAAGCGGAGTATTTGACAAACTGACAGCATTGCAGTACCGGGGCAGAAGGATTCCCTTTCCTGTTTTGCGGCTTGGCAATATGGATAAGGTAAAAGAAGCNATTGCTTATATAAAATCCATATATTATGAGACAAAGGAGATTAAAATTTTTGAGTCTACACTTGATCGAAAGAAGGATGACAGGATCAGNAGGGCAAANGAANTGTCGGATCTTCTCAAAAAGTACGAAGAAGTATTGGATNTNAAAGAGAGAAGAGAAACATTGAACCGAATGATGGAATATCAAAGCCGCATCAAAGGTTCCATGGCTCTTTTTCCTTTTACTGCGGACCTTCAGGGAAGGCAGCTGGTACAGGTAAATNCCCNGATCAGGGAAAGAGGAGAGATTACCGATAAAGATGCAATTTCTTTATTGGATAGTGATGAGAATGAATTATATCAATATCTGTATTACACATCTGCCAGATATATTAAAAGGCTGGANGAAGGAAAATACGCGGATTTAAGAAAAATCATATTTGAGGAAAAAGAAGAACTNCAGATTGAAAAATTTAATAAATATCTGAGNGATGAAGACAATATTAATAAACTGCANANNGTATTTCCGATCATCATTACNACCTGNATATCCGCCCANAAACTGGGAAGGCCCNCCCCTATGTTTGATATGGTCATCATTGATGAAGCCAGCCAGTGCAATACAGCAGTCTCCCTTGTTCCTATCATAAGNGGNGAGAGTCTGATGCTGGTGGGAGATCCNCAGCANNTAAATCCTGTTATTCTGCTGGGAGAACNGGATAATCAGCAGCTGCGGAAAAAGTATGGTATTACAGACGAATATGATTACAGAAAAAATTCNATTTATAAAACCTTTCTGGCGTGCGATGCGGTAAGCGACGAGGTNCTTTTACATAATCATTACCGCTGCAACAGGAAAATAATAGAATTTAACAATAAGAA
The DNA here is from genome assembly GCA_014803415.1 of Lachnospiraceae bacterium. Lineage (GTDB taxonomy): Bacteria > Bacillota > Clostridia > Lachnospirales > Lachnospiraceae > Suilimivivens. The sequence continues at coordinate 23,882 of JAAVBZ010000020.1, forward strand.
ATACTACAATTCNAAATTAAGTGTGGAATCNAGCAGCAGGGAAGAAAANCCGCTNGTATATCTGGATATTCCTGACAGCCAGGGGGATATTAAAAATACNTCTCCCGGTGAAGTGCGTGAGATCGTGAAGTATGCAGCGGCAAATCAGGANAAAACAATCGGNGTTATCACACCTTTTGTCAATCAGCGCAANCTGATAGAAGAAGCAGTTAAAAGCNAAAAGCTNACNAATATAGTCTGTGGAACCGTTCATGCCTTTCAGGGAGACGAAAAAGATNTTGTACTTTTTTCTACTGCAATTACGAGTCAGACGAAGGCAGGAACTTATGAATGGTTAAAAAACAACAAGGAATTGATCAATGTNGCNACCTCCAGGGCAAANGACAAGCTGATCGTATTGTCGGATTCTAAAAATCTATCAAGGCTCCATAAGGAAAGCGATGATGATCTGTTTGAACTCATTGAATATGTGAAAAAGAACGGGACATCACAGGTAACANAAAANACAGTNAATTCCAGGGCGCTGGGNGTAAAGCCATTCAGTACCGAAACGGAGGAAGCTTTTCTGGAAAATCTGACNCATGCATTGGAAAATATCTGGCTTTCTCAGAAACGCTATGCCATCCACAAGGAAGTAGCCATTTCACAGGTNTTTAGGGATAATATCAGCCATGACGATCTGTTCTACACNGGACGATTTGATTTCGTGGTCTATGAGCTGGAATCAAAGAGAGAGATCCCCATACTGGCAATCGAACTGGATGGAAAAGAGCATTTTGAGGATGAAGTAGTCAAAGCCCGTGATATTAGGAAAAATGAGATCTGCAAAGCTCATGATCTGCAGATCATCCGGGTGGAAAATTCCTATGCAAGAAGATATAATCATATCAAGCATATATTGATGGATTATTTCTCGCTGAAACATTAGACTGAATTCAGTGTTCATCCTGATATGGCTTATCTTTTGATGAAAATGTGACGATATAAAANTGTAACCGTCATATTAAAGCGANGGAAAGGGAAATNATGCAGATNGGATCAGATGTAAATAACAGAACCTATACTCCTTATCAGAACAATAACGANGNAAAGAATTCCACAGATTTTATGGAGCTTGTTAAAGAAAAAAAGAATGAGATCTATGAAAAACTGAAAAAGGGTGAGACAGAGCCTTCCTTTCAGATCGGTGCCCAGTCTTTTACACAGAAGGAGTGGAAAAAATTCCTGAAGGGGTTTGATTCCACAGAAGAGACCATGAGAGAAATGATGAGAGAGGAAGCAGCGAAAAGATTTAAGGAGAGTTTAAACAAGGCTGATACGACAGAGTCATCAGAGCATGATGATTAATAAAACAACAGCATTTCGGCAAAAGCAGATACTGCCGAAATGCTGTTTTTTTAATATAGGAAATTCCTCCAAAGAGCGGAAGAACCGAAGGTTCTTCCCAAGATAATCGCGAAGCGATTTTCTTGTTTTAAGGTAAAATATGACCGGCCGCAAGATAGAGCTGATACCATTCTTCTCTGGTCAGTGTAATCTCCGCAGCTTTGGCGATTTCTTCCATTCTCTTTTCATTGGTGGTGCCTGCAATGACCTGGATTTTAGCAGGGTGGCGAAGGATCCANGCGGTTGCAATGGTAGTGGCGCTNACNCCNTAGCGCTCNCCTATTNCNTTAAGGGTCTTATTCAGCTCGGCATACCGTTCCTGTACCAGAAATACGCCGCCCCAGTTATCCGTGCCGAAAGGAGACCATGCCTGCACAGTTATGTTGTTGATCCGGCAATAGTCAAGTACGCTTCCGTCATGGTCAAAGGAGCCGGGCGAAAGCATATTGACTTCCATTCCGCTGGCGATCATGCCGGAAAAAGGAAGACTGAACTGTAGCTGATCAGCGATCAGATCCTGNTTNACACATGTTTTCAGCAGNTCAATCTGNGAAGGNTTATGATTGGAAACACCGAAATGACGTACNTTTCCGCTTTTTTCCAACTCATCAAAAGCTTCCGCTACTTCTTCAGGCTCCATCAAAGCATCGGGCCTGTGCAGAAGCAAAATGTCCAGATATTCCGTTCCCAGGCGTTTCAGGATTTCATCCACGGATTTTAAGATATGTTCTTTAGAAAAATCATACATTTTTCCGGGATGAATGGCNCATTTTGACTGCAGGATCACCTTCTCTCTTTCAGACGGTGACAAATGCATTGCCTGGGCGAAAAATGTTTCACATTTTCCNCCTCCATANATATCTGCGTGGTCAAAAAAGTTGATACCCAGTTCCAGACATCTTTGTAANTAATGTTCTGCCTGNTTTAGCTCNAAACCGTTNATGCGCATACAGCCTAAAGCAATTACAGGTACCTCCAAAGGAGTATTGGTTCCCAATGTTTTTGTTTTCATTATGTTATTTCCTTCCTTTATNTANTTNTCTCTTATTTATCGTTCCAGAAGTCCATAAATCTCGTACCTTGAAAGCATATTTTGAAGCGCAGCTTTTGTNCCCATAAGCTGCTTATAGGTCACAGTTTTTGTTTTACCTTCCAGCCTCAATTTTTCCATTTTACTTACTGTATCATTATATTCCTCTTTAATTGTCTGTAGCATTTTTTCAAATTTTTCTTCACGTTCAGACATAATTTTCCTCCATCAGGTTCTGATTTACTGATCTGCATAGTCTGCCAGTTCATAAACACGGTTCTTTGTCAGTTCTGCCGCTTTTAAGGAGGTGTCCATGGGGCCCATGCTTGCGCCCTCGGATTCCTGACTTATCGCATTTAAAGTTTCTTCTTTGAATGTGATCCAGTTTCTTTCATCTTCCCGCAAAGCCTCCATTTGCGTATCATCAAGCTCTGATTCCAGAAGTTTCCACACAATGTTCAGAGTATCGTCCCATGTCTGGAACAATTCCTGCGCCGTAAGATTCATGTCTGTCTGCGTGGTGCTATTTTGCAGCTGTTCTTCTAACTCAGCCTCCTGTTCTATAGCAAATGAGATCTCTAATGCAATTTTTTCGGAAAGACTTTTCTCTTCGTACTCATGACTGGAAAAACCGTCTCCGGTATTTACATTATAAAGCCCATAAAAAGGGAGCTGTGTTTCTGTTGTATTTTCCAGATAGTAATAACCCACCCATCCCCGGTAATCCTCCGGCAGATCGGATAACTTGCTGCCCGGCAGATAGATAAGGAACTCGTTTCCACCATCCAGACCATAGGCAGTGGAATAGATATAGCGGACACCATCTATAATTTCCTCTTTATTAGGATCCTGCTTGAAAGAGATGCTGGACAAATTCACTTTGTAAGTGAAAGAATCCACTTTTTCAGGCTGATCGAACATTCCTGAAAATTCACAATAGTATAAAGTGCCATTTGGATAGGTATCACCGTTATCCCCCATATCGGAATCCATATAGGTGCCCTGAAAAGAACCGTCCTTATTAATAGAAAGTTCTGTCCACCAGCCTCCTGCACCACTGCTGAAATCGAAGACTCTGCCGGATAGATCTTCGAAATGAAATTCAGCTTCGGCATTTTCCGGCTGCCGGGTTTCGGTTAGTGGTACTTCCTGCTGTGCCTGTTCAGGATCTTCGGCTTTCACGTCTTCTTTTGGTCCTTCGGCTGACGACGAAGAATCTTCCGAAGCAGGCTCATTGATCGGCTGCATGATCGGTTCTACGATCGAATCCGATGCCTGGTTACTGTCGGATTTTTCACAGCCAACAGTAAACAGCAAAAGTATCAGTACTGCAGATAATAAATATTTCTTTTTCATAACTAAACTCCTTGCTAAACTTAGAATGATAATGTTTTATTCTTAGTGTCTAAAAGCGCTTTTTTCCCAATGGGAAAAATTGCATGATTAGCTCCATGACCGAAATCATCGCAATAAGCAACAGGAATATTATATTTTTTCCCAAATCTTTCAAGCACTTCAAATAACAGCGGTGAAACAACGTCTGAATAATGTCCAAATAACAATCCTGTAACTTGTTCCATTAACCGGCTTTGACCTATACAGGTTAAAAACATACTGACATCCTGAACAGACTGGAATTTCTCTGATTCTTCAATAAATAAGATATAATTTTTGTCTGTCCGGTAGGGGAAAAATCTATTGCCTAAAGTGAGAACAAAATTAACCAAATATCCGCCAACGAGGCTTCCCTTACAGTGGCCCTCCGTTATGGTATGCCAATCACTATTGCTTGTATGATCAGTCACATTTCCTTCTACCAAATGTGAAATAAATTGTCGCTTGTCATATTCGCTGATATTATCAAATAATCCTGGTGTCTGACCATAATATGTCGTTATGCCGGTTTGAGCATATATAGCATTAAGTATAGANGTTCCATCGCTATAACTTAAGAAAATCTTCGGGGACTCTTTTATTTTTTTGTAATCTATATAGGGAATTAAATCAACGCTTCCATAACCGCCTCCAAAGAATACCATTTTTACAGTTTCGTCGTATATCATCTCATTCAGATCACTAACTCGCTCTTCTACGCTTGCAGTATATTTATAAGTGTCTTTGTAAATATTTTTTCCGAATTTAACCTGAAATCCTAACCTTTCAATACCTTTTGCAAACTTTTCGTAATCAGCTTTATCTGCGACCCAACTCGGCGATATAATTCCAATGATATCACCCTGCCTTAATGTATCCATAAATATATTCTCCCATAAGATTCTTATTCTTTAGATCAGGCTTCCTNATAAAGATATCAATATTTTANCATGTGTTTCCCATTCCATACAAGTACAAAGAGAAGCAGTAAGATACCGACTATGGAAAGAACAGGCGGCAGTCCCCAGCAGTCCGCCAGTGCACCTGCAGCGGGAAAGGTAATGATCATCATAATAGAAAAAAACATGCTGTTGACGGAAATTAAAGTTGCCCTCTGTTCTGACGGNATCAGNGAGTTTAAAGCTTCCGATTCTATCGGGAATAATACCGAGTCAAAAAAACATGATATGATAAATACTGGTATGGATACTAAGGGGAAAGAAAATCCATAGCAGATAAGAGTCATTGCGATAAAAGCCGCTGATATGGTNGATATCCTGCTNCCCAATCTNCGGTATAGTTTATCGCTGGAGACGGCGCCAAGACAGGAGGAGATTCCTGCCAGAAGCAGAATGATGCTGATCCGGATTTTATTGTAGCCAAAATCAAAATAGTATTGCTGGCTGTAGAAAAACAACAGGCTGTGCGATGCAAAAATCATGGAAAAATAGGTGATGATTTTCAATATCTGTGGATTTTCCGTCAGTATTTTAAAGCTGAGTTTAAAATGTCGGATGACCAGCTGCCATCCATCCGGCTGCTCNCTGTTTTCNATATTTTCAAAAATGGGCGGCTCTGTCATAAAAAGAACAGGGATTAATGACAACAGGGAAATAATGATGCACGCCATATAGCACCAAACATAAGAGTATTCAGCCAGAATGCCTCCGGTAACTGTTGCGATAGCCTGGGAAATCTCTATCACCATGTTCAAATGTCCGTTTACCTTAATNTATTGATCTTCCAGAGAAAGACATTTCATACTGTCATATACGAGNGCTTCTTCGGAACCGGAATTAAAATTATTTCCAAGAGCCTGTACTATAAAGCTGAGAGCAAAGAGCCAAAAGCTTCGGGAAAACAGCATAATAATNCAGGAGATGCTGACACAGATATGGCTGAGGANCATGCTTCTTCTTCTGCCTAAAAGATCAGCCAGTGCACCNGANGGAATCTCACAGATAATACTTGTTGCATGATAGATGCCTTCCAATATACCGATCTGCATCAGGCTCATATTGCAGTAAGCAAGATATAACACCCAGACAGAGCTTTGCATATTCAGATTGGTGATAAAAGTTACCAGATAATCTAATTTAATGTTGCGTTTTATTTTATTGTTCATTTGTAATTCCTCTTTTCATATTTTGCTTTGTACATAAAAATAAGCCTGCTCACAAAATTGTGAACAAACTGTATGAGGAATTACTGCACATATTTTAAACCAGACAAAATAATATCCTAAAAAAGAGCGCAGTANTCCCGTGTATGTGCAAACGTGCATGTTTTCGACTGGGAACTGCTGCTGCAAACAGGCGTATAACCTAATCCGTTCATACTGCTATCTCCTTTCCGATATAAGTATATCATGAATTTCGNATTTGTGGTATACTAAAATTTATGAAATGGAGGGANAAATCATGTTACAGGAAGGAACGAAAGCACCTTATTTTTCACTGCCGGATCAAAACGGAACTATCCACACTTTAGAAGAATACTCAGGAAAGAAGATCATTTTATATTTCTATCCCAAGGATAATACTCCGGGNTGCACCAGCCAGGCATGCGGATTNGGAGAGNTGTATCCCCACTTTTNGGAAAAGGATGCTGTTGTGATAGGNNTCAGCAANGATAGTGTTGCTTCACACAAGAAATTTGAGGAGAAATATAATCTGCCGTTTACATTGTTGTCAGATACGGAGTTAGAAGCCATTAAGGCTTACGATGTATGGCAGGAAAAAAATATGTATGGCAAGAAGACCATGGGAGTAGTACGTACAAGCTATCTGATCGATGAAAAAGGTATGATCGTAAAAGCCATGAGTAAAGTAAAAGCAGCAGANAATCCGAANCAGATGCTGGAGCTTTTGTGATCAGAGCNCTGCAAAGCGAAAATNAAACANTAAAAGAAGGAACAGGCAGCAGGAAATCAAGATGCAGAAATTNGTCAGTGAAAAAAAGAAAAAACGTATTTTTGACATCATACAGATCGGTAAAAGAGATGACTTAATAAGCAGGGCTTTCGATATTTTTATTGTTGCAGTGATCTTGGTGAACATCGCNATCTTGTTTATGGAGACCTTTGAGCAGTTGAATCGTTATGCTGCGATCTTTAAAGGGATAGAGGCCGTTACGGTTGTCATATTCTGTATAGAGTATCTGCTCAGGATATGGACTGCGGAATATCTGTATCCGGACCAAAAGGGGATAAAGGCAGTGTTACGATTCCTCCTTTCATTTGACGGGATCGTGGATCTGTTTACGATTCTGCCCTTCTTTTTCCTGTCGGGATTTGTTGCATTCAGAATGCTCAGAGTAGTCAGGATCTTCCACCTGTTCCGGATCAACGCATACTATGATTCCTTTAATGTGATCACTTCGGTTCTGTATGAAAAAAGAAATCAGATCATCTCGTCGGTCTTTATCATTGTGGTACTTATCATGGCGTCTTCTTTGTGTATGTACAGTGCGGAGCATGAAGTNCAGCCGGGNGTTTTTAACAATGCNTTTTCGGGNNTATGGTGGAGTATATCNACCATACTTACGGTAGGNTANGGCGATATTTANCCTGTAACCGTACTGGGAAGNTTAATGGCAATTGTGATATCCTTTTTAGGTGTAGGAGTAGTGGCGATTCCTACAGGTATTATNTCAGCNGGATTTGTGGAGCAGTATACGCAGCTTCAGAACCAGANTAAGGTAAACACCGGCGTCAGAGGGACNGTCAGNATTACCGTAAACGGCGACAGCCCNTTTCGGAATCANTCGGTGCAGAAAATAGAAGAAGGNTTTGGNATTGATGTGATCGCTTTTGTGCGGAAAGGNGCTGTGATCTTACCGTCGGACANTATCGTGATAGAAGAAGGGGATATTTTGCTTTATCAGACTTTTAAACGTGAGAGAAAGGAGTGAAATCCGGGCGGAANCNGGAGGTAAAATCAGATGCTGAAAAAATTGGAAATGCAAGATTTTGATCGATATGTTGAATTTGCTTATGAGCTTGCGTTGGACATGACCAAGTCAGGTTATCCNACCTATGCTGATGGAATNAAGACAAAAAATGATTTCATNGCCCGTGCCCGCGATGCGNTTTCTCGTGATAATGAGGAAATACTGCTCTATGAACGGGANGGNAAGGNTGCAGGATGGATACACTATTATNACTTGCCGGAGGATCANTATCTTGATACCTGCGCATTTTGNGTCAATGAGGGGATGAGTGANGCTTTAGCTGAATTTACANTCTTTGCCCGTGAGCATTNTTCCGGCAGNGAGCTGTATCTTGGTTTCCCCAAAGAAAATCGGGAAGCTGTCGCAACGCTTGAAGCTGTCGGATTTGAGTGTATAGAGGAAAGCTACAATGATGNACTGGATTTCGATTGCTATATGCTGCAGCCTGAAAACNCNGATATTGTTCCTATTACACGGGATAATTTNCNACTTTTCTCCGATATTCANTCACANCACACAGATATGTATTGGAACTCGGAAAGGATNTTNAATGCGATCGACATGTGGAGAATTTTCGTCTTGCTGCAAAAAGGCAAAGCGGCCGGGGCGATTTATTCCAGAATTTTTGAGGACAAAATTTTGTCAGAGATTTTTGGCGTGGATTTTCCAGGCGGCGTCTATAACAGTAATGTGTATCGGGATCTGCTGATATCGGCGCTAAACGCCGATAAACGCCGATAAACGCAGGGGTGTAAAACATATGATTTTTTTCAATGACGAGGAATCACAGTCTGACGCTCTTGCCTGTGGTTTTCGCTGTGTAAGCCAATATGTGTGCTATAAGATAAGCCTATAAACGAAACAGGCAATCTGAATTCAGACTGCCTGTTTCGTTATTCTGATCCTTTTACCAATTCTTGATACATTATTCCCCACTCAAACATAGAGTTAATAATTGGGCGCATTGTATTGCCTAATTCACTTAAAGAATACTCTACCCGTACGGGTACTTCAGGATAAACAGTACGGGTAATGATGCCGTCCACTTCCATAGAACGAAGATTATCTGTTAAAACTCGCTGGCTGATGCCGGGAATATCCTTTTGAAGCTCATTAAAACGCCAAGGACGGTCTAACAGTCTCTGCACAATAAATATCTTCCACTTATTTCCGATCAACATTAGCGTTGTGGCAACAGGACAAGCTGGCAGCTCGTCTTTAGTAAGCATAAAGAACACCTCCTGTTGATTATAACATTCATTTTTGCACTAACTAAGAAAAAGGTCACTACATAATAAAATAGTGCGTACTTTTATTTTTGACTGTTGCAATTTATATTAAGTATAGACCAAAGAGGTCAGAAAATCAAGCAAACAACTAAGGAGGTAACTATCATGAGCAATCTTGAAAATGTGGCTGCATTTGCTGGCACAAGTGCTGTATCGTCCTGTGGTTCAGCCTGCGGAGCAGCAGATCCGAATCCGGAGGAAAAACCTGCATCTGCCTGTGGTTCAGCCTGTGGAGCAGGCGATCCGAAATAGGATCTGATTTGTAAGGTACATAGCGTCAATGTGGTCATGGACACACAAATTGTGTGTGTCCATGGTTGCGTTAAGAACAAAAAGAAAGAACTTTAGGAGGAATATCCAAAATGAAACCATACTTTGCATTTCAATGGCATATTACAGATGAATGTGACCAAAGGTGCAGACACTGTTATATTTTTTCCGAAGATAACAATATCTGCCTGAAACAGATGAAATATGAGGAAATGGAAACGGTAGTTTCAAGCTGTATGGATGTGTGTGAAAGAATAGGGCGCACGCCATATTTTTATATTACGGGTGGTGATCCGATTTTACATAAAGATTTTTGGAAACTTTGCGAACTGCTTAAGAAGCATAATATTATTTTTGGTATTTTGGGCAATCCGTTCCACTTGACTGATGAGGTATGCACAAGGCTTTATAAGTATGGATGCAGAAAGTACCAGCTTTCGCTGGATGGAATGAGAGAAACGCATGATAAATTCAGAAAACCTGGATCTTTTGATATTACGGTAGAAAAGATCGAATGTATCAAAAAAGCAGGGATGTATTGTGCAATCATGTCTACTGTATCCTGTGTCAATAAAGATGAGTTTCCGGATATGATTGATTTGGTAGTTGATAGAAATGTTGATGTATTTGCATTTGGGAGGTACTGCCCTACAAGTGGACAGGAAAGCAAAAGAAATCATAAAGATGATTTCTTTCAGGAATATCATATCCCCCCTCTTGAATATAAAGCGTTTTTGGAGAAATGTTGGGCGAAATACGAACAATATAAAGGCAGGCGCACCACATTTCAGTTAAAAGACCATTTATGGACTTTGTTTTTGTATGAAAAGGGGATTTTCAAAATACCAGAAAAAGCAGATAGAAAAATAATATATGACGGCTGCCACTGTGCGATCAGCCATATGACGATTCTTCCGACGGGAGACGTATATGCATGTCGGCGGATGGAAAGTAAAATAGGAAATGTATTTGATAGCTCCATGTATGACCTCTTTATGAGTGCAGATATGGAGAAGTATCGTGATTTTGATAAATTTGAAAAATGCAACAAATGTGAACTTCGTGGGTTTTGCAGGGGATGTCCGGCTGTGACTTATGGCTATACTGGAAATATGTATGCACCCGATCCGCAATGCTGGAAGGAGGTTTAGTTATGGATGTTTTAGACTTAATGAAAGAACGTAGGTCTATACGTAAATATCAGGATAGACAGATTGACAGGGAAGATTTAGAAAAAATCATCGAGGCAGGTTTATATGCGCCAAATGCCGGAGGTGGGCAGCGGGCAAGGATTGTTGCTGTCCATAACAAAGAATTAGCCGAGAAAATCGGCAGACTTAATCTTGCACGTTTTGACCGGAGCAAACTTGCCGGAGGGCATGTTTCCTCTGAACAGCCAAGCAGTATTGATGACCCGACAATAAAAAACGGCTTTTACGGGGCATCTACGGTATGTGTTATTTTTGGTGGGAAGAACTTTTTATATAGTATTCCCGATGCATACTGCTGTGCCCAAAACATGGTGCTTGAGGCTGCAAATTTAGGGGTTGCATCCTGCATCATTGCAAGAGGAGAAGAAACCTTTGACAATGAAATTGGAAGGGCATTGTTGAAAGAGTGGGACATTCCTGATACCGATACAGCCCGTTGCTTTGTTATATTGGGGTATTGTGATGGTGATTATCCCCAAGTTAAGCCAAGGAAAGAGAACCGTTTTTTAATTATAGATTAAACGAGGTGGTATTTAATGTCTTTAGGAATAATAGATATGAGAGCTGCGAAAACCTATTCAGGAAAAATTGAACAGTTAAGAGAAAAAATAGAAAATACGGATGCAGTCCTTATCGGTGCGGGAGCAGGTCTTTCCACTTCTGCCGGATTTACTTACAGTGGCGACCGATTTAAACAGTATTTCAGCGATTTTATAGAAAAGTACCATATTCGAAATATGTACGAAGGTGGGTTTTATCCATTTGACAGTATAGAAGAACATTGGGCATATTGGAGCAGATATATTTATATTAACCGCTATATGGATGCCCCAAAACCTGTTTATGAAAAGCTGCTTGAGTTGGTAGGGAACAAGGATTATTTTGTACTGACCACAAATGTGGACCACTGTTTTCAGAAAGCGGGTTTTGCAAAAGAACGGTTATTTTATACGCAGGGAGATTATGGACTTTTCCAATGTCAGACGCCATGCAAACCATATACGTACGACAATGAGACTCAGATTAAACGTATGGTAGAAGAACAAAAGGATATGCGTATCCCGACGGAATTAATACCCAAATGTCCGGTTTGTGGGAAACCAATGACAATGAACTTACGGGCAGATGCTACTTTTGTACAGGATGAGGGATGGAATATTCATGCCGGCTATTATGAAAAGTTTCTTAATGCGCATAAAACAAGCAAAATCTTATTTTTGGAATTAGGCGTTGGCTATAATACCCCCGGAATTATCAAATACCCTTTTTGGCAGATGACCGCAAGCAACAGAAATGCTGAATATATTTGTATCAATAAGGGAGAAACCTCTGTGCCAAATGAAATAAGAACTCAATCTATAGAAATAGATGCCGATATATATGATGTATTAAATGACATATTAAGTATCTGACTGGAAGACCTGAAGAGCAACCATCTTGCCTTTTGATAATTCTTATTGATATATAAATTAGAATCTTAAAAATTGGAGGCAGGACAGATGCACAGTTACAAATTTTAATTGATTTGGCAATTATATTATTATGTACCAAATTATTGAGTATTACAACAACGAAAGTACGAATGCCGCAGGTGGTTGGCGCACTGCTGGCAGGGCTTATACTGTGACCGGTGGTGGTGATCACAACAGTCATTACTCCTATCTTGCTTAAAGTTGTCTACAGGAGCGGAGCGGTTGCTGCTGTTGAAGCAGGTGAAGATATTACAGGATATTATGATGAACTTTCAAATGTGCGTAGAGAGCATCAGTCATAAGGAAATTAGAAATCTGCAGAGGAAGGGAATATGAAATTATATCATGGAAGCATTATCGGAGATATTAAAGTTTTAGAGCCCAGACAGGCAGACCATGACCGTCCATACGTTTATATGACTACAATTGATGTTGTGGCTGCGTTTTATCTCTGTAATGCTGTTGAAAGACCCTATTATTGGTTCCCGTACGGATTTGACAAGAATAGTGATATCCCTATTTATCACGAATTGTATCCTGATGCTCTTAAGCAGGTATCTGAGGGGATCAGCGGATATATTTATGAGGTAGAAGCAGAGGATAGTCAGGTGATACCCTTTAAGAATATTCCTTGTGCAAGACTGGCAGCGAAACCGATTGAAGTGGTTCAGTGCACCAGAATCGAGAACGCATATGAGCAGTTTTTAGAGTATATACGGCAAGGGAAAATGAGATTGGGCCGTTTTGAAGATAAAACTGAACAGCAGTTAAATTGGTGGTATTCCAGACTTGTAGATTATTTAATAGAAAAGGATATAGTTAAGGATCCTGATTGCTCATATGCAGTGTTTGTCAGAGATAAATTTCCACAAGTATGGGAGAAATATTTGATGATTTTGCAGGGAGAAAAAGGTAATGTTGACAATTAGGGAAGCTGAATATAAGTTGGAAAAAGGCGCTGAAAAATAGCATCTATCCCCTGCCCAATTTGTATCTAGGGCAGGGGGCAATGAAATGTCTTTATTTCTTTCTGACAGGAATCCATATCTCTGAATAATAATTTTCATCTTTTGTTCCATTCGGATATTTGCTTGAATCATCATACATTTCAACACAATATCCTGCTGCACATTCATAATCCTGCAGTGACGGAAGCCATTCAGAATATATTTTGGTATTTACATCCTGCAATGAATGTGGAAGAGCTCCCTTGCAGGGAAAAACCGCCCATGTAAACGCAGGGATTGTCTTTACTTCAAATCCATCCGGAATATCTACAGACGGATTATAAGCATCTGCGATTAAATACTCAAATTTTTCCTTCCCCGTTTTCGGCCCAATGTTGGATTCAATGTTGATGCCAAACATTCCGCAGACGTACTTCCCTTTTCCCGATGAATAATGTTCCTCCCAAAACAAAGGTATTTCCAGTTTTGCATTTTCATAGGAAAAATCTCTTGATATGCCTAAAATAGTAAATGTTTCTTTTTTCACAATTCTGTAATCCATAATATAACCACCTTTCAATGAGATTGTTAGTTTCAGCGGTGCGAAGGTTTTAATCATTGATTTATCTCTGCGCACTGCAAAGGGGGTAGATCCATGAAAACGGGAAAAGGCTTTGGTAAAACTGTCGGGAGAGTCATATCCATATTTCATTGCAAGCTCCATAATCGAAATGTCACTGGTAAGCAGTTCTTCTCCTGCAAGTGCCATTCTGCGGTTTCTTACATATTCCGCTATGGAATATCCGCACAATATGCTAAAACCCTTGTGAAAATAAAATGGCGAAATATTTACATGGTCTGCCACTTCATACATTGTAATATTTTCTGTGATATGGCTCTCAATGTATTTGACTGCTTCACTTATTGCTTCTGCCCATTCCATGACTATCAACCTCATACCGCGGTAGTTAAAGTATACCCTCAATTATCTGCGCTGTCCCGACATTACTTGTTTTCTTTTGTCGGTCATAACTTTTTGACTGCAAATTTGATCATTATAAATATTTTTTTATCACGTTATCACTCCAAATATGAGCCTCAATATACCGTTCAGGTCCGTATTTTCCATCATTATTCCAATCCTGTGGATATCCGTATTTCGCTATAATTTCTAATATTTCATCATATGTATAAAGTTTTTTACGATATTCTTTACCATCATTTATTTTTTGGCTGAAAGTCGGATGAGAATCCCCATATGTGAAAGAAATCGTGCTTTTATCAAATTCATTTATATCAATTTTAATGAAAGCACTGTTTTCAAACCAAGAAGCTAACCAAGGGCTGTGTTCGATCACCATGTAATGTGGCGATTGCCTTTGAATATTACCACCTTTTTTCATAAACTCACATCTTAGGATATCTTCATAATGATGTCTTAATTCCATATATCCAGTTGTTCTTTTGGCACATTGGGTATCAGGCTTTTTTGAAGCAATATCCTTTAATATTTTTCTTGCTTCTTCTATAGAAACATCTGATAAATTTTGGAATGGTTTCATGGAAGCATCGTAATAGTGGTATAAAAACATTTTTAATATTCCTCCAAATCAAGCATGGAATTATTTTATCACATATTGTGGTAAAAAACTATTTGCAGTATGTGGGAGAGATTGCTTTGCTATTTGCTATATCCGCTGATCCTTGTCGTTTGATAAGATTGCATAATTAATTTAAAACTTGACGGAAAATTGAACGTTTTGTATGATACTGATATTGGATCAAAATGAAAAGAAAGACAGGTGATCTTAATGTACAGGATCGGCGTTATTTCAGACACTCACGGTCTGCTCAGGGAAGAAGTAGTACAGGAGCTTAAGAGATGTGATGTTATATTACACGGAGGGGATATCAATAAGCAGGAAGTTTTAGAAAAACTGAAAGAGATTGCGCCTGTTCATGCGGTCAGAGGTAATGCAGACAAAGAATGGGCAGAGTATCTGCCGGAAACATTGGCTATTACGTTAGCAGGACTGCATATTTTTATGATTCATAATAAGAAAATGATCAAAGAAGACGTAAGTGATAAGGACATCGTTATTTATGGACATTCTCATAAATATGACGAGAAAATGATAAAGACTGAAAATGCAGGGCAGAATGCCAAAGACCAGTTATGGCTGAACCCAGGCAGCTGCGGCACCAGAAGATTTTCTCTTCCTGTTACCATGGCCGTGATCGAAGTGGGCGCAGATAGAACTTATCAGGTAAGAAAAATAGAGTTTGATAATAACGATACGAAAAAGCAGAAGACTTTAGAGACGGCATGTGCAGGAGACAGGAAAAAATTGATACAGTCGATCATGAAGGATACTGACCGGGGAATTCCCTTTCAGAAAATGGCGGAAAAATATGGAATTCCGACCAGTCTTGCAGAGCAGATATGCCGGCTTTATCTGACACATCCGGGTATTGATGCGGATGGGATTCTTGGCAAGATGGGATGATCTTTTTAGCATAGTTCATAGCTTATTTGATTTTGATCAAAGAATTTTATCATATATTCATCCCAGATCTGATCCGGTGTTTTATCCGGGATAAAGGTATGAAAAGCAGTGGCAGTGATGCAGGCAAGCTCGCTGCCGTCATATTTTATATTGAGAACAAATGCTTTCAGGTCATTTAAAGACACGGCTGATTCATGATCATTGAGAAGGCTTTCGGCAAGTTCCGGTTTGAGATGCAGTACTATTTTAAATCCCAGGGGAGTCCGCTTGCCCTTGATCAAATCAAAGCACAGGCTGCGCATATCCTGCCACATGGAAAATTCATAGGGCGGAAGATTTTTTTCGTCATTTACTTCGTCGGCAAAGAAATCCTTATTGATGTGGCCGTCAATAATGAAGGTATTGCAGGTGGTGATGGAAGCTTCAGCCAGAAGAAAAATGTCAAAGACACTGCCTCCCAGCAGGCGGCTCATAAAGTTCTTCAATTCTTTTATTTTGTATGCTTTCATAGGGATCCTTTTCAAAAAACAATATTTCTTACATTATAATGCAGAGTCAGAAAAAAGGCAAAACCCAAAATGGTTCTGCCTTTTAAACTTTTGCTATAATTTTAAACTATCTGATATTTCCCAATATAAACCGGATAAGTATCTGTACCCTTCATGTCTTTTCCGGATGTGATCTTAACATTTTTATCTGTAATAAGATATTCTACTTTGGCACCTGCTTCTATTTCGGTATCCTGCATCAAAACGCAGTTCCGTACCTTGGCACCCTTTGCTACTTTGACGCCACGGAATAAGACGCTGTTCTCTACTTCACCCTCTATAACGCATCCGTCAGCAGCCATTACATTCTGTACCTTGGCGCCTTCGATGTATCTGGTGGGGTTGTCATCACGGATCTTGGTGTAAACAGGAGGGCCGGAGAAAAGAGCGTCCAGATTGTAGTCATCCAGGAGCTTCATATTCTCATCAAAATAGCTCTTGATGTCATTGATACGTGCCACATATCCACTGTATTTATATCCTTGTACATTCAGTTTGTTCAGCTGAGGCAGCAGAACATCACGCTCAAAATATTCCTCGCCATGAACGGAGGCTGTATTGATCAGATCGATCAGAAGCTCCCGTTCAGCAACATAGATGTTCATGGAGAAATTCTGTACACCGGTTTCTTTGCTGTTTACATAAATTTTGGTAACGCGTCCATTATCCAGCTTAAGGGTATAATAGTATCCTTTGTCATTGGACTGGGAGCTTAAAATGCTGTCCGGAAGTTTCTGCTCATTATAGGCAATGGTAACATCTGCGCCGCTTTCAATGTGAGCCTTTATCATGGCATTAAAATCAAAATTGACTACTATATTTGTGTCAGCCATAATAACATACTTTTCCTTCTGATCCTTAAGGAAGTTCAGAATGCCGGCCACTGCTTCAACACGTCCGGTATAAGGTTTGGAGCCCTTTTCCGCAAAAGGAGGGAAAACATGCAGACCGCCATTTTTACGCACCAGATCCCACTCGCGTCCGGAATCAAGATGATCCGTCAGAGAATGATAATTGTTGTTTACCATAACGGAAACATTGTTAATATCACAGTTTGTCATGCTGGACAAAATGAAATCGATCAGGCGGTAACGACCGGCAAATGGAATAGAAGCCATTAAACGGACATTGACTAATTCCGGAACCAGTGCGTCATAACTGTTGGGGAAAAGAATTCCCAGTGCATTTATATTTGAACTTACCATTGTTCTCCACCGCCTTCCACATTTTCATTTACCATGGCATTCGGGCCAATTGTTGCATGATCTCCGATGGTAATGCCTGCACCCACAGTTGCAACCCCGTTTTCATTTTCTGAAGGCATAGCGCCTATCACAGCGTTTTCGCCAATCGTAACATTTTCTGCTACAATACAGTGCTTTACAACAGCGCCGGTTTTTACCACAGTACCGCCCATGATAACAGCATCCTCGATCACAGCGCCTTTTTCCACTTTAACGCCGGCAAAAAGAATCGAGTGCTTTACGCTGCCTTGGATCCGGCAGCCGTCAGTGATCATGGAATTTTCAACAACAGCTCCTGCACTGATCTTGTGACCGGTCATACCGCTGTTTCGGCTGTAGATCTTCCAGTCTTCATCAAACAGGTTAATGCCGCTGTGTTCGGGATCAAGAACCTCCATGTTAGCTTCCCAAAGGGAAGAAATGGTTCCTACATCTTTCCAGTATCCGTTAAAGTGATAAGCATACATCTTGCGATCATCTCTGAGCAAATTGGGAATAATGTTTTTGCCAAAATCATTCTCGGATGTGGGATCTGCTTCATCTTCTTCAAGGTATTTCTTTAAAATATCCCAGTTGAAGATGTAAATACCCATAGAAGCCAGATTGGACTTCGGAGTCTTGGGTTTTTCCTGGAATTCTGTGATCTTGTCATTTTCATCTGCGACCATCAATCCGAAACGGGAAGCCTCATCCCAGGGCACCTCCATAACGGCCACGCTGAACTCAGCGCCCTTTTCCTTATGGAATTTAAGGAAATCACTGTAGTCCTGTTTACAGATTTGGTCACCGGAAAGGATGATAACATATTGGGGATCATATCTTTCAATAAATGATATGTTCTGATAGATGGCATTTGCTGTTCCTTTATACCAGTCTGAGCCGCTTGCTTTCTGATAAGGCGGCAGAACATGTACACCACCATAGAGACGGTCCAGATCCCAGGGTTGTCCGTTTCCGATGTACTCGTTTAATACTAATGGCTGATACTGAGTTAAGATACCCACTGTATCGATTCCTGAATTAACGCAGTTAGACAGCGGAAAATCAATAATACGGTATTTGCCGCCGAATGGTACTGCCGGTTTTGCAAGCTTCTCTGTCAATGCATATAAGCGGGAACCCTGACCGCCGGCAAGAAGCATTGCAATCATTTCTTTTGCCATATGACTATACCCTCCTTGCAAATATTTGAGTTGCTATATAAAATTATACTCCAAAAAGTAAATAAATGGTAGTTTTTAAATGAAATTTTATCAATATTGCTGTCGAGGCTTTTTCCACATGATACCAAATGCAGAACCAATTGTTCCGCCGTCAAGAAGCAGTTCTTTGGCTTTTCTTTGTAAGCTTGTTTTTGTCGGTAATTTTTCATAGTCTGTGTTCACAGGGACCTGAAACAGCCATTCAATAAAGTCCTTGTCCTCTTTGTTTTCCTGAATGACAGTAAAGCGCTTCTGGAAGGACAATATTTTAGAGTTTTCGGACAGAAGCGGTTTTAACGCAGGTGACATCAGCCAGGAATTGCAGGTATATTTCTCATATTGATAGTCGCTGTAATATTCTCTGAAAAAATGATCTGCCTGTTTAAAAGAATCATTTACAGCTGCCGCTGACAGATCCGCATCTGACGGTATATGAAGATCGATAACGTTCTCCCCTTCATGCTTTTGAAACTGATATTCCAGTTCTCCGATACGAAACAGATCCATGCTGATCTGCCTGTAAGTCCACCATCCCCTGTCAAAGAACATGCGGCCGTTTTTCTGATCGCATTCATCCACAAATCTTGTAAAACATTTCATGGTATCTCTGAAGATAGTTTCGGGAATATTTTTCTCCTGATATTTTTCAAATATACGTCTTGCGCACTCCATCTGACAATAAAGCATTTTCAGATTGTCGGAATCTTCCTGAAACAGGGTACTCAAATAAGAGTAGGCGCTTTCTGTCGTTTCCATGGTAAGCATCTGCTCCAGATAGGGATCGATTTGTGATAAATCCATTTTGCTGCCAGTCATTTCCAGCTTTTGGACTATTTCCGGCTGAAGATCGATCAGATGATATAATTCCTGTAAATCCATGTTCATTTCCTCCCCAATATATTATATCTTTGAATAGCAGCACATTTGTCATTTGATAAAGCTCCTTGACTCACAGGTTTTTACTGTCTCAATTATACCATTTACTGACAAAAAGCGGAATAGCCAAAGAACAGAGTTTCAGTTGACACAATATAACAGTAAGTCTATAATTAATATGTTAAATTCTTACATAATAATATGCTTTTATAGCGAAAGAGGGAGGACATTCCAATGAAGAAACTATCTGTTAAAAGTGTTGTTGCAATCGGTATTGGTGCAGCTTTATTTTTTGTTTTAGGAAAGATTTCGATTCCTACGCCGGTTCCCAATACTTACATTAGCTTACAGTATGCGATTCAGGCTGTATTTGCAACATTGTTTGGACCAATAGCAGGTCTGCTGATCGGACTCATCGGTCATACATTGATTGATGCAACCAGTTATGGCCCTTGGTGGAGCTGGATCATTGCTTCTGCATTTGNAGGTCTTNNGATNGGTNTNNTTACNNTGAAGCTGGATATCAATGAAGGNNTTGANNNNAAGAAGATNATNCATTNNAACGTTGCACAGATCATTGCCCATCTGCTGGCGTGGGGACTCGTTGCACCCGTTCTTGATATTCTGATCTATTCAGAACCGATCGAGAAGTTATTTGCACAGGGGCTTGTTGCAGGTATTTCTAATATGCTTACAACCGGAATCGTTGGTACACTTCTGCTGGTTGCATATGCTAAGACAGTTGTAAAGAAAGGCTCTCTGAATAAGGAGGACTAATTTATAGCGGTAATTATTAAGAGCGGTCGTTTTTATGCGGCTGCTCTTTTTATGAGATATAATAAACGACATGAGAAATGATAGAAAGAAGGAGCAATTATATGGCATCTCCAGTGATTTCGTTTAAGGACTACAGCTTTCAATATAATGCACAGGCCGAGCCCACACTGCGGCATATCAATCTGGATATTTATCCCGGGGAAAAGGTGCTGATCGCCGGCACTTCAGGCAGCGGCAAAAGTACAATAGGAAACTGCATCAACGGCTTGATACCCTTTGCTTATCCCGGTAAAAGCACGGGCAGTCTTTTGGTAGACNNAGTGGAGACGGAAAAGAGCAGNATTTTTGAATTAAGCCATACNGTNGGTACAGTATTGCAGGATACGGACGGACANTTTATCGGATTNACNGTGGGAGAAGATATTGCNTTTGCACCGGAGAATGANTGNNTTCCNCANGATGAGATGAANNAGNTGGTAAACANGGTGGCNNAGNTGGTGGANATCGACCATCATCTTGAATATNCACCNCAGGAGCTNTCNGGNGGNCAGAAGCAGCGTGTCAGTCTGGCNGGAGTGATGGTGGAAGAAGTGAAGGTGCTGCTGTTTGANGAACCGCTGGCGAATNTGGATCCGGCAGCAGGNCGGTCNGCAATAGANCTGATCGATATGGTGCATGANCNNACNGGAGCGGCAGTTCTNATCATAGAACANAGNNTGGANGATGTNCTGTGGCGCAGNATGGATCGNATNATTNTGATGAANGAAGGNGANATTGTNGCGGANATGNCNGTGNCNNANNTGCTTNCNGGCAATCTGCTNCTGCAGCATGGNATCAGNGAACCGCTTTATNTGACNGCCCTTCGTTATGCCGGTGTTGAGATCAGNGAAGNNNTGCATCCNGAACATGTGGACAGCCTTGTCCTNNNANCGGAAGATAAGGAGAAAGTGCGGAATTGGTATCAGGTGCAGAAAGCCGGNATACATGNNNCNCAGCNCGGNGAGGAACTGCTGCGNGTGGATNATCTNAAGTTTGGNTATACGCCGGATAAGTATAACCTGCAGGATGTTAATTTTACNATCCATAANGGAGANATGGTAAGTATCGTNGGCCGGAACGGAGCNGGAAAGAGCACNCTNGCNAAANTGATNTGNGGNTTTGAAAANCCGGTTTCNGGNGCNATTTACATGGANGGCAGAGATATAGAAAAAGATACNATCAAGGAGAGNGCGGAAAGNATNGGTTATGTGATGCAGAATCCGAACCAGATGATCTCNAAACCNATGATCTGGGATGAGGTGGAGATGGCGCTTGTGCAGAGCGGTATGCCCAAGGAAGAACGCACCAAACGAGTAGAAGAGACCTTGAAAGTGTGTGGTTTGTATTCGTTTCGGAACTGGCCGGTTTCGGCGTTGTCTTTTGGACAGAAGAAGCGGGTGACGATTGCAAGTATTCTTGTTCAGCGTCCCCAGGTGATCATCCTGGATGAGCCTACGGCAGGACAGGATTATCATCATTATACGGAAATCATGGAGTTCCTGAAGGAATTGAACGAAAAAGGTTATACCATATTGATGATCACCCATGACATGCATCTGATGTTGGAATACACGGAGCGTGCAATTGTTTTCAGTGAAGGGAGAATGTTGGCTGATACAACGGCAGCACATGTGTTAAATGATCCGAAACTGGTACAGGCGGCAAATTTAAAGGAGACCAGTNTGTANACNTTAAGNCTTGCNTGNGGCNTTGAGGANCCGCAGGTCTTTACNGANTGCTTTATCGGATATGAGAAGAAGGAGGTACGGTAAGATGGCAAGAATTGCAATATTGAGCTATATTAAGCGAAAGAGTCTTGTGCATGAACTGACGGGAACAACGAAGCTGATCTTCTTCATAGCCTGGAGCGTGGCGAGTATGGTCACATACGATACAAGAGTGCTGATCTGTATGCTGCTGATCAGNGNTNNGGTCTTTAANGTNAGNAAGNTCAAAATCCGTGATATCAGNNTAGTACTNGGTNTGGCAGCNGTNTTTCTTCTCATGAANAATCTGTTTGTNTATTTNTTNTCTCCNGAATACGGNGNAGGGCTATACGANAGCAGGACNGTTCTTTTTACNATTGCNGGACCNTATACGATCACGNTGCAGCAGTTGTTTTATCATCTNAATATGACCNTGAANGTGATNTGTGTGGTNCCGGTNGCGCTTNTGTTTATTGCATGTACGGATCCCAGCGAGTTTGCNGCATCTTTNGCCAGTATAGGCGTCAGTTACCGNATCGGCTATTCNGTCAGTCTTGCNNTGCGNTATATACCGGATGTACAGAGNGAATATCATAATATCAGNCAGGCNCAGCAGGCGAGAGGAATTGACCTGTCNGGCAAGGATAAGCTGCTTACCAGAATGAAAAATTCTGTAGCAATTCTCCTGCCTCTTATTTTGTCGAGTTTGAACCGCATCGAGACAGTCAGCAATGCCATGGAACTGCGCGGATTCGGAAAGAAAAAGAAGCGTACCTGGTATGCGAAGCGGCCAATGAAAAGAAATGACTGGCTGACCATTGGNTTTGTATTGCTGATCCTGGTTGTGGATCTGGTGGTGACTTTCTGGGATGGCAGTCGGTATTATAATCCTTTTTTATAAAGTNAGGATTTTCCCAAAANATCTTGACTGAATGGAA
The DNA here is from genome assembly GCA_014803415.1 of Lachnospiraceae bacterium. Lineage (GTDB taxonomy): Bacteria > Bacillota > Clostridia > Lachnospirales > Lachnospiraceae > Suilimivivens. The sequence continues at coordinate 46,649 of JAAVBZ010000020.1, forward strand.
ACGAAACAGTAAGATTATAATTGACTACATTTGGAGGGAAAGCGATGGATAACTTTATAGATAAGATTACACAAAAGCTGAATTCACAGGATATGATACGTGCNAATTCTGCAGCTGATGCTGCNGAATTACAAAGTCTGGAGAATCAGCTTGCAGTATTTAAGGAACAAATGGAACGGTATGACGGCTGTCTNCAGGAAATGAGGAAGCTTAACCTGAAGAACATTGAAAGTGCCCAGGGCGTACAGGAACTCACGGATCAGGCCAGTGAGAAAATTGAAAAGACGGCNGGTGCTGTAGAAACAGCTTCTGTCAGCAAGATCCAGCAGACATCCGATGCTTCCATAGCAGGCATCCAGCAGACTTCTGACGCCTCTATCGCAGGAATTAAGAAGACATCTGACATGTCCATAGCNGGTATCCAGCAGACATCCGATGCATCTATAGCAGGTATCAAACAGACTGTAACGGAAAGCCTTGCCAAGATTGCACAGATCAAGGACAATACCGATCAGGACAAACTTGAAAAGATTTCTGAAGTCGTGTCAGAACTACAGACCAAAATGGATGAGGCTTTTAAGGGACTTGAGGACTATACACATACAGATAATGTTAAGGTNTATCGGAATGTGCAGGCCGCAATGATCGAAGAACTGGAAAAGCAGACAAAAGAACTTGTAAAAACACAGGAAAAAGCAGCTAAGAACAATAAGCTGGTGCTTGTATTTGTGATCATTTCCATGGTATTATCTTTGGTCGATATCGGGGTACTTGCGGGACTGCTCTTAGGGNTGCTCTGATATATTTGAGGTAAAGTATGAGTAAACAGAGCTGGAAACCGGGTAATATGCTTTATCCTCTCCCGGCAGTGCTTGTTTCTACGGCAGATAAGCAGGGAAACCAAAATGTGTTTACGGTAGCATGGACAGGAACNGTATGCAGCAATCCTGCCATGGTATCCATATCTGTCAGACCGGAGAGATATTCCTACCATATGATCAGGGAAACAGGAGAATTTGTTATCAATCTTACGACTGAAGATTTAGCTTTTGCCACGGATTTTTGCGGAGTAAAGAGCGGCAGAGATATTGATAAATTTAAAGAAATGCGGCTGACTCCNCTTGCNGCTGATAAAGTATCGGCTCCATTGATTGCACAGAGTCCCGTGAACATAGAATGNAAAGTGACNCAGACCATNCCTCTTGGAACTCATGATATGTTCCTTGCAGANGTNGTGGCNGTGCATGCNGATGAAGCATATATGGATAAGACAGGAAGGTTTTCCCTTACGAAGGCCAATCCTTTGGTATATTCCCACGGNGATTATTTTATCCTGGGGAAAAAGATNGGATCTTTCGGCTACAGTGTCAGAAAGAAANGGGGAAAGAAGAAATAGCAGCATCTGATCATTGAGGATCAGATGCTTTTTCTTTTGAGGAAAGCAAGCTTCCCCGGACGACGGCATTTTCACCGAATTTACTTTTTATACTGTCCAACGCCTTATCAAGGGCAGCCAGTTTTTCAGGAGCAGGTCCCTTTTTAGGTNCGGGAGAAGCNGGAAGGTCAAAAAGAGAAAGCTGGGAGGGTTCTGAGGAGGCNACCAGCTTAGAGGTGCGTATGCCAAGCAGACGAATGGGATTTTCATCCCAAAGCTCATCAAACAGATGGCAGGCGGTTTCATAGATGANACGGGTAGTATCAGAAGGGGAATACAATGTGGTCTGATGGGAAACACTTCGAAAAGTGCTGTATTTGATTTCCACACTGACCATGCCCGCAAGCTGATCTGCCTGGCGCAGTCTTGCTGCTACAGACTCGGCGAGGGAGAGAAGAGTCCGNTAAGCTTCCTGCCTGTCAGAAACATCTTTGGACAAGGTAGTGGAATTACCGATTCCCTTATTTTCGGGAGGAACGGAAATNACAGGAGAATCGTCAATTCCGTTGGCATATTCCCATAAAAGGATGCCATGGCTTTTTAAGTGGGCAGACAGGATCTGCTTNTCGGCCTGTGCCAGCTGTCCNATNGTTTCAATNTCAAGCTTACGCAGTGACTCTGCGCTGGATCTTCCGCACATAAAAAGAGAAGAAACAGGAAGCGGCCACATTTTTTCCCTGATCTCATAGGAATAAAGTGTGTGGACCATATCGGGTTTCTTAAAATCAGAGGCCATTTTAGCCAGGATCTTTCTGTCNGAAATACCTATATTGACNGTAAATCCAAAGGAATTCCGGACTTTGTCTTTCAGCAGATGGGCAGCTTCCAAGGGGGAAGCATACAGATGTCTGACAGGGGTATAATCCATATAACATTCATCCACGCTTACCTGTTCGATTTCAGGACAAAAGTCAGATAAAAGCTGCATNAGNATCCGGCTTTTTTCATGATATAAATGATGATCGGGGGATTCGATGGTCANAGAAGGGCATTTGCGCATGGCGTTTACGATGGGTTCACCGGTCACGATGCCGTATTTTTTNGCCGGGATGGATTTGGCCAGTACTACGCCATGGCGCTTTTCCATATCGCCTCCGATGATGGCGGGAATTTCACGCAGATCAACACTGCTTCCTTTTTCCAGAAAAGATATAGCGCTCCAGCTTAAATAAGCAGAATTAACATCTATATGAAAAATAATGCGTTCCATAGCCGCCTCCCAGGANNNTNTNNNCANCATAAACCGGCGCTCCCTTCGTCCTCCTGCAAACGAGGATTTTCATGCAAGCATGAAATCCTCGTCTGTCAGGATGACGTGTGAACTGTAACATATATATTCTAGCAGATATTTCCTGAATATAACATACCCTTTACAATCAAAACAATTACTGTTAGAATGGGCTTGTTACGAAAATGTTACAAATTAAGAGGATCAAGATGAAGTACATTTCACATTATTATAAAAAGCTTAAAGTAAAAAGTATAAAAATAGCAATACTGGCAGTAATTGTCAGTATCTTTTTTCTGCCTTCTTATGTTTCTTTTGAACATACTGGTAATAATATGTTTACGATTAGTTTAGACGGCGTAATCGTGGGAGTTGTAAATACACCGGAAGAAGCAGATAAATATTTAAGAGAAGCCAGAAAACAGATTGCGGGGAGCAGTCAGGAACTGGTACTTGCAGACAGTGATATTGAAGCAGTGGGAAGTGAAGTGCTGTGGGGGAAAATAGATCCAAAAGAACAGGTCATTTCCAATATGGCTCTCGTTCTTCGGGAGAATGTGCATGAGACACTGAACCGTTCCTATGTGGTGAAGATCAATGAGTTTATGGTAAATCTTTCCAGTAAAAATGAAGTGCAGATCCTATTGCAGGCAGCTCTTGATAAGTATGATTCAGAAGGAGCAGGCACATATAAGGCTGAGCTTTTACTGGATCCCACAAGAGAGCTTCCTGTTCTGACAGCCCATGTTATTTCCGATGAAGAAGCAAAGCAGCAGGAGCAGGTTCAGGAGGCAGTCAGCATGAATGCCGGAATCGATGCGGAAATTGCGACAGTTTTCGAAAATGTGGAGCCCGACATTGAAAAGGATTTTGAAGATTATGAACTGGGGCTTATATCCATGGATTTCGGGGATTCTATCGAGGTAGTGGAAGCTTATTTATCTGAAGAAGAACTTACCGGTCTTAATGAGGCCATTGAACTTGTTACAAAGGATCAGGAAACAAATGAGGTATACGAAGTAGTGTCAGGAGATACTTTGTCGGGTATTTCTTTAAAGACTGATATTCCCATGGACAAGCTGATCGAAATGAATGACACACTGGAAGATGAAAATTCCATGATCCGTGTAGGAGATGAACTGATCATTATGGTACCCCGTCCTGAGCTTACCGTAGTGCGTCAGGAAGAAATGTACTATGAAGAAGATTATGAAGCAGAGATCATCTATGTGGATAATGATGAATGGTATACCACAGACAGAAAAACTTTGCAGGAACCGTCCGCAGGGCACAGAAAAGTAGTGGCAGTGGTTACTTTTGAAAATGATACGAAAGTTGATCAGGAGATCATTAAGGAAGAGGTAACTTACGAGGCCGTTCCTAAGATCGTGGAAAGAGGAACCAAGATACCGCCTACTTATATCAAGCCTATTTCCGGAGGAAGGTTATCATCCAGCTTTGGCAGAAGAAATGCACCTACCAAAGGGGCCAGTACCTATCATAAGGGAATAGACTGGGCAACTCCTACGGGAACCGCAGTTGTGGCCTCTTCCGGCGGCGTTGTGGCAAAAGCCGGATGGGGAAGCGGATACGGCTATGTTGTCTATATCAATCATCCCGATGGCAGACAGACCAGATACGGACATTTAAGCAAAGTGCTGGTTTCAGCCGGACAGACCGTTTCACAGGGACAAAAGATCGCTTTGAGCGGAAATACCGGTGTCAGTACGGGCCCTCATGTACATTTTGAAATATTGGTAGGCGGCACCCAGGTGAATCCATTAAAGTACCTGAACTGATGTTTGAGATTTACAAATGTATAAAGTATGGTATAATGTACCATATTGGTTTAAAATTTGATTACAAACAATTTTTTATAGATAGCATAGAGGTATACTAATGGAACAGTATGCAATTAAAGGTGGTAATCCTTTAGTGGGCGAAGTGGAGATCGGCGGTGCCAAGAACGCGGCGCTGGCAATCCTTGCTGCTGCGGCCATGACGGAAGAAACCGTAATTATAGAGAACGTACCGGATCTACGTGATACCATGGTCATGCTGCAGGCCATGAAAAGTATTGGTATTCAGGTAGAAAAGCCAGACAGGCACACAGTTAAAATAAATGCCGGAGTTGTTAATAATCTGATAGTTGAAGATGACAGTATCAAAAAGATCAGAGCGTCCTATTATTTTTTGGGGGCTTTGCTTGGAAAGTATAAAAAGGCGGAGGTGGCTCTTCCCGGCGGATGTAATATTGGATTACGTCCTATCGACCAGCATATCAAAGGGTTTCGGGCATTGGGAGCTAATGTAAGGATCGAACATGGTCTGATCATTACCGAAGCTGATCGCCTTATCGGCAGTCATATTTATCTTGATGTGGTAACAGTAGGAGCTACCATTAATATTATGCTGGCAGCAGCTATGGCTGAGGGACAGACTATTATTGAAAATGCAGCGAAAGAGCCTCATGTGGTAGATGTGGCCAATTTCCTTAACAGTATGGGGGCTTCCATTAAGGGCGCAGGTACAGATGTTATCAGGATCAAAGGGGTACCAAGACTTCATGGAACGGAGTATGCGATCATTCCCGATCAGATTGAAGCAGGAACTTTTATGTTTGCAGCAGCCGTGACAAGAGGCGATGTAACGGTTAAGAATGTGATTCCCAAGCACTTAGAATCCATCAGTGCCAAATTAGAGGAGATCGGATGCGAGGTAGAGGAGTCTGATGATGCGGTTCGTGTGGTGGCAGCCAAACCCCTTACCCATACCCATGTAAAGACATTGCCTTATCCGGGATTTCCTACAGATATGCAGCCGCAGATTACGGTAGCGCTTGGTTTGTCCAGAGGAACCAGCATTGTAACAGAGAGTATTTTTGAAAATCGGTTCAAATATGTAGATGAGCTTACCAGAATGGGGGCCAGCATAAAAGTAGAAAGCAATACCGCTATTATTGACGGTGTAGCGAGGTACACCGGCGCCAGCCTGACAGCACCTGATCTTCGGGCAGGTGCAGCGCTTGTAACAGCGGCTCTTGCAGCAGAAGGAATTTCTACCATCGATGACATTAAGTTCATTGAAAGAGGATATGAGGACTTTCCCCAGAAACTTCAGAGCCTGGGAGCCCAGATCGAAAAAGTGAATACAGAACGGGAATTACAGAAATTCCGGTTGAAAGTCGGATGATATACAGAGGTAAAGAACAGCACAGGGCCGTCACAATTGTGGCGGCTTAAATTATATTCATAATATGCAACAAGCCATTGACAAATACATTTTTAGGGTGTACCCTAATAGATGTCAATAAAGAAAAATCTCTTATTCGGAGTGGTGGAGGTACATAGGACCTGTGAAGCCACGGCAACCCCGTTACGGAAGGTGCCAACCTGAGCGAGTAAAGAGCCGATAAGGCAATCGAACAATAAGAGGATTTGAGTATCGTTTATCAGGTCCGCTTCTTGTAAGCGGATTTTTTATGTATATGCCAGACGGCATATGCGCGTTACAGAAAACATAAAACAAAAGGAGAAAGAAAATGGAGAAAAGATTATTCACTTCAGAATCAGTAACAGAAGGTCATCCTGACAAAGTCTGCGATGCCATTTCAGACGCTATTCTTGATGCGTGCATGGAAAAAGACCCTATGAGCCGTGTGGCATGTGAAACGGCTACCTGTACAGGCTTTGTACTTGTAACAGGTGAGATTACCACCCAGGCTTATGTGGATGTTCAAAAGATCGTCCGCGATACCGTAAAGGAGATCGGTTATACCAAATCNGAGTATGGATTTGACGGCAATACCTGCGCAGTATTGGTTGCTATTGATGAACAGTCAGCAGATATTGCAATGGGCGTTGATAAAGCACTTGAAGCCAAGGAAAATAAGATGTCCGATGCAGAGATAGANGCCATCGGTGCAGGGGATCAGGGTATGATGTTCGGNTATGCTACCAATGAAACGGAAGAATATATGCCTTATTCTATTTCACTGGCTCACAAGCTTGCACTGCAGCTTACCAAGGTTCGTAAGGACGGTACTTTAAAATATTTAAGACCCGACGGCAAGAGCCAGGTTTCTGTTGAATATGATGAAAACGGCAAGCCCGTTCGTTTAGAAGCTGTTGTATTATCTACACAGCATGATGAAGATGTAACGCAGGAGCAGATCCATGAAGATATTAAAAAGTATGTATTTGATCCCATTCTTCCCAAGGAACTGCTGGATGAAAATACTAAGTATTTTATCAATCCTACTGGCCGTTTCGTAATTGGCGGACCTCACGGCGATGCAGGGCTTACCGGACGTAAGATCATCGTAGACACCTACGGCGGATACGCACGTCACGGCGGCGGAGCTTTCTCAGGAAAAGACTGCACCAAGGTTGACCGCAGCGCAGCTTATGCAGCACGTTATGTNGCAAAGAATATCGTNGGAGCAGGACTTGCNGACAGATGCGAGATCCAGCTGTCATATGCGATCGGCGTNGCNCAGCCTACNTCCATTATGGTAGATACCTTTGGCACAGGAAAGGTTTCTGATGAGAAGCTGGTAGAGATCGTAAGAGAAAACTTTGATTTGCGTCCTGCCGGAATCATCAAAATGTTAGATTTACGCCGTCCTATCTACAAGCAGACTGCTGCTTATGGACATTTCGGCCGTAACGATCTCGATCTTCCATGGGAGAAGCTTGATAAAGTTGAAGATCTGAAGAAATATTTATAATTTAATGAAGGAAAACCTGCGCCGCCNGGCGTAGGATAAAAAACGGTGCAGCCCCGAAAGAGGATGCACCGTTTTTAAGTTTAAACGAATTGAGAGTTGTACAGTGTGCTGTAAAATCCGCCTTGTTTTAATAATTCCTGATGAGTTCCCTGTTCAGTGATCTTTCCGCCCTGAACAACAAGAATAGTATCTGCATTTTGGATGGTGGACAATCGATGGGCGATCACAAAGCTGGTCCTGCCNTTCATCAGTCCGTTCATGGCTTCCTGGATCTGGATCTCTGTTCGGGAATCTACATTAGAAGTGGCCTCATCCAGGATCAGCATAGGGGCTTTAGAAAGAAATGCCCTTGCAATNGTGATCAGCTGCCGCTGTCCTTTGGAGATATTTACACCATCATCAGAAAGCAGGGTATCATATCCATTAGGGAGGCTTTCTATATATCCGTCGATCCTGGCGGAGCGGGCTGCTGCCTTTACTTCTTCTAAAGTGGCATTTTCTTTGCCATAAACAATGTTTTCAAAGATAGTACCGTGAAAAAGCCAGGTATCCTGAAGCACCATGGTATAGGAAAGCCGCAGATCCCCACGCTTTATTTTCAGCGTAGGTATACCATCCATGCGTATCTCACCGGAAACAGGATCATAAAAACGCATCAGTAAATTGATGATCGTGGTTTTCCCGGCGCCTGTGGGTCCTACAATGGCGATCATCTGTCCCGGCTTGGCCGTCAAGGAAACGTTTTGCAGAATAACNGTGTCTTTTTTATAACCGAAGGTGACGTCATTAAGTTCCATATGGCCTTTTACATGCTTCGCACTTTGGGCGTCGGCATCATCTGCCGGTTCCGGAGATTCATCCAGTACCCGGAATACCCGTTCTGCAGCGGAAAAGGCGGATTGAAATTCATGCAGGATATTGGAAAACTCGTTGATAGGACCTGCAAATTTTCTGGAATANTGAACAAACTGTGCTACGCCGCCCAAGGTAATAAATAATAAAGAGCCTGCCTGTATGAAGCCGTTTTCGGAATACATATACAAGATGCCGCCGAAGATAGCCACCAGGGAAAGGGAAGCATTGTTGATCAGGTTGATGGTGGGAAACAGCAGGGAGGCATTGTATTCTGCATTGTAAAATGCATCCATAGCATCATCATTATGCTTATTGAACCGGCCGGAGATCACATCCTGGCGCCCGTATGCACGAATACTGGCAGATCCGGAAAGCATTTCCTCNGCATAACCGTTCAGTTCACCGTATTTTCGGGAACGTGCACTGAACAGGGGACGTACTTTTTTGGAACGATACCTTGTAAACAGAATGGAAATCGGTACAGTAAGAACAAAGATCAGGATCATGGGTCTGGAAATCTCCCACATAAATATCAGGGAACCTACAACGGTATAAATACTTGTCATTACCTGTACCANATCGTTGGATAAAGAGGTATTTACAGTGTCGATATCATAGGAGATACGGCTGATGATGTCACCGGTAGCATTCATATCAAAATAGCCTACNGGCAGAGTGTTCAGTTTTTCAAAGACCTGCTTACGCATGGTATATACAATACGCTGACTGAGGTGCACCATGATGATGGACAGAAAATAGGAAATAACGGCAGAACCGGCATAGCAGACGATCATTTTGATCACATTGTCCCAAACCGCAGGAAAATCCACNCGGTCGGACAGACTGATGGCGTCGATGGCNGCGCCGGAGTATCGTGGGCCTAAAAGGGCCATCTGGTTGGATACCAGAGTCAGTATTACAGCCGGAATAAACAAATGCCATTGTTTTAAAATGTATCTGCCCAGTCTGATCATGACCTCCCGATTGTCACGTTTGTTTTTTTTGATTTGATCAGTCAAGAAAAGCACCTCCCATCTGAGAATCGCTGATCTGCCGGTATTGTTCGCAGTTTTCCAGCAGATGTTCATGTTTGCCGCGGCCGATGATCCTGCCTTCATCAAGGACTATGATCAGATCGCAGTTTTTGACNGAGCTGACCCGCTGGGCTACGGTAATAACGGTNGAATCGGACATGGACTCCTTAAGNGCCTTACGCAGGCTGGCGTCGGTCTTATAGTCCAGTGCCGAAGAGGAATCGTCAAGGATCAGGATNNCNGGTCTGGCAGCAATNGCACGGGCGATCAAAATACGCTGNCTCTGGCCGCCGGANAGATTTGTNCCCTTNGAAGAGATCATATGNCTGTAACCNTCTGGCATGGCGGAGATGAAATCGTGTGCCTGCGCTATTTTNGCTGCGCGAAGGACATCTTCATCAGAAATATCTCTTCCGAAGCGAATATTTTCCTCAATCGTNTCAGCATAGAGAAAATCATTCTGCAGTGCANCACCNAANANGGAAGTCAGTTCCTCCTNAGTGTAGGAGGATATCTTTTTNCCGTCAATACGGATAGTACCGGANTCCGTATCATANAANCGNAGCAGCAGTTTAATAAAGGTGGATTTTCCGCTGCCGGTAGCGCCGATGATACCGAGAGATGCACCCTTTGGAATGCTGAGNGAGANATCTTTGAGATTTGGCTTTTTCCCCAAGTATGANAAAGTCACATTTTCAAAGGAAATCTTAGAGGAAGGATTCCCTTTGCCGTCATCNGCTGTCATGGGGAAGGATTCGGGGGTATCCAATACTTCACTGATCCTTCGGGCGGATGCAGCGCATTTTGTATACATGACGAACATACGGGAAAGAGACATCAGCGCCATGGANATCAAAGTAAAATATTGGGTAAAGGCAATGACNGAAGCNGCNGTGGAGGTGCCNGCTGACACACGGTAGGCGGCTACAGCNATNACTCCCGCAATCCCCAGGTTCATNAGCAGGGTCATAATGGGATTTACCGCATTCATTACGGTACCGGCATGGCATTCCTGCTTAGTGAGTGCACGGTTGAATCTATCGTAGCGCCGGTTTTCATAGTCATTTTTGGAAAGCGCCTTGATCACGCGGACNCCCTGGACATCCTCCCGTACTACTCTGATCATATCGTCNGTGGACTTTTGTACGTTGGTGTACAGTGGGACNCCGCGNCGCGCAACACTGTANACTGTAATNAANATAAGAGGCATAGTAGCGATCATCACCAGNGCCAGNGCGCTGTCCATGAATAAGGAGATACTCACACCGCCAAGCAGCAAAATCGGCGCACGGATACCCATACGCTGCATCATTCCGATAAAGTTCTGTACATTATATGTATCTGAAGTGATCCGGGATTCCAAAGAGGGAATCGTGAACAGGTCCGTATCCTGTGCAGAAAGATACAGGGTTTTTGAGAAAAGATCTTTGCGCAGTGCGATGGAAAAATCGGCGGTAACTCGTGAGGCCATTCGGTTGGCGGTCACATTACCCACACAGGCCGCCACTGAGCAGATGATCATTACAATTCCGTATAGTACGATTCTGGAAATTTCCATGGTAATAATGACATTTTCCAGAATATAGGTCAGGATAAAAGGAATCAAAAGCTCTGCTACAGTACCCAGAATTTTGATGGAGATACCCAGCACCATTCGTAATTTATAGGGCGCCAAATAAGAAAATATTCGCTTCAATTTATTTATCCTCCAGCTCATCCATAATCTTCTTTGCGTTTTCTGTTATCCTGGACAGAACCTGGTTAAAAATCTCCAGCTCACCCGGGGAAATGTTTTCCGTAAGGCGGTTATTCCATTCTTTGCCCACAAGCTGCACCCGAGGGCAAACGTTCAACATTTTTTCCGTGGGATGTACCAAATACTGCCGTCTGTCCTTCTCATTGGAAATACGGGTGATGTAGCCGTATTTTTCCAAATGGGCAAGTGCTCTGGCTACGGTGCTTTTATCCAGACAAAGGGTTTGTGCCAGCTCCTCCTGTGAGCAGCCCGGTTCATGGCAAATGGCCAGAACAAAAGCATAGTGGTTGGAGCAAAGATCCTCCGAAGCAATGTTTTTCTTGCGATACATGGACTGACAACGGCTGATATCATTGATTGCTTTCATTTTTACCGGCATAAATATCTCCTTTCGGTAGTTACATGTAAATTAGTTGCAATAGCAACAGTTGCGAATGCAACTAATATAGCATACAATGGACCTTACGTCAACTTTTGCCAATAGGATGAAAATTTCTTGACAGGTCAGTCTATATAGGATAGACTAAAAACAACCAATCTATTAACTATAGACCTGATAAGAGGAAGAAAGGAATCAGTATGAAAGATTATAAACTGGCGGAAGCCGAGGAAAAATTTGCGGATATTATCTGGGCTAATGAGCCCATATCTTCACCGGAACTGGTTAAGATATGTGAAAAAGAAATGAACTGGAAGAAGTCCACTACATATACGGTGCTGAAAAAGCTCTGTCAAAAAGGAATTTTTCAAAATGAGAATGCTCTTGTAAGCGCTAAGTTAAGCAAAGAGGAATTTTACGGGATGCAGAGCAGAAAGTATGTAGAAGATGTTTTCGCGGGATCTCTGCCTAAATTCCTTACGGCCTTTTGCGGCGGAAGAAAACTGTCTCCCAAAGAAATTGAGGAAATGAAGAAGTTTATTGAAGAAAATGCATAAGAGCAGGCAAAGAAAGGAAAACAGACTATGACAAAACTTTTTACTTCTGTTGTAAATATGAGTATTACGGCATCTTTTGTGGTATTGGCTGTTATTGTGATCAGATTATGCCTGAAAAAAGCTCCGAAGATCTATTCTTATCTTTTATGGATAGCGGTTTTGATCCGTTTTCTGATTCCGGTTTCATTTGAAGCAGGATTCGGAATCGTTCCGTCGCAGCCCTTGATAAAGACAAATGACATTTTTGTTAATGAGGTAACGACCCATAGCTATGTACCAAATGAAAAAATAAATGGGGAAGAGGAAAAGATACAAGAAGGTTCTCTTACGGAGGAAGAAATTCAATATTTACCTGTTGAGAGGATAGCAACAGAAGTTACCTACACATATGATATGGAGAATATGGAGGATACAGCTGCCACTTTTCATATACCAGCGGGAACAATGAAAATTCTTGCAGTTGTATGGTTCTTTGCCGGAATCTGTCTGATTCTGTATGAAGCCGTCAGCTATGGGAATTTTATGCAAAAGCTCCGCAGGGAAAGCGGAACTTTCATAAAGGAAGAAGGAAAGCGGCGTGACATATATATTTGGGTTTCAAACGCTGTAAAGACACCTTTTGTAGCCGGATTTTTCAGCCCTGTTATTTATTTGCCGGAAAATCTGGAAGCAGGACAGAGAGAGTTGATCATGGAACATGAAAAGATCCATATCAGGCGGCTTGATCATATCATAAAGCCTGCGGCGATGCTGGTCTGCTGCATTTACTGGTTCAACCCTTTTGCATGGCTGGCCTTTTATCTTATGGAACGGGATATGGAGAGTTCCTGTGATGAGGCAGTGCTCCGTAAGATAGGATATGACAGGAAAAAGGAATATGCAGGTACACTGCTTAGTCTGGCAGTAAGAGAAACATGGAGACCGGGACATCCGATTTCCTTTGGAGAAAGTAACGTTAAAAGCAGAATAAAACATGCGGTAAAAATAAAAAAAGCATCAGTTTTTACATCGGCAGCAGGGGCGATCACTGCTGTCTTCGCAGTGTTTTTCTTACTGGCGAACCGTACGGAGGCGGCAGAAGAAGTCGGGGAAATTCATTTACGTGTGGAGAACACAGAGGTAATAAATGAAATGCTGCAAATGGATGAAATACAGGATGCAGTCCCGGAAAGGGTTGAAGAGAAGGGAATAAGCGGTGTGCCCGGAACCGACGAAAATGATGCTTCAGTAATGGAGTTTGTATCGCCGGATGGTTATGTGAGAAATACCAATTATGACCCTCTCAGAGATCAGTTTGAAATCCTGCTGCTCACATCAGTGGAGGACCATCAAGATGTTGAAATTCTGTTTTCGTATCCTGTAGAATACAGTCGTATTTCCGATGATTTTGGAACAAGGATCCATCCGATCACTCAGAAAGAAAAGGTGCACAGCGGTATTGATTTTGCAGCGGATAAAGGCACTCCTGTAACAGCTGCAGCTGATGGTGTTGTGGCCGAGACAGGCTACGATCAGGATTGCGGTAATTATATTATATTACAGCACAGTAACGGCGACATGACCTACTATGCCGCATGTGAGGAGATTCTGGCAGAGGAAGGAAAGAATGTTAAGAGGGGAGAGATGATCGCAACCGTAGGAAGCACGGGTAGAAGTACAGGTTCTCACCTGCATTTTGCTGTCAGCCGGGACGGAAATTATATTGAGCCTAAATTTGTGGAAAATGAAGAAGAACCGTAAAATGGGTAATATTTTACATTGACATATCGTGACTACTGTGATAGTCTTACAATATAAAGACTATTGCAGTAGTCACTTTGCTTTGAGATAATGTTTTGGTATTGGCAAAGAGGGAGGAATAGATATGATTATGAAATTATTTGATTCGGAACGTAAGGTTATGGAAGTATTGTGGAGAGAAGGAGAACTTCCGGCAGGACAGATCGTAAAAATATTAAAAGAGGAAACGAGCTGGAACAGGAATACCACTTATACCGTAATTAAAAAGTGTGTGGAGAAAGGGGCAGTCAGGAGAGAAGAACCGGGATTTATCTGCAGCGCCCTTATCAGCAGGCAGGAAGTGCAGAATTATGAGACAGAGGAATTGATCGATAAGATGTTTGACGGATCTAAGGAAAAATTTTTTGCTGCTTTTCTGGATGGACAGAAGCTGTCAAAGCAGGAGATCAATCAGCTGAAAAAAATGGTCAATGAACTGTCGTAATGGGCGACACAAAACATAAAAGCTTATGGAGGAACAGGAAATGAGTATAATACAGATGAGCATAACAGCCGGTATGTTGATTTTGGGTATTGCTTTATTCCGCACACTGTTTTTGCATCGCCTGCCGAAAAAAGTAATGGTCATATTATGGGAAATTGCTATTTTACGTCTGCTGTTTCCCTTCACAGTACCGGTTTCTGTACCGGATGTTTCCCTATGGAATGCTGAGCATGTTCAGACAGAAGAACCGGAGGATCAAACAGCAGAGGAAAATGAGGGAAAAACAGCTTTGACCGAAGAAAAGAATACAGTGGAGATTGCCGGCTATGGGAAATTTGGGCTGACGGCTGATATGGGAATCAGAGTACTTTATGGAGCCGGTGTGTTTATTATGGCAGCAGCATCAATTTTTGTTTATGTTCGGGACAAACGCATTTTTATGGAAGGACTGCCTATGTCGGAAGAGGAGCGCGGCAGACTGACATGTGCTGCCGGATTCACAGACAAGGAACGAGAACAGCTTAATAAGATCAGGTTTCAGGTATCAGATCGTACGGCAACGCCTGTGACCTATGGAATCTTTCAATCCGCTATTGTGTTTCCCAAGGAGATGAGCGGGGAAGCGGGAGCAAGTTTTTGTGTCCGTCATGAGCTGGTACACATCAAAAATCATGATAATCTGAAAAAGCTGATCGTACATGCAGTTTTGTGTATTCACTGGTTCAATCCTATGGTATGGATGATGTATCTGCTTTTTAACAGAGATATGGAGCTTTTGTGTGATGAAACAGTCATTCGGGACAGAAAAGAAAGCAGGAAAGATTATGCGCTTGCTTTGCTTTCATTAGCCGAGCAGAAAAATTCCGGGTTTTTGACTGGTCTGGGATTTGGGAAGAATTCGGTCAAGGAAAGGATAGAGGCTATTATGAAAATGAAAAAAATTACATTCGGAGGAATCGTTGCAGCAGTTATTGCAGTAACTGTATCGCTTACTTCTTTTGTTACTGCAGCTGAAAAAACAAATGCGCCATCAGAGGACGAATTTGTGGAGACACTATTCGCAGAGGTGGAGGATGAATATACAGAATTAGAGAAAAAAGCACTTGGGGAGGAAAAGAACCAAGTTGACGGATATATCAAAAAGAAGGAAGAAGAAATAGCAGCCTTAAAAAAGGAAATAGAAATGCAGGCAGAATGGCTGGAAAGGGAGGCATTATTATCAGAACTTACAGAAAAACTGGAAGAAGCAGACAAGGAATTCAGGGAACTTAGCCGATATAGGGAAGAGCTGCAAAATGAACTGGACGCTCTTAATAATGAATATGCAAATTTTATAAATTTAGGTGTAAATTCGGCTGAAGGACGGAGCGAATCTGTGGAAAAACTGGTTGAAAAATATAAAGAATACGGTCTGAGCGCAGAGTATGCAGATGATGATTACCAGCTTTATTTTGAGGAAGAACCGGTTTATTTCTTTGCTGATAACCGGAATTTTGATGGCGGGCATTCGTTCAGCGGGACTCTTTTTGCTAAAGTACCAGGTGAAGAAAATGGGTATACGGGAGTGGTTACCAGGTATGATAAGGAGAAAAGAATGATCGGACTTGAGAGACTTTCAGAGGAAGAGAGCAAGGCATTCAGTGACAGATACATCTGGTAGAGTTTTTATTTTAGGTTGTAATGGATATGGGGCACAAAATATTTCTGCTTTGACTTCTTGTGAAGGATATTAGATTTTCTTAATGCTCTGTATTTTTCAGCAATTTCCGGCATGGAGGCCGGAAAAGGCCAAATGAGCCATGGAGGGCGCTTTTGGCCGTTTGCGTCCGTTATAAATACCTGCCTCAGAGCATTTAGAAAATCTTATATCCGTAATTAGAAGTCAAAGCAGAAATATTTTGTGCACTATACCCATAACGAATTAAAATAAAAAAGGTATTGACAAATGCTGTCTACACATGTAAACTAATATTGTCTACAAAAGTAGACTTAACTTACATGTAAGCATCGAATAGACAGGAGTGAAGTATTATGGATAAGAAAATAACGGTTTCTGATGCGGAATTAGAGATCATGGAAGTTTTGTGGTCTGCAGGCAGGGATTTAAATGCCGGTGAGATCCGAAACATTCTGAATGAAAATAAAAACTGGGAAAGAACTACGGTTCTTACACTGATCAACCGGCTTGTGAAAAAAGAAGTTGTCAGGCAGGAAAAGAGAGAAGTATTTTATTATCTGCCCTGTATCTCACGTGAAGAATATGTCAGAGAAGAAACGAAAAGCTTCGTGAATAAATTTTTTAAAGGAAGCTCACGAAATCTTGCCGCAGCGCTGGTCAACAATGAATCTCTGACGAAAGAAGATGTTGAAGAACTGCGGAATTATTTCAACGAAAATTTATAGCTCGTGGATAGCAGATAGGAGGCAGAAATGAAACAACTTTTCTTATGTGTGCTGTCATTGTCTTTGTCCGGGGCTTTGACAGGAATACTGTTATTGCTTATACACCCAATTACTAAAAAATACTTTTCTAAAAAGTGGAATTATTATATCTGGCTGCTGGTGATCGCAAGGCTTCTGATTCCGGTTCAATTAGAAACAGGATTTGGGAGCGGAGTATTTTGGAGCAGCCGGACAGAAGCGGTAAAAGAACAGGGTAGTGGTGCACAGGCACTATCTGACACGGCAGATAATATGGGAACGCAGCAGATCCATACAGGTTCAGGGGAAGGGAAGATAAAGGATGATCAGATGGACGATGCACCGCAGATACCTGTATTGTCGAAAGACGCAAAGAACGCTGTCATGAATCCGGGAGCGATTGCGGGGATGGTTTGGATGTTGGGAGCGTTATTGGCCTTATCCATAAAGATCGGAAATTACAGACGATTTTCTATGAACCTTAAAAAATCCGGTGAAGTGACAACAGACTGGCGGATCAATGCTCTTCTTAAGGAACTTACAGCCGGGCTTTCTGTAAAAAGAAGGCCGGAAATCCTGGAAAGTGAAGAAGTATCCGTTCCTATTACCATGGGATTGTTAAAACCTGTTATTGTGATTCCAAAGGAAGAAAGAAATATGGCGGATTTTAAGATGGTGCTTCATCACGAACTGATCCATATTAAACGAAAGGATCTGTGGTACAAATGGCTGTACCAGACCTTGCTCTGCATGCACTGGTTCAATCCGGTCCTGTATCTGATCGGGAGAAAACTGAACGAGGACTGTGAGTTTTCCTGCGATGAAGCTGTTCTTGCCGATCTGACACAGGAGGGAAAAAGGGCATACGGCAATATGCTGATCAATGCCGCTGAAAAGAATATAGGCTTTTGCAGCAGCATACCTTCAGCGACATTCCTTGAAAGAAAAGAAGATCTGAAAGCGCGGCTTACAGGGATACTTCAATATAAAAAGCAGACCGGTCTTAAAATTCTGCTTTCGGTCTGCGTATCTGCCGGAATGATATGTCTTACTGCATGCGGAAGCGTGCAGGTGGCCCCTGATGCCCTTCCTTTCCATATTTCGGGCGAGTCTATTTTCGACAGTTTTGTTTCTTTTGCAGATGGAGCAGATGTGGACACATTTCTTGCCCAGACGGCAACGGTCAATAAAAAGGGAGAAGCGTGGCAGGCATATGACAATGATGAACTGCTTGCCGGAGAAGATTTAAGTGACGGTGAACGGTACTATTCTTATAAAGGCGGCTCCAAAATAGAGTGCAAAGGAATGTATCTGAACGGAACCAATTCCAATTTGATCGTATATGCGGATAAATCTGCTGAGATCAGGATAGATATTTCCTTTGATCTTCAGGCAGGAAAGCTGAAGCTGGTATATATTGCACCGGATGGAACCGTGGAGCTTTTGGATGATACCGGAAACGGTTTTCGGCAAAACGTTACTTTAGCAGAAGGCCGAAATGTGTTTAAGCTGGCGGGCCAGGGAGCAAAGGTCAAAGAACTTAAGCTTACTTATACCGGGGTAGAAAGCGGTAAGTTCAGGAAATTTTATTATTCGGAGGAAGATGAGCAGGGAGACATACTTTCAGAGAAAGTGATATTAGAAGAGGTTTCGAAAGAGGAGGTACTTGAGCATCTGTATTACATGAAAGAAGAAAGTATAAGCGTGGCTCTTGCTAAATTCCTTGCGCGAGGCGAAAAGCTAAGTTCCGATGAACTTGTGGATCTGTTTATTTATTCGGATGTAGGGCTGTCTGCGAAATATATAACGGAAGCGGCTCAAAAAGGAAAAACAGAATTTTTGACGCCGGAAATGCTTTCTGAGCTTATGCCTTACCTGAATGACGATGCAAGGATCGAATTGATCATGGCTATGGATCAGAAGCTTACCTTTGAGGCCATAGATGACTGGATGCCTTATCTGAATGATGACGGGCGGGAAAAGTGTCTGATAAAATACCTGGAAGAAGGAAATACACTGACCTACTCTCAATTTGATGAAATATCACCTTATCTGAATAATGACATCATTAATAAGATCGATGATTATTTAAAAGAAATGCCTTACCACTGGTAAAGGCATTTCTTTTTTGATACAATGAAAAACAGGATAAACAAGGGATTACGGGAGGCGCTGTCATGGCATTCGCACATCTTCACGTTCACACAGAATACAGTCTGTTAGACGGTTCCAATAAAATAAAAGAATATGTAAAAAGAGTAAAAGAGCTGGGCATGGACAGTGCTGCCATTACGGACCATGGCGTTATGTATGGCGTGATCGACTTTTATAAAGCCTGCAAAGCAGAAGGCATCAATCCTGTCATCGGATGTGAAGTCTATGTGGCCCCCAATTCCCGTTTTGACAAAGAGCTGACGGGGGGAGATGACAGATATTACCACCTGGTTCTGCTTGCAGAAAATAATACAGGCTATGATAATCTGATGAAGATCGTAAGCCGTGGATTTACGGAAGGATATTACTATAAGCCTCGTGTGGATATGGAGCTTTTAAATGAATTTCATGAGGGGATCATTGCTCTTTCTGCCTGCCTGGCAGGAGAAGTACAAAGATATATTCAAAAAGGTCTTATTGATGAAGCCAAAAAAGCTGCGCTGAAATACAGAGACTGCTTTGGGGATGGCAACTATTTTCTGGAACTTCAGGATCATGGACTGCCGGAGCAAAGAACCGTCAACACTGCGCTGCTTCAGATGAGCCGGGAACTGAATATCCCTCTTGTTGCGACCAATGATGTGCATTATACCTACGCAGAGGATGAAAAGCCTCACGATATCCTGCTGTGCATTCAGACAGCCAAAAAGCTGACAGATGAGGACAGAATGCGCTATGAGGGCGGTCAGTATTATGTAAAGAGTGAGGAAGAAATGAAAGGGCTTTTCCCTTATGCATGGGAAGCCGTTGAAAATACACAAAGGATCGCAGACCGGTGTCATGTGGAAATTGAGTTCGGCGTGACAAAACTCCCTCATTTTGAAGTGCCGGAAGGCTATGATTCCTGGACCTATCTGAACAAACTGTGCAGTGACGGATTACAGGAACGCTATGGGGATGAAAATGCCATGGCAGGAGAGACAGGGCAGACTTTGCGGGAGCGCCTTGACTATGAGCTGTATGTCATTAAGACTATGGGATATGTGGATTATTTCCTGATCGTATGGGATTTTATTAATTATTCCAAAAAGAACGGTATTATGGTGGGGCCGGGAAGAGGTTCCGCGGCGGGAAGCATCGTTGCCTATACCCTGAAGATCACCAATATCGATCCCATTAAATACAATTTGCTGTTTGAACGGTTTTTAAATCCCGAGCGTGTATCCATGCCCGATATTGATATTGACTTCTGCTTCGAAAGAAGACAGGAGGTCATTGATTATGTAAGCCGTAAGTATGGCGCCGAAAAGGTAGTACAGATCGTTACTTTCGGTACACTGGCCGCAAAAGGCGTCATCCGGGATGTGGGACGTGTCATGGATCTTCCCTATGCCTATGTGGATTCTCTGGCCAAGATGATACCCAATGAACTGAATATTACCATTGAGCGGGCTCTTCAGATCAATCCTGAGCTCCGTAAAATGTATGAAAGCGACAGTCAGGTCAAGGAACTGATCGATATGAGCAGGCGTCTGGAAGGTCTGCCAAGGCATACTTCCATGCATGCGGCAGGTGTGGTGATCTGTTCAAGACCCGCCGAAGAACTGGTGCCTTTATCAAGAGGAGCCGACGGTTCCATCACCACCCAGTTTACCATGACCACCATTGAAGAACTGGGACTTCTTAAGATGGATTTTCTGGGACTGCGTACCCTGACAGTTATCAGAGATGCAGTTGCCATGATCAAAAAGAGCAAGGGGATCTCTATTGATATTGATCAGATTGATTATGATGACAAAAAGGTTCTGGCATCTCTTGGTACCGGAAAAACGGACGGTGTGTTCCAGCTTGAAAGCGGCGGTATGAAGAACTTTATGAAGGAGCTGAAGCCGGAAAATCTGGAAGATGTTATTGCGGGAATTTCTTTGTATCGTCCGGGGCCTATGGACTTTATCCCAAAATATATTAAGGGGAAGAGCAGTACCGGCCCCATCACCTATTCCTGTCCCCAGCTGGAACCAATCCTTTCGCCTACTTACGGCTGTATCGTCTACCAGGAACAGGTTATGCAGATCGTCCGGGATCTGGGCGGTTATACTTTGGGCCGGAGCGATCTGGTAAGACGAGCCATGAGTAAAAAGAAACAGTCCGTTATGGAAAAGGAACGGGCCAATTTCATTTACGGGAATGAGGAAGAGGGGGTGCCGGGGTGCAGGGCTAACGGTATTTCGGAAGAAGTGGCTTCTCAGATATACGACGATATGATGGATTTTGCCAAGTACGCTTTTAACAAGTCCCATGCGGCATGTTATGCGGTGGTGGCTTACCAGACAGCTTACCTGAAATATTACTATCCGGTGGAATTTATGGCGGCCCTTATGACCTCTGTGATCGATAATTCCGGAAAAGTTGCGGAATATATCATGACCTGCCGCAGTATGGGGATCAGCATACTGCCTCCGGATATCAACCAGGGAGAAAGCGGTTTTTCCGTAAAGGATAAGTCCATAAGGTATGCGCTGACTGCCATTAAGAGTATAGGGCGGCCCGTGATCGAAGGAGTAGTCAGTGAGCGCCGCAGCAGGGGGCCATTTACTAACCTGAAAGATTTCATCACCCGGATGTCGGATAAGGATGTGAATAAAAAAGCTATTGAGAATTTCATTAAGGCAGGAGCCTTTGACAGCCTGCCCGGTACCAGAAAGCAGTTTATGAGCGCCTATGTGCAGATCATGGATCACATTGTTCATGATAAAAAGAACAATATGGCAGGGCAGATCAGTCTTTTTGACATCGTATCCGAAGATCAGAAGGATGAATACGATGTAAAACTGCCTGATGTGGGAGAGTACTCCAAAGAAATGATGCTTGCTTTTGAAAAAGAAGTGCTGGGCGTCTATATCAGCGGGCATCCGCTGGAAGAGCAGGAAGNGCTCTGGAAAAAAGGGATNACCAATACAACTGNGGATTTTATGCTGAACGAAGANACCGGNGAAGCGACNGTGCGGGACAATGCCACGGCNNTNATCGGCGGNCTGATCGCAGACAAAAANATNAAATATACCAAGAATGACAAGATCATGGCNTTTNTNCAGATAGAGGATCTGGTAGGCAGTGTGGAAGTGATCGTTTTCCCGAGAGATTACGAGAAGAACAGCNNTAAACTTNTGGAAGACAATAANGTATTTGTNAGNGGNAGGGTNTCNCTTGAAGAAGANCGNGACGGTAAGCTGATCTGTGAAAAAATAACNGCNTTTGACGAAATCCCNNNGAAACTCTGGATCAAATTTCCCACTATGGNNGATTATGAGCNNCAGATCGAGGGNCTTTTGCAGGANCTTNCCGATTCGGATGGNGANGACAGNGTGATCCTNTATATTGANGATAAGANGGNNATGAANAAACTGCCGCCTAACCGGAANGTGAATGCGGANGAAGCNTTNAATANGAAACTGAGTGAAAAATACGGCNNNGAAAATATAAAAATCGTGTGGGATGTGAAAAAAGATTGAAATAGCCCCCAAAAGAGGTTAAAATAAACNAAAAGCAGTTCTGTTTCNTAGAAACATGGGAAAGGATTGAGTGATATGGCTAAGGAGATAAAGACCATTGGCGTATTGACCAGCGGTGGAGATGCACCGGGCATGAATGCTGCAATCCGTGCAGTTGTCAGAAAAGCGCTTGGAAACGGTGTTAAAGTAAAAGGAATCCTAAAGGGTTATCGGGGACTNNTAAATGAAGAGATCATAGATATGGAGAAGAAGGACGTAGCTGATACCATCCAGAGGGGCGGCACTATTTTAGGTACGGCGCGTTGTTCCGAGTTCAGGACAGAGGAAGGCCAGCTTAAGGGAGTNGAGATCTGTAAAAAGCACGGTATTGACGGACTGGTAGTCATCGGCGGCGATGGTTCCTACCGCGGAGCGCAGGCGCTTTCCAGACTTGGTATCAATACTATCGGACTTCCGGGAACCATAGACCTTGATATTGCATGTACAGAATATACCATAGGCTTTGATACGGCTATCAATACGGCGATGGAAGCTATTGATAAGATCAGGGATACTTCTTCTTCCCATGAACGCTGCAGTATCATCGAAGTTATGGGAAGAAACGCAGGGTATATTGCACTCTGGTGCGGCGTAGCCAATGGTGCGGAAGACATTCTCATTCCTGAAAAATACGATTATAATGAACAGAGTATCATAAACAATATCATTAATAACAGAAAACGCGGTAAAAAGCACCATATTATCATTAATGCCGAGGGTATCGGACATTCTACTTCCATGGCAAGGCGTATTGAGGCGGCTACGGGAATTGAGACCAGAGCCACTATTCTGGGATATATGCAGCGCGGAGGTAATCCTACCTGTAAAGACCGTTTTTATGCTTCTATCATGGGCGCTTATGCCACAGATATCTTATGTGCAGGCAAGAGCAATCGTGTAGTGGGGTATCGTCATGGTGAGTTTGTTGATTTTGATATCGAGGAAGCTCTGGCAATGCAGAAGTCTATTTCTGAATATCAGTTTGAAGTAAGCAGGATTTTGTCACAGTAGTCTGTATCCTGTAAAATTTTACAACATAAACAGTAAATCAGGGCGGAGTATTTACTCCGCCTTTTCAATATAAAGGAGATGCTATGATTTCCAGCACGGGAAACAGCCGGGTAAAACGTATTGTTTTGCTCAATGAAAAAAGCAGGGAGCGTATAAAAGAAAATGCTTTTATTGCAGAAGGCATTAAGATGTTCGAGGAAGCTCCGGCCGATAAGATCAGGGAAATTTATATAGAGGAAAAACTGTTTCAGGATTTGAAATTTAAGCCTGTTATGGAGAAAATAGAAAGCTGCCGGGCCATGGGGATTCCGGTGGAAACAGTTACGGAAGAGGTATTCCGGAAAATTTCGGATACCATGGCTCCTCAGGGAGTCTTATGTGTGATGGAGCGTTTTTCCCATGANAACAGAGAGATAGTAAAAAANGCACTGAANCGGCAGGAAAAGGAAGGACNTGNNCCNCTTTTTCTCCTNGTTGAAGATGTACAGGATCCCGGAAATCTGGGAACNATGATCCGGACCGCTGAAGGAGCCGGAGCAGACGGCGTTTTNTTGACCAAAGGNACNGTGGATATCTATAATCCCAAGACNATCCGNTCTACCATGGGTTCTCTCTACAGGGTGCCGTTCTGTCATATGGAAGATCTGAAGGAGGGAATAGAGCTCCTTAAGAAAAACGGGATCACCGTATATGCAGCGCACTTAAAAGGAGAGAAATATTANCATGAAATCGCCTATAGGGGCGGCAGTGCATTTTTAATTGGAAATGAGGGAAAGGGCCTTAAAAAAGAAACCGCTGACCTGGCGGACTGCTATTTAAAGATACCCATGGAAGGAAAGCTGGAATCCTTAAATGCAGCGGTGGCAGCAGCTCTTCTCATGTATCAAAGTAAATTTCATCATTAAGAAAGGTTGGGGATAGAAAAATGAAAATCGGATTTATCGGACTTGGAAATATGGCAAAGGCCATGATAGGAGGCATGCTTTCAAAGGAGATCGCCTCCAAAGAAGATATCATTGGCAGTGCGAAAACGCAGACAACCCTCACAGATATAGAGGCAAAATACGGAATAGAAACCACTTTGGATAACAGCCGGGTGGCACAGCAGGCAGATATTCTGATCCTGGCAGTAAAGCCTCAGTTTTTTTCGGAAGTGATTCCCGGGATCAGGGAAAAAGTAAAAGAAGATGCACTGATCATCAGCATTGCTGCAGGCAGGACTATAGCCGATATAGAGAGCCTTTTTGGCAGAGAGATCAAGCTGGTACGCTGCATGCCCAATACCCCGGCGCTGGTGGGGGCAGGCTGCACCGGAGTCTGCCGCAATGAAAAAGTATCTGAAGAGGATATGACAAAGTGCATGGAACTGATGGAAAGCTTCGGAATCGCTCAGGAGGTGCCGGAACGTTTGATGGATGCTGTTTCCGGAGTCAGCGGATGCTCGCCCGCTTACGTGTTTATGTTTCTGGAAGCCTTGGCAGACGGTGCAGTGGAGGCAGGCATGCAAAGGAAACAGGCGTATACCTTTGCAGCCCAGGCGGTAATGGGAAGTGCCAGACTGATGCTTGAAACGGGGAAACACCCCGGGGAATTAAAAGATATGGTCACATCACCGGCGGGAACCACCATTGAGGGAGTAAGAGTTTTAGAGGAAAAAGGCTTTCGGGGAGCGGTCATTGACGCGGTGAAAGCATCTGTCGAAAAGAATAAAAATATGTAATGATTTTGTAATAATAATGGATAAAAATGTATTTTAATTGGATGGATTTTACTCTCGATTTTCCGTAAACTTGACAAATATGGGACGATTTGCTATTATAATCCGCGTATTTATTGTAATAAAAATGTAACATAATTTACGAAGCAGAATAAAGGAATATATGATAAGTTTCGGAGGTAAAAGATGAAAATTCATAACAGGCTGCTTATGTTTGCAGCAAGTCTTTTGTTCGTCCTTCATGTTTTAGTTACAAGTGATATTACTGTATATGGGGCGGATAAAGAAGAGCATACATTTCCTTCAGCCGGAGTTGCGGAAATATTAGATCCAGGTGCTTTTGGCAGCAGTGACGATGATACGCCCGTGAAGGAAGAGAAGACATTAAATATTAACGAAAAGTTTCAAAATGAAAAGGAAAGAATGGAGAAAGAGCTGACAATGGCAAATGTTCAGAATGCGCTGAACATTCGGGCACAGGCCAGCGAAACCTCTGAAAAGGTAGGATACCTTTATAAAGACTGCGGAGGAACCATTCTTGAGAGAAAAGACGGCTGGACTAAATTAAAGTCCGGCAATGTGATCGGCTGGGCCAGCGATGAATATCTTCTGTTTGGAGAAGAAGCCAAAGCTATGGCCGAAGATGTGGGCAACTGGATCGTGACGCTGGATGCGGAAGCGGTCAGAGTCAGGATGGAACCTAATCTGGAATCCGAAATTTACGGACTGATCGCTTATGATGATACTGTGGAATATATTGACATGGTGGATAATGACTGGATCAGTGTGGATTATAACGGTGAGATCGGCTATGTGAACAGCGAATATGTGAATGTGGCCTTTCACATTGATGAAGGCGAGACCATGGAGGTCATTAAGGTAAGAGAACGGGAAGAGGCAGAGCGTAAGCGCAAAGCCAACAGGGGAGCGGTAGCTGCTGATGCAGATGAACTTCGNCTGCTTGGAGCGCTGATCTACTGTGAAGCAGGCAACCAGTCTTATGAAGGTATGGTGGGAGTAGGAGCAGTAGTAATGAANCGGGTGAAAAGCGGCGCTTATCCCAATACCATNCATTCTGTTATTTATGCATCGGGACAGTTTACTCCTGCCATGACCGGTAAGGTCGCAAGAGTTTATGAAGGAAAAGTACCGGATCTTTGTATGCAGGCGGCGCAGGCGGCCATTGACGGAGAAACTACAGTAGGCGGAGCCACCCACTTCAGAAGAGCNGGAAAGAGAGAGGGTTTTGTGCTGGGAGACCATGTTTTCTGGTAAAAACTGAATACTGTACATTTTTACAGACATATGATAAACTGACAGTATTGGATAAACAAAAGGAGGGCAATATGGAAGTAACGACTATTTGGTTAATTGTATTAGTTGCCTGTGTTGTAATTGAAATTATCACTATGGGGCTTACCACNATCTGGTTTGCGGGAGGAGCGCTGATCGCAGCGATAGCGGCGGCATTTTCACTGCCAGTGTGGCTGCAGATCGTATTGTTCCTTGTGGTATCACTGGTATTGCTTTATCTGACCAGACCCATTGCGGTCAAGTATTTTAACAAGGACAGAGTGAAGACCAATGCAGAAAGCCTTGTGGGACAGCAGGCCATCGTTATCAGTGAGGTCGATAATCTTCAGGGGATNGGCCAGGTCACTGTAGGAGGAAGAGAATGGAGCGCCAGAAGTATAAATGAGGGCAGACAGCTTCCTGTAGGCAGNGTAGTTGTGGTCCGTGCCATCAGCGGTGTCAAGCTGATCGTGGAAGAAGTGGATATGTCTGCAAAAGGAAATGCATCGGGAACAGAAAAAGAATAAATCTAAAGAGCAGAGGAGAATAGTAATATGGGAATTGTATTGATCGTACTTTTAATTATAATCGTAGCTGTTTTGGCATCCAGCGTTAAGATCGTACCGCAGGCTTCCGCTTATGTAGTGGAAAGACTGGGCGCTTATCAGGGGACCTGGTCCGTAGGTCTGCACATTAAGATGCCTGTACTTGATAAGGTGGCAAAGAAGATCAACTTAAAGGAGCAGGTAGTTGACTTTGCTCCCCAGCCAGTTATCACCAAGGATAATGTAACCATGAGGATCGATACCGTTGTATTCTTCCAGATCACAGATCCCAAGCTTTATGCCTATGGCGTGGAAAATCCCATTATGGCGATTGAAAATCTGACAGCAACTACTTTACGTAATATTATCGGTGATCTGGAGCTTGACCAGACCCTTACTTCCAGAGAGACGATCAATACCAAGATGAGAGCTTCCCTTGATGAAGCAACGGATCCCTGGGGTATCAAGGTAAACCGTGTAGAGCTTAAGAATATCATCCCTCCTGCAGAAATTCAGAATGCAATGGAGAGACAGATGAAGGCTGAGCGTGAAAGAAGAGAAGCTGTTACCCGTGCAGAAGGTGAGAAGAAAGCAAGCGTTACCGTAGCAGAAGGTAAAAAGGCGGCAGCGATTTTGGAAGCAGAGGCTGAAAAACAGTCAGCTATTCTTCGTGCAGAGGCGCAGAAAGAAAAGATGATCCGTGAAGCAGAAGGTGAAGCGGCAGCTATCCTTAAGGTTCAGCAGGCTACTGCAGACGGTATTAAGATGATCCGTGAAGCAGGAGCAGACGAAGCGGTGCTCCGTATCAAGAGTCTGGAAGCATTTGAAAAGGCTGCAGACGGCAAGGCTACCAAGATCATTATTCCCTCAGAGATCCAGGGAATCGCNGGTCTTGCAGCTTCCGTAAAGGAGCTTGTAGCAGATAAATAATCTTAAGTGGAACTGACAAGAGAGGAAGACTGAANAATGGATTTGAAGGGCAGGAGTTTTTTAAAACTGCTTGATTATACGCCGGAGGAGATCCTGTATTTAGTGGATCTGGCAGCAGANTTAAAAGAAAAGAAGAAAAACGGCATTTTGACTCAGGATATGCACAGAGGCAAAAACGTGGCTTTGATCTTTGAAAAGNCCAGTACCAGAACGCGCTGCTCTTTTGAAGTGGCTGCGCACGATCTTGGAATCGGCACCACTTATCTTGATCCTTCAGGTTCCCAGATAGGCAAAAAAGAAAGCATTGCCGATACGGCAAGAGTTCTCGGCAGTATGTATGAGGGGATTGAGTATCGCGGCTATGGACAGGAAATTGTAGAGGAACTGGCAAAATATGCAGGCNTTCCNGTATGGAANGGACTGACCAACGAATTTCATCCCACGCAGATGCTGGCAGATNTTTTGACTATAAAGGAAAAACTGGGCAGGATCAAGGGAGTGAAACTGACTTATATGGGCGACGCNCGTTANAATATGGGGAATTCCCTNATGGTGGTCTGTGCNAAACTGGGCATGCATTTTACCGCCTGCACCAACAGGGAGTATTTNCCTGATGAAGCNCTTGTAAAAGAATGTGAAGCNATAGCAGCANACGNCAGGAGCANCNATAACCCTNACTGAAGATGTGGAAGAGGGAACGAAAGGCGCCGATGTNATNTATACCGATGTATGGGTATCCATGGGTGAGCCTGACAGTGTATGGGAAGAGCGTATTTCTAAGCTTTCCCCTTACCAGGTAAATCGTAANGTNATGGAAANNGCAGGACCTTCNGCAATTTTTATGCATTGTCTTCCGGCCTTCCATGATCTGAANACCAAGATNGGNAGAGAAATAANTGAAAAATTCGGNATTACGGAAATGGAAGTGACAGATGAGGTATTCGAATCCTCCCAGTCCGTAGTATTTGAGGAAGCAGAAAACAGAATGCATACCATTAAGGCCGTCATGGCAGCTACCTTGTAGATCAGNCAGAGGGAGTTTATCATGGCATCATTAAGGAAAACAGAAGTATTGCAGCTTCTTCGTGACAGTGAAGAATATGTATCNGGNCAGCAGATCTGTGAATCCTTCGGGATTTCCAGAACNGCTGTCTGGAAGATCATAAATCAGTTAAAAGAAGAAGGCTATGAAATAGAAGCGGTTCAAAACAAAGGATATCATCTGGTGGGAACGCCGGATGTATTATCTNTAAGCGAACTAAAGAGCAGGATCAAAACAAAAATGGCAGGGAAACACCTGCTTTATTTTGATGTTACGGATTCNACCAATATTGAAGCNAAAAAGCAGGCGGAAACCGGCGCACCGGAAGGNCTTNTGGTGGTGGCGGATAANCAGGTGGCAGGAAGAGGACGAAGGGGAAGAAGCTGGGAATCCCCGGCGGGNGTCAATATCTTTATGACGATCATGCTGCGNCCTTCTTTNGAACCGGAAAAGGCGTCTATGATAACTCTNGTNATGGCCTTAAGTACGGCTCAGGCAATTACGGAAGTTTCNGGCCTGCCGGCTAAGATCAAGTGGCCCAACGATATTGTGGTAAATAAGAAAAAAGTGGTAGGGATNNTNACGGAACTGACTATGGAGACCGACTATATCCAGCATCTGGTATGCGGTGTGGGNATCAATGTGAATCANNCAGAGCTTCCNGANAATATCAAAGATACCGCNACTTCCCTTTATATAGAGGGCGGTAAAAAGATAAACAGAGCGGAACTGATCGAAAAGGTCATGGAGCGTTTTGAAGCANATTATGAAGCTTTCTTAAAGACCCAGAATATGCAGGGGCTGATAGAAGCATATAATGAGCTTCTGGTAAATAAAGAGGCACAGGTTCGTGTGCTTGATCCTAAGAATGAGTATGAGGGTATTTCCCATGGAATCAATGAGCTGGGAGAGTTGATCGTGGAAAAGCAGGATGGAAGCATAGAAAATGTCTATGCAGGGGAAGTGTCCGTAAGAGGTATCTATGGCTATGTATGAGGAAGAAAAGATCGTACTATGCGGGGCGAACGCATACGATAAGAAGTATTATTTTAATGAGCAGTTTAAAGGTATTCCGGATTCCATTAAGGATGAGCTGCATGTGATCTGCGTGCTCTTTACGGAAGAAGTCGGAGGCGTTTTTACCATTGAATTTGAGCAGGATGGAAGTATTTCCATGCGTACNGAATATGCGGAGGATGACTTTTTGTATGATGAGGTATCCAGCGGGCTTTTGGTGGGAGAGATCAGAAGGAAGCGTCAGGAACTGTTTGAGTCCTTAAGTCTGTATTACCGCGTTTTTATCCTGCATGAGAATGCAGCAGAATTGTTCAGTGAAGAATGAGACAGNAAGATACCGGAAAAAATGAAACAGTTGACAATTGGCAATGTAACACTGGAAAATAATTTGATCTTGGCTCCTATGGCAGGCGTAACGGACCTGCCTTTTCGTTTGCTGTGCGCAGAACAGGGAGCAGGACTTGTATGCATGGAAATGGTAAGCGCCAAGGCAATTTATTACCATAACCGCAATACGGAAGAACTGATGGAGATCCACCCGGATGAGATGCCGGCTTCTTTGCAGCTCTTTGGCTCCGATCCGGATATTATCAGTGAAATGGCNAAGAAGATCGAAGACAGNCCCTTTGCCATACTGGATATCAATATGGGCTGTCCCGTTCCCAAGGTGGTAAATAACGGGGAAGGTT
Source organism: Lachnospiraceae bacterium (assembly GCA_014803415.1). GTDB lineage: Bacteria > Bacillota > Clostridia > Lachnospirales > Lachnospiraceae > Suilimivivens. The sequence goes on from JAAVBZ010000020.1 coordinate 77,216, forward strand.
CTGCCCTGATGAAAAATCCGAAGCTGGCGCAGCAGATCATAAGTAAAACAGTTAAGGCCATCAAGAAACCTGTAACGATTAAGATCCGCAAAGGATTTAATGATGACAATGTAAATGCAGTTGAGATGGCAAAGATTGCAGAAGGGTGCGGCGCCGCGGCAGTGGCAGTCCATGGAAGGACCAGAGAGCAGTATTATTCGGGACAGGCAGACTGGGAGATCATTGCCAGAGTCAAACAGGCGGTGTCCATTCCTGTGATNGGAAACGGAGATGTGACAGATGGTCCGTCAGCGGAGCGGATGTTGAAAGAAACCGGATGTGACGGCATTATGATCGGACGGGCAGTAAGAGGCAATCCATGGATCTTCAGGGAAGTAGAACATTATCTGGAAACAGGCGAACTGTTTGCAAAACCCGGCAGAGAAGAAGTCTGTGAGACTATCCTGCGTCATGCCAAAATGGAGCTGGAGATCAAAGGAGAGTATACGGCAGTCCGGGAAATGCGAAAACATATTGCATGGTATACGGCAGGTTTTCCCCACTCTGCAGCTCTTCGCAGGAATATTAATGAAATAGAGACTTATCCGGAGTTGGAGCAGGCAGTGCGGCGAATTTTTTTGAATNCAAGGGATAAAGAATATTCCTGAGGATAAAAATATCNCCTGAATNAAAATGTCTCAGGGAATAAAAGATGTCCGTCAGGCATATGCTTTCCTATGAAAACAGTTTATTATCTGACAGTCGCGGACAGCGGGGAGAAAAAGCCAAAAGAATATGCGATAGCATTTTTGAAGAAAAGGAAGAAACCNCTTCCGGTTTATCGATGCAGCCGCCGCTATCTTTTTGCAGAAGGTGCACCTTCTGTAGCGGGCAATCCGGTGNCNGNNGGAGAGNTACAGATTTATTTCAGTCTTTTNCCGAATGGTTTCTTTCAGGATATGAAGAANGCCGGNAGAAGAAANGGNTGGATNCGGAAGATTACGAGTACCTTGGATCTTNTAGAANATATGTTGCNNGNCAGCGGCAGTNTTTCTNTTCTTTTCTCGGAGGAATTGTGNGAGATCTTTCAAAGAAAGCAGGAAATACCTGCAGANCTTTATGGAGTGCTCTTGCTGAATAGAAGAAAAGAAAGAAAATTTAAACGGATCAGTATCTCCATGCCGGATGAATATGGATCTTTGCTGACAGAAACCGTGATCGGACTGGTAGAACCTTATCTGGCAGGTACGGAAACCGTGGTGTTTACCGGTACGGAATCGGAAAGTACATGGGATCTGGAAGATTATCTTTATGATGAGTATGGTATCGTTATGNGNTATGAGAGTTATCCGGCGGAAAATTCGGTGTGGCTCGACTTTGGCNNACAGAAGGGGATGTCTTTNCTNCAGGCNGCNTCAAAGAGAGANACTTATCATATAAATGATGAGAGAATACTGAAATTTCTTGACACTACAGTCAAAAGTGGGTATAATACGAAAGTTAATTAAGGCATTTTAGCCGTTAACAAGAAGGATGGAAGGGCGAGAGGCAATGGAAGAAAAGAAAAACATACTTACCTATGAAGGTCTTCGCAAATATGANGANGAGCTTCANGATCTTAAGGTAGTAAAAAGAAAAGAAGTAGCACAGAAAATNAAAGAAGCNAGAGANCAGGGGGACTTATCCGAAAATGCTGAATATGATGCAGCAAAGGATGAGCAGAGAGATATTGAAGCCAGGATCGAAGAACTGGAAAAAATATTGAAAAATGCAGAAGTNGTTGTTGAAGANGAGGTGGATCTTGACAAGATCAGCATCGGATGTTGTGTTAAAATTCTTGATATTGAATATAATGAGGAACTGGATTACAAAATTGTAGGTTCTACNGAAGCAAACAGCTTAAAAGGAAAGATTTCTAATGAATCTCCGGTAGGAAAAGCTTTGATCGGAAGCAAGATAGGNGATGTTGTGGAAGTAGAGACNCAGGCCGGCGTTTTAAAATACAAGGTACTTGAGATTCAGCGTTCCAACTAAGGAGGAGTGTTTAAAGTGGCTAAGGAGCAGAATAATCAACCGCAGCAGGAACAGGATATTAACCAGCTTTTGAAGGTAAGAAGNGAGAAACTTGCNNCTCTTCAGGAAGCAGGNAAAGATCCTTTNCAGATCACCAAATATGAAGTAACTCATCACAGCAAAGATATNAAAGATAATTTTGAGGAAATGGAAGGCAGTCAGGTTTCCATTGCNGGGCGAATGATGGCCAAGCGTGTTATGGGAAAAGCTTCTTTCTGTAATGTACAGGATCTTTCCGGAAATATTCAGTGCTATGTGGCACGTGACAGTCTGGGAGAAGAGCCTTATGCAGATTTTAAGAAATTTGATGTGGGCGACATTATNGGTGTGAAAGGTGAGGTTTTCAGGACTCAGAAAGGAGAAATATCCGTTCATGCCTCTGAAGTTACTTTATTATCTAAGAGTCTGCAGATACTGCCCGAAAAATATCATGGACTTGTTAATACAGATATCCGTTACCGTCAGAGATATACAGACCTGATTATGAATGAAGAAGTTAAGGAGACATTTGTAAAAAGGTCAAAGATCATATCTGCGATCAGAAGATATCTTGACGGACAGGGATTTATGGAGGTAGAGACTCCCATGCTGGTATCCAATGCCGGAGGAGCCGCTGCCAGACCTTTTGAAACGCACTTTAATGCATTAGATGAGGATGTGAAGCTCCGTATTTCCTTAGAGCTTTATTTAAAGAGGCTGATNGTAGGCGGCATGGAGCGTGTTTATGAGATNGGACGTGTTTTCCGTAATGAAGGTCTTGATACAAGACACAATCCCGAGTTTACACTGATGGAGCTGTATCAGGCATATACCGATTATTACGGTATGATGGATNTGACAGAGAATATGTTCCGGTATGTGGCGCAGGAAGTCTGCGGAACCACTACCGTTCCTTACGGCGAAGAAATGATCGATCTGGGCAAGNCTTTTGAAAGACTGACTATGATAGAAGCCGTTAAGAAATATACAGGTATTGACTTTGATGAAGTGGCAGACACGCAGGCTGCTAAGAAGCTGGCGGATGAAAAGGAGATCCACTACGAGGAAAGACATACCAAGGGAGATATCCTGAATCTGTTCTTTGAAGAGTTTGTAGAGGAACATCTGGTTCAGCCTACCTTTGTTATGGATCATCCTATTGAGATATCACCCCTTACCAAACGTAAGCCGGACAAGCCCGACTATGTAGAGCGTTTCGAGCTGTTCATTACAGGCCGTGAAATGTGCAACGCTTACTCCGAGCTGAATGATCCCATTGATCAGAGGGAACGCTTCAAGGCACAGGAAGCAGCTCTGGCAGCAGGTGATGAAGAGGCCAACACCACAGATGAAGATTTCCTGAATGCACTGGAGATCGGTATGCCTCCTACAGGCGGTATCGGGTATGGAATCGACAGACTGGTGATGCTGCTTACCAATTCGCCGGCAATAAGGGATGTGCTGTTGTTCCCGACAATGAAATCATTAGACAAGTAAAAGTCAGCATTTATGCGGGTTTGAGGGCACTTGGGACATAAAAATCAGACCCATTATGACCCACAGTACAGCAATTTTGAACCTATAATACCTGATAATGCTTGATAATACGGAGTTTGAAAAAACAAAGTATTGTATTATGCGGTAGATAAGAGAATATAAAAAATGTGCTTATTGAGAGCCACTTTTCTAAGTGAAATACTTAGGAGAGTGGCTCTTTTTCGTTGTATGGAAGTTCTAAGCAGCCTTGCCTCAAAGCCTCATTGAATCCCTCATGCTTTGTTTGAGTTGATAAGCGATCCAATAGAATATCGGTAGTGTTAGAAGGAATATGTATTCGTTCTTTTTTCATTAGTGTTCTTGAACGTTGGTTTGTTTCATAATCGCGATCACCTTTTTCAAAAATAGAGCAACAAACGAAATCACATTTTAATTCACCTTGCGTATTTGCCTTGATGATAAAGATGAAGTTATCGACACTAAAATGGCTGGATATCAAATAATCTGCTTTAATACCCGTAATGAAGGGATACATGCGTGGCATATATGAATATAAATTGAATTCATTATCAAGAGATTCCTTCAAGAATTCTATCAGCAATTTTGGCAGAAGAATAATTTGGAAGTGAGATATCTTTCATATACTGGAAGCCGGCTAAATGAGGATAATCTTCCAAAGAAAAGGTAAGATTAATTGGATACAGCTGCTTCTTATAGCCATATATGAACAAATATCTATATTCAGTTATTTCTTTCCAGGCTTGTGCAGACTGTTGTAATAGATCTATATACCTTGTCCTTTGCAAAAAATAAAGGACCCTGCCAATGCAAGGCCCTTAAAAAGCGTTTTCATTCAGTTCCGAAGAACCTATTCGGCTTGAGGTTATCGCATAACCCAAGGTCAGGCTCCACAATCAGCTGCATGCCGACACAGTCAATTGCTTCAACACCACGATAGCTGGTCAACGCCGCTATCCTCTGACTTCATTATATCACAAAAGTACTCGTAGTCAACAGAAAAACGAGTTTTTTGAGGAACACTATTTACTTTGTGTTCTTAAATATTATATGTAGAAAAAATAGTTTTGACAATAGAAAATATTAGAAATTGAGGACGGAGGGGATTCCGATGGCAGGAAGAAAGCCATAGCCTACAGCGGTTAAGAAGCTGGAAGGTGATCCTGGAAAGAGAAAATTGAATAGAAAAATGCAAAGTAATGGTTATAAATTTTGCCTGAATGTATTAAAATATGAGATTGTAAAATAATAAATTATTTCAAAGCTCATATTACACTAATTTGTATTACCAAATGTGTATTAATGGAGTTGGCGTCAGACTATCATAAATTGACGGATGAACATATTAATTTAATTAAGGGGTTTAATGACGTGGGAGTCGATGTTGCACTATTTAATGAAGAATATACATTTGATATTCTTTCAGAGTGTTTTTCAACGAATGAAAAAATAAATGAGTACTTGGTGTGGGCTGTCAGAACAGTAAAATCACCAGTGAGTACGATAGAAGACACACTGAAAGAAGACGCAAAACTATATTCTGAAGTTACGATATAACTTGACATATGACAAGTTAATGCATAAAATTATGATAGAGGTGAAATGCTATGAGTACACAGTTGGTAAGAGAAAAACAGGATCTTACGTACTTATCTTGGTCCTTATATCGTAATTCATCAGGAACGGCAGGTTCCTTTTTGAAATCCTATTCAGAATTGGGAGAAAAAAAATTATATTATAAGCTTTCAAATTTTGATAAAGTACAAGGCGTAATCGGTCATGAATGTGTAAATGAATTGATTGTTGACAGGCTGCTTACTATATTAGGGATTCCGCATTTGTCATATCAGCTTATCCATGCAGATATCATGATTGATGGAAAAATTCATGAAGTATATCTCTGCGCATCTGAGGATTTCAAGGAAAAAGGAGAATCTAAAATTGCGTTAGATGTATATAAGGAGAGAGAAGCGTATCCGACGGAATCGGCACTTGATTTTTGTATACGCATGGGCTGGGAAGAATATACTTACCAGATGCTCGTAGTGGATTATTTAATTCTCAATCGTGATCGCCACGGCGCAAATATTGAAGTCTTGCGCAATAGTCGAAAGAAGACTTTGTGTTTGGCCCCACTATTTGATCATGGACTCTCGTTGCTTTGCCGTTGCACGGACGATAATCTGGTAAACGAGTTTGATGTAATGGCGGATATGCCTTGCAACAATTATATCGGTTCGAAATCTACATGTGAGAATTTATCTCTTATACCTGCAGATAAAATGCCAACGTTAAATCCTCTGCGTGAGTGTGATAGAGAGATCTTATTGGAAGGGCTTAATGGTATTATTTCTGGAGCACTTCAGGATAAAATATGGAACATGATTTGGAAAAGGTGGTGCGTATATGAAAATTTTTGCAATTCGAGATGAATCTGCCAAGGAGAGGATGGATTTAGCATACCTTCTTTATTATGAACTTGAAAAGAGATTCTATATTGAATTGCCTGAGGGGGCAGATCCATGGGAACTTCCTTTGCTGTTGGATTCTTTTGTGAGGCAAAATGAAACTACTGTGAACTCCTATTGGAGTAAAATATGGGTGCAACAACGGATTATTCCAACAGATAGGCAGAACATCGCTGAGATTCTGCGAGATAATCAGTTAGATGAATATGATGAGTATGAACTTTTGATGTTAACGGAGGGGAGATGTGCTCAAGATGATTGCTATCTTGTTCCAATTGATGAAAAGGACCTTCCGGAAGAAATTACAAAGCGATTTGCTACAAGAATCGAAGATGTGCTCCCGCTTGACGATTATTGTTTGCTGGTCTTTTTTAGAGATGGATTGATTAAGAGATGTGATTTGAAGAAACATTTTGAAAAGAAACAGGAATTCCAAGTATTACGTAGGAAACCAGAGTACTTTAAGTATGTTCGTATGCAAACCGGAGGATATGGTGTGTCATGGGATGTGAACATCAATGTTTCGGATTCTGTGTTATATCGTATAGGGAAAAAAGTTCCTCTTACAACAGCGGATTTTCGGAATTTTGTTGCGAGTAGAGTAATTAATGTATCGGAAGCAGCGCAAATTCTTGGATGTTCCAGACAAAATGTCATGGATTTGACAAAACGAGGAAAATTACATCCGCTTAAGGCATCTGGTAAGAGCACACTGTATTTGAAAAGTGAAATATTAAAGAGAAATTGGCTGTAAATATGAATGGGAGGCTTAATATGAGTTTTTATAAGAGCATTGTGGATCAGGACAGAGCTGCGGTAGTGATCTGTAATCTGAAGCACGAGATTATCTATATGAATCCGGCGGCAGTGATAAGTTATGAGAAAAGAGGAGGAGACAAGCTGATTGGCAGAAGCTTATTAGATTGCCATAATCCGGAATCAAGAGAAAAAATCCGACTTGTGATCGAATGGTTTTCATCAGATGAGAGTCATAATATTGTTTATACTTTCCACAATGATAAGCAAAATAAGGATGTCTATATTGTAGCGCTTAGAGATGCCGGAAAACTGATAGGATATTATGAGAAACATGAATATAGAAATGCAGAGACAATGAAGCCTTATGATTTGTGGTAGGTGAAACAGAAATGTTAAATCTAATTACTCAATTGCAAATCGAAATGCAACCCTCTCGATGCCGAGAGTTGTATCAAACTGAATAACTGCTGAGAGGCCACATCCCAGCTTACAGGGACCGGTATCACCGGTCTCTTTTAGTGTCTTTCCGACCACACACATCCTGTTCAGGTTGGCGGCATGAAAGCAGCTTGGCATGTCACAAACGAATATAATTATTTATGACATATTTTTTCCTTGTTTCAATGATATACTGGAAAGAGTAATCTATGAATTAGAAAGTGCAGGCGGTAAAAATGAAATATTTAGATGTAAGAAATCAAAAAATAATAGATGCAGTTATAGAAAAAGCAAATAGAGTATGCCCGGAAAGCCTTGCCCTAATTGGAATATATGGTTCTTTTGCAACAGGGGACTTTTATGAAAAGTCGGATTTAGATTTGCTTGTTTTAATTAACGATGATAAGGGTTGGCAATTAGGCTGTGCTTTTATACAAGATGATTTAGAAGTTGGTCATGATATTTATTGTACTACATGGGAAAAATTGCAGATGGACTCTCTTTATAATGATCCCAATATTTCAAAACTTATGGATTCTAAAATTGTATATTGTAAAGACGAGAAATACCTGGAGAAATTGGAATCATTACGGAAAAAAGTAAATGATGATTTGTTGGCACCTTTTTCCAGAAAAGATTATAGGAAAGCAGAAAATATGATGAAAGAGGCAGAACATCGTTATTTGTTGACGATGATCACGGAAGATCTGGCTGATATTCGGGTACAGGCAGGATATGCCATTTATTATATTGAAAATGCAATTGCAATGCTGAACAAAAAGTATTTTCGCCATGGAATGAAGCGCATTTATGAAGAGCTGGAGTTAATGGATAGGAAGCCCCAAAAACTTTGTGAAATGATAGAGAGTGTGTTATCAGCAAATTCTGCTGAACAAGTTAAAAAACATTTAACTGTGCTTATACAAGAGACCTTGCGTGCGTTCAAAAAAGCAGAGGCAGAAATTTTGGTTCAGAAGAAACCTGTAATGGCTGATTCTATCAGTGGCACTTATGAGGAAATGTTTTCAAATTGGCGAAACAAAATGTATGTTGCAGCCGATCAGGATAATAGGCATCTTGCATTTATGAGCATGATCAGCTTGAATGCAATGATTTCTGATGTGGGCGATGAAGTAGAAATTGCAAGTTATGATGTATTTGGCGGTTATGATCCACAAAATTTGGAAAAAACAGCGCAGGCGTGTGATGATTTATTAAAAGGATATTTGAAAGAATATAAAAAAGCAAATCTGCAAGTGAAGCGATACTCGGACATAGATGCGTTTATCAGGCAGTATTTAAAGGAGCTGAGTAAATATGAAGAATATTGATAAAGAATTAGTAGAATGGGCAATCAATAAAATCCAAACAGAATATAAGGAAGACGTATCATTATTGATCGGACAGGTAGGAGGTGGAAAAATCCCTACAGATGAACAGAATATGGTGTTTGATTTCTTTGTTCCGGCAACCGAGCGGGGAAATCAATTAACCCGTACTTTTATAATTGAGGATATGGGATATGATCTGTATCCAATTTCATGGGAAAGATTAGGACGTATTGCTAACATTGAAGAACCCAGAATGATTTTTGCATTTGCAAAGGGTGAGGTGATTTATGCTAAAAGTCAAGAAGAAAAACTACGTTTTGAAAACTTAAAGACAGAAATGTTATTAAAATTACAGGATAAGACATTTCATATGCCGAAAAGTTTGGAGTTTTTAGAAACTGCACAGGAGATTTTTCAGACAATGCTTTTTGAAGAGAGTTTGTGTAATGTCAGAAAAGCTGCTGGTGGAGTGTGCAGCTATCTTATGAATTCTATTGCTATGGTAAATGGTACATATTTAAAAAACGGTTATATGAATCTTACAAATGAGCTGCATAATATGAAAGACTATCCGGTTGAATTTGAGCAAACTTTTACTGAAATGCTTTCTGAGAATAAAGTAGATGCCATAAAGAAAAAAGTTTATGAGCTGATTTCTATGACAAGAAAGTTTCTTATGAAAAATATAAGCGTTGAGGAAAAAAAGGACATTGAACCGAATTTTGAAGATCTGGCAATGTGGTATCAGGAAATGAGATATACCTTTCGCAGAGTTGCTTATTTTGCAGGAATAAACAGCGCTGAAGACAGCTATTTGTCAGGCTGTTATCTGCAAATAGAGTTTGATGCTGTTCAAGAGGATTTTAATCTTAAGAAGATGGATTTATTGTCTGCTTTTGATAAGGATGACTTGCGTGGATTTTCAAAAAAAGCAGAAGAAATAGAGGCATACTTGGTAAAAACCATAGAGGAAAGTAATGTGCATCAAAATAGGTATTCTTCATTTGAGGAATTCGTTAGCGACAATTAGTGATAACCGGATTGAATAGGAGGCAACTATGAAGTATAAAAATGCTTCCCATGTTCTGCCAGACGAGCTTTTAAAGGAAATACAAAAATATGTGACTGGTGAGGTGATGTATATCCCAAAAACGAAAGAAAAGAAAAAGTGGGGAGAAGGCTCTGGGGCAAGGCAGTTTTACCAAGAGCGTAATAAAAAGATTCAGGCAGACTATCAAAAGGGAATGGCACTAGAAGAATTAATGAGAAAATACAATTTATCAGCAGAAAGTATAAAGCGGATTATTTACAAAAAATAAAGCATGATCCGCAATATATTCAGCAATATATCAAAAAATGAAGTTGATATATTGCTGAAAGTGATATATAATTTGCTGAAAGAGATATGCTGATTACAAGAAGTCAGGAGATGAATACTGATGAAAACGTGTAAAGAAAAAGCGGCAGAATGGGATATCTCAGAACGTACAGTTGCTAACCTCTGCATTAACAATAGAATACAGGGGGCTGTTAAAACCGGGAAGAGCTGGCAGATTCCTGATGATGCTACAAGGCCGGCAGATAAGAGGGTAAAATTGGGAAAAGCCGGTAAAGCTGCAGTTATGACAGATAAAAGAGCACTTCCTATCGGCATTTCTGATTATGTTCGCGCACAGTCGGAATATTACTATGTGGATAAGACTCTGCTGATTAAGGAATTCCTGGATAAGAAACCGCTGGTATCTCTATTTACCAGACCGAGGCGATTCGGTAAGACTTTGAATATGGATATGTTGCGAGTGTTTTTTGAAATTTCAAAGGAAGATACAAGTATTTATTTCAAAGATAAGGCTATTTGGCAGTGCGGGCAGGAGTATACAAAGCACCAGGGGGCATATCCGGTCATCTTTCTGACATTTAAGGATGTGAAGTTCGATTCCTGGGAAGCAACGCTTTATAAGATCAAGGGACTCCTTCAAGGAGAGTTTGGGCGACATTCGGAATTGCTGGCAGGTGATAATCTGGCGGATTATGAAAAAGAATATTTTTCGAAAATATTATATGGAAGAGCAAATGCAGTAGAGCTTACATCATCATTGGAAAATCTGTCAAAGATGCTTTTTAAATACTATAAGAAAGCACCGGTTATTATTATAGATGAATATGATACACCTATTCAGGAGGGATATGCGAAGGATTTTTATGATGAGATCATAAGCTTTATGCGGAATTTCTTTTCAGGAGCTTTTAAGGATAATAAGTATCTTACCTTTGGATTCCTCACAGGAATCTTATGTATTGCGCAGGAAAGCATCTTTAGTGGATTGAATAATTTAACGGTGAATTCTGTCATGGATAAAGATTATGACAGGTTTTTTGGATTTACTTATTCGGAAGTGCAGCAGATGATGGAATACTATGGTGTATCGGATAAAAATGAAGAGTTGAGAGAATGGTATGATGGCTATCTGTTTGGCAACACAGAGATCTATAATCCATGGTCAGTAATAAACTATATTTCGAAGGGCTGCATACCACAGGCTTACTGGGTGAATACAGGTAAAAATGAGATTCTGGAAGATGTTCTGAATATAGCAACAGATGATATTACTGAAAGACTTTATGCACTTTTGCAGGGAGAATGTGTTGTCGCAAGAATTGATCAGAATGTAGTGTATAGATCACTGAGTGAGGATCCTGCAAATATATATAGTCTGCTTTTGGTTGCCGGATATCTGAAAGCACCGCAGAAGGTGCTTCAGGATGATGGTGCTTATCTTTGTGAGGTATCCATTCCGAACAAAGAGATTGCAGTGGTATATAAGGAAGAGATTTTGGCGCATTTACTGCAGATTGGTGCAATTACAAGGACTACAGCGAATAAGGTCGCAGAGAGCCTTTATGCAAATGATACAAAAAAATTACAGAAGGCTATCGCTGAATATATGGATAAATCTATTAGTTTTTATGATGCCGGAGCAGAAGGCTTCTATCATGGACTTGCACTTGGTTTGGTTGCTTTGATGGATAATCATTACAAGGTTAGATCAAACAGAGAGTCTGGAGACGGAAGATATGACATCAGTCTGATTCCGCGGGAGAACAAGTATCCGGGAATTATTATGGAACTGAAATGGGAAAAGGGTCTGGATGAGGAGGCGCTTGAAGCACTGTCTGCTCTTGCACTAGAGCAGATAGCAGATAAGAGATATGATTCTGAAATGAGTTATGATGGAATAGAAAAGATTTTAAGGTTTGGAATTGCTTTTTCAGGAAAGAAAGTAAGGATAAAGGCGGAATAAAAAAGAGAAGGGAAATGCTGATAAATATGATCGGTTATAACGAGGCCATCAGGAATGGTTTTGAAACTGCATATATTGATGGCGCTGTTGTTTCCAATACTGCCTATCAGCCGCAGTTTGTTTCAAATAATCATAAAGAGGGAAAGAAGGTACTCTCATCCATTGAGGATGAGCTTTTGTCATGCGATCGGTTTCAGATAAGCGTAGCATTTATTACCTTGGGCGGAATAGAGCCTCTCTTGCAGACATTAAAGGATCTGGAAAAGAAAAATATTAAAGGAGAAATATTAACCACAAATTATCTTAATTTCAGTGAACCAAAGGCATTAGAAAAGCTGAATGAACTCCGCAACATAACAATTAAAATGTATGACGTAGATGCTGCGGATGAAGGTTTTCATACAAAAGGATATATTTTTAAAAAGGAAGAAATATATCGAATCATTATCGGCAGTTCCAATATGACCAAATCTGCGCTTACAACGAATCGTGAGTGGAATACGAAACTTGTATCTACCAGGCAGGGTCAGATTGCAAGAGAGATACTCAAAGAGTTTAATATGCTGTGGCATTCTAAGTATGCCTTAAATTTCGATGATTTTTATGAGGAATATAAAGAAAAATACAAGATAATCAAGCGGCAGCGGGAGATTGCAAAGCAAGAACAAGTCACATTTATTGAGAAATATAAGTTACAGCCTAACAGAATGCAGGTTGGATTCATTTCCAATTTGCGAAAGATTCTTGCGGCGGGTGAAGAAAGGGCATTACTTATTTCTGCAACCGGAACAGGAAAAACCTATGCCTCTGCTTTTGCGATGAGGGAATTAGGTTTTAAAAGGGTTCTGTTTTTAGTACATAGGGGACAGTTGGCAAGACAGACGAAGAAATCCTATGAAAAAGTATTTGCACAAACTGTCTCTATGGGGCTTGTTGGTGCAGGATATCATGACTATGATAAAGACTATATTTTTGCTACTGTGCAAACGTTAAACAGGGATTCACATTTAATGGAATATCAACCGGATGATTTTGATTGTATTGTGTTAGACGAAGCACATCATTCATCTGCGGACACATATCAGAAGGTGATGAGTTATTTTAGACCTAAATTATGGCTGGGAATGACGGCTACGCCTGATAAAAGAGATGATAATGCGCCTGGAAAAAATATATACGAAATCTTTAATCATCAGATTGCATACGAGATCAGATTACAGCAAGCTATGGAAGAAAACATGCTTTGTCCGTTTCATTATTTTGGGATCAGCGATGTGTCTTTGCTAAGTGATAAGCAGATCAGCGGCAGGAAAATGACGGAAAGAGATTTCAATATGCTTACCGGTGATGAAAGAGTAAAGCATATAATCGAGCAGGCGAATTATTTCGGGTACAGCGGAGAGAAAGTAAAAGGACTTATTTTCTGCAGTCGGATTGACGAATCGATAGAGTTATCGAATAAGTTTAATGGTATGATCAATCCGGAAACAGGCAAGCTTTATAGAACGATCGCATTAAATGGAGATTCTTCAGAGGAAGAGCGCCAAAATGCATTTGAAAGGCTTGCAATGAATGAGGAAGATGCGACAGATGAAGTTACGCCGTTAGATTATATTTTTTCTGTAGAAATTCTTAACGAAGGCGTTGATATTGTCGAAGTGAATCAGGTTATCATGCTAAGGCCTACAGAATCGCCGATTGTCTTTATTCAGCAGTTGGGCAGAGGCCTTAGAAAAGCAGAGGGCAAGGAATTTGTTGTAATACTGGATTTTATCGGGAATTATAACAATAACTTTATGATCCCCATTGCCCTGTCAGGAGACCGCTCTTATAATCCGGACACCATAAGAAAATATGTAATAAGCGGTAATAATACGATCCCGGGTGCATCAACGGTTCATTTTGATGAGATTGCAAAGAATAAAATTTTTGCATCGATTGATAAGATCAAAGGAATGAAAGCAATAATCAAGGACAGCTATGTTTCCCTGAAAAACAGACTGGGCAGAATTCCCTATCTTCTTGATTTTTATGAAAACGGTGAGATCGATCCATTAGTGATCATCAAAGAATATAAGACTTATCAACTCTTTTTGGAGTCTATTGAAGCCGAAAAGTATATTGGAAAAATAACTGAAGAAGAGAGAGTGACACTTGAGTATTTATCAAAGACAATTTTAAGCGGTGCCAGACCATATGAGTTGGAGATCCTGAGGCGGTTACTGAAAGAAGGCTCCATTGATTTTGAGCGTTTAAATAAAGAATTTAATGAAAATTACGGTTATGAAATAGATCTTGGCTCTTTTGATAATGCAGTTGAGGTACTTCAAGGAAAATTTGTGAGCAAAGAGGAAGAATATAAGAAATATTGTCATATCGACATTGTTACCGGCAATGAAGATCGGAGGCTAAGCAGGTTAGAAAGCTTTGCAAGGAGACTGCAGCATTCAGAATTTTATAAGCAGGTGGATGATATAGTTGAAGTAGGACTAAGACGTTATTCAGAGAAATATTTGTCTGGTAGAGAAAGAAATTCACCCTTTGTATTGTATGAAAAATATTCAAGGCGTGACGTGAGTCTTCTTATGAATTGTGGTAAAGATTTATCCTCAACAATGTACGGAATGAAGAGAATAGGTGATGATACCTTTATTTTTGTTACATACCATAAGGAGGAGAGCTCTGATGACAAAGAATATGTGGATGGTAAGCCGGACTATGCGGATTCCTTTGAAGATAATATGATCTTCAAGTGGGATTCACAGATGGGGCGCGGGATAGAAAGCTCCTATGTGGCCGATGTAGTTGAAGCAAAACGAAAGCATCTGCTGGTTAAGAAGAGTGATGCAGAAACGAATTTTTATTATGTGGGGCAGTTTGACATCGTAGATGTAAAACCGGCAAAAAAGAAAGATAATTCCGGCAAAGAACGTGATATTGCAAAGTTTCATATGAAAATGCATCATGCAGTCCGAGAAGATCTGTTACGTTATCTTCAAAGCAATCTATTAACTTCGGAGGAAATTTCAGTATGAAAACGGTTAGAGTGGTAGCGGCAGTAATTAAATCAAAAAATAGAAATGGAGAGCCGGTCATATTTGCAACGGCTCGTGGATATGGTGAATTTAAAGGCGGATGGGAATTCCCCGGTGGAAAGATCGAAGCAGATGAAACGCCACAAGATGCGCTGAAGCGAGAGATTTTTGAAGAATTAGATACTAAGATCAAAGTTTTAGATATTATAGATACCATAGAATATGACTATCCGAACTTTCATCTTTCTATGGATTGCTTTTGGTGCGAAGTTGTATCCGGAAATCTTGAACTAAAGGAAGCTGAGGCAGCTAAGTGGCTGACAAAGGAGACCATAGATTCTGTAAATTGGCTCCCAGCGGATATAACCCTTATAGAAAAGATAAAAGAGGAATTGAATTAGTAAGATTTTGAAAAATACTGAAACAGGTTGATTTTTGAGGAAAATTGAGTACAATATAATTAAGAGCAGAAATGTTCTCGATGTAAGAGCATCGTTAAAAGTTGTGCTGCAGATGGAGCAGGATAAACGTCCATCCCTTTAGATGCCCTAACTGGGCATTGAGCTTGGCAGCTTAGATAAAGTTGTAGTCCACGTGGGGGACTTAATGATTTCCACGTCGTTATGGGTATTTTAACTGGATACCGAGGCTGACAACCAGCAGAAAACTCTTTTTAAAGAATTTTAGAGGAGTGTGGTTTTTATCACACTCCTCTTTACATATGAGGTATTAATGGCAACAAAGGCGGAAAAGAAAAATATAATACGACAAGAAATTATAGATTCGGCTGGTGTATATAGTCGTAGCCTGGCAGGAAAATCATTCCTATATGTGTATGGAGAAGAGTTTTTTGAAGAGTCTTTTCCTACAGATCATTTCCTTCATCTAACAGGTGTAGAAACTGGGCTTTCAGCAAAGGATTTTTATAACTAAGAGTTGAGGATTCATCAGTGGAGAAAAGCGATGATGGTGAAGTGGTAGATTTTATTTTCTCAAAAGATGCAAGTATTGCAAAATATGAAAATCTTCTGGTAAAGGATGAGCATAAATCAATTCCGGAAAGAATAAGACATTTAATATGTGACAGTTTTTATTGTGATGCAAGCCCCTCCCCAACCTCAAGATTCAGCACCTGAAACCCTGCTTCAGCATTTTGCAAAGAGGGAAGAGCGCCTTTGTCCTCACGGGGAGAATGTCCCAGTATCCGTGTATATGCTCGGAAAAATGCGGAATAATCCGAAAAACCGGATTTCAGGCTGGCTTCCTGGGCACTGGCGCCGCTTACCAGGAGCTGCTGTGCGGTGGCAACACGTTTGCGGAGGAGATAATCGATAACGGTGGTGCCTGTGGCCTTACGGAAAACTTTGTTTAAATGATGTTTACTGATATAAAAATGGTCAGATAATTGATCTAGAGTGATCTCCTCCTGGAGGTGGCAGTTCAAATACCAGATGATCTGGGAAATCGTGTCAGAAGGCTGATCATCTGCAAAAGGAGACTTTTGACCGCAAGTTTGAATAACACGGGAGAGCAGTGCTTCAATGGTAATAGGAAGTATCTGCTCTTTTATTTTTTCGTCCATTGCAGAACACTCTTTAATAGCCTCAAAATAGGCGGCAAGACCACTGGCTTCCAGGTTTTCAAAATAGCTGATGCGTTCCGGCTGTTTCGTAAAAGAAGAAAAGGAAGAAAGAAGAAATTGCCTTCGTTCCATAGTCAGGATATTGGGATGAAAATGCAGAGAGAAGCGCCTGTAGCATTGGTTGTCCAGAATTTTTACTCCATGGAAGGTGTGAGGGGAAAGGAGAAGCAGGCTGTGGGGCGCAGGCACATACTTATGTCCTTCTACCTGATACTCCACGTTTCCTTCCAGAAAATAATATGCTTCATAAAAAGTATGACAATGAAGAGAAAAATCATCGGTAGAAGACTGTGTAACATCATAACCGAAGTTGACCGTATTTGTAGAAATGTGCACATGCTCGTCCATTGTGATTCCTGTATCCTCCATGTGTTTTATGCGTAGTTCGTCACTTTGCTGTGAAAAGAAACTATTATCTATAGCAGTTTGTGAAAAAAGCATACATCAAAATCGCTATATTTGCAATAAAAATGTAATTGCCTGCAATGTTAATCGTAACAGTTCAGCCATAAGATAGTGATAAAAGAGAATGAGAGCTTGCTCTCAATGAACTTTTATCACTCGTAAGAAAATACCGTAAAAGAAAGGAAGGCAACAGGGAAATGAAAACAGGAGCACAGCTTTATACAGTGAGAGCTTATACGCAGAATGAAAAGGATTTTCAGTGCAGTATGAAAAAGATAGCTGAAATGGGATACAAGACAGTACAGCTTTCAGCAATCGGAAAAGATTTAAAACCGGAACGGATCAGAGAGATCTGCGATGAGGCAGGACTGGAGATCGTATTGACCCACAGTGATGTGAATCGCATTTTGTATGATACGAAGAGCCTGATAGAAGAGCATGATATTTTAGGCTGCAAGTATATCGGACTTGGCGCTATGCCTGATAAGTACAGAACGCCGGAATGGCTGAGTCATTTTGCAGATGATTTTAAAGAGCCTGCAAAAATAATTGCAGATGCAGGAAAGAAACTGATGTATCACAATCATGATTTCGAGTTTCGGAAGTTTGCTGCCTGTGATGTTCAGGACGCTTCCCCTGATAAGTATATGATTGAGTATATGCTGGACGCATTTTCGGAGTCAGAGCTGGGATTTACCATGGATACCTTCTGGGTACAGGCAGCAGGGTGTGATGTATGTCAATGGATAGAACGTCTGAAAAACAGAATCCACTGTGTACATTTAAAAGACATGGAAATGACAGAACATGGACCGGTAATGGCGCCGGTAATGGCAGGAAATATGAATTTTAAGGCTATTTTAAAGGAAGTGGAAGAAAGCTGCTGCGAGTATCTTCTGGTAGAGCAGGATGTATGCAGAACCAGTCCATTTGATTGTTTAAAGCTAAGCTATGACAATTTGGCAAAAGCCGGTTATCNATAGAGATTTATATGTGGAAAGGAGTTTTGTATGGAAAAGGTAAGACTTGGTATTATCGGTNTGGGAAATATGGGCGTTGCCCATTGTAACAATCTTTTNAAGGGAGAAGTGCCGGAAATGGAGCTTGTGGCGGTAGCNGATCTAAAGGAATCCCGCCGTCAGTGGGCCAAAGAAAATCTGCCGGACAGTGTACAGATTTTTGAAGATGGAGATCAGNTGATCGAGGCAGGNNGCTGTGACGCCGTGCTGGTGGCAGTTCCTCATTATGATCATCCCAGATTTGTGATCAAGGCATTGGAAAGCGGAATGCATGCCATGAGTGAGAAGCCTGCCGGTGTGTATACAAAGCANGTGCGTGAAATGAACGAAGCTGCGGCAANATCAGACAAGGTATTTGCCATGATGTTTAATCAGCGGACAAACCATGTATACCGTAAAATGAAAGAAATAGTAAAGAGCGGCGTATACGGACAGATTAAGAGAGTTAACTGGATNATAACAGACTGGTATCGTACACAGGCATATTATAATTCTGGCGGATGGCGCGCAACCTGGGATGGAGAAGGCGGAGGCGTACTTTTGAACCAGTGCCCGCACAATCTGGACCTGCTGCAGTGGATCTGCGGCCTTCCGGTGAAGGTACAGGCNTTCTGCCATAACGGAAAATGGCATAACATCGAAGTGGAAGACGATGTGACGGCATATCTTGAATTTGACAATGGCGCTACCGGTGTTTTTGTNACCACCACAGCAGATGCNCCGGGTACAAANCGGTTTGAGATCACTTTGGAAAAGGCTAAGCTGGTATGTGAGCATGATAAGCTTTATCTCTATGTACTGGATGAAAATGAACGTGAGTATTGTTTTAATGCAACGGAAGGATTTGCACCGCCTACAGGGCATGTAGAAGAAGTGGAAACAGACGGCGAAAATCTGCAGCATGTAGGAGTACTGCGGGCATTTGCAGCCAATATCTTAAGGGGAGAGCCCCTTGTGGCAGCAGGAGAAGAAGGGATCAACGGACTGATGCTCTCCAATGCTATGCATTTATCTTCCTGGCTGGGAAGACCGGTAACCCTGCCGATAGATGAAGACCTCTTTTTGGAAAAATTGAATGAACTGCGTCAGACTTCCAGGAAGAAAGAGAACGTTCAGGAAACTACTTTTGACACCAGCGGTACTTATGGTTCAAAATAGAATAGCATCATAGAAATGAGGAAAATGAAAATGAAAGCAGCAATTGTAGGATGCGGATGCATTGCAACGGTTCATGCGCAGAGTCTTGAAAAACTGGAAAATGTTACCCTTGTTGGCTTTGCAGATATCAAAAAAGAACGGGCTGATGCGTTTGTTGCCCGGTTCGGAGGTCATGCTTACGGTTCACTGGAAGAGATGATCTCCTGTGAAAAACCGGATGTGATACATATCTGCACACCCCACTATCTGCATGTGCCTATGGCTGTTTACGGACTTACCCATGGGGTGAATGTGTTTATGGAAAAACCTCCTGCAATTTCAGAAGAGCAGTGGGAGCAGCTTTGCGAGGCGGAAAAGACAAGTGAAGGAAGAATGGGCGTTTGCTTTCAGAACCGCTACAATCACAGCATTCGGATGGCAAAGAAACTGATCGATTCCGGAAAAGCAGGAAAGATCAGAGGCGCAAGAGGTCTGGTTACATGGAGTCGGGGAGCCGCGTACTATACCGACAGTGATTGGAGAGGGAGGCTTGAAACAGAAGGCGGCGGTGCACTGATCAATCAGTCTATCCACACATTGGATCTTCTGGGATATTTTCTGGGAAGACCGACTTATGCAGATGCACGTATGGCGAATCACCATCTTCAGGGTGTGATAGAGGTGGAGGATACGATAGAGGCGTTCGTCCGCTATGAAGAGGCGGATGCCAGTTTCTATGCCACTACCGCTTATTGCGACGATGTTCCGCCTATTATTGAAATTGCCTGTGAAAATATGACTCTTCGGATTGAAGATGTGCACCTTACTTTGATCCATAAGGATGGGAGAATAGAAATCCCTGAGCTGGAAAAATCCGAGACTATGGGAAAGAGCTACTGGGGCAGCGGACATGCCGGCTGTATCAGAGATTTTTATGACTGCCTGGAAAGCGGGACCCGCTTCGGNCAGGATNTTAAAGGNGTNGAGGATACNNTGAAACTGATGCTGGCGNTTTATGAATCAGCCCGGNCANGNAAGGGTGTGGATCTGAAATAGAAAGGAAAAATAAGGATGGAAGCTGGAAAGATATTAAAAGAATGCCAAATCACCGGATTTGCGGATGAGATTGCAATGGAGATAGACAGTCAGATCGAAGTGTTGAAACANCTGGGNATTTCNTGGATAGAGTTTCGCAGTGCTGACGGAATTAATGTGGCTGATCATACCCTNNAGCAGGCGAAAGCACTGAAGGAAAAGCTGGACCGGAATGGAATTCACATTTCNGCAATGGGTTCTCCCATTGGGAAGATTGGAATTGAGGAAGCCTTTGAGCCCCATTTAGAGCAGCTGGAGCATGTAATGGATGTGGCAGAGGTAATGAACTGCAAATACATCAGGATGTTCAGTTTTTTTATACCGGAAGGAAAGGATCCTGAAGAATACCGCGATACTGTTATGGAGCGGATGGAAAAGATGGTGGAAGCAGCAAAAAGACGAGGATTTGTGCTGCTTCATGAAAACGAGAAAGATATTTACGGAGATGTAGCGTCCCGGTGTCTGGAGCTGCAAAAACGGTTTGGGGGAGAAAATTTTAAGTGTGTTTTTGATTTTGCCAATTTTGTGCAGTGCGGACAGGATACGCTGGAGGCATATGAGATTTTAAAGCCCTATATCGCATATATCCATATTAAGGATGCAAAAGCGGATAGCGGAGAAGTGGTGCTGCCCGGAGAAGGCGACGGAAACCTTTCGCAGATACTTCAAAATCTGAATGATAACGATTACAGCGGGTTTTTGAGCATAGAACCCCATCTGGTAGATTTTGGAGGATTTGCTAAGTTGGAAAAGAACGGAAAGCAGATGGAGGAAGGCGACGGTGCCAAGGCTTTTGCAAGTGCCTATGAAGCGCTGAGGAGGCTGTTAGGGTAGTGGCGATCACGAAAAACAAACAAACAGAAAATACGATTCGGCTGATGGCAAAAGCTGCTTTCCCCGACAAAGAAGTNACTTTCATAAGNGAGNTAACAGAAGGAATGTGTAATGTCACTTATCAGATCGNNCTGGATGACCAAACAGAGAGCATCTTAAAAATNNCAACCAAAGNNGNNCAGGGNCGNCTCTCCAATGAAATCAATCTGATGGAAGCGGAAGTTCGGGCNATGGANCTGGTAAAGAAAAGCGGATTGGTGAAGGNGGCAGATNTNTATTATTATGANNGCTCAANTACCATCTGCGACAGNCATTATTTTTTCATGGANAAATTAAAGGGGGATAATCTGATTCTGATAAAAGAAGGTTTATCTCAGGAAGAACTGNNACAGATNCATTATGAGNCAGGNCAGATNGCGAANANNCTCACNAATATNCNGAANGGGCAATTNGGCTTTNTGGGTGATGAGAAAAGGTATGACNGTTTGTATGACTTTGTACANAGAATGCTTTNNAATCTGATAGAAGATGCCCGNAAAAAGGATNTTGNCCTTNNCGTNGATGGAAATANACTTTTAGAAACGCTTTTCCATGATAAATCCTGNTTTGATGAAGTGACCCAGCCTACNCTGGTGCACTGGGATATGTGGGAAGGAAATATTTTTGTAAANGAAGGNCATGTGNCAGGAGTGATTGACTGGGAACGNGCCATNTGGGGAGAAGCCTTNATGGATGATCGNTTCCGCAGGCATACCAGAAANGGAGATTTCCTTAAGGGNTATGGNCAGANAGAATTTTCCNCATCNGAAATGACNCGGATCACATGGTATGATATNATTCTTTATCTCACNATGATGATAGAAGTGACNTACAGNCAGTATGATGANGACGGNCAGTACCNNTGGGCAAGAGAAATGNTGAAGAAAGCGCTTGGNGACATTATTTGAGAGAAGGTAGATAAATGCGNTATTATATTGCAGANCTGCATTTTGGGCACAGTAAATTAAATANTGATATGGATCGACGCGGGTTTGANAGCGGTGAAGCCATGAATGAATATATGATCAGGCAATGGAACTCAAGAGTCNGGAATGGTGATGAGGTAGTTATTTTGGGNGATTTTTGTATTTCTCCAAAAGGCGATGAAGTAAATGCGATTCTGGAACGATTGACGGGAAAGAAATATTTGATCGTTGGAAATCATGACAGGTATTTAAANAGTAAGAAATTCAACNCAAAGCTGCTTAATGGNATTGAGCCATACAAGGAATTAAATGATAATAAGCGAAAAATAATTCTGTCCCATTATCCTGTGATGTGCTACAACGGCCAGTATCGCCGAAACAGAAAAGGAGAGCCCAAAGTATATATGTTGTATGGTCACGTGCATAATACGTTTGATGAGTATCTGATCAATGATTTTCAAAATCAGACCAGACAGTATCAAAGGATGGTGCGTGGATCAAGTGAAATGGTAAATATTCCGTGTCAGATGATCAACTGCTTCTGTATGTTTTCNGATTATGTGCCGCTTACNTTGGATGAATGGATAGAAGTGGACAGGGAGCGCCGGGAACGGATAAAGAAAGAGGATTATGAATTCATGGAAGATGAAGGAATGGATCTCGATTGATGAATGAAAGGACACTTTTCTGAAAAGTTTTAGAAAAGTGTCCTTTTTATAATAATTTAGCGCAGATGATCCTTAAATAAGAACCGCTGCGGCTCCCTCTCCACATGCAAATGGTCCCGGGATTACGGCAGCTTTCCGCCTTTTCCCGAAGTAGTCACAGTCAAACAGGATAGGGGAACCGTCCGGAGATTCGAATTTCTGCTCCGGTTCAAAAGCTTCTCCCAGCACATCGGTATTGATGAAAGGCATTTCAAATTCGGGCAGATANTCATACAGGTTTGTTTTTAGCCTGTAAGCGCCGTCTGATTCTGTCAGATNAATANATANGCTGTTTTTGTCATCAATGATATAGCCGGTCTCGTTATTACAGGGTATTGCACCGTTAAAGTATATATTTCCGCCTGTATAAATAGGCAGATGGTCATAATAAATATCTTTTCCTTCGTGATCAATGGCACTTTGGGCNTTNAACTGTGCAAAGTAATCATCNGCNCTTGGATAATCATCATAAGGCTTCGTNCCGCAGGTNAANTGCAGCAGATTAAGCCCCTCAAGTCCGGCTTCTTTTGCNTAGGTTTGAAAATCTTTCCGGATTTCTTTTTGCACGAAAATATTATTGTAAAATCTGGCATCACCATGAAGGATCGTCATAAAACCTGCCACTTCCGTGCGGTGAGGCAGATGATACGGTGTATATCGCGGCGTAGGCAGTCTGCGTCCGCCGTTGTCGGTTCCTAACCCCACATAAGTAAAGGAACCGCNGATCAGGTTATGTACAAAGGCAATTCCCTGGGTACTGATGCGGGCGGCACAATCCGATAGCAGAAGATTATTATCAATTAATGTAGGGCCGTGTGACACCTCAATGAAAATATCTTCTCCAACGTCGGCAACTTTGATCCCCTTTGGCGGAACATTATCATGAAACAGATTCTGACTGACACGGGTGCCCTGTGCCTGCCAGTCCAGCCANAGGCCCCTTGTACAGTGATGAAAATGATTNCTTCGNATGATAACGTCAATGGCAGCATGCATCTTGATACCGCCAATTTCTGCTCCAAGCAGATTCTGCTTATTGTTGATGTGATGGATATGGTTATCTTCAATAAGGGAAAAAACGCCCCCAAGGTGGCCCACAATACCTGTTTGNCCGCAGTCATGGATATTACAGCGCCGGATCGTATGGGAACCGATATTATCTTTATTCCATCCTTCTGTCTGTGCCTGGCAGATNGCNTCNCGTTCCGTCTGGGTTCCGTCTTTATAAAATTTAGTGGTCCATTTATTTTCATTGTTTGGCTGCAGATATTTGCCAAGGGAAATNCCGGAACATTTCGAGTGGGANATTTCNCAGTCTTCGATGATCCAGCCTTTGGACCAGTGGGGACCTACCATTCCGTCCTGAAAAGCAGTAGGGGGTGCCCAGGTGGTAGCGGCCTGTTTGATCACAAAGCCGGTCAAAGTGATATATCCGACTCCGGTTTTATCCGGAAAGAAGCAATTGCGGCGGACATTGATCTCTACATTCTCTTTGCGCGGATCNGCGCCCCGGAAATTGGCATAGATAACAGTGACATCTCCGTCCTGCTCGGTATACCATTTGTAAAGAGAATGATCCGGATCCCAGGAGGAGAGGCACGTTTCCGGGTGCAGGACTTCATTTAGAGATGAAACTTCATACAGTGACCGTCCGTTTAAATACACCTCTCCGGTGTGGTTTAAGATGGTGGACTGATACCAGTCGCCTTTAATGATAGTAGTATAGGGATTGTAATTGTTAAAGAAACCATTGGGAATGCGTGTGAACCATACATCTCCTTCATAATGAGTCCATTTTTTGATTTCTTCCGCACCTGTAATGACAGCGCCAAGCGGTACCTGGCTTATGTAGGTGACNCGATCATCATCTCCTGTTCCGCCATAACGCGGATTGACATATTCGCGGTAAATGCCGGGAGCAACGATAANGGTATCACCGCCCCTTGCAATAGCGGCGGCCTGACTGATNGTTTGAAACGGCTGCTCCTTGGTACCCAGGCCTTTAGNCGAAGAATTTCCTGCTACATAAAAGATCATAAATAAATACTCCTTTCCTTGACTTATATCAAAGATTATTTATATAATAATACTACAAAAAAACAACATTATAAGTAAATATACTGCCTGAAAATATAATTATACTGCCAGAAAGGTAAAACTTATGATTCAATACCAGAAGATGGACATCGATGAAAGAAAAAAAGAAAGAATTGTATACCGGCGGGAGATGCTGCATTACGGCCTGTATTTATCAAGGCCCGAAGANGCGGGAAGGGATATTCCCTGGCACTGGCATGAAGAATTCGAGATCGGCTATGTTTCTGCAGGCTGTATGCAGTACAAAACCAATCATCACGAATTTATATTAGAGGAGGGCGACGGCATTTTTATTAATTCAGGCGTCCTGCATTATCTGCATCCGATCGAGGGGAAAGGAAAGACTGAGATCCATACACATTTTTTTGATAAAACCTTTTTGGCCGGTTCGCCCGGAAGTCTTTTGGATATCAAATACGTTAAACCGGTCATGGATCAGAGGCTGCTGAGCGCGGTGCCTCTTTATCATAATGTGGAAGAAGACCGTATATTTCTGGAGAAAATAAAAGAAGCAGAGAAGATCTGCCTGCAGGAGGATAACTTTTTTGAGTTAAAGCTTAGAAATCTGTTTTCAGAACTATGGGAAATAATATATCTCTGGGGGAAGGATAAGAAAAAAGAAGAGAAGGATTATAATCTTTTGGAGGATGAAAGGATTAAAAAAATGCTTTCTTATATACAATTGCATTATAAAGACAAAATTCTGACAGATGATCTGGCAGAGCAGGCCAATATCAGTGAACGGGAGTGCTATCGCATTTTCCGTAACGGTCTGGGAACCACTCCGGCAGAATTTATCATAACCTGGCGTCTGCAAAAGGCCGGAGAATTACTTCAGGGTACGAAGAAAAGCATTATGGAAGTCGCACAGGAAACCGGATTTGAGACCAGCAGTTATTTCTGCAAATTATTTAAGCAAAGATACCATCTTACGCCAAACAAGTACCGCAAATATAGTGAAAATCCAGGAGAATGATCATGTTGACCGTTTCAAAGAAAAGTACATATTTAAAGAGAGTAGCCGCCGCTCTTGCATTGTTTACCATAGTAATATGTATTCCTTATGCCATAACCGTATATAATATGGCAAAGGGAAAAGTGTTGAATGCGATCCAAAGTGCGAACAATCAAAGTCTGCAGCAGATTAAATATAATTACACNGTAAACAGGGACACCATGGCCAGCCTNTGTATGTCNGTTTATTATAANAATGAGAATCAGGGAATTTTATATAATAAAAATACTTCTTATGCGGAGGCAGGACAACAGTTAAGGGATATAAAGACCACCATACTTGCTATTTATCCGTCTGTTTATGAGGTTTCCTTTTATAACGGCAGCCGAAATGAACTATATTCAACGAGGGATAATCAGATTGAATATTTTAANAAAACAGATGAATTTATTCAGGATATTCAGGAGACGCCCAAGCTCCAGCCTGTTCTCAGACGTATTCCCTATGCGGGGACAGAGAATTATATATATGTTTTTTCCTATTTCTTTTATGAATATACAGATAAGAAGAATAAGCCCATAAGTTATGTGGTCCTTGAGCAGAATGCCAACTGGCTGATCAATAATTTTACCACCATCAGCAGTAAGGATGGAGCACTGCANAGCCGATTGTATCTTGTAGATAAAGACAATAATATCTGCTCTGATGATGAAGTTCCTGAAGCAGATCTGCATTTGCTGCAAAACAATCCGATTTCGGAAATGCAGATCGACGGAGATAAAGATGCCGTAAGTTATACAGATGCTGTTTTTGGGAAAGAATATCTGATAACCAGGCTTGCACTGAATGATTCNGGTGATTCGCTGATCCTGATTCAGGATTATGCACAGGTATTGAGCGAACTGAGATCATTGCAGAAAACATACTGGTTCATTGTAGGAATTTGGGCTTTTGTATACATAATAGCGATTCTCTTTATAGCCAGACATTTGTACAATCCCATTGATAATCTGGTAAAATTTATCAATGATCTGGATGGAAATACCAGAGTGGTATCGAATGCGAATGAGTTCAGTCAGATTATGGAAGTATATAAAGAAACGCATGATAAACTGCTTGGAAAGAATGAGACAAAACGTGATTTTATCAGAAAATACCAGCTGGAAAAATTATTGACCGAAGAGACGTCTTCTGTCTGGAAAGATTTTAAATCCTGTTTTCCGGAGCACTGGCTTGTGGTTTCGAAGGAATATACACTGCGGGTATTGAAGATTGTGATTCAGATCGATAAAAAACAGAGGACTGCAGTTTCTGATGATGATATTAACCTGTTTTTGTTTGTCATACAAAATATATTATCTGAGTTGTTGGAAAAAGAATATGATGCCGAGATTTTCCAATTGGGAGATAATTCAATCTGTGGAATCCTGCAGGCAGGGGAAGGAAACACAGATGTGGCGCTGGAAAATATACTGCAGGAAACGCAGCAGTATTTGAAACGCTGCACCAATATTACATTTTGTGCCGCATACAGTGATATCACCAAAAACCCGTGGGAATTAAATATGGCCTACAGACAGACGGAAGGTCTGTTAAAATACAGCTTTGTATATGGAAGAAGTGCGATCATGAATTCTCAGCTGTGCATAGATAATCTGAACAATGAAAATACCGCTTATCCGGAGAGCCTGGAGAAAAAACTGATATCTGAGGTAAAAGGCGGAAATATGGAGAATGCACAGCGGCTGACAGAAGAAATTTTTGATCATATAGGGACCATGCGGTATGAAAATATGCGGGCCTGTGTCATATCACTGGTAAATAACCTGCATTTTACATTGAAAGAGCTGTGCAATAATAAAGGAATACTTACCAGGTTCCAGTTTGACCAGATTTATCATTTGATCGAAGAGTCCGATTATCTGGATGAGCAGGAGACATACCTAAAGGAATATCTGGAATCGGCATTGCGGGAGATAGACCGTAAGAATGAGAAAGATAAAGGACAGATATTTGTGCTGAATGTGCAGTCCTATATAGAAGAGAATTACAGTGATCCCAACCTGTCTTCCCACAGTGTGGGAGATCATCTGGGGCTTACCGGCAAGTACGTGATGAAAAAGTTTCAGGACTACACAGGAAGTTCATTAAATGATTATATCTATAAAGTGCGAATGCGNAAAGCGGCCCAGCTNTTGGTAAGCAGCAATACGCCGGTTGGCAAAGTGGCAGAGCAGGTAGGGATANTGAATGAGAATTATTTTTATAAGCTGTTTAGAAAAGCATATGGGTGTACACCCAGAGATTTTTCAAACAGGGCAGAGGAGTAAGAAGATAAAAAGATGCAGCAGATTTTTCTGAGGCATCTTTTTTTATATTATAGGAAATATGGTACTGCAATATTGTCTCTTTTACTCTACAAAAGGATCAAAGACCCGGAAAATCCGCCTTTTTTGCACAAATCCGGGAGATATTATACTGTTTTTTTATAAGTGCTTCTTCTATACTGGGATTCAGAAAAACGAGTCCGAAAAAGTCTTACAACTAAACGCAGACGAGGAGGTATACATTTGAAAAAGGGAAAAGTAAAGAAGAAGATGAATTGGGGACTTTTGATGCTTGCGATTCCGGGCCTGATTTTTTTACTTGCTTTTAACTATGTACCATTGTTTGGTCTGATCATTCCTTTTAAGAAGGTAGATTATGCACTTGGCATTTTTAAGAGTAAATGGGTTGGATTCGATAACTTTAAGTTCTTTTTTCAATCACAGGATGCATTCAGAGTAACGAGAAATACATTGCTGTTAAATTTCACATTTATTGCCGTGACCATGGTGCTGTCGATCATACTTGCGTTAATGTTGTTTGAACTGTCAAGCAGGCAGGTAAAGATCTATCAGACGGCATTATTTGTACCATATTTTATTTCATGGATCGTAGCAAGCTATGTTCTCTACGCAATGTTAAATCCACAGCTGGGCATGGTTTCCAATATGCTGCGGAACATGGGAAAACAGGTGCCCAATTTCTATAATGCNCCAAAGTACTGGCCTTTTATATTGACGCTCTGCTATTTNTGGAAAAATATCGGATATATGACNATCCTGTTCTATACGACCTTGATGGGAATTGATTCATCTTATTTTGAAGCAGCAGCTATTGACGGAGCAGGAAAACTGAAACGGGCAGTTTATATTTCGCTCCCCTGCTTAAAACCGGTNATTATCATTATGTCATTACTGCAGATAGGAAAGATCTTNTATGCAGATTTCGGAATGTTCTATTTCCTGACAAGAAATTCGGGAACGTTATATTCCGTTACGGATGTCATTGATACATATGTTTTCCGCGCTCTGCGTGTTACAGGCGATATAGGAATGTCATCTGCAGTCGGTCTGTATCAGTCATTTGTAGGCTTTGTTCTTGTACTGCTCAGTAATCTGGTCGTACGGAAAATTGACCGCGACAGTGCAATTTTTTAGAGGGGAAGTGATGAAATGATAGAAAAAAAGTCAAACAGATATGCACAGAAGATTATCTTTAACGGAGTCTTTATACTTTTGGCGATTGCCTGTGTGTTTCCTCTGCTGCTGGTGGTTTCGGCTGCATTTACAGATGAGACCAGTCTTGCGATAGAAGGATATAAGCTTTGGCCGAGCAAATTTTCATTGGAAGCATTTTCCTACATATTCCAAAGCCCCAAACAGATTCTGATGTCCTACGGGGTAACGATCTTTGTAACGGTAGCGGGCACCATAGGCGGACTTTTGGTTACCTCAATGCTTGCCTATGTGATTGCAAGAAAAGACTTTAAATTTTCAAGGGTATTGTCATTCCTTATATTTTTCACNCTGTTATTTAACGGAGGTATGGTTCCTTCCTATATCATGATTTCAAGATATTATCACTTAAAGGATACCATATTGGCGTTGATACTTCCCTACATTGTCATACCATGGCATGTATTTCTGATGAAAGGATTTTTTGCAGATATTCCCATGTCGCTTATTGATGCGGCTAAAATTGACGGAGCCAGCGAATTATGCGTTTTCTTTAAAATTATCACACCGGTATCCAAACCGGCTTTTGCGACCATTGGTCTGCTGACTGCATTTACCTATTGGAACGATTGGTGGCTGTCCATGCTCTATATTGATGATGCGAAACTGACTTCTCTTCAATATTATCTGTATCGCATTATGAATAATATCCAGTTCCTTGCAACATCCATGCAGGCCGGAAACATCAGTATTGATATCGGCAATCTTCCAAATGAAACAGCGCGTATGGCGCTCTGCCTTTTGGCTGCCGGACCTATGTTAGTGATCTTCCCGTTTTTCCAGAAATATTTTGTAAAAGGATTAACGGTGGGAGCAGTAAAAGAATAAGCAAGAAAGCCCGGGAGGAAAAATAGGGTTTTCGGCATTGAAAAATGCCAGTATAGATCAGTAAACAATATGAAGGAGGAAAAATAAGTATGAAAAAAAGAGTAGTATCCCTTTTAATGGCCGGAGCAATGATATGTGCTTCATTGACCGGATGCGGCGGAGGAAATTCTGCTGATCAGGCAGAAACGAGTAATCAGCAGCAGGAAAAAACAGAAACACAGACAGACGCAGAAGAACCGGCAAAGGAAGCGTCGGAAGATGCGGTTGAACTGGTATGGTACGTAGGAGGAAGCGGTCCTCAGGCGGATACAGACGCCGTATTGGCAGAAGTCAATACTTATCTGATGGAAAAGCTCAATTGTACACTTAAGATCGTTGAAACAGACTTCGGAAGCTATGATCAGAAAATGCAGATGGTGATCGGTGCAGGAGAAGAGTTTGATCTTTGCTATACAGCAAACTGGAGTAACAATTTTTACAACAATGTAAATAAGAATGCATTTTTGGAACTGAATGATCTGCTTGATACCTATGCGCCGGAACTGGTTGATATCGTGCCCCAGGCAGGCTGGGATGCAGCTACAGTAAGCGGAAATATCTATGCTGTACCTAATATGCAGATCTGGACTATGACAAACTGTATCAGTATTGCTCAGGAATATGTAGACAAATATGATTTCGATGTCAGCTCAGTAAAAGAACTGAAAGATCTGGAGCCTTTGCTTGCAGCAGTAAAAGCAGATAATCCGGAGATGTATCCATTTGCAGCAGACGTGGGAGGCATTCTCGGTATGATGACACAGGCAATGGGATATGATGAACTGGCAGGAAGACATATNCCCGGAGTTGTAATGCTGGATGATAAAGAACTCAAAGTGGTAAATCAGTTTGAACTTCCTCAGGTAATGGAACATTATCAGCTTATGTATGATTGGAGNCAGAAGGGTTATATCCGTCCCGATGCTTCCACAATAACCAGCTATATGCCTGATATTGCAGCAGGAAAGCATGCAGTAAGAGTTGTTGGAAACTTAAAGCCCGGTATTGAGGTAGGCGAGAAAGATTCCTGGGGCGGCAGAGATGTTGTGATCGTACAGATGTCAGACTCATGGCTTCCTACTTCCGGAATTACTGCAACAATGACAGCTGTAAGCCGTACTTCCAAACATCCTGAAAAGGCAGTGGAATTCTTGAATCTGTTCAACACAGATAAATATCTGTATAACCTGATCACNCAGGGAATTGAAGGNAAGCANTATGAAAAACTGGATGGAGATTACATCGCNCCNATTGAAAATTCCGGATATGCACCGGGTGCAGATTGGATGTACGGAAATCAGTTTATGGCATATTTAAAAGAAGGTCAGGCGGCAGATGACTGGGAACAGACTACTGCAATGAACGAAGCAGGAAAAACTTCCACCGCATTCGGATTCGTTTTTGATCCCACAGCTGTTCAGAATGAGATCGCAAGTGTCAGCGCGGTAGTGGAAGAATATCAATTGAGTTTGGATACAGGAGCGGTAGATCCCGCGGCTGTTATGCCAGAGTTCCTGAACAAGCTTGAGCAGGCCGGCAGTCAGACGATCATTGATGAAATACAAAGACAGCTGGATGAATGGAACGCTAATAAATAAACCTTATAATATAATAACAAAACAGACAGGTCAGCGCAGATACTGCGCTGACTGTCGTTTCGGAGAGATCACACCATGGGATATCAAATAATCTTAAAACAATATAATGGCAGTATTCCGGTGAAGGCAGAATATTGGAAACCCAGCCAAGAGAGCATGGAACAAAAGTGGAACGCACAGAACATACCCTGCGTNCTTCAATGNACTCGAAAACGAAAAGAAAAAGGAGAGCAGTTTATCCTCAAGATGGCAATGCTGCAGCAGTGGGATGAACCGATTTCCCTTGCGCTGGAATACGCAGAAGAAAACTGTTCCGGAAAAGAGTATGTATTCCTTCCCGCCGCAGTTTATGACGGAAATCGCATGAATAGTAAAAAGATTCCTTATCCTCCTTTTCATGCAAACCGGACGCAAGATGGCTGGGAACATGTCATTACAGATATTCCACACCTTGATAAGGAGGGTGGAAAGTCCCGTATTCAGTTCAGATCCGGCGATATGAGTACACCGGCCATGGGATATTATTCAGAGGAGAAAAAAGAAGGCTTTCTGATGCTGGCAAAGCATATAGTCCATGGAAGGTATACAGGATTTACTGTGGAACAGAATTCGGAGCAGCTTTCCTTTTCTGTGTCCTGCCCTGCCGTAAGAGAAGAAAAGAAATATTTCTTCGGAGAGCTCCCTGACGGAAGCGGTTTTTATCCCACCTGCGATTTTGCTTCGGATGATGAAGGAATGATATTGGGCGTGGGGGAAGAAATAGAGCTGGAAGTATTTTGCTGCNNAATTCCGGCTCCGGAATCTGAANGNNTATTTTGCAGGATTTCATGATCTGAGAGAAAGTCTGGAAACAGGCGAGCCATATGCAAGTATTCCTTTTGGGACAGCATATACGGCAATAAAAGAAAAATACATAAAGATGAATTTCCGGGAAGAAGGATATTTTTCCGTGGGAACCGAAAGTGACGCGCCGCCGGCATGCTGGCAGGCCGGCTGGGTAGGAGGAGGAATCAATTCTTANCCGTTTCTGATAGAGGATAAGGGAACGGCCCGCGAGCAGGCTCTGTGCAATTTACATTTTATTACAGAAAAACTNCAATATGAAAACGGATGGTATATCCCCATGTATGCGGGAGGCGTTAAGTATGGAGACGGTTTTCCACATCCGGATAATCCCATACTTCTGATGCGGAAAGATGCAGATCTGCTGTACTTTCTGATCAAGCAGGCAATGTATCTGCGTGTTCATGATCAGCAGTGGCNGGAGCTTGAAGAAAGTATTGCCCGTCAGGCTGATGCAATGGTCCGCTTTTACAGGAAAAATGGCCAATTGGGCCAGTTTATCCACATGAAAGAAGAGTACCTTATACAAGGGGAGACTGCCGGTGCGGCAATTGCAGCAGCAGCGTTGGCGCTGGCATATGAATATTTTGGGAATGAAGAATATATAAAGACGGCTAAAGCATTGGGAGAACTGTACAGGGATGATTATTTAAGTAAGGGGATATGCAATGGAGGACCGGGAGAAATCTGNCAGGCACCGGACAGTGAATCNGCNTTTGCACTTCTGGAATCTTTTGTTTTGTTATATGAAACAACGGGAAATCAGCAGTGGCTTAAGGCGGCAGAAGAAGCTTTTGAGCTGGCAGTTACCTGGGTCATCAGTTATGATTTCAGGTTCCCTGAAGGCAGTACGGCCAGTCAGCTGGGGATTCATACCACTGGCACCGTGTTTGCCAATGCGCAGAATAAACATTCGGCGCCCGGGATCTGTACCCTTTCAGGAAATTCCATCCTGAAACTTTACCGCTTTACAGGAGATAAAAGGTACCTGCAGTGGATCGGGCGGATCAGTCATGCCGTATCCCAGTTTGTATCCCTCAAGGACAGACCCATAAAATCGCTGACCGGAGCGGATCTTCCTGCCGGCTACATCAATGAAAGAGTACAGACCAGTGACTGGGAGGGCAAGGAAACTATAGGCGAATTTTTATATGCTTCTAACTGGCCGGAAGTAACAATGATGCTTACCTACGTGGAAATCCCCGGAATTTACATGGATCTGGACAGGGAGACCTTGTTCTGCTTCGACCATGTAAGTGCNAAGATCATAAAAGAAAACGGAAAAAGCTTTTTGAAAGTGACCAATCCCACAANATATGACACGGTCGTGATGCTTATGGCAGATCACAGTAAAGAAAGAATAGCGCCCGTTTATTATGAAGATATGAAGAAGCTTCAGATTTCATCGGGAAAAGAAATAGTGGTAGGTTTATCAGACATAGAAGAATGACAGGAATAAAAAGAGAACTGTCGCCTTATGTGGATTTTTATTCNCTAAGGCGGCAGTTTTTGGCTTAAAATATGATCAAATAAGGCGTCGAAGTACTCCGGCGGATCAGAGAACGCAAAAAACCATGGAAACCAATAAGGGTTAATGTTACAATACAAGAAGATCAGACAGGTTTTCTTAAGCGCTGTCTGAAAATGAGATAGAAAGCAGATAACAAATATATGGAAAAAGCTTATAAACTGGAATTTGCCGGAGAACAGACAGGAAGTTTGTATGTGAATTGCTGTGGTCTTTCACGTACCGAAAGATTACATAGTTTCGGACCGGCGTTAAAACCCCATTATTTGATCCATTATATACTCAGCGGAAAAGGAATCTTTTCTGCCGGCGGCAAGGAATATCCGCTGGAGGCAGGATACGGATTTCTGATCGTGCCGGATGAACTGGTTTTTTATCAGGCAGATGAAAATGATCCATGGACTTACGTCTGGGTGGGATTCAGCGGCACACAGGCAGCGGAGTATATCAGCAATATGGGACTGTCCGTCAGGCAGCCTGTTTTCAGATCAGAATCATCCCGGGAATTGTATCAGATCGTGAAAGATATGATGGAGCATAATACCTTCGGTCTGTCTAATGATCTGCGCCGTAACGGACAGCTGGGAGTTTTCCTGTCTATCATAGCAGAGGGAAGCAAAGTTACAGAAAAGAACGAAGCAGACAAAGCCAACACTTATGTGCGTAAAGCAGTTTCTTTTATTCAAAGCAATTATTGCAATCCCATCAAAGTAACGGATGTGGCAGATTATGTCTGTATNAACCGAAGTTATCTGTATACACTTTTTCAGAATTCCATGGGCATGTCGCCTCAGCAGTTTCTTACTACATTCCGTATCACGAAAGCCACGGAGCTTTTACAGCTCACTGCGCTGCCCATAGAGAGCATCGCTCTGTCGTGCGGATATCATGATCCCCTGGTGTTTACCAAGGCCTTTAAACAGATGAAGCACATGTCACCCACCGGCTATCGCAGAGAGATGCAGAAAGGAGAGACCAGACGGAATGAGGAACATTTAAAGCAGGTGGAAGATTTTATCAATCAGATCAATAGCCTGAATGGAAATGTTTAACAACATTTTGACAGATTTATGTAACAATGAGATATTTTAAAAAACTGCAAATACTACTATGATAACAATAGATGAAGCGTGAATGACTAAACGCAGACAACAAATGGAATGCTTTAAGAAGGAGAACGGGGTATGAAGGAAATTGTGTTAAAGAAATTCGGGGAACTCTATGGAGATATACAGGGCGTAAATCTCTATTTTGCACCGGGACGGGTCAATCTGATCGGTGAACACACGGATTATAACGGGGGACATGTATTTCCCTGTGCGCTTACGATCGGAACGTATGCNGCAGTCAGAAAAAGAGAGGATAGAAAGTTAAACTTCTATTCCATGAATTTTGAAAGTATGGGTGTGATCGAAAGCAGCCTTTATGATCTGACGCCTTCAGATGCAGCAGGCTGGACCAACTATCCAAAGGGCGTTATGTGGGCTTTTGCGGGCAGAGGAATGGAGATGGACTGCGGTCTGGATATCGTGCTGAGCGGAAATATTCCAAGCGGCTCAGGCTTGTCTTCTTCTGCATCTTTAGAAGTGGTGACAGGATATTTTCTCAAGGATCTATACGGATTTGATGTGACAAATGTGGATCTGGCCAGGATCGGACAGTATTCCGAGAANAANTTNAACGGCATGAACTGCGGCATTATGGATCAGTTTGCTTCNGCAATGGGTAAAAAGGATCATGCCATTTTCCTGAATACGGCAGANCTTTCTTATGAATATGCACCCCTTGTACTCAGCGGCGCAAAGATCATTGTGACAAACAGTAACGTAAAGCACTCTCTTGTCAACTCAGCCTATAATGAGCGAAGAAGCCAGTGTGAGCAGGCCTTGGAAGAANTGCAGAANGTTATCGATATCAAGACTCTGGGNGATCTTACNGAGGANCAGTTTGAGGCAAATAAGTCTGCNGTAAAGGANGAGATATGCCTTAAGAGAGCAAAACATGCGGTATATGAAAATCAGCGGACGATCCGTGCNGTAGAAGCACTGAAAAGCGGTGATCTGAAATTATTTGGANAGCTGATGAATGNTTCTCACATATCTTTAAGAGATGATTATGAAGTTTCCTGCGGNGAGATCGATGTGTTGGTGGAAGAAGCCTGGAAGATNGAGGGCGTGATNGGTTCCCGCATTACAGGCGGCGGCTTCGGCGGCTGCACAGTCAGCATTGTGCGCGATGCGTCAGTCGATACATTTAAGGAAAAAGTCGGTGCAGCATANAAAGAACGNGTGGGCAAGNCNGCTGACTTCTATGTGGTAGAGATCGGCGACGGACCGTGCAGGATTTAGCCGGAAAGGAGCNGATTTATGACGANGATTCAGGAGAANATCAGAAAACTGGTNCAGTATGGTCTGCAGACCGGACTGATCACAGAAGCGGATAAGATATATACNACCAATAGATTGCTGGAGCTTTTTTGNCTGGATGAACTGGAAGAAAGTGACAACAGTANTGTNNTGAATGAGGACGAATTGGAAANTATACTTTCCGGCATGATGGATTATGCTTATGAGCATGGAATCATGACGGAGAACAGTATCGTATACAGAGACTTGTTTGANACAAAGATCATGAGTCTTTTGGTACCCAGACCAAGCGAGGTCATTTCAGTTTTTGAAGCCAAATATAAGAATGATCCGAAAGATGCTACGGATTATTTCTATAAGCTCAGCCAGGATACGGATTATATCAGAAGATATCGCATTAAAAAAGACCAGAAGTGGGTCGCCGCAACGAAATACGGTGATCTTGATATCACTATCAATCTGTCTAAACCGGAAAAAGACCCNAAGGCGATCGCCGCTGCNAAAAATGCAAAACAGAGCGGTTATCCCAAATGTTTATTATGCATGGAAAACGAGGGATATGCGGGACGCATCAATCATCCCGCAAGACAAAATCACAGGATCATACCGGTAACNATCAACGGGAGCAGANGGGGATTCCAGTATTCCCCTTACGTGTATTATAACGAGCATTGTATCGTATTTAATTCCCGGCATATCCCTATGAAGATAGAACANGATACTTTCTGTAAGCTGTTTGATTTTGTAAAACAGTTTCCCCATTATTTTGTGGGATCCAATGCGGATCTGCCTATTGTGGGCGGTTCTATCTTAAGTCATGATCATTTTCAGGGCGGACACTACGAGTTTGCCATGGCAAGAGCCGGCGTAGAGAAAGCGTTTACCGTGAAAGGATTTGAAGATGTGGAAGCGGGAATCGTGAACTGGCCTATGTCTGTGATCCGTATCGCATCTGAGGATTCGGACAGACTGGTGGCGCTTGCGGATGTGATCTTAAACGCATGGAGAGGCTATACGGATGAATCAGCGTTTATCTATGCCGAGACAGAAGGAGAACCGCATAATACCATCACGCCTATTGCCAGAAAAAGAGAAAATAGGTTTGAACTGGATCTGGTACTCCGCAACAATATCACCACAAAGGAGCATCCTCTTGGCGTGTATCACCCTCATGCGAATCTGCATCATATCAAGAAGGAAAATATCGGTCTGATCGAAGTGATGGGCCTGGCGGTACTGCCTGCCAGATTAAAAGATGAAATGGAGCACCTGGCGCAGGCCATTCTTTCCGGAGCAGATATCCGTAAAGATGAAGTGCTTGAAAAACATGCCGACTGGGTAGAGGGATTTCTTCCCGGGTATCAGGAGGTTACAAGAGATAATATCATGGATATTCTTCATAAAGAGATCGGTGATGTGTTCATGCAGGTTCTGGAGGATGCCGGCGTGTATAAGAGGACCGCGGAAGGTCAGGCGGCGTTTGTCCGGTTTATAGAAAGTCTGAATAAGGAAAGCAAAACAGAATATTAATTGGCACAGCAACAGCTGGAAAGGAGAACATTATGGCAATATTAGTTACAGGGGGAGCCGGTTATATCGGAAGTCACACAGTAGTAGAACTGCAGAATGCAGGATATGATGTAGTAGTAATTGACAATCTGGCGAATTCCAGTGAAAAGAGTCTTAAGAGAGTGGAAGCAATTACCGGCAAGCCGGTTACTTTTTATAAGGCAGACATTCTGGACAGGGAAGCTCTGAACCAAATTTTCGAGACAGAGAAAATTGATTCCTGTATTCATTTCGCAGGACTGAAGGCTGTAGGGGAATCAGTGCAGAAACCCTGGGAGTATTATGAGAATAATATCGCCGGTACGCTGACATTGGTAGATGTTATGAGACAGCATGGGGTAAAGAATATTATCTTCTCATCTTCTGCTACCGTATACGGTGATCCTGCTATCATTCCCATTACGGAGGAATGCCCTAAGGGACAGTGCACCAATCCTTATGGCTGGACCAAGTCTATGCTGGAACAGATCCTTACAGACATGCAGAAAGCAGATCCTGAATGGAACGTTATCCTGCTTCGTTACTTTAATCCCATCGGCGCTCATAAGAGCGGTACTATGGGAGAAAATCCCAACGGTATCCCTAACAATCTGATGCCTTACATTACGCAGGTGGCCGTAGGTAGATTAAAAGAGCTGGGCGTATTCGGCGACGACTACGATACGCCTGACGGAACCGGTGTACGTGATTATATCCATGTAGTGGATCTGGCAGTGGGTCATGTTAAAGCGCTTAAGAAAATAGAAGAAAAAGCAGGGCTTTGCATCTACAATCTGGGAACAGGTACAGGCTACAGCGTTCTTGATATTGTAAAGAATTTTGAAGCGGCTACAGGAGTAAAGATCCCTTATGTGATCAAAGACAGAAGGCCGGGAGATATTGCAGTCTGCTATTCGGATGCTTCCAAAGCAAAAGCGGAACTGGGCTGGGAAGCACAATATGACATTAAGGACATGTGTGCGGATTCCTGGAGATGGCAGAGCAATAATCCTAACGGGTATGAGGACTAAGGAGCATTTATTATGATGGTACGGGCTTATGAGGAAGCGGATCTGGAATCAATGATCCGGATCTGGAACGAAGTTGTAGAGGAAGGGATTGCTTTTCCGCAGGAAGAATTGCTGGATAAGACAACCGGAGCTGAATTTTTTGCATCCCAGACTTATGCTGCTGTTGCAGAAGATGAGAGCGATCATGCTATATGCGGACTTTATATTCTTCATCCTAATAATGTAGGACGCTGCGGTCATATTTGCAACTCAAGTTATGCGGTAAGCTCTCATAGCAGAAATCTGCATATCGGAGAAAAACTTGTTCTGGACAGTTTACAGCAGGCAAAGAAGCATTCCTTTAAAGTATTACAGTTTAATGCTGTGGTCGAAAGTAATACTCGTGCAAGACATTTATATGAAAAACTGGGATTCATTCAGCTGGGCACGATTCCCAATGGTTTCCGGATGAAAGACGGGCATTTTGAGAATATCTGCCCCTATTATCATGAATTATAATTTGTTTGTGTAGTTTACGGGCAGGGAAATTTTCCCTGCCTTTTATTCATGACAATAGAATCCTCGCGAAGTGTGGATTCTATTGTTTTGCGGACAACGGGCTAAGTGTCTGCCGCGAGGGTCAAAGCCCTGTCCTATGCGGTGGAAGTTTTAAGTTTTTAGCTAAAAATAGTTTAAAAAAAGAAAAAAATATGCTATTCTTATATATATTATAAATTTCGGGAGTATAAACATCACTATGATAACTTACAACGAGCAAAAACGGATCTTTAAACTTGATACCGCCAATACCACCTATATGATCGGCATTATAGACAGCGAAAGCTTTATTGGTCATATTTACTACGGAAAGCGCCTGAAAGAAGCAGATGCCTCCTATCTGCTGAGGACAGAGGAACCCCCTTTTGTACCGAGCAAGAATAACAGGGAACGTTGTGCTTTTTATGATTGTTTTCCTTTTGAATATCCTGTGGGCGGCATGGGAGACTACAGGGAAAGTTGTCTTAGCATTCGGACTGCAGGAGGTCATGCAGGTGCCATGCTTTCTTATGTGTTCCATGAAATTATGCCTGGGAAACCCCGGCTTGAAGGATTGCCGGCGACATTTGGAACGGAGGAAGAATGCGAGACATTGAAACTTGTCTGTGAAGACAAGTATGTGGGAATGCAGGTTGAACTTATTTATACGACATTTCATGATACGGATGTCATAACAAGAAGTGCGCGGATAATTAATGCCGGACAGGAACCTTTTTACCTGACGAAAGTGTATTCGGCATGTATTGATATGGATAACAGAGATTTTGATATGATCTCCCTGCACGGAAGCTGGGCAAGAGAACGGCATATTCAGAGGAAAACTCTTGGGTATGGTATTCAGAATGTCAGCTCGTTCAGGGGGGAGTCCAGCCATCAGGATCATCCCTTCCTTGCGCTTGTCGGTAAAAATACAACCCAGGAACACGGTGAAGTATATGCCATGAACTTTGTGTATTCCGGAAATTTCCGTGCTCAGGCAGAAGTATCACAGTTTGATCATGTGCGTATGTCTATGGGTATTCATCCTGAAAATTTCTGTTGGAAACTGGAATCAGGCGAAAGTTTTCAGGCACCGGAGGTGGTCATGGTCTATACAGATAAGGGGCTGGATGCCATGACAGGTGCTTTTCATAAGTTGTATAAAAAACATTTAATAAGAGGTAAATATAAGGATAAAAAACGGCCGATTCTGATTAATAATTGGGAAGCAACTTATTTTGATTTTAACAGCGAGAAGCTTTTGGCAATTGCAAAAGAAGCTTCCGGACTGGGTATTGAGATGCTTGTTATGGATGATGGCTGGTTTGGGAAGAGAAATAACGACGACTGTGCTCTTGGAGACTGGCAGGTAAATGAAGATAAGATAAACGGTGGGCTAAAGAAACTGGTTGATGAGGTGAATAAGATTGGAATGAAATTCGGTATCTGGTTTGAACCCGAGATGATCTCGCCGGATTCTGAACTTTACAGACAACACCCGGACTGGGCGATTGCAATTCCGGGCAGGCCGATCACGGAGTCAAGGCAGCAGTATGTGCTGGATCTATCTAGAAAGGAAGTGATGGATCACGTTTATAATATGGTGGCATCTGTACTAAAAAGCGCAAATATCGAATATGTCAAATGGGATATGAACCGTCAGCTTTCGGATTTGGGGAGCGCCTGCCTGCCTGCAGACAGACAGGGGGAATTGTACCACAGATATGTACTGGCTGTATACGAAATGCAGGAACGGCTTATTCATGACTTTCCTGATTTACTGTTAGAAAACTGTTCGGGCGGCGGCGCGCGTTTTGATCCGGGTATGCTGTATTTCAGCCCGCAGATCTGGTGCTCGGATGATACGGATGCAAAAGAGCGTTTGGAAATACAGGAAGGCACGGCGCTGCTGTATCCGCTTTCAACGATGGGAGCACATGTATCTGATTGCCCGAATCATATAACGGGCAGGATGACGCCTTTTGAAACGAGAGGCATTGTTGCGCTTGCGGGAACATTTGGTTATGAGCTGGATGTGACGAAGATACTGGAAGAAGATAAAAAGCAGATACCTGAACAGGTTGCTATGTACCATAAGTACAATGATCTGATACGTGAAGGTGATTACTATCGCATTGCATCCTATTCTGCAAATCATAGATTTGACTGCTGGCAGCTAGTCAGCGAAGATAAGAAGGAATCGCTTGTCACTTATGTGCAAGTGTTAGGCTCTCCGAATTTTAAATCACGGTGTATTTTATTAAAAGGTCTCGATGAAGATCTGCATTACGAAGTGGATTTCGTGCAGAATACAGAGGCGGAATTCAAGATATACAGCGGCGATACATTGATGAAGGCGGGATTGTTAATACAGAATCCAAGCGGAGATTTCCAGGCAAGACTTGTGCATCTTACGGCAGTAGATTAACACCTGTAGATTTAGAAGGAGTAATGATATGGTAAAATCAGTTAGGCTCGCGGATATTGCTGAAAAACTGAGTGTCAGTGTCGTGACCGTGTCGAAGGCATTGTCAGGACAAAAAGGTGTCAGCGAAGAAATGAGGGCAAAGATAAAAGCACTTGCAGATGAAATGGGATATATGCCAATACACTCAACATCAGAGGAAAAAGCAAAATCCTATACGATCGGGATCGTAGCATTTGAGAGATATTTTGACAAATTTGCTTCTTTTTACTGGAAAATGTACCAGGAGTTGACGACACAGGCGGTCAAACAGAATTGCTTTACTATGCTGGAAGTAGTAGCAGTTCTTGATGAAGATGCGCTGGAAAGGCCCAGACTGCTTAATGAGGAGCGTGTGAATGGCATAATCGTTATCGGGAAACCTAAGAAAGAGTATTTAAAAAAA
The DNA here is from genome assembly GCA_014803415.1 of Lachnospiraceae bacterium. Lineage (GTDB taxonomy): Bacteria > Bacillota > Clostridia > Lachnospirales > Lachnospiraceae > Suilimivivens. The sequence continues at coordinate 119,678 of JAAVBZ010000020.1, forward strand.
CTTTATCAGAATAAAAAAATACCTATGATCTTCCTCGATTTTTATGATGATGAAGTTATTGTGGATTCTGTTATATCCGAAGGCTTCCTTGGTATGTACCGTATGACAGAATATCTGATCAAAAACGGACATACAAAAATTGCTTTTGTAGGTACTCTTATGTATACGGAAAGTATTACTGACCGCTATTTTGGGTATTGCAAAGCTCTTATGGAGCATGGGATTGAACAGCGTCAGGAGTGGATCATCAAAGATAGGGACTATGCGGACGGCCTTATGGGGATGAATTATAAACTTTTACTTTCTGAGAGAGATATGCCAACGGCGTTTGTCTGCAATAATGATGTAACAGCATATGCGCTAATCAGGCAGTTGGAGGAAAGAGGATATCGTGTGCCGGAGGATATTTCAGTGGTTGGCTATGATGATTATCTTTATCCGGAGTTTGGAGATTCGCGGATTACCACCTATTCTGTGGATATGGGAGCCATGACAAAGGTAGCTTTGTCCAGGCTGATCGAATGTATTGAACATATTACAGTTCATGCCAAGGTACGTGTGATCAATGGAAAACTGATTGAACGAAGTACTGTGAAACCATTAAGACATTAAAATAAATCATGAAACCGGTGTTTCTCTTCGGTAAGCTGAAGGGGAAAGGCCGGTTTTTTCTTTAAAAAGACGTATAAAATGATTGAGGTTTTCAATGCCCACCATCTGCCCGATAACGCCTATTTTTTCATCTGAATAAAGCAGAAGCTCTTTCGCTTTCGCTATTCGAACCTTGTTCAGGTAATGCAGGGGTGTGTCACCATAGTATTTGGAAAACTGTCTGCCCAGCGTGTATTTGTTTACCTTATATTTTGCAGCAAGCTCTTCTAAAGAATACTGTTCTCCGTATGCTGTATCGAAGCTTTTTTTGATATCAACAATGTAAGAAGGAATATGGTAAGAATCATGCTGGTTCACTGAACATGTCAGATAAAGCTGTGTGTAGAGTGCAGTTAGTTCACATGCACGCATAAGGCCGTGGATCTCATCATCTTTTTCAATCTTCAAGAAACGTTCCCATATGGAAAAAGAATCGGAATATTTTTTCATAGGAAAAATACAGCTGCTGAATGCTTCCAGCTTTTGATAGTAGTAACTGCTTACAGGAAGACCGACAAAGCATATGGTATATTCCCAGATACCATGCAGACATACGAGCTCATGTTCTCTGCGGCAATCTATAAATGCCAATGAATCTGGAGCAAGCTCGTAAGAGACAGGAGTATCTGATCTGTCATAATAGTGCAGCCTGCCGGTCCCTTTTTGGGTATAAAGCAGGCACAAAGCATTTAGGGACACTGCCCTGTAAGAAAAGGGAAAGGTGACAGACACATTACGCCGGCACAAAAGATGAGGAAGATTTTCACAAAAATCATATGTTCTGTCATATGTATTTTCAAAATAATCCGACAAAGAAAAATAATTGCCGGTTTCGGACGAAATGAGACTGGCAAAAAATTCAAAAGCAAATGAGGAAGTAGCCATAATGCATATTCCTTTCTGAAGAAAAAATTAATTTAAGTTAGGAACAGTATAAAATAGAAATATATAAAAATCAAATAAAACAGGTTAAAAAACATAAAATCAAATAAAATTAGATTAATAATGATTAAATATAGCGTATAAAATGAATTAATTAGCTAAAAAATTCCTATATTTTTGTTTAAAATATATAAAAAACGGCATAAACAATTAGTAAAATAGAAGAAATAACGAATAAAATCAATAATTGGATAATGTCGTCAATAAAAGATGGTGACTAAAAATATAACTTAAATTAAAATAAAATAAAGTAAATAAACATAAAATCATATTTCAAAAGGGAGGTTTTATAATGAAAATCAAAAAGCTTATTGCGCTTGGACTGACAATTATAATGACCGTGTCTTTAATGGCATGCGGCAATTCAGACAGCGCAGGAACAGGCAGTCCGGTATCGGATACGTCATCAAACACAGAAGCGACAGATGCAGATGCGTCAGCAGGCAGCGGTGCACAGACAGGTGTTCCCACCATTGACGCTATTAATGTCGGTGAAGATTACACGGATCTGGAAGCATCTATTAAAGTATTGACCAACAGAACAGATATTGTTGATACAGTTTATGCAGGTTATGCGGAACAGTTTATGGAGATATACCCGAATATCAAAGTAGAATATGAAGGTATTACGGATTATGAGGAATCTGTAACGCTTCGTTTGACAGCAGGCGACTGGGGCGACATCATGTTCATTCCCACATCTGTTTCAAAGAATGAGCTATCCACTTATTTCATGCCTCTTGGCGACTATAACACATTGAACCCTGTATACAATTTTGTCGAAGAAAAATCTTTTGACAATGTAGTATATGGTATAGCAAACGGAGGAACAGCAAGCGGCATCGCTTATAACAAGAAAGTATGGGCAGATGCAGGCATTACGGAAATGCCCAAAACTCCGGAAGAGTTCCTTAATGACTTACAGACCATTAAAGACAATACAGATGCAGTCCCGCTTTATACTAACTTCGCTGCAGGCTGGACAATGGGCGCATGGGATGCATATACAGACTGTGCAGCAACAGGAGACCCTGATTTCAAAAATAATATGGTTCATATGAGCGATCCTTTCTCCAAGAGAGATGATATGACAGGCCCTTATGCAGTATATTATATTCTTTATGAGTCAGTGGCACGCGGACTTGTTGAAGATGATCCTGCAAGTACAGACTGGGAATCTTCTAAAGGAGCGATCAACAGAGGAGAGTACGCTACGATGGTACTTGGTTCCTGGTGTGTAGAACAGTTCAAAGAAGCAGGCGACAATCCGGATGATATCGGTTATATGCCTTTCCCGATCAGTGTAAACGGCAAGCAGTATGCAGGCTCCGGCGGAAACTATTCCTTCGGTATCAATGCAGGCAGTTCAGATGAGAATAAGATCGCTTCATTGCTTTACATGAAATGGTTAATTGAAGAATCCACAATCTATCTTGATGAGGGAAGTATACCGGCACGCAAAGACGGCGAATATCCTTCAGTACTGGAAGCTTTTGACGGAGTAGAACTTCTTTCCAACAGTCCTGCGCCGGAAGGAGAAGAAGATTTATTCGACGAAGTTAATAATGAGAGCGAAGTTGGCATTAATAACAACGATTATCCGGACTGTGAAATCCTTGAGGCTGCTTTGTACGGTACAAGAACACTTGATGAGATCATGGACGAATGGAATCGGAAATGGACAGCAGCACAGGAAACACTTGGCGTAGAAGTTAATCAATAAAGCAACAGTTATTTCTCAGGGCAGATACAGACAGGTCATCTGCCCTGTGTGATCAAATGACCGCCTGCGGCATGGATTGCCGTTCGGCAAAAGGAGAAGAATATGGGTAAAGAAAAAATAGCAGGCATAAAGTCAGGTAAAACTTTTGGGGAATGGTTCAGAAGCAGAAAAGTTCAAAAATTTCTGGTCATTTTCACGTTTATGTTTGTACCGTTATTCTTATTGCTTATGTTTACATACATACCGTTCGGTAAAATGGTACAGTTCAGCTTCTATAATATGAAATACATAGGCAAGCGTACTTTTGTAGGATTCAAAAATTATGTGGAAGTATTTAATCGTCCGGAAATTTTCAAGTCATTGTTTGTGAGTCTCTATTATATGGGCGGTGCAGTTATCCAGTTGGCACTTGCACTGTTTTTCGCTACATTAATGGTATTTAAGGTAAAAGGAGAGTCCTTTTTTAAGGCAACAATGTTTTTCCCTTATCTTATTTCCGGTATTGCAATTGGTTTTATCTTTAAATTTTTCTATGCAAGGGGATACGTATTGGACTCCATTATCGCCTTGTTTGGCGTTGCAGAAGAAAATATTCCTTACTGGCTGCAGGATACCAAAATTAACAATATCTCTCTGGCGGCCACATCGGTATGGAGATATACGGGGCAGAATATGATCTTGTTCCTGGGTGCTATGATGTCTGTGGATGCCGATCTTTATGAGGCAGCTTCCTTAGACGGCGCGAACAGATGGCACCAGTTTAAATATATTATTTTGCCGAGCATCAAATCTATTGTTGTTTTAAATCTGATCTTATCTATCAGTGGTTCTCTCAGTGCATTTGAGCCGCCGTATGTTATCACAAACGGTACAATGGGAACCGGTACTTACTTCGTTATTATGAACCGGCTGGCGCATGAAAACCAGAAAGTGGGTCTTGCCAGTGCCATGGCGATCGTACTCCTTGCCATTATCATTTTGTGTACGGTAGCACAGAAGCTCTTCTTTGCTTATGTATTTGATGATGGAACGGATGACGAATCCAAGGCAGCAGTAAGACGGAAAAAGAAACAGGCAAAAAAGAATCGGAATTTACGATAGAAGGGGTGGATATGATGAAAAGCAGTAAAACAAAATTAATCTTTTTCGAAGTTTTTAAGTATCTTATGCTGATACTGGCGGCACTTGTCGCAATCATCCCCGTTGTTGTATGTGTATTTACAGCATTTAAGACAGAAGAAGAATATCAGAACACCTCAGCATTATCGCTACCGAAAAGCTTTCTGTATTTTGAAAATTTTAAAGTGGCTTTCACGCAGGCGAATATGCTTCGCGGATTTATTAATACAGCGCTTGTTCTGTTAGTTGTTCTTGTGGCCTCCGTGCTTGTCAGTTCCATGATTGCTTATGTGCTTAATCGCTTTAAATTTGTTGGAAATGGGCTGATCAGAAATCTTTTTATGTTTGCAGCGCTTCTTCCCGGAATTGCCATGCAGGTTACAATCTATGAAATAATGAATAATTTTCATCTCATCAACCATCTGTATGGGTATATGATCTGCCTGATGGGAACGGATATTATCTCTATTTATATTTTCCTGCAGTTTTTTGAGAATCTTTCCACTTCATTAGATGAATCTGCAATTATTGACGGCTGTACTTATTTCGGTGTATTCTTCAAAATCCTGCTTCCGCTTTTAAAACCTGCGATCATGACGACCGTCGTTTTAAAAGGCGTTGGCGTATACAATGAATACTATGCTGCAAATTTGTATTTACAGTCCAAGGAACTTAAAACAATATCGACTGCATTATATACTTTTACAGGACCGTATGGAAGTCAGTACAATTATATCTGCGCCGGAGTGCTGATAACGATCATTCCGATATTGATCATTTTTATCGTATTTCAGAAACAGGTATACGGTGGTCTTGCTGCCGGTGCTGTTAAAGGATAAAAAGGAGAATGATCAAAATGGGTAAAATAGAAATATATGGGATTTCCACACCTAATGTACCATGGCAGGATAAGCCTGCGGGAATCACGGATGCTCCTGTCTGGAGATACAGTGAGAATCCGATCATCAGCCGCAATCCATCAAAGGGGATCGCGAGAATCTTTAATAGTGCGGTTATGCCGTATGGAGATGGATTTATTGGCGTATTTCGAGGCGAACAGACTAACGGTATTCCTTATATCTATCTGGGAAAAAGCAAAGATGCGATCCGGTGGGAGTTTGATGAAGAGAAAATACCTTTTAAAGATGAAGAAGGCAATGATTTCATGCCAAAGTATGCTTATGATCCCCGGTTGGTAAAGGTTGAAGATACTTATTATATCATCTGGTGTCAGGATTTTTACGGCGCCTCCATCGGAATGGCCAAGACAACGGACTTTAAGACATTTACCAGGATTGAAAATCCCTTCCTTCCGTTTAACAGAAATGCGGTATTATTCCCTCGGAAGATAAAAGGCAACTTTGTCATGCTCTCTCGTCCAAGTGACAGCGGACATACACCTTTTGGTGATATTTTCCTTTCAGAGAGTCCGGATATGATCTACTGGGGAAAGCATCGTCATGTGATGGGAAAAGGCACGGAGTGGTGGGAAAATTTAAAGATTGGCGGCGGCGCAGCGCCGATTGAAACGAGCGAAGGCTGGCTGTTATTTTACCACGGTGTAACAGGAACCTGCAACGGTTATGTATACAGTATCGGCGGTGCGATTTTGGATATCGACAATCCATCAATAGTAAAATATCGTTGTGAGACATTTCTGCTCACGCCGGAAGAATGGTATGAAGAACGCGGATTTGTGCCGAATGTTACATTCCCCTGCGCAACGATCCAGGACGCAGAAACAGGAAGGATTGCAATTTATTACGGTGCTGCTGATACTTATGTGGGTCTTGCATTCACACAAGTGGATGAAATCGTGGATTATATTAAAGAACATAGTGTTGTTAATGATACTGATCTGGAGATCGGAATCCGTTAAAATAATGAAGAGGCAGAGAGATGTTTGCGATACAGGTTAAAGAGCACTTGATAAAAGATATCATTCCATTCTGGCAGAGGATGCGGGATGTGAAATATGGGGGATTTTACGGATATATGGGTTATGACCTGACATTGGATAAAGAGGCTGTGAAGGGATGTATTTTAAACAGCAGAATTCTTTGGTTTTTTTCCAATGCTTATTTGTTACTTGGAGAGGAAGAGCTGCTAAAATATGCAGCACATGCCTTTCGGTTTTTAAGAGAACATTGCATTGATGAAGAAAACGGCGGTGTATACTGGTCGCTTACTTATGACGGGAACCCGGAAGATACCACGAAACATACATATAATCAGGCGTTTGCCATTTATGCATTATCTTCCTATTATGATGCTTCCAAAGATGAAGAAGCGCTTCAGATCGCAAAAGAACTTTATGGTATCATTGAGACCCGATGCAAGGATGAATACGGATATCTGGAGGCTTTTAATATCCGGTTTGAACCTGAAGAAAATGATAAATTGTCGGAAAATGGTATCATGGCGGAAAAAACAATGAACACACTGCTTCATGTTTTTGAAGCTTATACAGAGTTATACCGTGTTTCCCATGACGATAAAGTATCAGACAATATCAAGTATATATTAGACCTGGCTGCAGATAAAGTCTATAATGCCGAAATCGGCAGGCAGGAAGTTTTCTTCGACAGAACATGGCATACACTGATCGATCTGTATTCCTATGGACATGATATCGAAACAGCATGGCTTATTGACAGAGGATTGGAAATATTAGGAGACGCCGCTTATACGGAGAAGATTTCTCCGATCACAAAGACGATTACGGCTAACATTTATAAAAGAGCATATCGAAATCATTCTCTTATAAATGAAGCAGAAAACGGTGTTGAGGATACAACACGGATCTGGTGGGTACAGGCAGAAGCCGTGGTAGGTTTTTTGAACGGTTACCAGAAGTCTCCGGGGCATAAAGAATATCTGGAAGCTGCAGAGGATATTTGGAATTATATCAGAGATCATCAGATAGATATTCGAAGCAGAGAATGGTTCTGGGCAGTATCTGAGAACGGTACCCCATTGGAAAAGCCGCTCGCAGATCCCTGGAAATGTCCGTATCATAACGGAAGAATGTGCTTTGAAGTGATAAGGAGGATGGGAGATGCTACATAAACAATATTATGTGGAAAAGGCAAAAGTAGATAAACTGGTTGCAGGAAAAAACAGAAAAAGTGATTATTATAACGGCATTTATGACAGATATGAATTTCCGGTGCTCACTCGTGAATTTGCGCCTGTCCATTGGAGATATGATCTGAATGAGGAAACAAATCCTTATTTTATGGAGCGTCTTGGTATCAATGCTGTAATGAATTCCGGGGCAATTTATATGGATGGAAAATATCATCTGGTAGTCAGAGTTGAAGGAAATGACAGAAAATCTTTTTTCGCCGTAGCGGAAAGCGAAAGCGGCATTGATGGATTTCATTTCTGGGATTATCCGGTGGAGCTGCCGGATACCTGCCCGGAGGAAACTAATGTATACGATATGCGCTTGACCAAGCATGAGGATGGCTGGATTTATGGCGTATTCTGTTCGGAAAGCAAAGATAAGCAAAACGCAGATCTTTCTGCGGCAGTAGCACAAGCGGGTATTGTCAGGACAAAAGATTTAAAGAAATGGGAACGAATGGATAATCTAAAAACATTGCAGTCTCCGCAACAGAGAAATGTTGCGCTGCATCCGGAATTTGTAGATGGGAAATATGCCTTTTATACAAGGCCGATGGACGGATTTATTGAAACTGGAAGCGGCGGCGGTATTGGCTTCGGCCTCTGCAAGGATATCGAACACGCAGTGATTGACGAGGAAAGGATCATCAGCAGAAGAATTTATCATACATTGACGGAAGCCAAAAACGGGGCAGGTGCAGTACCGATCAAGGGGAAAAAATGCTGGATACATATTGCTCACGGTGTACGCAACACGGCAGCAGGACTTCGCTATGTGCTGTATGCTTTTGCAACGGATTTAAATGATCCATCAAAAGTCATTGCAGAGCCGTCAGGCGTTTTCTTGGTACCTCTTGGCAAGGAGCGGGTAGGCGACGTATCAAATGTTGTTTTTACGAATGGCGCTATAGCGCGGGAAAACGGAGACATTTATCTGTATTATGCTTCCTGTGATACAAGAATGCACGTTGCAACAACAACGATTGATAAGATGGAAGACTATCTGTTCAATACGCCCTGCGATCCGCACCGGTCGCCGGACTGCGTAAAGCAAAGAAGCCAGTTTATTAAGAAAAATCTGGAACTGCTGTGTTCATAGTTTTTCTTTTGTAAATACATAAATTGTTAATTCTTTGTCAAATCCATACATTTGACAGATTTCCTCGCCAAACCAGTTTTCCCCTATTTCTTCTATATAAAATCCGGTTTCACTTAATTGATTTAAGGAATCCGGATTTTTGTTATCTGGAGGATATACAGCAAGGCCGATTCCCGAAGGTTTCATGATCCTATATAACTCTATCATGAGTTCCGGAACGGAATTTAGATTTTCAAAGGCTGGAAGACATACAATAATATCATATTTTTCAGCCGCAGTTTTTTGCAGGGTACAATAAATTTCCGAGACTGATGATATGTTTTCGTATAAAATGTCTGCTCGGTTCAGAGCATAATTCTCCATCAGTATAGAAGGCATTATTTGAAGTAAAGTCAGCTTTTCGTCAGCTTCCGGCTGCAGGCCCTGTAAAAAGGCAATGGCAAGCCGCTCTCTGTGATCTGTTTTGCAGAAAGGGCACATTGGGCTTTGGCTGTGGAAGATTTTCTGACCACAGATATTGCATTCATAGATCTGCTGTTCAATGAAAGCTTCTATAGCGCCTATCGATTCGATCCAATCAGTAAGAAGGGACAGTTTTTCTATCTTTGTGCAGGAATCCGGTACTGTTTGTACTCGTTTATATGCACTTAGTGATTCTGATGGGATTTTGAACAATTCTGTACATTTTGCTGTGATAATCCCAGCTTGTTTGAATGCCTCGGACATACTTTCCGATGCGCTGGAATGATCCCCATAGACATTCAGATATATTTTCAGCAGTTCTTGTTTTGTATCTGCAATTTCCTGCTTTGCAAGGCGTTTTGACTGATTTGTTTTGGCGTCGCTGCGTTCTGTTTTTTGCAATAAATTTGCTGCATTTTGTTTATCCTGCTCAGAAACAAACAGATCTGCCAGGTGCTTCATCTCTTCAATAAAAATATCATGACAATTCAGTACTTCTGCATCACGCTGCATATCAGACAGCTTTTTCCACAGGAGATTACTATCTCGAAGGGAATCTATCATCTCCCGCACAATATAAGCCTGTGTGCGCAATCTGTCCTCATATCGTCTGTTTACACTGTTTAAAGAGTCATATACCTTTACCAATGGCTCTTCCACAAAACCGATGGCATGATTTTGGGAAAAACGCACTGTAAATTCGTAATCTTCAAAGGTTTTCAGATTCTCATTAAAACTCCCTGCATTTATAAATTCCTGCTTTTTGACGACTATTGTCGGCGTGCCTATCATCGGCTGTATGAGCAATACTTCTAAAATCTGACCCTGCTTATACATATATGGGATTTCTTTCGGCGGTACGATACCGGCTGCTGCTTGACCATGATATCTTTCATATTCACAATATACCAGATCGACCTCCTGCTCATGGTTCTGAAAAAGGCGCATTTGCTTTTCTAACTTTTCAGGCAGCCATTCGTCGTCGCTGTCGTGAAAAGCCACATACTCTCCCTGAGCCAGCTTTACGCCCAGATTTCTTGCTGCAGAAGGTCCGTTGTTTCCATTGCTCTTTATATATTTCACCCTGGAATCGGTCAATCCTTTGGCGTACTTGTCGGTTCCGTCATCACTTCCGTCGTCCACAATGATCAATTCCAGATGAGCATAAGTCTGTGCTAAAACACTGTTTACAGAGGCGGGAAGCGTACCTATTCTGTTATAGGTAGGTATGATTACACTGACTAAAGGGCGTTCAATTTTATTCATTCTGTTCAATCCTCTTTTATGCCGGGCTTTATTGTGATTTAAAATCAGTATAAGTATTCTGAAAGGTATTGTCAATTAACGGAGCGGAAGGGTATGGAAAGAGCAGAGACATTGTGATATAGTTAGGAAAAGAAAATGCAAAGTAGGAGAAAACCATGGAAGAAAACAAAGATTTACTTGAAAAGATGAGAAAGCATTGCAAACTAAAAGAAAAGGATCTTGTTTTTAAGCAAAACCCGAAGCCAGCTCTGACGTTTGTGCAATTAAAAGACTCCCTTTCGGAAGTCGGGCACATTATGGAGGAAGATATTGAAAAACAAATATTTGTGGTTTTGATCATGTCGGGTATAGCCAACATGAATCCTGCCGTTGTATCCGTACAATTATCTGAGAGTATCCTTTGGTTTGCCGGGTATGCAAAAGAAGGACTGATCAAGCAGCATACGGCAGAAAAGGCCATAGCGAAAATAGAAGAAGTTCTCGACAAAAAATGGGACTAAGCAGACATCTGCTTAGCCCATTTTTTCATTATATTAGGATATTTCTCCAAAGAGCGGAAGAACCGAAGGTTCTTCCCAAGATAATCGCGAAGCGATTTTCTTGTGAGAGCGGTTCGAAAACTGCTCGGATCATCATAAATCAGTTCAGATATATATCCAGTGTATTGCTGCAGGTTTCCAGCATTTCCTTTGTAAGTAATACGCCGCCTGTACGATAAGGGTTGGAAAGAGACAGGCCATCAAGTTTTGCACCGTTGCTTACGACCTCGACAGGTTGTCCGGAAGTTCTGCCTGTATTTATATGATAGCGGAATGTATAGGAACGACCAAAGCAATCGTAGGTAAATACGAGCCCATCAGCTTTAGCGGGAAGAACCGGGTCGATCAATAATCCTTCTTTGATAAATCTGATCCCCAGAATGTTCTGGATCAGCTGACGGATATAGATGCCGGGACCGCTGGAATACAGCCGCCAGCCGCCCTTTACGCCGATTTCCCCTGTTTTCAGCAGATGGAAACGCGCTGCATAATCATAACGGTCATGATAGGCGCCATCGGAACTGCTGAAATACAAATTACTTTGGCGGATATTGGCGTTGGGTACGCTGTCCTGGATCAGAATAGGATTGATTGTGAACAGGCAGTTCCACGCTTCATCGGCATTGCCTAGTTTTGCCATGGCTTCAATGTAGCGGATATGTGCGTGTGTGTACTGAAGGCTGATCTCACGACCCACATTGGCAGCCTGTTCCGCCCGCTTGAATAAGCGGCTGACGCCGCCGTCATAACCAGCAGGCTTATCCATCAGCCGTACGCCGTCCGGGCATTTCAGATGTTCGTGGATCAGCTTTGCGTTGCGGTCAGCCTGGGCAGGATCGGCAAGTTCGGCAATGATGCTCCGTGTCATTGGTAAAAGCCGGTAATGGATGCCGGTGGTCTCGTCGTCAGGATGCAGCATATAAGTATAGGTATCACCAAAGTCCAGGAATCCGGCAATGATCCCGTCTTTGATCAGAATATTCTCAAAAGCATCCTTCACCTTTTCGCTCAGAATACCAAATTCATCGGCCAGTCGGGCAGCATGACTTTCGGTAGGGGAGCCGGTCAGTTTATGGGAAGCTGCGAGCAGAGTTTTGTTGAGAGCCCGGAAAGTCTGATAAGCCAGAGCTACCGTCCATGCGCTGACAAGACGCTGCTTCAGATCATCACTGGCGGGCTGAAGAGTGTCATCCCAATCGCCGCCGGCATAGGTGATCAGCCCGGTTTCCCCGATCATTCTTGTTTCTTTAATGTTGGAAAGAGCTGATCCTATATGGGAAAGGAGAGTGCTTTTCTCCTGACCGCCGTCATAAGGGATCATTTCATCCAAGACAGAAACATCCCCGGCAGCTTCCAGATAATCAGCAACACATTTCAAGGGCCAGAATATCACATCTCCATGACATTCTCCGGGATTTATGGAGTAACGGTCAAACATAAACCACTGGGGCCATTCTCTGGTATGTTCATCCTGATGAGAAAAGATGTTTAAAAGGATTGCGCGTACCAGATCGTAATGCTGCGTGGTCAGGAAAAATTCAATAGGTCCCTGGCAGATATCCCTGGTGCCCCAGGCCGCGCCTCCGGGCTGTTCCAGGCCATGGGGCATGGAAAAGTGGATCATGGCGTTGTGGGTATACCACCAGATGGTTTCATTCAGGATGTGGGCCTGCTTAAAATCAGGCGCCGAAGTAAGCTGAAAATGGTTGATCAGCCCGCTATAGTAGTTAAGGCATGCCTGCTTTTCTCTTTCGAAAGAGTAAACCTCCTGCGTTTTTTCTTCTTCTTCAGTCAGATGAGCGCGGATGATCATGGAAAATGCATCTCTGGCAGGGATGGCAAGTGTGAGAAACGTCTCATCAAACGGCTCTTCTTCTTCAAAGAAAATACGGTCATCGCTGACTGAAAAATCACAGTCAGGAAGGAGCATATCATAGTGCAGACCGGGATAAACATCACTGCTTAATATAAAACGGAGGCCGTCTGCAATAGGTTCACAGGAAATATCAGAGGTATATTCGTTGCTTCCCATGACGAGTTGGTTTGTTACGATGAAATCATAAGCAATGTGATGGGCACTGTTTAGCTCCAATACCAAATCAGAGGCATGAGCGAGGGTATATGCAGTGACACAGACCATATCATCCGCAATTTTATAGTACCAACGGGAGTAATTCATACCCATTTCAAACAGTCCCGGCAGATTAAGCAGACGATATATGTTATCAATCTTGATATAAATACGCTGTCCGCTGTTTTTAAGCAGGTTCAGAAAACCTCTGGGCGTGGACAGGAATTTGTGAAGATCCGTATTGCCGGTGACCACATGGCTGTTAAAGATTCCATACATATACTGGGACGAAGAAATCAGCGAACTGTTTATTTTGTTTTCATCCGGCGGAGTGATAATGATCGTTCCATGAGGCCGTTCCATTAAAAGTTCTTTTTCTTTTGTTACTACATGTGCATGATCCTCTGTAAAGAAGGACAATAAAGTTCCTTCTTTTTGTTCCTCTAAGATCCGGTCAGGAAATAGACAGTCAAGCTCCCCTTTTGTAAAGGAAGGGGAAGAAAAGGGGGAGCCGAAAAGGCTTTTGACCGCTACAGGCGGGACTTCCTGCAAAGGAGTACTTACCTTGAGCGGAGTATGGTATGCTGCCAGAATTTCTTCCTGATATTCGACTGTAGATACGGCTGCCGGATGATCTTTCAGGAAATACCCGTAAAAAGAAACGGTTTTTGTTCCGTTTAAGGAAAAGGTTTCCGTCTGGAGAGCAGCATAGGCAAACTCATACTGCAGATTTACATCTTCCAGGTTTTGACTAAGAGCGGCAGGAATACCGGTTTCTTTGCTGGAAAGACCGAAAAACTGCAGACCGTCAGTGGAGTAATGGGCGGCTTTCGCGCCGATGACGCCTTGCTGCAGGTAAGGAAATTGACCGCCGGAGGGCATGTTCTGCCTGGAACAGATAATATATCCGTTTTCACTGCGGTAAATACTGTGGTCAAGATATTGAGACACATATAATTCATTTGTATAGACGCTGTTTTCGGGAGCAATTCCAATATCCTGTCCGTATACAAGATCTACAGTTTTTCCACAGCCGTCAAGAGAAACATCCCAGAACCAACATTCTGATACAGGACGAAAAGTCACAATATAGGAAATATCCTCAACGCACCCCTTATATTGGATCATACTTTCGTTATAGGAAATAAGGCTGCCAGATTTTATTCCCAGTAAAGGATAATGGCGGATGCCGCTTTCATGATGTATCCGCAGATATATATTATTTACAGATCCATCTTTGGCATTTCCCCTGAATTGGTTGATAAGAAAATTTTCATGGATAAAAGTAAATATGTCACCGGCAGGTAAAAAGGTATAGCGGCAGTCTCCCTGGGAGATAGAAAGAAAGCGATTGATTTTTTTCATGAAGTTAAGTCCTTTCTTAATTGATACTTAATGAGGAAACGTTTCCATAAACAAAGAAAAATGAAGCAGAAATAGTGTAAAACAATAATTAGATTATAGACATACAGGCTAGAAGTGTCAATGAATTTATACAAAAAATAAAAAACAATAAATTAATATTGCCAAAAAGCGGTAAAAATTTTAAAATACGCAGGAAAGTGGAAACGTTTTCTCAATGAAGAAGCGTTTCCTTCAGAACAGTAAGATTTCATTGCGATACCGCTATTTTTATTATAAAATGGTTAATCATAGAATGATTTGGGAGGAAGAGATGGCAAACATTAACATCAAGGATATAGCCAGGTTATCCGGAGTGGGGATAGCTACGGTTTCCCGTGTTATCAATCAGACGGGGTATGTAAGTGAAAAGACGCGGAAAAAGGTTATGCGAGTCATTAATGAATATAATTATATCCCTAATAATAATGCGCGGAATCTGAAATTGACACAATCGGAAAATATTGCATTGTTTGTAAAATATATTTCTAATCCCTTTTTTGAGAAGATGATAGAGATCATACAGCAGGAAGCGGCATTCAGAGGATATCCTCTGCTGATTCAAAATGTGGATGAGAGTTCGGATGAATTGGACTTTGCTATCAGCGAGTCTATGCAGAGAAATCTGTGCGGACTGATCATTATGGGAGGGTCCTATTCTTCTTATACGGAAGCTAAATTCAGGCAGCTTGGAATCCCCTGTGTTCTGCTTACCGTTAATTCCGAGGGAAATGTGGATCCTGCTTTATATTCCAGTGTTACCATTGATGATGAGCTGGAGGGGTATCGGGCCGTCAGCTACCTGATCGAGATGGGGCACCGAAGGATCGGCTTTCTTTATAAAGATATAGAAAATATTGTAACGCCGAATATTCTTCGTTATCGGGGATATGTCAGAGCGCTTAAGGAGAATGGAATTCCTGTAGATGAGAGGTTGATCGCTCCGGCCCTTCCCTTCAATGGCATCGGGTTTCGGGCGGGATTTCAGGCAATGAAGAGTCTGATGCAGAGAAATCCGGATATGACGGCGGTTTTTGCTTTTTCGGATGTTCTGGCTATGGGAGCGGCCAAAGCAGTGTTGACTTCGGGAAAACAGATACCGGAGGATATTTCTATTATAGGATTCGACGGTATTGAAATGGCAGAATTTTATAATCCTACANTGGANACNGTGTATCAGCCTGCAACAGANATGGCACTTTCGGCNGTTTCCTTACTGCACGGCATGATGAATGGNGAAAAANCGCAGCATATNGTNTGNGATTCNGTTATTATGAAGNGGGGNTCAGTGAAGATGCTGCGGTGAATGGNAGGATAAAGAAAAGATGGAGATTTTGGTGTTTGCATTNATNATCGGCATTCCGACTGNGATCATGATCTGTACGGGGAACAATAAAAAGCGCGGCTGCGGCGGAGGCTGTGCCAGCTGTGGAAACCGAAAGACGTGTCACAGGAGGAAAGAAAAGCGATAATGAGTTAGACATTCATGTCCGGTAAAAGAAATGGGGCATTTCTCGCTTTGTGTCCTGTTCTTTTATTCTGATAAAAAGTAGCCTGTGTGAAAGGAGGAAAAATCGTGAATCCAAAAGAAATAGGAATATTTTTAAAAGGACTTCGTAATGAAAAAGGAATCACACAGGAGCAATTGGCTGAAATTCTGGGCGTTTCAGGAAGAACCGTTTCCAGATGGGAAACAGGAAATAATTTGCCTGATTTAAGTGTTCTTGTGGAAATTTCCGAGTATTATGATGTGGAGATCAAAGAAATTTTAAATGGAGAAAGGAAAAGCGAGAGTATGGATGGTGAATTAAAAGAAACATTATTAAAAGTTGCCGATTATAACGAACTGAAAAAGCAAAGAACTGCAAAAATAGGAAGCGTTTCATTCATGATCATGTTTCTGCTGTGTGCAGCAACTATAGTCGTGCAGATACTGATAACGGGAAATCTGTCTTTAGTCATTGGAGAGAACATCATATTGTTTATCGGTGGTCTTGTATATCTTATTTCTATAGCAATGAGCGGATTATGGCAGAAAAGTACGCCAAAAAAAGATTTTATGATAAGTATAGCCATGGCAGGGACCTTCAGTGTTATATTCTGCCTGCTGATAAGAGCAAAAGCCGGTTTNCCTGGAGTGATGGGCGTGGTAATTTGCTTTTTCCTTCTCATATCGGCAGTGTCCTATGCGCTGCTCAGAGGATTTGCATCTTTGTCCCGAAAGAAATCTGATAAATGAAAAATGCGGACAGCCTATTGGGAGGAGAAAGATGGATTTTAATGATGATAAAGATTATATCATGCGTATGATCAAGGAAATGACAAGAGTTCTTTTTTCCTTAATGTTCGGAAAACAATATAAGTCTGTGGAATTGTCTGATGAAAATAAATATGAAGTTTCCGGAATGTTATTAAGGGAATGGAAAGAGATGGTTGACCGGGGATTCATAAATGAGGCTGAAAATACTATACTGACAAACCTGGATCATACCCGGAAAGAAGAAGTTTTTACAGCGTTACTGTTCTACCAATATGTAAGCGAGAAGGATGAAGGTTTTCTGACAGCGCACAATTACTCAAGAGAAGAAGCTCTTGAAGGAATAAAAACATTATTGGAAAGAGCAGGGTATGGAGAAGTAAATACATTGTTAAGTTAAGGATGGAGGCTGCCATATATTTTAGCNGTTTCGAATATCGGTAGAATGATTTAAAATACCTAAGAAAAATTTTTTTGTGCATTTTTACATTTTTTTAAAATTATCTCTTTACAATTTTAGAGCTTTCTGCTATTATATGGTTAAACGTTAAACCAACAGATTATACATAAACTTTTAAAAAGAAAGAAAATATTAGTTGATTTATCGTAAAACCAAATAAAAACAGGAGGAATGAAATGAAAAAGAGTAAAATCCTTAGTCTGATCCTGGCAAGCGCCATGATCATGGGTACACTTGCCGGATGCGGCAGCAAAGACGCCGAGCCGAGCGCACCCGCTGAAACTACTGCAACAGATAACAACAAAGCAGATGATGCAGAAACCCCTGCAGCAGATGATGCAGAAGCNCCTGCAGAAACTTCCGGTGATGAATCAGGTTCTATTACCTTAGGTATCTGGCCTGAAGACACTGAAACAGAAGCTATTGCAACACACACAGATTATTATGTTCCTGCATTTAATGAGATGCATCCCAATGTTGAAGCAGTTCCTGCTTATTACAAGTATGCGCCTGACACCTATGTAGCTATGGCTACGGCGGGCAATGCACCTACAGTATTTGAGTCATGGTACACAGAGCCCGAGAAACTGATCCGCAACGGTTTGGTTAAAGATATCACAGACGTTCTGAACGAGCGTGGATGGGCAGATTCTATGAGCCCTGCGATCCGTGATCTTCTCTCTGATGACAACGGACGTATCTATGGTATTCCTCGTGATGCTTACTCACTTGGTCTTATGATCAATATTAAGCTGTTCACAGANGCCGGTCTGGTAAATGATGACGGAAGCGTTAAGTATCCTACTACATGGGAAGAGGTTTATGAGTACAGCAAGATCATCCGCGAGAAGACAGGTGAAGCTGGTTTCTGTATGCAGGCTTCCGATGGCGGCGGCGGCTGGCATTGGTCCAACATCGCTTGGAACTATGGCGCTACACTCTGCATCCCTAATGATGACGGAACTTACACATCTAACCTGAATACTCCTGAAGCTGTTGCAGCTATGGAATGGGTTCAGAAGATGGTTGCTGACAAGTGCGTAACTGACGATCCTACTCAGGAAAACTGGGGTACCGGATTTGACCGTATCGGTACTAACACCGCAGCTATGTATATCGCAGCTAACGATGCTGTTGATCAGCCTTCCTACAGAGGAATGAATCCTGATGAATTCTTCCTGGCTCCTATGCCTGCAGGTCCTGGCGGTCATTACACTCTGATGGGCGGTACACCTTATTTCTTCTCACCTGATGCTACTGACGATGAAGTTCGCTGGGCGCTGGATTATCTGGAAGTTATGGGTAAATCTCCCGAGGTTAGTGACGCTGCACGTGATGGCTGGGTAGCTGACGCTGAATATCGTGTTGAGAAAGGTATTCCTGTAATTCCTACTTTCCCTGCATGGGTTGGAGCTGTTGTTGACGAACAGAACAAAGTTATTGATGAGTATACTAATATTGACATGGGTCTGTGGCAGCCTTACTTCGATTTCTCTAAGGAAGAGGGAGCTCTCCGTACAGAGGAACCCGGTGATACACAGACAATGTACACCTTGCTGAATGATGTTCTGCAGGCGATCATTGCTGATCCTGCCGGCGTAGATATTCAGGCTGAACTGGATGCTGCTAATGATTCTTATCAGGCTGTTCTGGATGCAATGTAAATCATACGCAGTTTTAAATGAATTATGAATCATGGGCCGCCGCATTTGCGGCGGCTTTTTGGATATAGCTGAAATATGCGCAAATGAGAGGTAACGATGAATGAAAAATAAAAGTAAAAATAACCCAACTCATCTGTCCGGTAAAAATGCAAAGCTCCGCAGTGACTTAGGGGCATGGCTGTTAATGCTTCCCAGTCTGGTACTGTTCGCCTTTTTTGTATGGGTACCTTTGCTGGACACTGTGCGGATGTCTTTTTATGAGGTCAATGGTACTGAACTTGTCAAATTTATTGGCTTCGAAAACTACAGGAAACTTGCTATTCAACCTGCTTTCAACATTGCATGGGTTAATACTGTAAAGTATACGGTGTGCTCTTTGATAGTGGGGTTGGCCGTACCCGTTATCATTGCGGCGCTGATCACAGAAATGACACATTTTCGAGGGTTCTTTCGGCTTGCAGCTTATTATCCCAATGTAATTCCCGGTATTGCTGCTGTCATGATCTATTCTATTTTCTTTACTTCAGGTGACAGCGGTGTTTTAAATATCCTGCTTTCAAAGATCGGAGTGGGACCGGTGGCATTTCTGAATAACAGAACCTGGGTCATATTCTGGATTGTGGTCGCCATGACATGGAAGGCAGCGGGAAGTACGGCACTGGTGTATATGTCCAGTATGGCCGGAATTTCTCCTGATCTGTACGAGGCCGCTACCATTGACGGTGCAACACCCATGCGTCGTTTCTTCTCCATTACCATGCCTACCATTTTAAAAACGGGTAAGACCATGCTGATCCTGCAGATCCTTGCCGTATTCCAGATCCTGTATGAACCCATGATGATGACTAACGGCGGTCCGAATAATGCAAGTATTTCTATTATGCAAATGGTTTATAAACTTGCCTTTGAACAGATGAAAATGTCTCAGGCAGCTGCATTNTCAGTGGAAGTATGTATTATTCTGATCATTTTGACNGTCATTTATTACGCTNTTGCCAATAGCGGCGAGAAAGANTAAGGAGGTGNGCTATGGGATTTTTTAATNAATATGAAGGCAAGGAAGATGGNACCATCCGNTTTTATGATGTGAAATCNGGCAAGACCAGATTCTGGGTCGTTATGATCTTTATTGCCTGTNTNGCCATNGCNGTAATTGCGNTGTTTCCGGTATTNTGGCTGNNNTGNACTTCCNTGAAAGATTTNACNGAATANATGAGNACTACGCAGATNCTGCCGAANNACCCGGANTGGAAAGGCTGGGTGGATACCTGGAATGCNTTTGGTTTTACNAAATACTATATCAATTCCGGNATNACNGTTGNCGGNGGNGTGATNTGNGCCGTATTNTTTAANGGNNTNATGGCATANGTTCTGGCTATNCTGAAACCCAGNGGACATAAGATCNTTCTGNTNNTGGTAATGTGGTGNCTGCTGATTCCGCCNACCACCAGNTTTGTTGCNNTGTTTGTNAATATCAANCGTNTNGGNCTGNTNGGCAGNTTTATTCCTCTGTGGCTGNCTATGGGNGCTAATGCTTACTGGGTAGTTTTNTTCAAAAACTATTTNGAGAGTCTTCCCAAGGATTTTCTGGAGGCAGCCAGGATAGACGGATGCAGCAGCTTCGGCGTATTTTGGCGTATCGTATTACCGCTTGCCAAACCGATCATTGTAGTAGTTGCCATTTTCGCTGTTACTGCAGCATGGAGTGATTTCCTGATGCCTTATCTGCTCCTGAATGGTACAAACGGTAAGGAGACTGTTATGGTTAAATTATTTAGCTTTAACTCTTCCATCAAGACCAACCAGATCGATCTGATCCGTGCGGTTCTGTATTCACTTATTCCTCCTACCATTATCTTTGCTGTATTCCAGAAACAGATCATGGATGGAGTTATGTCAGGAGGTATTAAAGGCTGATTATGGGAAAATTTGCAGATCGTTATTTTGAAATCCACCCCTGGCAGGTGATAGAAGAGGGCTTTGATCCTGCACACAGCGAGGTTAGTGAGTCCGTATTTTCCCTGGGCAATGAATATACGGGACTCAGAGGCTATTTTGATGAAGGTTACTCTGGAGCAAGTCTTCAGGGTTGTTATCTGAACGGTGTGTATGAAAGCAGAGACCTTCCGCCTATCGGATATAAGGGTATGCTTTCTTTTACAGAGTTCATGGTGAATACAGTAGACTGGGTATATACCCGTATCAACTGTAACGGCCAGTTCCTGGATCTTTCGAAAGTACGTTTTTCTGATTTCCGCAGAGTCTTGGATCTGCGCAGCGGGCTGATGACTCGTGAATTTATCTGGCATGTAGACGATACTACGTCAGTAAAACTGATCTTTGAACGCTTCACTTCTATGGAAGAGGAGCAGTATTGCGGTCAGAAAATCACAATCAATGTGCTGTCCGGCAAGGCAGATATTGCCATCAGGGCAGGCCTTGATTTTTCACGTCCTCATATGTTTATGAAAAAGCCTATGTTTCACGTATACTTTCAGAAAGCCGATGGTGCGGGATGTGAGATTCAGGCCACTACCCAAAAAACAAATCAGACAGTTTATGCAGCAGCTTCTTTTAAGGGCATGAAAGGTAAAGAGCTCCCCGATGATGGAGCAGTAGTCTCCAACTTGTTTTCTGCCAGGCTCTCAGCAGGAGAGACGGTAAGTCTTGAGCGTGTAGTGACTTTAGTCTGTGCCAGAAATGCGAAAGAGTTTAAGACTCTGGAAGCCAGGGAGAGAGCTAATAAAGAACATTTATCTGAATGTGATTTTGAGACCATGAAAAGAGCTTCTGCAAAATGGTGGGAGAATCAGTGGAAGGTTTCCGATATTGAGATTGAAGGTGATGAGGTCAATCAACAGGGCATCCGTTTTTGTATCTTCCAGCTTCATCAGACGCTGCATACGGCTAAATATGGCGCAGTGTTCGGCGCAAAGGGACTGACCGGCGAAGCTTACAATGGCAATACATTCTGGGACAGTGAAGCTTACTGTCTGCCGTTCTATCTGTTTAATAATCCGAAGGCAGCCAAAAG
This sequence comes from Lachnospiraceae bacterium, assembly GCA_014803415.1. Taxonomy (GTDB): domain Bacteria; phylum Bacillota; class Clostridia; order Lachnospirales; family Lachnospiraceae; genus Suilimivivens. Next base: position 141,495 of record JAAVBZ010000020.1, read on the forward strand.
TATTTTGCAATTCCGTTATGATACTCTATCGGAGGCGAAAAAGAGGGCAGAAGCATTGGATTGCAAAGGAGCTTTTTATCCCATTGCGACGATCAGCGGCCGGGAATGCTGCGATCTGTGGCAGCATGCCAGTCTGCAGCTTCAGGCATCTACCGGCGTGGCTTATGGACTGTGGAACTATGTTCATCTTACCGGAGACAAAGAATATCTTTACAAAGAAGGTATTGAAATGCTGGCGGAAATCAGCAGGATGCTGGCTTCAAGAGGCAATTTTGACGCTATTACCGGAAAATACGGTTACTACTGTGTTATGGGACCCGATGAGTTCCAGATGATGGTAAACCACAATGCCTATACCAACTTTATGGGTAAAAAAACTTTACAGTTTACACTGGATACATTAGCGGAGATGAAAGAGTCGGCTCCTGAGGCTTTGAATGCAGTGACAGCCCTGCTGGGACTGACTGATGAAGAACTGAAAGACTGGGCAGACAAGGCGGATAAAATGTATATTCCATATTCCGATGAAACAAAGCTTTTTGAACAGCATGACGGATTCTTCCATCTGCCTCATCTTGATGTTTCCGCTATTCCGGTAGAGGATTTCCCGCTGTACAGTCATTGGTCTTATGAGAGGATCTATCGCAATGATATGTTGAAGCAGCCGGATGTGCTTATGTTTATGATGCTCTATGGCTCCGAATTTACCAAAGAACAGCTTGCGGTTAACTTTGACTATTATGAACCCCGCTGTATCCATGAAAGTAGTCTTTCGCCCTCTATCCATTCTATTTTAGCCTGTCGTCTTGACAGAGTGGAAAAGGCAGAAGATTACTTTGGATTTGCAACGCGTATGGATCTGGATGATTACAACCGGAATACACGGGAAGGCCTTCATACCACATCGATTGCCGGCGCCTGGATGAATATTATTTATGGCTTTGGCGGACTGAACAGTGACGGTGATGAATTAAGTCTGTCTCCGTGTATCCCCCAAACATGGAAAAAATATACGTTTTCTCTGCGGACAAAGGACAGTGTACTTGCCGTGGAAGTAGAGCAGGAAAAGCTTACCATTTGCTGCAAGGAAGGGGAGCCTGTGAACTTGAAGTTATATGACCAGGATATCACGGTTACAAATGAACCAGTTTCTTACGCTTTGAAGGGAAAGGAATAACTATGCAGTGGATGATTGAAAATAATAATGCATCCCAGGAAGCGATGCCGGATAACGGCAATCGCTTTTTGGTGGGCAATGGATATTTGGGCATCAGGGGCACGCTGGATGAACACGGACGCGATCAGCTTGCGGCAGTAAATCTGGCAGGTATTTATGACCGGGTGGGAGACGGCTGGAGAGAACCCTTAAATGCACCTAATCCCCTGCATATAGTCGTATATGCAGATGGAAAAGCCCTTGTTTTACCGGAAGTGGAAGCAGCAGACCACATACAGAGTCTGGATTTTTACCATGCCATTCTGATGCGAAAGACTACCTGGCATATTTCTACGGGCGCTGTCACGGTGGAAAGCCGCCGCTTTGCGGACATGGCGCATTCTCATTTCATAGGACAGGAATTTACGGTATCCGTGGATGCGCCTATGGAGCTTCAACTTCTGGCAGAAATTGATACGGATATTTGGGAAATATACGGCCCCCACTATAATAAAATTGAATTTAGCAGCGAAAATGACAGTTTGTACTGTCTGGCATATGTGCAGAATAATAAGGATCGGGTTGCAGTAGGCCGAAGCTGTAAACTTTCTGTAGAGGCCAAATGTCAGGAAAAGGATGGCACTTTTGTTTATGACCTGCATATGGAACCCGGAAAAAAAGTCACCTTAAAGAGTGTCAGCGCGGTCTACACCACTAATGATGAGGCGGATCCATTGACGGCTGTAAAGACAGCTTTACAGGAAAATCCTGATTTTGATGTATTGCTTACTTCTCACAAAGAAGCATGGAAAAAAATATGGGATGTGGGACAAGTGGAGCTGGAAGGGGATGATATGGCAAGGGACTGTATCAACTATTCCCTGTATCATCTGAACTGCATTGCGCCAAGGCATCGAAATGACCTGTCCATACCGGCAAGAGGACTTTCCGGTCAGACATATAAAGGCGCTGTTTTCTGGGACAGTGAAATGTTCATTCTGGATTATTTCCTGTATACCCAGCCCGAGGTGGCTAAGAGCATGGTACGTTATCGTGTGGATACACTGAAAGGAGCGTTGGAGAAAGCAAAAAGCTATGGATGGCAGGGGGCGTTTTATGCATGGGAAAGCCAGGAGGGCGGCTTTGACGGATGCTCCGATTACAACGTAACCGATGTATTTACCAAGCGGCCAATGCGAACCTTCTTCAGGGATAAGCAGGTACATATCTCTTCTGCTGTAGCCCGTGCCGTGATGCTTTATACGGAAGTGACAGGAGATTTGAGCCTTCTGAAAGAGGGCGGCGCACGAACGGTTTTAGAGTGTGCCAGATTCTACTATTCCCTGCTCGTAAAGCGTGCCACCGATGACAGGTGGGAGATCCATGATGTTATTGGGCCTGATGAATATCACGAGCGTGTAAATAATAATGCATACACCAACAAAATGGCNGGNGAGACTTTCAACTGGGCAATTGAAGCAGCTGACATACTCAAAGAAGATGATGAAAAAGCCTATCAGGAATTTTGTGAGCAGACAGGNGCCAAAGAGCTTCTGCCAAAGCTTAGCCAGGCAGTTTTGCATTTGTATATACCGGGGCCTGATGAAACAGGCGTGATCCCTCAGTTCGACGGCTATGGAGAATTGGAGGATACTACAGTAGAGGAAGTACGAAAAAGGCTTTTAGATCCCAGAGAATATTGGGGCGGAGCTTATGGTGTGGCTTCTCATACCCAGATCATTAAGCAGGCGGATGTAGTAACTATGCTGGAGATGTTCCACAGAGATTACCCGGAAGATATACTGCGAAAGAACTGGGATTACTATGAACCTCGTACGGAACACGGCTCCTCTTTAAGCGCATGCATGTATGCTTTGCTGGCATGCAGNTACGGCGAACCNGACAGGGCTTATCCCTTTTTCATGAAATCAGCTCAGTCAGACTGGCTGGGCGGCGGCAAACAGTGGGCAGGACTTGTGTATATCGGAGGTACCCATCCGGCAGCCGAAGGCGGGGCATGGAAGGTGCTTGCGGAAGGATTTGCGGGCCTGGAATGGACGAAGGCNGGCCCGGTGCTGCNGCCCTGTCTGCCCAAAGGGTGGAAGCGNGTGGCGTTTTGCTTCTGCTGCCGGGGGAAATGGTATCGGGCGGAGGTGACTCCGGTTGACGCACGGGTCACGGTATTATAAAATCAGTCTCAGAAGGAGGAGAAACACATGAAATATAAAGGAATTATTTTTGATCTGGATGGTGTGATCTGCTTTACCGATCACTATCACTATCTGGCGTGGAAGGCTTTGGCGGATTCCATCGGCGCACCCTTTGACGAGACAAAAAACGACCGCCTTCGCGGCGTTTCCAGAATGGCCAGTCTGGAGATCGTTTTGGAGGAGTATCAGGGAGCGCCATTAAGCGAAGAGGACAAAATTGCATTGGCCGATAAGAAAAATGATCTCTACAGAACTTATCTACAGTCTATGAGTCCGGCTGATNTGTCTGAGGAGGTTCGAAATACGCTTAATGCACTGAGGGACAAAGGCTTTAAACTGGCAATCGGCTCTTCCAGTAAGAACACCCCTCTGATCCTGGAAAGAATNGGTCTGGGTGATTTCTTTGATGCGATTTCCGACGGTAATAACATTACCAAATCAAAACCGGATCCTGAAGTGTTCCTGATGGCTGCAGAGATGCTGCATCTGGATCCCGGGGATTGTATGGTAGTAGAGGACGCCGAGGCCGGTATTCAGGGCGCNATTGCAGGCGGATTNGACAGCGCAGCCCTGGGGCCTGCAGCTGAAACAGGTCTTGCAACTTATAATATGAAGTCTTTNGGNGATCTTCTGAAAGTTNCAGAATAAGTTTTANAGANAAANTNTGANATNGGAAAGGAAGGCTGCAATTTATGAGTTCAAACGTTTCACAAAAAANNGGCGGCAAGGGCAAAAATATNTTACTGATCANTCTGNCNGTNTGTGCAGNTTTGTCGGTTGTATTTTGCGTNCTTGCNCTGACAACGGAANTTTTTATGCCGGATGAGGGNCCTTACGCTGNANTNGTACTATATGAAGGNCCGNNGCCCGTNCCTGCGTCCGAGNCCGTTTCNATGAAAGTGGATGGCAATGAATTGTTTGTTTATGACACTGCGGTAAANAATACCCACAGCTGGAAAAGCAATTATCTGCCTTCTCTTTCCGTTTCNCCGGTCACTTCTTTCGATTTTGACGGAGCACCGGTAAAAATGGAGATCACATTCTTAGACGGAACCCAGCCGGAAACGGTAACGGTCCGCCCGCTTGCAGAGGGACTTTCGCCGGAGGTGGAAGGCAGTACGATCAAGTTTGAAATTGAAAAACCCGGCATATACACAGTTGAATGTAATGATGATGCAATGACAGCTATGCATATTTTTGCCAATGCGATTGATCATGATGCTCCTGCGGAAAGTACGGAGACCGTTAAGTATATCGGACCCGGTGCATGGACAATTGAAAATCTGTCTATGACGGACGGCATGGAGCTTTACATTTCCGGCGGCGCTATTATTCAGGGAACCATCAATGCTACAGGCGCCAGTGATATTAAGATCGGCGGTCATGGTTTTATTGACGGATCCAATAACGAAAGCTGGATGCTGAACGGTTACGCCGCCTATGTACCTATTAATTTAAGTAAATGCAGGAATGTGGATATCAGCGGTGTGGCAATATTGGATCCCAATGCCTGGTGTGTCAATCTGTATAACTGCAGTGATGTAAACCTGGATGGCATCAAGATCATCAGTGCCCGTCCAAANGGNGATGGTATTACCATCCAGTCCTGTCAGAATATTTTAGTAAAAAACAGCTTTATCCGTTCCTGGGATGACAGTCTGGTAGTCAAGAACTATGCTGCCGAAACAGGTTCCGACTCTGCCAATATTACTTTTGACAATTGCCAGGTGTGGACCGATCTTGCCCAATCTATGGAGATCGGCTATGAAACAAATAAAGGNAATAAGGTGAAACCNGTCATACAGGATATAACCTTTCAGAATATTACGGTGCTNCATAANTTCCATAAGCCTGTCATGAGNATCCACAATGCAGATAACTGTGTTATTTCNGGTATCCGGTATTCCAANATCGTTGTGGAGGATGCTTCCATGGGTAAAGGCGACGCAGGAGATAATGCACAGCTTATCGACATTAACAATTTAAAGAGCAATTGGACTACCGTACAGAGCAGAGGCAGCATCAGTGATGTGGTTTTTGACGGCGTATATGTCCTTAATGGTGACGACACCATTGATTTTATTGAAGGAAANTTCTGTCCTATNCGTATNCAGGGNTTTGATGAAGAATCTTTGTGCAGCAATATCACGGTAAATGATCTTTATCTGCTGGGTAAAGCAGTNACGGATGCCAATGTNNGTGAAAATCCCACTACTTCCATTGATAAGTTCACGGAGGGCGTCAGCTTTACTAACAACGGCGAACTGCCTCAGTCTGTCGCCGCCATCACGCAAGAGAATGACTGAGAAGGGATGGAGGTTTTCACATGAAAAATAAAGAGAATGGCAAAAATGTGATCCTTGCGGTACTGGCAGTTATCATTGCGGGGGCACTGGGGACAGGCATTTGGGCCGTTAAAACGCGGGAACCGGAAGAAAAGGTAAACACGAATGTTACACTGGTATCAGCTCCGGAACAGACAGAATTTGAAGTCCATCCGGAATGGGTCCTTCCGGAACCGGAAGTTGTCGATTACGGCGAAAATATTGCACTGGGCAGAACTGTAAGTGAAAATGGTCACACACAGGTCTATCATTGCCGTAACATAAACGATGGCGAGACATTGACCTACTGGGAAGGCAGGGCTGATGATTATCCTAATGAAATTACGTTTGATATGGAAGAAAGTGTGACAATATCCGGCGCGCGTATCCTGTTAAATCCCCGTTCCAACTGGGGAGCACGTACGCAGGAAGTAGAAATACAGATCAGCGGCGACAATGAGAATTTTACTACGGTCTATCCGAAAAGTACGCTGTCTTTTGACCCTAATACCGGTAATTATGCCTACATGGAATTTGACACTCCGGTAGAAGCATGGTATATTCGTTTTGTATTCTATGCAAATACCGGAGCCACCGGAGGTCAGGCTGCTGAAATCGAGATCTATGCGCCACAGGAATGATTCCCTGACGTTGATCCGTCGCCGATTCACAGATTTTTTAAGGTACAGACACTGTTTCGTTCGACTAACTGTGTTGGTAATATGATTTGTGATTGCTGGGGGGCTATGCCCTCCAGTTTTTGTAACATCATATCTACCGCAAGAGAACCTTTTAAGTTGATATCCTGATGAATGGTGGTGAGCGGCGGTGTGATCAGACGGGAGATTGCAATATCGTCAAAGCCGATAACGGAAATGTCATCAGGAACAGCCTTTCCATTGCTGCGAAGATGTACCATGATTCCGGCAGCCAGAATATCGGCAGTTGCCACAACAGCCGTTACATTGGGAAGGTCGCATATTTTGTCGCTTGCAATTTTGCATGATGTATAATCCATTTCACTTTTAATGACAAACTGTTCATTATAGGGAATAGAGGCATCGGCAAGGGCCTGTTTATAACCGTTGAAACGCTCTTTGGTAACACCGCTTTCATATATGCTGGGAGATACAAAAACAATATTCCGGTGTCCTTTACTGATAAGGTAATTGGTTGCGGTATAGCAGCCGTTAAAATCTTCCAGGCCCACATTGAAAACATTTGCCAGTTTCACATAACTGTCTATCAGAACCACAGGAATATCCAGTGAACTGAGGCTGTCAAAAAATGTATCCTGAAATACGCCGGTCAGAAAAAGACCGTCAACATTCCAGTTCTGATGAAAAGCGATCAGTTCTTCGGAAGTGCCCACAGTGCGGAGCATTAAGTAATATCCATGTTCACGCAGTTTGCGTTCCAGAATCCCGATGAAAGCAGAGTGGAAGGGGTCTTCCATGAAATTCAGGTTCTGATTGGTCATTATATGATTAACAAATCCTATCACCTTGGAAGAACTGGAAACAAGGGATCGTGCGGACATATTGGGAGTATAACCGAGATCTTTGATCGCAGTATTGATCTTTTCTATGGTTTCGGCAGATACACGATGATGTCTGTTATGTATCACATTGGATACGGTAGTACAGCTGACGCCTGTTAATTCTGCAATATCTTTTATTGTTGTCATGAATTTGTTCCCTTTCTGACTGGTTTAAAGTTAAACCAGATCATTAATAGTTTAACAATAAATGGATAAAAGTGCAATTAAAATTTGGGAGAAAGAGAATATGTCGGAACATACAAAGCTGATATTATATGAAGGACCNAAGTCATTAAAAGATGCAGGAAAAGAAGATCTGAAAAGTGTTCCGGAGAACCGGCGGAGTTTTGCCCTGATGCACTGCACGGATACCCAGATCAGGGTAAACGGGCGGGACTGTTATGTTTATGACACTAATGTCAATCATACAAGAAAATGGAGTGACGATTACCTGCCTCCTGTTTCCAGAACGCCGGTTGCCTGCTTTGATTTTGAAGGAACTGTAAAAATTCAGATCATTGTTCCGGGAAGAGAGATTCATACAGTTAAAGTAAGTCCCCTTATTTACGGTATAGAAGCGGAAATTGACAAAGATAATTCTACAGTTACCTTTGTGATCACTAAGCCGGATAACTATACGGTTACTTTTAATGAATCACCCGAGAGAGCAGTACATATTTTTGCAAATTCTATTGACACAGAAAAGNATTTGCCGGAAGATGAAAATGTGATTTATATTGGTCCCGGTGAATGGGATATGGGGACGATCATGCTAAAAGACGGGCAGACACTTTATCTTGCGGGCGGTGCGGTTGTCCATGGCGTTGTGAATGCTGAATTTGCCAAAGATATAACGGTGAAAGGGCGGGGGATCATCGATGGTTCCCATCTGCCGGGCTGGAAGGGAGAAGATCATCATATCCCGTTAAAATTTGACCACTGTGAAAATGTAAAGATTGAAGATATCATTGTTTTGAATGCAAATGCCTGGGTCTGTCAGGGGTTTGATTCTAAAAACGGAGTGATAGACGGTGTCAGGATCATTTCTGCAAGGCCTAATGGGGACGGTATTACCCTGCAGTCCTGCGAAAATTATGAAATTAAGAACTGCTTTGTAAGAACCTGGGATGATTCCCTGGTGATTAAGAATTATGACAGAAGCTCCCGCAATATTACTTTTACCAATATACAGATTTGGACGGATTTCGCACAGTCCATGGAAGTCGGTTATGAGACAAACAAAGGAAACAAAGAAAATGTTTCTATCAGCCATATTAAATTTGAGGATATCACGGTTCTGAATAATTTTCATAAGCCTGTCATATCCGTGCACAATGCGGATGATGCGGCAGTATCAGACATTATCTTCCGGAATATTATTGTGGAATACAATCTGGTGGGAAGCGGTGACGGAGACGAAATGCCATATCTGATCGATATGAATATTGCAGAAAATCCTAATTGGTCCACCACAAAGGAACGGGGAAGCATATCAGATATTATCGTTGAAAATGTGAATGTGCTTGCAGGCAATAAGCCGGGATCTCGTATGAAAGGCTTTGACAAAGAGCATAAGATACGAAACGTTATTATCAAAAACCTGGAAATTGCAGGAAACAAGATCAAAGACTTTGCAAGCGGAAAGTTTGAAATTGATGCTGATACTACAGCAGAGCTGAGGTTGGAATAATTGAAAAATTATTATAATTATGAAAAGAAAGGAGGAACCGTGGGTGAAAAAACTGGAAGAATATGTAAGAAGTATTCCGGATTTCCCGGAGGAAGGTATTATTTTCCGGGATGTGACCAGCGTATTGCAGGATCCGGATGGCCTTTCGTTAGCCATTGATTCCATTAAGGAAAAGCTGGATGGTGTGGAGTTCGACATTATAGCCGGTACCGAATCAAGGGGCTTTATTTTTGGAGTGCCGGTCGCATATGCGCTTCACAAAGCGTTTGTACCGGTTCGGAAGAAAGGCAAACTGCCCTGCGAAACTATTTCAGAAAGCTATGATCTGGAATATGGCAGCGCAACGATTGAAATGCATAAGGATGCAGTAAAGCCCGGAGACAAAGTGGTTCTGATTGATGATCTGATCGCCACCGGCGGGACCATTGAGGCCAGTATCCGTATGATAGAAGCCCTTGGCGGCACCGTAGTCAAGATCGTCTTTTTGATGGAGCTGGCAGGGCTGAAAGGCAGAGAACGGCTGAAAGGCTATGATGTGGAAAGCGTTATTGTTTATGAAGGCAAATAATAATGAAATTGCATAGGAGGAGATAGAATGTTAGAAAAACTATTTAAGTTAAAATCAAACAACACAACTGTTAAAACAGAAGTAGTGGGCGGTATTACCACCTTTATGACCATGGCGTACATATTGGCGGTAAACCCCTCGCTATTATCCGCAGCAGGGATGGACAAGACCGCGGTTTTAATTGCTACGGCCCTTGCTTCTTTTGTAGGAACCCTTTTGATGGCACTTTTGGCTAATTATCCCTTTGCACTGGCTCCCGGCATGGGACTGAATGCATACTTTGCTTTCACGGTATGCGGAGCAATGGGGTATTCCTGGCAGGTAGCCCTGGCTGCAGTATTTGCAGAAGGAATTGTTTTCATTATCTTATCACTGACCAATGTGCGTGAAGCGATCTTCAATGCCATTCCTCTTAATCTGAAAAAGGGCGTGAGCGTAGGAATTGGACTCTTTATTGCATTTATTGGTCTGCAGGGAGCCCACCTTGTAGTGGCAAATTCATCTACTTTAGTAAGCTATGTAGATTTTGCAGGTGAATTCCACACGAAGGGTATCTGTGCAGTTCTTGCACTGATCGGTCTGTTTATTACAGCAATTTTATACATCAAAAATGTAAAAGGTTCTATTTTGATCGGTATTCTTGCTACATGGATACTTGGTATGATCTGTCAGGCACTTGGAATTTATACGATAGATGCAGAAAACGGATTCTATTCTTTGTATCCGGCTCTCGGCATGACAGATCTGTCGGCTATTTCCCAGACTTTCGGACAGGTAGTAAAGGCAGATTTCTCAGGTGTGGGAATCGTTAATTTTATTGTGGTACTGTTTGCATTCCTTTTCGTAGATATGTTTGATACCCTGGGAACTTTGATCGGCGTAGCTAACAAAGCTGATATGCTGGATAAGAACGGAAAGCTTCCCCGTATTAAACAGGCACTTCTTGCCGATGCCATTGCAACCAGCGCGGGCGCTGTATTTGGTACATCTACCACTACCACTTTCGTAGAAAGCTCTGCAGGTGTGGCAGCAGGTGCAAGAACAGGTCTTGCTTCCGTAGTTACCGGTCTGTTATTTTTAGTATCTATTTTCTTATCCCCGATCTTCTGTGCAATCCCCGGTTTTGCTACGGCTCCGGCACTGATCTTCGTAGGATTCTTAATGGTTATGTCTATTACAGGTATAGATTTTGAAGATCTGACAGAATCCATTCCGGCGTACCTCTGCTTACTGAGCATGCCGCTTATGTACAGTATTTCCGAAGGTATTGCCATCGGCGTTATTTCTTATGTGGTCATTAATCTGGTATGCGGTAAGTCAAAGAAGATCACACCGCTTATGTACGTGCTGGCAGTTCTGTTTGTCTGCAAGTATATTTTCCTGTAATTTTTCTTGAAATTCTTAAAACAGAATGTTAATATAGTCCATGTTACAGGTATTTTTAATTTCATAACACAAAGAGGAGGAAAATTATGAAAAAGAAAATCATGTCATTGATTCTTGCTTCTGTTATGGTTCTTTCCCTGGCAGGCTGCGGAAACAAAGATTCTCAGCCGGCAGCAGAAACAAATGAAGAGAGCACAGGAGCAGAAGAAGAAAGCGCAGATGTAAATGCAGAAGACGGCGCCGAAGCAGATGCAGAAAGTACAGGAGACGGTCTTAAGATCGCTATCGTAAGCAGTCCGTCAGGTGTAGATGATGGCTCTTTTAATGAGGATAACTATAATGGTATCCTGACATTTATCGAATCCCATCCCGATGCAACCGTAACGCCGGTACAGGAGCCTACAGGTGATACAGCGGCAGCTGTCCAGGCAGTAGCTGATATCGTNGCTGATTATGATGTGATCGTATGCTGTGGTTTCCAGTTCGCAGGTATTTCAACGATTGCAGAGGAAAACCCCGATGTTAAGTTTGTTTTGGTTGACTCTTTCCCTTCAGATGCAGAAGGCAATGAAGTAGAAATNGAGAACATTTATGCTATGTGCTTTGCTGAGCAGGAATCCGGATTCTTTGCCGGTATGGCAGCAGCTTATGAGACAGCTTCCAATAAGGTAGCCGTTGTAAACGGAATTGCTTATCCTTCCAACGTTAATTATCAGTATGGTTTTGAATGCGGCGTTAAATATGTAAACGAAACAGAAGGTAAGAACGTGGAGATCGTTGAGCTTGCTTCTTATGCCGGAACAGATGTTACAGGCGCCAATGTAGGCGGTAACTATGTCGGTTCCTTTGCTGATGAAGCAACAGGTAAGGTTGTAGGCAACGCACTGATCGCTGAAGGCGTTGATATTGTTTTCGTAGCAGCAGGTGCATCAGGTAACGGTGTTCTTACTGCAGTAAAGGAAGCAGAAGGCGTTAAGTTCATCGGATGCGATGTTGACCAGTATGACGATGGAGCTAACGGTGACAGCAATGTGGTTCTTACTTCCGCGCTCAAGGTTATGCACCTTAACGTAGAAAGAGCATTAAATGCAGTTGCTGACGGTTCTTTTGCAGGAGGTAACGTAACACTTCAGGCTGACACGGACTCTACAGGATATGTAAATGCTGATGGAAGAAACCAGTTATCTGCAGATACCATCTCTAAGATCGATGCTGCTTATGAATTGGTTAAGTCAGGCGCTATTGTACCTGCCGCTAACTTTAATGGAATNACTCCTGATGATTTTACATGGTAAAATTATGAAAAATGAATAAAAAGAGCAAAGGCTGCGTGGAATTTTTCCTGCAGCCTTTAGTTTTTTTAAATTATCGTATATAATAGGAACAAGAATGCTTCTGAAAGGAGTACGTGTATGTCTGATTACATAATTGAGATGAATCATATCACAAAGCGGTTTCCGGGTATCATAGCNAATGATGATGTTTCCATTCAGGTAAAAAAAGGAGAGATCTATGCTCTTTTGGGTGAGAACGGCGCCGGAAAATCTACTCTGATGAGTATGCTTTTTGGTATGTATGAGCCGGATGAAGGGGAGATCATCATCCGCGGAGAAAAAGTGAAGATTCTTTCACCCAGCCATGCCACCCAGCTGAATATCGGAATGGTGCATCAGCATTTTAAGCTGGTCAGCAATTATACCATTGCCGAAAATATTATTATGGGAGCGGAGCCGGTAAAGAAAACACTTGGTTTTATAAAAAGTGTGGATATGAAAAGAGCTAACAAAGAAATTGCNGACCTTTCCAAAAAGTTCGGACTTGAGGTGGATCCCACAAAAGTGATCGAAGATGTGAATGTTTCCATGCAGCAAAGAGTAGAGATCCTTAAGATGTTGTATCGGGAAGCTGAGATCNTGATCTTTGACGAACCTACTGCCGTACTTACTCCTCAGGAGATCGAGTTCCTTCTGGAAATTATTAAAGGGCTTCGTGACGACGGCAAGACCATCATTCTGATCACTCATAAATTGGAAGAGATCAAGAAGGTGGCTGACCGCTGTGCCATTCTGTGCCGCGGCAAACTGATCGATGTGCTGGATGTAGCGGTCACAGACACCAAGACCATGGCCAATATGATGGTGGGCAGAGAAGTCAACTTTACAGTAGATAAAGCGCAGCCGAAATTCGGGGAAGAAGTTCTGAAGGTGGAAGATCTTACCGTTAAGAACCAGGACAAGTTTGAAGTAGTGAAAAATGTCAGCTTTTCTATTCACAGAGGCGAGATCTTCGTGGTAGCCGGCGTTTCTGGCAACGGACAGATCGAACTGGCGGATGCCATAGCCGGACTTATGAAGCATAGCAGCGGCAGGATCACATTAAACGGTCAGGATATTTCGGCCTATTCCGTCAGAAAGCGTAATCTGGCAGGAATTTCCTATATTCCTGAGGACCGGCACAATGTGGGACTGGTAATGGATTTTTCCCTTTCGGATAATCTGGCGCTTAAAAATTATTTTGCAGAACCTTTTTCCAAANAGGGAATTGTAAGGGACGAAGAATTCCGGAAATACGGTGATAAACTGATCGAAGAGTACGATATCAGAAGCAGTCAGGGAAATGATACCATCGTTCGTTCCATGAGCGGCGGTAATCAGCAGAAAGCTATCATTGCCAGGGAAATTGAGCTGGGCAGTGATCTGATGATCTTTGTACAGCCTACAAGAGGACTGGATATCGGCGCAATTGAAAATATACATAAGCAGATCGTGGCCCAGAGGGATCAGGGGAAAGCCATATTACTGATTTCCCTGGAGCTTGATGAGGTAATGAACCTGGCAGATACCATCGGCGTCATCTACAACGGTAAGATCCAGAAGATCGCTGATGCCAAAACACTGACTCCCGGTGAAGTGGGAGAATTTATGATGGGGGTAGGACACAAATGAAAAAAGGAAAAAATTCAGTAACACAAAAGATCATCTTGTCTACCATCGGCCATGAAAAAAGGCAGAACTATATGATTCCCGTTTTTACCATTCTTGTGAGCCTTGTTGTAGGAGCNATTGTAATTGCCTGTCTTGGCAACAATCCATTTTATGCCTATTATAATCTGCTGCAGGGTTCAGGACTTATGCCCAAGGCCTCCTATGCAGGACATAAAGGAATGATCACGGATTTTACAAGCTTTTTAAGTGCNCTTACGCCTATGATGTTTGCAGCNCTTGCAGTGCTTATTGCATTAAAGAATGGACTGTTCAATATCGGAGTATCGGGACAGATGCTGGCAGGTGCCTTTACGGCAACAGTGCTTGTGGGCTATTCTTCCCTGCCTGCAGTGATCGCCAAGCCTTTGGTGGTCCTGATCGGCTTTACGGTAGGAGCCCTGACAGGCGCCCTGGTAGGCTATTTAAGGCACAGATTCAATATTAATGAAGTGGTTTCTACTATCATGCTGAACTATATCCTTCAATATGTGGTCAGCTTCTGCATTAATTCTTTNTATGTAGATCCCATCTCAAGGCAGTCCAAAACGGTCAGCGCAGCCAGCAGACTGACACTTGTGGATACAGTGATAGGGGATTACAAAATGGACATTCCTCTTGGGATTCTGCTTGCGGCAGCAGGAATTGCAGTCACCGCGTATCTATTTAAAAAGACTACACTGGGATTTGAGATCAAAGCAGTGGGGAGCAGCACAAAAGCTGCGGAATATGCAGGCATTCATGTAGGACGCACCAGAGTTCTTGCCATGATGCTTTCGGGAGGATTTGCAGGACTGGCAGGAGTTACTTATTATCTGGGATATTTTGCTTCCATACAGCCCAGGGTGCTGGCAAGCACAGGTTACGATGCCATAGCAGTGGCGCTTTTGGGAAACAGTTCTCCCATTGGGATCATATTTTCGTCCTTCCTGATCACGGTGATCTCTAAAGGAAGCACTTATATGAGTTCCGCTTCGGGCGTGCAGCAGGAGATCGCTTCAGCCATTACCGGAATGATCCTGCTCTTCAGTGCCTGCGGCGCTTATGTAAAATACAAAGTTGACAGATGGAAGGAGGAACGCTGATGAATACCATTATTATCGACGGCTTATCATTTGCCTTGCCCTTGTTCATCATGGCGATCGGCGGGATTTATTGTGAAAGAAGCGGGATCACCAACCTGGCTATAGAAGGACTGCAGGGATTCGGTGCTTTCTGCGGAGCTCTTTTTGCGGTTTGTATTGCAGATAATTTTGCGGGAAACTCCCCTGTACCCTTTTACCTTGCTATGGCGTTTGCGTTTCTTGGAGGTATGCTGTTCTCTCTGATCCATGCACTGCTCTGTATCAAATTTAAGGCCAATCAGGTCATCAGCGGCGTTGTGATCAATATTCTGGCTATGGCCCTTACAGAGTTTCTCACAAAGCAGATCAATGCCAGTGTATTTGGAGCAGCTTCCAACAAATTTGTACTGGGGGTTTCCGCCAGGATCACAGTGCCCGGAATATCAAAAATACCGGTGCTGGGAGCAGTCTTTACTAATTTATATCCTTTTGAGATCGTAATTGTGGTGATTGCTTTTATCGCCTGGTTCACCCTTTATAAAACAAGATTCGGACTTCATCTTCGCGCCTGCGGAGACAATCCTCATGCAGTGGATGCAGCAGGGATTAAAGTGGGAAAAGTAAGACTCCTTGCAGTTATGGCTTCCGGTGCTTTTTCCGGTCTTGGAGGAATCTGCTTTGCTTATTCCATATCGGCCAACTTTTCTACTAATATTTATTCCGGTTACGGTTACCTTGCCATTGCGGCGTTGATCTTCGGTAACTGGAAGATCATGCCTACACTTGGCGCCTGCCTGCTTTTCGGTATTGCCCGATCCACAGGTTATGAGATCGTGAAAGTACTGGGCATGCCAAGTACTTATCAGGATCTTGTGATGCTGCTTCCCTACATACTGACGCTTCTGATGCTGATCTTTTTCAGTAAGAAGAACCATGCGCCTAAAGCCCTCGGCGAGATCTATGACAAGGGTGCAAGGTAAAATTTTTTGCATTTACTCTAAAGTCCTGACAAAATTATCCGATACTTATAATAGCAGCGAATAATCCATGGAAGGAGGACGATATTATGCGTATCGAAGCTTATACACAAGTACAGCAACTATACAAGACGAAAAAGCCGGCTAAAACGCAGAGTGCTAAAAATACAAGTTTTTCCGACAGACTGCAGATTTCCAATATCGGCAGGGACATGCAGATTGCTAAATCAGCAGTAGCGGGCAGCGGTGACATCAGGGAAGATGTAACGGCACCCATTAAGGCAAGAATGCAGGCAGGAACCTATGAGGTGAATACAGAGAGTTTTGCAGACAAATTATTACAGAGATATGAAGAAATGAGGTAATCCCGTGGCAAGTTTAATGGAAAACCTGATAGAAGTCCTTGAAAAAGAGAGCGGGGAATACGAAGACTTGCTGGGGTTATCTCAAAAGAAGACGCCGGTGATCATATCCGGTAATTTAGAAGAATTAGCCAAAATCACGGATGAAGAACAAATCGTTGTCGAAAGGATCTCTCGTCTTGATCATAAGAGACAGGAGGTATTCGCCGATATTGCCAATGTAATTAACAGGGATGTTAACACGCTGAAGATTTCAAATCTGGTAACGATGCTTGAATCAAGGCCGGAAGAACAGCAGAAACTGGCTAAAGTACATGACAGATTGAAGAACGTAGCACAGGATGTGGAAAGAGTGAACGGACAGAACAGGATACTGATCCAGAACGCTCTGGAAATGGTTGAGTTTGACATGAACATGCTGCAGGCTATGAAGGCAGCACCGGAAACCGCCAATTACAACAAAGGCGCTTACAACACGGGGGAACACATGGGTGTAAGCTCTAAAAGATTTGATGCCAAACAGTAATTGGAAACGGAATAATCCTTGTGAGTTATAAGAGGTGACAGTAATGAGTTTAATGGGTAGTTTATATGTAGGAACATCCGGATTGCAAACAAGTCAGAATGCGCTGCATACTACAGCGCATAACATGTCTAATATAGATACAGTCGGGTTCACCAGGCAGCAGGTGCAGCAGGGAACCCGCTTTTATAATACTATATCCAAATCGGCATCTGCTATTTCGTATCAGCAGGTCGGTCTTGGTGTCAATTATACTCAGGTCAAACAGGTCAGAGATTATTTCCTCGACAAAGCTTATAGAAGAGAAGCAGGAAGAAGCGCTTTTTACGAAGAGTCTGTTGCAACGCTGGAAGAAGTGGAAGATCTTTTTCAGGAGCTGCAGGGCAAGTCGTTTTCAAGTGCGATCGAGAATTTGTGGGTATCTGTTCAGGAACTTGCAAAGTCTCCAGGGGACTCTGTAAATCAGGGGGTTTTTATCCAGAGATGCGGAGAGTTCATAGACCGTGCCAAGGCAGTTTATAAAGGCCTTAGTGAATATCAGGATAACCTGAATAATAAAATAGCACAGCAGGTCGATGTCATCAATGCCTATGGAGAACGGATCGTAGAACTGAATCAGCAGATATTGAAGATTGAAGCCGGCAGGATTGAGCATGCCAATGACTTGCGGGATGAGAGAAATCTTTTGCTGGATGAACTTTCTTCTCTGTGCAATATAGATTATTACGAAGATATAGACGGGAATGTGATCGTCCAGATCGAAGGAAATGATTTCGTTAAAATGGACAGTTACAATGAAATTGCGTTGCTTGCAGATGATGTAACAGGTTTTTATACGCCTTACTGGAAATGTCTGGCAGACAGCTCCAAGGATCCCGTAGATATCAGCAGAGCCAAAGTTTTTGATATGACGCAGGAAATATCCACAGAAGGAAATACTGATATCGGCGCTTTAAAGTCCATGCTGTATGCCAGAGGAGATCACAGAGCAACTTATGAAGATCTAAAGGATAGCGCAACCTATAACAGAGACATCAAACAGTCGGTCATCATGAATGTGCAGGCTGAGTTCGATCAGCTGATCCATGAAGTAGTGAAAGGCATCAATCAGATATTTGAAGATGCTGCAAATAATGCATCAGCCAAGTGGCCGGGTACAGATTATCTCAGAGACAGCAATGGAGATCCCTATAAAATATTTAATACTGTATCCGGTATAACGGATGCCAATGGGGATCCGATGTATACCTTAAGCAATATCATTATTAATGATGAATTGAAGCAGGCTCCTTCTTTGCTTGGATTGTTCAGGCCGGATNAGAANGAAGATCAGGAAGTNGCTGATGCACTGAAAGAACTCTTTACNAAAGAATTGTATACATTAAATCCGAATACGGAAACCAAACTTGCTTTGATCAANTATTATGATAATCTGGTTTCTCAGGTAGCNGATACCGGATCNGTTTTNAAAGGAATCTGTGCCAACCAGGAGACTACGGCAGAAAATCTGGCAGCGGCAAGAGAACAGATACTGGGTGTCTCTTCCGACGAAGAATTAAGTAATATGATCATGTTTCAAAATGCGTATAATGCGGCCAGCAGATATATCAATGTTGTNAATGAAATGCTGGAGCANATAATCANTACATTAGGAAGATAGGAGGAGCAGTTAAATGCCTTCACAATTTTTTGGACTTACAATAGCATCATCGGGANTAAGGGCGGCTAACGCTTCCTTGAATACTACGGCAAATAATATTGCCAATGCACAGACTGTAGGCTACAGCAGNCAGCAGGCGACACAGCAGGCCAGCGATGCTCTTCGTACCTTTACTACATATGGCTGTGCCGGCGCCGGCGTGGATACNATAGCCATCGAACGTGTGAGAGATCATTTCTATGATGTGAAATATTGGGATAATAATTGTAAGTATGGGGAATATGAAGTTAAGTCCTATTACTGCAAATTATTAGAAGATTATTTTAAGGANGAGGGAAAGCTGACTNCNGGATTTACAACCATCTTTAATAAGATGAGCAGCACATTACAGGGAGTAATAGACAATGCCAGCAGTGATTCTTCCAAAGCCGACTTCATAGCTGCGGCCAAGTCATTGACAGATTATTTTAATAACATGTANGGAAACCTTCAGGAAATGCAGAAAGATATCAATCTGGAAATTCAGCAGAATGTGGATGAGATCAATTCCATCGCCCAGAAGATTGCAACCCTGAATAAGCAGATCAATACNATTGANNTNTCNGGNNCTANNGCAAANGATCTGCGTGACCAGAGAGAAAAACTGATAGATGATCTTTCNGANATNGTNGATGTGACNGTTACGGAATATGAAATNGGGGATGACAACAACCCCTACAGAAAGACCGGAGTCACCAGATACATTGTTCANATAGGAGCCGGNCAGCCNTTGGTTGACGGCAGTGACTACAATACACTTGTTTGTGAGGCAAGGTCCAAGGAAGAAAAGGTAAATCAGTCAGATGTTGACGGCCTTTATGATATCAAGTGGNCAAACGGCAATGATTTCAGCCTGTCAAATGCGGCTATGCAGGGTAAACTGAAAGGACTTGCAGCNCTCAGNGACGGNAATAACGGATCTAATTTTGAAGGAANAGTTGCGGGTGTTACAGTNGATGGCAACGGCGATACCAAAGTAGAAATCAGTGTAACGGCAGATTATCTGAAAGATATGAAAACCTGTACTCTTTCGGATACAGGCGGACAGATCACTATAAACAATACCGTTTTCAGTTACAGTTCCTGGGAATATGATCCGGCGACNGCNACTTATANATTTACCATGAAAGATGACCCGGTAACAGGAGTTCCCGATGCATCATTTAACGGTAAGGGNGCTTCCACTTCTGANAAAGTGGATTACCAGGGAATTCCTTATTATATGGATCAGATGAATACGTGGATCCGCGGTTTTGCCGAGAAGGTAAATGAAATCTTTACAAGCGGCGCCGATTCAAACGGCAACCTGGGCTGCATTTTCTTTACAGGCAATATTCCTACCGGAGGCCAGTATACGGCGGAAGATCTGGATGCNTCGGCNGATGACGGTTACTATGAACTGACAGCCGGTAATTTTACCATTAATGAGGCGNTGATCAAGNATCCCGGACTTTTGGGNACGCGCACTCCGATCTCAGTTGATGCAAACGGTGATCCTATTGAGCTTCCGGGTGTGGAAGAATGTGGACAGATCAAGGAAATGATCGANCTTCTTACCAGNAAAGAAAAATATCAGTTCCGTAACGGTTCTGCTAACAAAATGCTGGAAATGCTATTGTCGGATGTNGCTTTAAATGCCAGCAATGCCAATACNTTGCGGGATACATTTAAGGGGCTGCAGAATTCCATTGACAACCAGAGAACTTCCATTTCCGGNGTGGATGAAGATGAAGAAGCAGTTAATCTGGTCAAATTCCAGAATGCTTATACCTTATCATCCAAGATGATACAGACATTGACAGAGATTTATGACAGACTGATCCTGCAGACAGGNGTNTAAAGGAGATGAATTGCTATGAGAATGACCAATAAAATTATGCAGAATAATTCCCTGTATAATATTAATAATAATAAGGTTTTGATGGATAAACTCAGTACCATGCAGTCTACCCAGAAGAAGATCACAAGGCCTTCAGATGATCCTGTTGTTGCCATTCGTGCCCTGAGACTTCGGACCAGTGTTTCCGAGCTGACACAGTATTATTCCAAGA
This sequence comes from Lachnospiraceae bacterium, assembly GCA_014803415.1. Classification (GTDB taxonomy): domain Bacteria; phylum Bacillota; class Clostridia; order Lachnospirales; family Lachnospiraceae; genus Suilimivivens. Next base: position 162,026 of record JAAVBZ010000020.1, read on the forward strand.
ATGCTCCCGATGCCGAAAGTTGGCTGAAGATTACCGAAGGAGCACTCAGCAATGGAGTTAAGGTGCTTGAGGATCTGGGAAAGCAGGCGGTCAAGGGTGCCAATAAGGATCTGGGTGTGGATTCACTGGCGATTATTGTTGAGCAGATGAAGAAGTTGCGTGATGAATATTATTCCACCGGTAATGAAGATTACGCCGGGAGATATGTTTTTACGGGATACAGAACCGACACATCTCTTTCTTTTACCAAAGAAGTGGAAAGCGGAAATCCCAGCTATAGTTATGATATTACAGAGTCTGTCACAATGGATGACTTTGACACAGTCAACTATACGGATGCAACTGCACTGGATGGTCTGACCAAAAGCAATTATGCCAGTTATTTAGGAACAACAGAACAGGATATCAGTAATGCAGATATTCACAGGATCAGACTTTCCTATGACAATCTGGCTGATGGAGCTCCTACGATAGCGTACGGTGATGACGGAACCGGTCAGCCGAATACGCTGACAGCGGTGGCAATGTCTGCAGACGATGCTTATAAGGCAGTGAAAGATGGAACTGAAGATGTAGTCTTTGTTCCTGAAACAGGAGAAATTTTGTTCAGTGATAAAGCTTATGCTGATTTGAACCAGGCAGTTCAGGCCGGTGATAAAGTAGATATTACTTATACAAAAGATGAGTGGAAGAATGGAGATCTCCGTCCGGAACATTATTTTAAATGTGAAGCTACTGTAACGAAAGACGGTGTTGCCGGTAATCCTATAAAATATAATTATGATGCGGATGTAGATTCCCAGATCATAGAATATGATGTGGGTTATAATCAGACGATCAGGGTAAATACCCTGGCAACAGAAGCTTTTACTCATGATCTGGACAGAGACATCGACGATCTGGTGAGAGCGCTTGATACGTTAACGCAGCTTAATACTACCATGGAAGATCTGGAGGTCTTAAAGAAAAATACGCTGGAAACAGATCCCAACTATAATGCGATAGTCAAAGAATACGAAGCAGTCAAAAAAGCATATGATTATAACAGGGAAAATATTCATACACTGTTTGAACACGCTGATACAAGTTTCCAGAGGTATATGGATAAAACGAATGTAGCCGTTACAGATAACGGAACCAGAGGCAGTCAGCTGGATCTTGTCAGCAACCGTCTGATGGATCAGAAGACTACTTTCGAAACCTTGCAGTCTGAAAATGAAGACGTGGATATTGCAGAAGTCATCATCCAGCTGACCAGTGCAAATCTGACCTATAATTCAGCATTGATGGCTACCAGCAAGATCATGCAGAATTCATTAATGAATTATATTTAAACCCCGCGTAAGGTTACGCAGATAGGAGTATCTATGACGATCAATACTAAAGTATTTGGAGAAGTAACAATTGATGATGACAGGATCATTCACTTTCCATCAGGAATTATCGGCTTTCCTGATCTGACGGATTTTGCACTTTTGCATGATGAAGAAAAAGGTGCTGGTCACATTCACTGGCTGCAGTCTGTGCAGGAACCGGCTTTTGCCATGCCGGTAATGGATCCGCTTATAGCTATGCCGGATTACAATCCCGAAGTGGATGATGAACTTCTTAAAAATATCGGCGAGCTGGTGGAAGAGGAATTATTGGTACTGGTTACCGTAACGGTTCCCAGCGATCTTACCAAAATGACAGTTAACTTAAAGGGACCTATCATTATCAATGCGATAGAAAGAAAAGCTTGTCAGGTCATTGTTGAAGGAGATAACTATGCAGTGAAATATCCTATTTACGAGATACTGAAAGCAAGGAAAGCAGGTGAATAGATGTTAGCTTTATCCAGAAAGAAAAACGAAGCACTGATAATCAACAACAATATTGAAATTACTATTCTTGAGATCAAAGGCGAGCAGGTGAAGCTTGGCATCAGCGCACCCAAGGAGGTTCCCGTATACCGTAAAGAGGTCTATGTACAGATTCAGGATGCAAATAAGGAAGCTGTAAGCACAGAGGGACTGGACGCGCTTAAAGATCTGTTTGGGTAAAATAACCTGTTGTAAATAACACTGATTTGTGTATAATAATAGTAAGAACAGCAATGTTCTGCTTCATCAAAGATGAGTCCTGTGACGGTACAGACAGGACGGTAAAATAAAAATTGACCGAGTGATGAGTCCTGTGACGGTGCTGACAGGACGGTAAAATAAAAATTGACCGAGTGATGAAGAAATAGAACGAGAGGATTTTCCTCTCGTTTTATTTTAAACAAATCTATACTGCATTTCTTGATATTATCTGAATTATTACAAAGGAGAAGCTCATGACTTTACCGGAAAATGATTATCAAATTCTAAAGTTAACTGATTTATTCTATCGTGCTTATCCGAATTCCCTTTATAAAGAAATTATGATAAAGCGGCAGAGAGCATATAACTGTTTGTTGTTTCAAACGCATTATGAATATTTTATCTGTATTCCTTATCGAACACAAATTATGCATAGTAATGCATTTCATTTTAGGAAGAGCGCACGTTCAAGGCAGCATAGATCAGGACTGGATTACAGCAAAATAATCATCATAAATGATACAGAATATCTTGATAATGAAGTAGCGCTGATTGATAATGATGAATTTAATGAAACAATGATAAATCTTGAAAAAATAAAGGGAGAAGCTCTACTGTTTGTGGAAGATTATATAAAACATATAAAAGGTATTAAGAAATTGCATCCTGCAGAATTCAGAAGACGTTATCAATTTACTACTTTGCAATATTTTCACAAAGAATTGGGAATATAAAAATACAGCAATTTTTCTTAAACTCCTCTAAATTATTCGCTCTTTTAACCGATATAAAATAAAGAAGACTGAAAAACTCTAAGTTACAAACAAATTTATTCAATATCACATGGAGGTGATTCTAATGGCAATAGAACCATTAAGCAGTGCCATGACATATCAGGCACAGACAACACAGCAGGCAAAGCCTGTGCAGAAGACAGTTGTAGAGGACACGGAAGTTGCTACACCGGAGAAGACAACTGCATATGACGCTACCACTGTGAAAGTGGCAGAAACAGAGAAGCAGGACAGTCAGAGTGAGCAGGGCAGCAGTTATGCTGATCAGCAGCAGGCTAATAATGAGCAGATCAGAAAAGCTGTCGAACAGCTGAATAAGAGTATGTCTCATTCAGAAGCAGTTTTTGGTATCCATGAGGAGACCAACAGAGTGACAATCAAAATTGTAGATAAGGATACCAAGGAAGTGATCAAGGAGATCCCTCCTGAGAAGACTTTGGATATGATNGCCAAGGCATGGGAGCTTGCGGGTATTCTCATTGATGAAAAGCGATAAAGGAGGCTAATCNAATTATGGCAATGCGTATGACCGGCATGATGTCCGGNCTCGATACAGAATCAATTATCCAGGAANTGGTCAGTGCAANAAGAACNAAGGTCGATAAACAGAAAAAAGCACAGACTTCACTGAANTGGAAAGCAGGANGCNTGGAANGANTTAAATACNAANCTTAAAAACCTTCANCANAAATANATNTCAAATATGCGTTTCGCAGATTCCTATACCAAGAAAGTNACCAANGTTTCAAACAGCAGTGCAGTCAGTGTCATTACCGGNGAAAATGCAGTAAACGGCGTACAGTCNCTGAAGATNACNCAGCTGGCNAANAANGGCTACCTTACAGGATCTGTNGTTAAAGGNAANGACGGNAATCTGACNGCGTTGTCCAANTTAAGTGACATNGAAGGCTTTACAGGNGGNGANGGAACNATCAATATNAAAACNGGNNGTAAGGATATTGATATCCAGGTATCAGGCGATACCACTATTTCTGATGTTTTGACACAGATTAAGAACGCAGGATTAAATGCCAGCTTTGACGAAAAGTGGCAGAGATTAAGTATTAGCTCCAAAGAATCCGGCGCAGACAATGATTTTAGTATCACCGCTTCTGATGGTGTTGGCGCCAGTGCATTAAAGGCTCTTGGCATACAGACGGACATTACAAAAGATGCCGCTACCATGGCAGAATATAAGGAATTTGCCGGCTATCTTAAGGGTGACAAGGCTGCCACATTGGCTGCAATGCAGGAAATGATCGATCAGGATGTAGAAACCAGAAAGAATTCTTATTTGGATCGTTATAAGAGTCTGAAGGAAGCTGAAAAGGCTGCTAATGACAAAATTGATGCGATCAATCAAAAATATGCAGGTTCCACGCTGAAATCAGCAGATGATTATGCGAAAGATTTAGAAGCAAAAAATCAGGAAATTGCAAAAAGAGAATCAGAGGGGGCAACGGAAGAAGAACTCAAAACACTTCGTCAGGAAGCAGCAGATATTGAGGAAAAAATGGCCGATGCCAATACTCTTAAGGCACAGCAGGATAATCTTACCCAGTATGGCAACGAGCTGTCAGAAGTAGAGAGTTATATCGACGTTACCGACAATGGTGACGGTACATATTCTGCAACTGCAAAGGGTAAACTGCAGGATGAAGTCAGCGACAGATATTATGAAAAAGCTGTATATGCAGATTATGTAATGAATCACCAGGATGAGTTTAAGGGTTCAGGAGCTACCAAGATCAATGGTCAGGACGCCATTATTGAACTGAACGGTGCAGAATACACTAACAATAATAATACTTTTGAGATCAATGGTCTCACATTTACAGCATTAAGTGNGACAGGTGATGAAGAGATCACAGTCACCACTGAGCAGGATACAGACGGAATCTATGATATGATCAAGAATTTCCTGAAGGAATATAATGAATTGGTCAATGAAATGGATAAGCTGTATAATGCTGACAGCTCAAAAGGCTATGAGCCTTTAACGGACGATGAAAAAGAATCTATGTCTGAAAAAGATATAGAGAAATGGGAACAAAAGATCAAGGATTCCATTCTTCGCCGTGATGATAATCTTTCTACCGTTAATTCTGCGCTGCAGGGCATTATGTCTGCCGGAATTGAAGTGAACGGTAAAACGATGTATCTTTTTGACTTCGGCATTGAGAATCTGGGTTATTTTGAAGCGGCAGACAATGAGCGTCATGCTTATCACATTGCAGGAGATCCCGATGATGCAAGTACTATGAATGCTGCTGACAAATTAAAAACTATGATCAGCAATGATCCGGATACGGTTGTTTCTTTCTTTACACAGCTGTCCAGAAACCTGTATAGTAAGATGACCGATCTGTCCAAGTCAGTGGATGGATATCGTTCTTACGGAAGCTTCTATGATGATAAGAAGATGAAGTCCGATTATGACGATTATACAAGTAAGATCAAAGAGCTGGAAGCAAAGCTGACTGAATATGAAGATAAATGGTATGCAAAATTCAGTAAGATGGAAACCGCACTTGCAAAAATGCAGTCCAATGCCAGCGCGGTAACAAGTTTATTAGGAGGCTGACAACATGGCATTGTCNAATGCTTATACACAATATAATAATAGTAAGGTACTGACTGCNACACCNGCAGAGCTTACGCTGATGCTTTATGACGGAGCCATTAAGTTCTGTAATATAGCAATAGATGCAGTCGAACAAAAAAATGTTTCCAAAGCACATACTAATATTGTAAAGGTTGAGAATATTATAAGTTATCTTAGAAACACGCTGGATATGAAATATGCAGTTTCCAAAGAATATGAGCGTATGTATGACTATATCCAGAGACGATTGGTAGAGGCAAATCTTAAAAAGGATGCAGAAATATTAAAAGAAGTCAATGAGCATATGCGTGAAATCCGCATAACNTGGAAAGAAGTAATGCGCATCAATCGTGAGAAAGGAAATTTATGATAGAGAATTACTTGGAAATATTAGAAGACAGTCTGGTTAAAAAGCTTGCAGTACTTGATGAGATTACAGAGTATAATAATGAGCAGGAAGCGCTTTTGAAGCGGGAAAAGGTGTCAATGGAAGAACTGGATGCCAATATGGAGAAAAAAGATGAACTGATCCAGAAACTTGTGAAACTGGATGAGGGTTTTGAAGCTTTGTATGAAAGAGTCCGGGAACAACTTCTTACNGATAAAGATATCTATAAAGAGCAGATCAGGCGTATACAGGATCTGATATCCAAGGTGACTGAAAAAAGTGTTTCCGTGCAGGCTCAGGAAAGCAGGAATAAGAAACTGATCGAAAACTATTTCATTAAAGANAAGAGCCAGATTCGTCAGGGAAGACAGGCATCTAAGACAGCCTTTAATTATTATAAGAATATGAGCAATTCGAATGCCATACCGCCACAGATCTTAGATCAAAAAAAATAGAAAAAATTTTAAAACAGCTATAAAGTATTTTATGTTTTGCCCGATATATAATACAAGTAAAGGAGAACACAAAGTTCTCGGAAATAATTTGTTTCAAAAAATTTAAAAAAGGTATTAAGTATTCGGAAAACTATCCGATATATAATACAAGTAAATCGGAACTGAATATCTAAATGATNAANGTTCCGCGAAACAAAAAGTTTCATGATTTACAGCCAGGTAATGACTCTTGGAAGAGCGTACGACTTACAGGAATCATTACAACAAACAAAATTAGCCGCATGGAAGCGGCGTTAAATTCAAGGAGGAATATATTATGGTAGTACAACACAATCTTACAGCAATGAACTCTAACAGAATGTTAGGACTGACAACTAAGACACAGGCTAAGTCAACAGAGAAATTATCTTCCGGTTACAAAGTAAACCGTGCAGCAGATGATGCAGCAGGTCTGGCTATTTCTGAGAAGATGAGACGTCAGGTAAGAGGTCTTACACAGGCTTCTTTAAACGCACAGGATGGTGTATCCATGGTGCAGACAGCAGAAGGTGCTTTGAATGAAGTACATGATATGTTACAGCGTCTGAACGAGTTGGCAGTTAAGGCTGAGAACGGAACACTTCAGTCAGAAGATCGTTCTTACATCAACTTGGAAGTTCAGCAGCTCATGAGCGAAATCGATCGTGTAGCTTCTACTACAACTTTCAACGAGAGAAACCTTCTTACAGGTAGCTGCAATGGCGTAGGCCTTCAGGTAGGTGCAGAATCAGGACAGCATATTAATCTGAGCATTACTAGCATGAAATGTTCTGCTATCGGACTTAAAGGAAGTGCTACAACAGCAAGCAAAGCTGGCGCATTAAATAAGAGCGTTAAAGAAGCTATCAAGAAACTTAACCTTCAGAGAGCTAAGCTCGGTGCTGTTCAGAACAGACTTGAGCACACAATTAACAACCTGGATAACGTTGTTGAGAATACAACAAGTGCTGAATCTTCTATCCGTGATACAGATATGGCAACTGAGATGGTTAAGTACTCCAACAACCAGATCCTTGCTCAGGCAGGTCAGGCAATGTTGGCACAGGCTAACCAGTCCAATCAGGGTGTATTGTCACTTCTGGGTTAATCATTGCAAACTAATCAGAACTACCGTAGGAGCTGACGAAAGTCGGCTCCTAATTTTTTACACCTGTGCGGAGTGGGTTGCCGTGAATCGCAACTAAAGACGCACAGCTGGAAATTTTTTACGAGGAGAAATATTATGTTGGATTTTCCACAGGAATTTTTTTTAGAAGAGGTAAGAGAAGGCTTTACCGTTGATACTACCATGAAAGCATGGTGGGCAGCCAGTATGGAGGTTCTCAGGGAAATTGCAGAAGTTTGTGAGAGGCATGGTCTGCAATGGTATGCAGCATATGGCACATTACTAGGAGCTATCCGCCACAAAGGCTACGTCCCTTGGGATGATGATATGGATATCTGGATGAAACGAGAAGACTACAATAAATTTTTGGAATTGGCACCCAAAGAACTCCCCGATGAATTTTTTGTGGAAAGTCCTTTGACTGAAGCGGGGTATACAGAATTTAACGCCTGCGTTTTTAACGCAAGGACTATCAGTGTAAACGAAGAGCGTCTTAGAAAATTCCATGGCTGTCCTTTTGCAACAGGAATAGATATTTTCCCATTGGACTATTTGCCTAGAGACGAAGAAGAAAGAGAAACACAAAAGACGATCATTTTTCTGATCGGAACAACAGTGGCGTTAATTAATAACGAGGAAAGAACTGCGGAAGAAGATAATGATATTCATGAGGCTTTGGATACTATAGAGGAGATATGCGGAGTAAAATTTGAAAGAGATAAACTGGGAAGTAAAACGGAGCAGGATGATCTGATCTCGTCTCTTTATAAGGTGGCAAATCAATTATGCGCATGTTATAATGAAGAAGATGGCGATGACCTTGTGATGTATATGGATTATCTTAAATGGCCGCACAAAGTTTATAAAAAAGAATGGTTCGATGCAATTACTGAGCAGCCATTCGAGGGCTTTTTGATCCCTGTACCGGCATACTATGATGACATCTTAAAAATAATTTATGGAGATTATCAGAAACGTATTAAAGCAATAGCAAGCCATGATTATCCTATGTATAACAAGCAGCTTAACCATATACGTGAGGTTGTAGGAGGCGTAGAGAAAAAGTATGCCAGAATTGAAGAATTGATTGCAGAGGCAAAAAAGGAACGAATGGAAGATTTAGGTGAAAAGTGATGTTAGACTTTCCAAAGGAATTTTTTCAGGCTGAGGAAATTGAGGGTTTTCAAGTAGATGCAACTATGAAGACGGTATGGGCGGCTGAACTGGAGGTTCTGCGCGAAATAGCAGAGATTTGTGAAAGGCATGAAATTTGCTGGTATGCAGCTTACGGGACATTGCTTGGAGCGGTTCGTCATGAAGGGTTTATCCCATGGGATGACGATATGGATATCTGGATGAAACGCGATGATTATGTGCGTTTTCTTCAGGTAGCGCCTAAGGAACTGCCTGAAGGCTATCTGGTTCATAGTCCGTTGACAGAACTGGGATATCTGCAGTTTCATTCCTGTGTGTTAAATGCAAGGTCAGTCAGTATTGAGCCGCGGCGTCTGCAGAATTTTCATGGCTGTCCGTTTGTAGTAGGAGTGGATATCTTTCCCCTGGACTATCTTCCACAGAATAGGGAGAAACAGGAACAGGAACGGGAGCTCTTTGATGTAATAAGTACTACGGCAACTATGGTAAATAAAGAGGCGAGAACGCCGGAGAATTTTCTTAAATTAGAAAAAGCACTTGATTTTTTGGAAAAGGCACGAGGTGTCTCATTTGATCAGGAACTGCTTAAACCTGACAGGAAAGATGCGCTGGTTTCAAGACTGCATCAATTAGGCAATCAGGTAACAATGGAGTTCGGAAGAGAAGTAAGCGATAAACTTGTGATGTATATGGATTATATCAATTGGAATCATAAGGTTTATCAAAAAAAGTGGTTTGATGAAGTAGAATACATGGCTTTTGAGGGATTCGCTATACCCGTTCCTGCAGGCTATGATGAAATTTTGAAAGTGATTTACGGAGATTATCATAAGCGGATCAGAAATGCGACCATGCATGGTTATCCCATGTATCAGAAGCAGTTAGACCAGATGAGAGAAATGATACGTAAATTGGAAGCGGAAAAGTAATGTTAAATTTTGCTGATGAATTTTTTAGACCGGAAGTAAGAGAAAACTTTCAGATAGATACGACCATGAAAACTGTATGGGCAGCGCAGCTGGAAGTTTTAAGTGAGATTAATAAAGTGTGCGAGAGGCATGGGCTGACCTGGTATATGGCATTTGGCTCTCTGCTTGGTGCTGTCAGGCATCGGGGATTTATTCCGTGGGATGATGATATCGATATCTGTCTTAAAAGGGAAGATTATATGCAGCTTCTTTATTATCTTTCGGAGGAACTTCCTAAAGGATATGTTGTGAGGAGTCCCTTGCTGGACAGCTGGTATCCGGAATACCATTCCTGTGTGGTCAACAGCGACTCTATCAGCATTGAGCCTGAGCATTTAAAGCAGTTTCATGGCTGTCCGTTTGTAGTAGGAATTGACGTATTTCCCTTGGATCTGTTAGAAGAAGGAGAAGAAAATTCCCTGCGGATCAATTTGTTTAAGGCGGCAAGGCAGGCCGCTTTAATGATAAAGAGCGAAGAGATAAATGAAGAACTGAACGATATATTGGATATTCTGGAAAAACAGTGTGATGTGACCATTGACAGAAGCGGTTTATCAAAAGATTGTTCTGAGGATGTACGAAATGAGTGGACGGCGGGTCTTTGGGGGCTTGCTAATGAAATTGTTATGAGCAGCAGTGGGAAAAAGACGGCTGATCTGGCCATGTATCTGGATTATTTAAAATTTGGCAAGTATTATCAGGCGTCATGGTTTGATACGGTAGAGTGGATGCCTTTTGAAGGGGTTATGGTACCTGTGCCCGGAGGATATGATAAGATATTGCGAGCTACTTATGGGGATTATTCAGTATGCATCAGGAATACAGCCCTCCACGGTTATCCATTTTATAATAAACAGTTGGAACAGCTCAGGAAACGTGTGGCCGAGATTGAAGGGGTCAGGAAGAGGGAAGATTAATGTTGGAATTTCCAATAGACTATTTTCAGGCGCAGGAGCGAGAAGGCTTTTTGGTAGATGCTACTATGAAGACTGTATGGGCAGCCGAATTAGAAGTATTGAACGAAATAGCGGTTATCTGTGAAAGGCATGAACTTAATTGGTATGCTGCTTACGGAACTTTGTTAGGGGCTGTGCGCCATCAGGGATTTATTCCATGGGATGATGATATAGATATTTGGATGAGGCGTGAAGATTATCGGAAAATACTGGAATTACTGCCGAGAGAACTTCCTGCTGGATATGTGGTCAGAGCACCCCATGCGAGAAAGGGCTATCCCGAGTATCAGGTATATGTCAATAACAGTGATTCCATCAGTATCGAGCCGGAACATTTGAGGCAGTTTCACGGCTGTCCTTTTTATGTAGGCATCGATATCTTTCCGCTTGATGATATTCCGGCTGATCAGGAACGGGCAGATATGCAAAGAAGCCTTTTCGCAAGCGCATTGATGCTGCAGCAGATGGACTATGATGCAGAAACTGCTGGAAGTGATAGAAATATAGAAGCAGATGGTACAGCGGCTATGGTGAAGATCAGCAATCTGCTTGATCTGCTGAAGAATCAATATAGGATCGTTATTGACAGGAATTTATTGCAGAAAAAGCACAGGGAAGAACTGCTCTCAAAGCTGTGGCGTGCGGCGGAACAGATGTCATGCGGAACAAAGGGTATCGGCAGTCATCAAGTTGCCATGTATGTGGATTATCTGAAGTTCGGTAAGATGTATGAGACGGCATGGTTTGAGAAAATAGATTATTTGCCTTTTGAAGGGTTTGATATTCCGGTTCCCGGAAACTATGATGCAGTACTGAAAAATATTTATGGAGATTACACGGTATGTGTACGCAGGGCAGGAATGCATGATTATCCCTGCTATAAGAAGCAGCTGGAAGAGCTTAGGAGAAGAGTAAATGGATTTTGAATTGAATGCATCTATGATGTGTGCAAATTACGGAAATTTAGAGAAAGAAGTTCGGGAACTTGACGAAGGCGGAATAGATTCCTTTCATATCGATATTATGGATGGCCGATATGTTCCCAATTTTGCGATGTCTCTGAATGACATGACTTATATAGCATCTGTGACAAAAAAGCCGCTGGATGTGCATCTGATGATAGAACATCCCAATAATAATATTAAGTTATTTATAGACAAACTGCGCAAGGGAGATACTGTGTATATTCATCCTGAAGCCGAATACCATCCATCTACTACATTACAGAAGATCATAAATGCCGGATTGATTCCGGGGATCGCTATCAATCCCGGGACAAGCGTAGAAACAGTAATGGAAATGCTGCGTATTGTGGATAAGGTTCTGGTTATGACAGTAAATCCGGGGAACGCCGGTCAGATGTATATGCCTTATGTGGGAGAGAAAATTTCCAAATTGCTGGAATTGAAAGACAAAATGCATTTTAAATTATATTGGGACGGCGCCTGCAGTAAAGAAAAAATCATGGAGTTTGCACCCAGAGGGATAGATGGCTTTGTGTTGGGGACTACGTTATTATTTGGAAAAGACAGAAGTTATGGGGAGATTTTGGGAGATATCAGAAAATTGAGATTTGAGTAGAGGATAGATAAATGAGACGCAGATTTAATGTGACGGGTTCCTGTATTCCGCAAAGGCATTATATGGTGAAGCTTGATGAGAGGTTAAAATGCATCAAGGAAGATTATATAGATGAGGGAAGTTACTTTGCAATTAACAGAGGGCGGCAGTATGGTAAAACGACAACATTGAGAGCCTTGGAAGAATATTTAAAACGGTCGTATCTTGTTATGTCATTAGATTTTCAGGAGATTACCGCAAAAAAATTTTCAGATGAAACCATATTTTCAAGAGCTTTTGCAGAAAAACTTTATAAATCGCTCAAAAACACAGGGGTGGAGGATAAAGAAGCATTATTAGAAGTTTTGGAAGATTTTCTTGCAGATACCGCTGATGCAGGATTAGATGAATTGTTTGAATGCCTGAGTAAAATGTGTGAAAGCAGTTCTCAGCCGATTGTATTAATGATTGATGAGGTTGACAGTGCATCGAATAATCAGGTGTTTGTAGAATTCCTGGCCCAGCTCAGAGCCCGGTATTTAAAAAGGGATAAGACCCCGACTTTTCATTCGGTTATCCTTGTCAGCGTATATGATATTAAAAATTTAAAATTAAAATTGCGTCCGGAAGCAGAACATCAGTATAACAGTCCATGGAATGTTGCAGCAGATTTTGATGTTGATATGAGTTTTTCCTCCCGTCAAATTGCATCTATGCTGGAGGAGTATGAAATGGATTATCATACGGGAATGAATATACAGGTAGTTGCAAAAGAAATATATCAATATACATCAGGGTATCCTGTACTTGTTTCATTAATCTGTAAGTGGATTGATGAAAAAATTACCGGAAATATTAATTATGAAACACTAAAGCAGGCCTGGACAAAAGAAGGAGTAGCAGAGGCTGTAAAAGGAATATTGATTGAAAATACTCCATTATTTGAAAGCATGATCCGCCAACTGAGCGAATATCCCGATATGAAAAAGATGTTTCAGGCGATTCTTTTTCAAGGAAGTCAATTCGTGTATAACCCGCATACCAAAGAAATCAATTTGGCGTGTATGTTCGGATATGCGGTTAATAAAGGCGGAATGGTAGAGATTGCAAATCGTATTTTTGAAACGTGTCTTTATAATTATTTTTATTCAGAGGAAGAACTTTCTAATGCCATCGTACGTATGGCAAAACGGGAAAAAAGCTATTTTGTTCATGAAGGTCAGCTTGATATGAGCGCTGTGATGGAAAAGTTTGTGGAATACTTTACAGATATATATGGTCAAAATAATGAGGAATTTCTTGAGGATAACGGACGTAAATTTTTCTTGCTGTATTTAAAGCCAATTATCAACGGAATCGGTAATTACTATATTGAATCTCAAACGCGGGATGAGAGACGTACAGATATCATTGTGGACTATCGTGGAGAGCAGTTTATCATTGAACTCAAGATCTGGCGTGGAAATGAATATAATGAAAGAGGAGAGAAGCAGCTTATAGATTATCTTGACTATTATCGTAAAGATAGAGGATATATGCTCAGCTTTAACTTTAATAAAAAGAAAAGCATAGGGGTGAAAGAGATAAAAATTGGAAGTAAGACGATCGTGGAAGCGGTCGTGTGAACATCGAGACTTGATTAGAATAGGGAGACAAGAGCAATGCTTTTGTCCCCTATTCTTGTATTTTATTCTGTCAGAAAAAGCTGAGAGCCCTTTAATTCTTTAACCTTTCTATAAAAGGTGGTTTGCGAAAAACCACACAATCTGGCGGCTTCATCTCCGTTAATTTCTTTTTTTATCCAACTGTCATATATTTGATCAAAATTCTCCGGTAATGATTTTGGAGGTCTGCCAAATCGGATGCCCTTTAATTTAGCAGCTTCGATACCTTCTTTTTGACGCTGCCTGATTTCACAGCGCTCATTTTCACTTACATAGCTAAGGAGAGATAGAACAAGATCGGCGATCAGGGTTCCCAGCAGATTTTTCCCGCTTCTGGTATCCAATAGGGGCATGTCTAACACAACAATATCTACCCCCTTTTGTTTAGTCAATATTTTCCATTGTTCCAATATTTCATCATAATCTCTGCCCAGTCGGTCAATGCTTTTGATATAAAGTATATCGTTAGGTTTTAACCTTTTTAGTAATTTTTGGTATATTGGACGGTGAAAGTCTTTGCCCGATTGTTTTTCAATATAAATATTTTTTGTTGGAATATGAACTTTACTCATTGCAATCATTTGCCTGTCTTCGTTTTGATGCAGTGTACTGACACGCACATATGCATATACATTACTCATATACATTACCCTTCCTTTACTCTTTGAATTGATCTATTGTAATAAAGATTTGGGTATATTATAAGTAAGGCATTATATTAGAGCAAAATGATGAGAAGCCTGAGGTTTAAAATCAGACAAGCCCAAAAGCTATTTTTGACTCTTCCGATAATATCAGTTCTTCGTCTATGATCACAACTTTGTTGCTTCCATATTTCGCTGCCAGATCTTTATAAGCTCCCTTTCTTGCA
>JAAVBZ010000021.1 GCA_014803415.1 Lachnospiraceae bacterium
CTACGATTTTTGTCGCAACAATTGCTTGCAATTTTTGCGTATCTCTGAATCTTCTTCAGAGCTTTCGTCCTTTCGGACTCTTACTCATTTAGAATTTTCAGGGTTGCATTACTGTTTATTTGTCAAGGTACGCTTCCATTTCTTTCTTCTGAAAGTTGTTTCATCTTTCTCAGACGCAACTCTGATATAATATCACAGTCATACATCTGTGTCAAGACTTTTTTAAAACTTTTTTAACTGCTTTTGCCACCGGCAGTGGACTCATGCCCTGCTCGGCCCTTCCGCTCACTTCTGAGCGGTGGATTTTTATTATAACATTTATAGGTTTTTCTTGTCAATGGATAATTTGAGAAAGTCCCCAAAGTTTTATATAATGCACTAAAACCCCTACAAGGATTCCCGATTCCACAAAGCCTACTACCGCTCCCAGCAATTTGTCTAAACCTTTTATAACAGGAAGTTTGGAGATCAGCTTAAATGAAGTGAACAAAATACTGATAAGCCGATATGCCAGACATACTGCAATAAGCACCAGAACAAACTGAATCAGCTGGCCTATCTCTTTGTTAATGTAACTTTCAATCGCTCCCAGTATCAGCATCATGCAAAACCCGGCTGCAGCCATTGCCACTAAAGATATGATCTCTCGAACCATTCCTTTTTTAAAGCCCGCTGTTATACGCCATATGAAAATTAATACTATTATTATCAATGCAACATAATACATCTTTTATCTCCATGTAAGCTGTCATTTCTTTCCGAATCGTAATTAATGCAATTCAATGGTGTCAATAGAACTGCCTGTGACTGCAATATATCTGTAAACAGATGAAGTGGGTACGATCAAAGAGGAAGCTTTCTCAAACTGTCCCGTAAATTTATCTACCCCGTTCATACTGCAGATCTGGCAATCAATATCATTATAAATTATGATCTGATCTTTGTTGAATATAATATCAGTATATTCTATGTCAAAAAGCAGGGAATGGACCTTACCTCCGGCAGCATTATAGACATCCAAACGATATGCCGCCTCTCCTGTCTGATCATTATAAACCAGTCCAACATAATTTTCATTATAGTAAATTCCCTGAACCTCTTCTTCCAAAAATGCTGAAGCTATATTGTTTGGCTTTTCATTTCCTTCAAAAAATACAATTCTGTCATCCGATACGGCAAAAGCTGTATTATTACTCATAAACTGAATATAAGGAACTACGGTATTCAAATAGTCATATCCACTGACATAATTGCCGCTTTCATTCTTTCCCACTTCTCCGAAATTGAAAAATCCTACTGTGGATTTCATTTCTCCGCTGTCAACATGTAAATAGGAAATAGCCAGCAGCTTGCCGTTAGGAGATAAGGAAAGGCTCATCGGGTATCCGCTTTTATCCATAGTGGCTTTAATATCTATAATATCGGTGTCTGTATTTTCATTTCCATTGTAAAGTTGGATCCTTGTAATGTCTGCATCATCCAGAACTGCTGCCACTACGCCGTTTTGCGCAACGCAGACCTTGCGGATAGGAAGATTCGTATTGACAGTGCCCAGCTGCTTTGAGCTGCTTACCACATACACTGTCCTTCCGTTATAATCTCCGATCGCCGCCACATCATTACATATGGAAACCATAGGCTCCTGCATTTCAAAAGTTAAATTCCAAAGAGTGTTTCCTTTGGCATCCAGACAACTGGCACCATCCTTGCTATACAAAAGAAGACTGTTGCCTAATGCTTCAACTTTGGCTCCCTGAACAAAAGTGACCGGTGCTGAGCTTATCACTGCACTTTCCGTAAAAACCTTATTTTTCCATTGTACCACCAAAAAAGCAGCCACCGCCGCAATCAGTACGATCACCAGAGCTGCCCGGTAAAAAATAGTCAGTTTATGATTTCGGATTTTATCTTTATAACTGGGTTTATTCTGTGTGACCGTGCTTCCACTGCCCAGTCTTTTTTCTCTTTCCTTTAAATAATCCCGCACATTAGACATACTTTCATCTCCATGGCTCTCTTTCTATTATCACCCTGCTTCCTGCAGGGCTCTGACTGCCATCATCGTAAAATCATACATACAATTGTAGTTACTGATAATCGCTACTGCTACCGCAGCCAGTATGGCTGTAATACTTAGGAATACTTTCTGCAATAGCTCTTTTATATATAGATAAACTGAAGCTTCCTCCCTCTTCCTTTTAAACCTCATAAGCCGGGGAGCCGTTTCCTTTTCTTCTCCNGCCTTNTCTTTTGNCCGNTAGCAGGAAATCATATAATTCTGCATAGCCTCATTNGTTTCNTAAAAAATACAGCAGCCNTCTTCTGCACCCGGCAGCTNNTGNTTCTCATAAATATTCACATANCCTATCAGGCTGTACTCATCAAAAAAGGTCTGCCTGATCTCATCCTGATCTCTGCCTTTTTCCATTTCGTCAACAATACAGGATGCCCCGTAGATCAGATAAAAATGAATGTCCTCCCGGNTATAGGCATGTCCATAAAGAGCTACCCGTACCGGAAGGCCATGTTTCTCTTTTTTTAATTCATTCAGATATGTATATGCNTAATCTTCAATATAAACTCTGTTTTCNCCTGTGACCTTTCCCATTTGTCTGACAACTGACGGTAGATGCATTTTCCCTCCATTGATATTTAATATTATTAATCATTATATCAGGAGGTTACTGCACTTTATGTCACAGCCTGTCTTTATNTCNTTTCATTCATCGACAGATTATGTCACTTTAAAATCCGGTACTAAAGAAATTGGTATACCGTNACNGAATCATATTTTCTGNCAGGNCCNAAAACAGCCGACGGNAATTCCGNTTTNTTGGCAGTATCNGGATAATACTGNGTTTCCANGCACAGGCCGCACCTTTNCCTATATACNGCACCCNCTTTTCCTATTGTTTCCGTTATACAATTACCTGCATAGAACTGAACNCCCGGCAGNTCCGTATAAGCTTTCATCACCCTGCCGGAAGTCTTTTCNGATAAAGTTGCAAACTCCTTTAAGGTNCCGTCCGCTCCGTCAATGACCCAGTTATGATCATATCCCTGNACCAGCTTAAGCTGCTCATGATCTGCCTCGATCTCTTCTCCGATTTTCTTTCCGCTTAAAAAGTCAAACGGCGTTCCTGTTACCGATGCAATNTCACCTGTAGGAATCGCTCCGGTGGCGACCGGCGTGTANTGAGAAGCCAGAAGCTGCAGCTCATGNTCATGGATCGTGCCNGCATTATGCCCNGCCAGATTAAAATAGGTATGGTTTGTCATGTTAATAATAGTATTTATNTCACTTTCAGCCANATAGTGGATCTTCAGCTCATTATCCTCGGTTACGGTATAAGTCACACTGACCTTCTTATTGCCCGGAAAACCCATAGANCCGTCTTCATCCATAAGAGAAAAAGTTACGCTGCCATCCCCTTCCTCTGCATCCCAGACTTTCTTATGATAACCCAGTTCNGTNTGACTATGTAAATTATTCTCTCCGTCATTGNCNTNAAGCNGATACNTTTTTCCTTCAAGTGTAAAAGNNGCNCCGCCGATCCTGTTGGCGTTAGGTCCTATGACCGCGCCAAAAAAGCTGNCGTTTTCAAAGTAGGGTTCCAAAGTATCATAACCCAGTACCACATCTTTAACTTCCCCTTTTTTATCGGGCACAAACAGATTTACCAGAATGGCGCCATAATTGATGATTCCGNCTTTTAACCCTTTACTGTTNGTAAGGTAATACTTATAGATCTGCCTGCCGCNTGAGGTCGTTCCAAATATTTCCTTTGTCACTGCCATAATAATATTCCTTCCTTTTATGCTACATTTCTGTTCTTCCTTCCAGCGCACGGAGCAGNGTTACTTCGTCGATATATTCCAGATCACCGCCTACAGGCACACCGCTTGCGATTCTGGTCACTTTAACNCCGGTAGGTTTGATNAGCTTTCCNATATACATTGCNGTTGTCTCTCCTTCAAGGCTGGAGTTGGTTGCGATAATGACCTCAGACACATCCCCTTCAAGACGTTTAATAAGTTCNTTCAGCTTTATATCGCCCGGCCCNATCCCCAGCATGGGAGAAATAGCGCCATGAAGAACATGATAAATGCCTTCATATTTCCCGGTTTTTTCATATGCCGCCAGATCTCTTGAATTTTCCACTACCATGATCGTACTGTGGTCCCTTTTTTCATTGGCACAGATTGGGCAAAGCTCCTGATCTGTCAGGGTATANCAGGTCTGACAGTATCGGACATTTTCTTTTGCATCCAGAATANTCCTTGCCAGCTTTTTCACCTTATCCTGCGGCAGATTGATCAGATGGAAGGCCAGCCGCTGGGCAGATTTCGCCCCTATCCCCGGAAGTCCTGCCAGTTCATCTATTAACTTATTGATATATCCGCTGTACAGATCCATTAAAAGGGCAGTCCTCCTCCCAGGTTAAGACCGCCTGTCATTTTNTTCATNATTTCTGCATTTGCTTCATCAGCCATACGGAGAGCCTCATTGGCAGCCGCCATGACNAGNTCCTCAAGCATTTCTATATCCTCAGGATCGACTACTTCTTCGGACAGCTTCACCTTAGTGACCTCTTTCTTGCCGGTTACGGTAACTTCTACCGCACCGCCCCCTGCCCTGGCCGTAAATTCTTTGGTCTCCATTTCCTTCTGATTTTCTTCCATCTGACGCTGCATCCTCTGTGCCTGTTTCATCAGATTACTCATATTNCCGGGCATACCGCCCGGAAAGCCTCCGCGTTTTGCCATTTTCNATTCCTCATTTCTGATATTTATTNATCCAGCTTTTAAAACTGGTCTTCGGGAAGTTCATCTTCTTCCTCGATTTCTTCTATCTCCATATTGATATTCTCGGAAACCAGCCTGGTAAGATCCGGAAAAGTATCTTCCGGGTCCCTGTCNGTATCTGTACTCTGTATGGTAACTTCNATCTCCTTNCCCGCATATTCGGAAAGAATCTTTTGAAGCTCTTCTTTGTGTCCTTCCTGCCTGAAATAGTCGGAAGGCAAGCCCTCTCGNACCACTACAAGGAGATTGCCATCCCCNGCAAGACTGGGATAAGCNCCCTTCAGATATGTTTTCATNGGATTGGCAGCCTCGGATACAGCCGCTGACCATTTACTCACTACNTTTTTCACATCTTCCGGAATTGCCTTGGGAAGGGGCGCTCTTTCTTTNGNCNCTATAGAGCTCCGGGAGTCATTTCCTGCTGCCTGCATTGCCCTTAGCATTTCAGGATCCACATTTACCGGAANTCCCTGTTCTACTTTTTGTTCCAGCTGTCTGATCCGGTCTGTCAAAGACTGNACATCTGTTTCCATAGCCGGTCTGCACAGCTTTATCAGTGCCATCTCTATCAGTATTCGTTTCTGGGCAGCAAACCTGATCTGGCCNGAAAGCTCCGAAAGTACACGGATATAACGCATGATCGTATCATTCTCCGCNGCTTTCGCNTCCTCTTTAAGCCTCGCCANATTTTCTGTAGAAACGTCAATTACATCCTCAATGNCNTCTGCCGTTTTGATCAACAGAAGATTTCGCAGATACCATGTGAAATCAGCCACAAACTGCGTCAGTTCTCTTCCCTGGATCACCATTTCCTCTAAAATACCTATAGCGCCTGATACATTACCTTCCAGCACTGTNCTAAGGAGNCTGCTGAACACTTCTGTATCCACTGCTCCCAAAACATCAAGCACTTTATCATAGGTCAATTCCTGTCCGAAATGAAACGCAATACATTGATCAAGAAGGCTTAAGGCATCTCGCATAGATCCGTCTGCCGTTTTCGCAATATAACGGATTGCTTTATCCTCTATGGAAACCTGTTCTATATCCGTAAGTTCTCTGATCCTTGACGCNATCGTATCTATGGTGATCCGCTTNAAATCATANCGCTGNCACCTTGACAGGATGGTGATAGGAATCTTATGGACCTCCGTAGTTGCCAGTATAAAAATAACATAGGATGGCGGTTCCTCCAATGTTTTTAAAAGAGCATTAAAAGCTCCCATGGAAAGCATATGAACTTCATCAATAATATAAACCTTATACTTTCCCTCTGCAGGCGAATAGGACACTTCATCCACGATTTCCCTGATATTATCCACCCCGTTATTGGAGGCCGCGTCAATTTCGATCACATTCATNCTCGCGCCTGCGGCAATNGCCCTGCAGACATTGCATTCCCCNCAGGGNCTGCCGTCTGNGGGGNTTTCACAGTTGACCGCTCTGGCAAAAATCTTAGCTATGGTGGTCTTGCCTGTACCTCTGGTTCCGCAAAAAAGATACGCATGACCGATACGTTCCGCCTTGATCTGATTCTTTAATGTTGTNACAATATGCTCCTGNCCCTTCACATCCTCAAAAACAGAGGGACGGAACTTTCTGTAAAGAGCTGTATAGGACATGCTTAATCCCCGAAGCTGATACCCAGCATCTTAGCCTCTCTTACGATATCTGAATCAGGTGANACCATCTTAAGCTTGCCTGCTACGTCCTCAAGCGGAACTTTAACGATTTCCCTGTTCTTATAACCNACCATAAATCCATACTCACCCTTTAAAATAAGCCTGCCNGCTTCCGCTCCGAGACGGCTTGCAAATACTCTGTCATAAGGGCATGGACTGCCGCCTCTTTGTGTATGTCCGGGCACGGTAACACGAACTTCTCCTCCTGTCATCTTCTGAATCTGGTCTGCCAGTTCATAGGANACGGAAGGATACTTGTANTTNTTCATNTTTTCNTTNTATTCTTTCTTGGACAGTTTGGCATCTTCTTTGGANATNGCACCCTCTGCCACTGCCAGGATCGTAAATCTGCTGCCNTTCTTATTTCTCTTTTCAATGGCTTCCACTATCTTTTTAATATCATATGGTATTTCAGGTATCAGTATAATATCGGCGCCTCCTGCCATACCGGCATTTAACGTNAGAAANCCTACTTTGTGNCCCATNACTTCAACAATGAAAGTCCTNCCGTGAGAAGAAGCCGTNGTATGAATGTAGTCAATGGCNTCTGTTGCAATGTTCACAGCACTCTGGAATCCAAAGGTCATATCTGTTCCCCAAAGATCGTTATCTATTGTCTTAGGAAGAGTTATTACATTAAGTCCCTCGCTTCTCAAAAGATTCGCTGTTTTATGAGTACCGTTTCCACCAAGGATCACCAGACAGTCAAGACGGAGTTTGTAATAGTTCTGTTTCATGGCATCCACTTTATCAAGNCCGTTTGCATCAGGATCTTTAATGGTCTTAAACGGTGTTCTGGAGCTTCCGAGGATAGTGCCGCCCTTCGTCAGAATACCGGAAAANTCCCGNCCTGTAAGCATTCGGAAATCTCCATAGATAAGTCCCTTATAGCCATCCAAAAATCCATAGATCTCCACATCTTCTTTGCTGTTAAAGAGNCACTTTGCAACGCCTCTCATAGCTGCATTTAAAGCCTGACAATCGCCGCCGCTTGTTAACATACCGATTCTTTTCATTTTGTAACCCTTCCTTTCTTTTTATCTGTTTTGCTTTTCATTTATTATACATAATTTAGACCACGTCTACAACCTTTTTGCTAAAGCTGCCTGTCGCACTGACAGGCAGCTACTTTCCGCTTTANCNGAATTTCTTCCGAAAGTTCCGATATCCCCAAAGTATCTTATAGTACACCATAAAATACAAGGTGGATTTCATATGCATGCCGATCAGCTTTCGTTCTTCAGCATGCACTCTTTCCNGATAATACTTGTTTTCCATAAAATCCGGAAAGGTTTCCTTCATTTCCTNTCCAAGCATTTTTACAAATCNAAATTCTTTTTTCTTCACTCCCGCCATATAAGAAAACAGGGTATTCACATANAACAATGTGGTAAAGCTGCTTTCAATTTCCGAGTAATACTCTTCTAAAAATCCAAACTCTTTTGCTTCCCTTACCATCACTCTGGCAGCTTCCATTCTGTCTTCGCAGCGTTTTTTCGTGATGGTATGAACAGTTGAAGTATCATGCTGATAGTAATAATACAGCGGCTCTTCGATATACTCAAAATGCTTTGCGCGGAGCATCCATGAATTGCTTATGGCGTTGTCTTCATAGAAAATGTTCTCCGGAAAACGGTTGGGATAGTCCAGAATGATATGCCGTTTATAAATCTTCACCACCAGGCTTCCGCTATCCAGGATCAGCGAACGGTACTTATCTTTGTCAAGCACGCCTGTCTGGGATTTTTTATTATTGGGAACGACTCTGCCAATTTTCATACTGTGTTCATCTGTCAGATGATAATCACATCCCACCATATCCGCTCCGGTCTCTTCCGCTTTTTTCAAAAGTCTTTCATAAAAATCCGGAGTGACCCAGTCATCACTGTCAATAAATCCGATCCATTCTCCCTGTGCCTTCTCAAGTCCCAGGTTCTTGGCTCCGCCCTGCTTTTTATTTATGGGAGAGGCGATCACTTTAAATTTGCCAGGATACTTTTTTTCATAAGAATGCAGTATTTCCAGTGAATTATCTGTAGAACAGTCGTCTACAGCTATGATCTCATAGTCGGTGATCGTCTGATCGATCAGACTGTTCAGGCAATAGTTAAGCTTTCCGCCATCCGACATATTAAAAACAGGTACAATTACGCTCAGTTTCATGCTCTGTAAGTTCTCCGTCCTTAGATTCCGTAATACTCTGCGATCTTGGTAACTGCATCGATAACATCATTCACATCCTGGTCCGTCATGGCGTAATACAGCGGCAGAGAGATTTCCTCTTCATAAAGCTTTTCCGCATTCGGACAGATTCCTCTTTTATATCCCAGTTTTTCATAATAAGGGAAATAATAGGTGGGGATATAGTGCACATTGCAGCAGATATTTTCCGCCGCCAGGGCTTCAAAAAACTGTTTTCTGTCTATGCTGAGCCTTTCCGGTCTGATACGAAGGATATAAAGATGCCTGGTGGTATCGGACTGCGGTATTTCTTTCTGTACAAACAGCTGGGGGAGCTTTGAGAAAGCTTCATTGTATTTTTTAACAATTTCTTTTCTTCTGGCAGAAAAAAGCGGCAGCTTATTCAGCTGGCTGATGAGCAGCGCCGCCTGCATGTCTGTCATACGATAATTCATGCCGAGCGCGATCTGTTCATAATACCATGGCCCATCCGGCTCATGCTCCATAAGCGATTCATCTCTTGTAATGCCATGAGCTCTGTACAGCAGCAATTTTTGATAATATTCCTCATTATTGGTAAGGACTGCGCCGCCCTCGCCTCCGGTCACTGTTTTTACCGGGTGAAAGCTTAAGGTGGTCATATCTGCAATGGATCCGTTTTTCTGACCGTTATAGCTTGTCCCGATCACATGCGCTCCGTCTTCGATCAGCACCAGATCATGCTCTCTGCAATGAGAAAGAAGCCTGTCAAGCTCCACTGACTGTCCTGTGAAATCCACAGCTACCACAGCTTTCGTTTTTTCTGTTGTAAGCGCTTCAACTGCAGCCGGATCAATATTATAGGTTTCTTTATTAATATCTGCAAATACCGGTGTTGCGCCACAGTACAGAGCGCAGTTAGCAGATGCTGCAAAGGTAATGGGCGTAGTGATCACCTCATCACCGGGCTGTACTCCTGCCGCCTGACATGCCATATGCAAGGCTGCCGTTCCATTGCTGCAGACCACTGCATACTTTGCCCCCGTAATTTCACAAAGCTTCTGTTCCAGTTCTCCGATCTTGGGACCGCAGGTCAGATAATCGCTCTTCAGCACCTCTACCACTGCCTGAATATCCTCATCATCAATATACTGATGGCCATAAAAAATTTTAGTACTGCGGACAGGCGTCCCTCCGCAGATCGCAGGTTTCTCCATATGTATGTCTCCTTTACGATACTGTTTCACGCAGACGCACTTTGATAGCATCTGCAATTGCTGCAATATATTCACTATTGGTAGGACGTCCCTGACCGCTTTCCATACAATACCCGAACATTTTTTCAAAAGTGAGTCTGTTTCCTCTTTTCCAGGAAATTTCTATGGCATTGCGAATAGCACGTTCTACTTTTCCGTTAGTAGTATTATAGCACCTGGCAATTTCCGGATAAAGAAGTTTGGTAACGCTTCCTACCACTTTCATATCTTCCACTGTCATCATAACGGCTGTACGCATATAGTGATAGCCTCTTAGATGAGCCGGAATTCCCATGTCGATCATCATCTGTGAAACTTCTTGCTCGAGCTTCTTTTCATCAATACCTTTCATACCCATCTCTCCATTCGTCTCCAGGCTATTGCCTGTTTATTTACAGCAGGAAGCACACCAAACATACTTTCTGCTGTATTAAGTATAGGATAAGGTATTTACGGTGAAAAGTTATTACTTATCGCAAGATTCTACATTTTTCAATAGATTTTGGAAAAAAATACGAAATCCGTTTGAAGCTGCAACAATATCCTGCGCATCATCTTTCAGGTCATAATAATACTGTCCGCTGGCGATTTCCAATGATATGCTGTCAAGAGGAAACCCGGGAATTCTTTTCGGATGCGGATGATCCGCAAGCAAAAAAGGATCCCCCCACAAAGCTTCTTCCATACTCATGTAAATATGTTGTCTGTCCAGGATCAGACAGATTCCATTTTTATATCTTGCCCGTATCGGTCCNTATTTCCGGNCCAGCCCTGTATAATGCAGNATCAATTCCTCATCTGTCAGACGCCTCTTACCTCTTCCCCTGACATGAATACCGGGCTGCTCTTCTTCCGGCAGCATCTCACCTGTTTCATCATTCCAAAGATATAATCCCGAATCACAGGAAAAAACAGGCTTTTTCAGCAAGCCGTAATAGGCTTCTGCCTTGATCTTCGCATTTTCAAGCGGATCATTTCCTGACTCCCGAACTTCCGGCAGTTTGATTCCTTTTTCTTCTGCTGCTTTTGTAATACTTATCAGTTCTATAGGGAAATCCTGTAATGCCCTCTCCATCGCTTGAAACTTGGCAGGATTCCCTGTTCCATATATCAATTCCATTTTTGATCCTTCACGTTGTCCTTTAATTCTGTACCGCTTTGTACTTACCATCCTGAATGATGTATCGCCAGAGCATATTCCTGTATTCTTCTGTGGCGTAGTCGATTCCCACTCTTTTAGCCGCAGTGTATTCAGGTCTTGCCCCGTCATCTTCGATCCAAAGCTCCTGAGATGTCACCAGGTCGATCCCGTTCAGGCTTCTGTCAATGGCCATAGCCTTAGTAACTTTACCGGGGCCGTTATAGCCCTCTACTCCCCTGATCAATACTGCCTCGGGAAAACCTTCTTTTCCCGTTACCACATTAAAGAGAGAATGGATCCCATAGCATAGATAGACATATGACGTGCCGCCCTTTTCATACAGAACCTTAGTTCTTTCCGTCTTTCCTTTACTGGCATGGCAGGCCGTATCCTGCTCACTATAGTAGCATTCCGTTTCCGTGATCCGATATTTAATAATTCCATTCTCTGTTCTTCGGCATAAAAGCTTTCCGATCAGATCCCAGGCCAGCTCTGTAGCCGGCCTCCTGTAATAATTTCCCGGCAGACGTTTTCCCATAACAACTAATTTACTTTAAGGCAGCTCATAACGCTCTTTTAAATGCGTTACTTCTGCAGAAAAGTTCGCATTCTCCTTACTTATTATATTTTCCTGATACTCATGGGTTTCAAAATTCTTTTCATTTAACTGCAACAGGGAAAGTGCAATATTGGAGCAGTGGTCTGATACTCTCTCGTAATTCGTTGTAATATCCGACAGGATAAAGCCCATTTCTATAGTACATTTCCCTTTGCGAAGCCTCTTCATATGGCGCTTTTTGACTTCTGCGCTCAAATAATCGATGACCTCTTCCAGGGGTTCGATCATAAATGCAAGTTTTAAATCTTCCTCTTGAAATACCTGAACAGAAGTGTTCACAATATCCTTAATGGCCTTTGTGTATATGGCCAGCTCTTCCTGTGCCTTTTTGGAAAAAGATAAGTCTTTTTCGGCCATCTCTTTGGCAGATTCCATAACATTGATGGCATGATCGGATATTCTCTCAAAATCTCCTATACTGTGAAGAAGCACGGAAAGCTGCTGGCTGTCTTTTTCCGTCAAGTGCCTGCTGCTTAGTTTTACCAGATAGGAACCTATTTCATCCTCATAATGATCCACTATATTTTCAAGCACTATTACCTTATCCGCCATTTTTTCATCATACTTATCAAACATCTGCATTGCAAGAAACAACGCTTCCCTTGAATATTCCGCCATATCTACTGCTACNGTCTTACACTGTTCCAGTGCAAATACCGGCGTACTTAAGAAGCGGGGATCCAAAAGCTGTATTTCCTTTTTGTCCTGAGCGAGCTCNTGTTTTTCTTCTTCCGTTTCCGGAACAGTAAGATAAACNAGCTTTTCCAGAATAAAGGTAACAGGAAACATTACAATTACGGCAACCACATTAAATGCACTGTGTATCACTGCAACGCCTACCGCACTGGCAGCATGGTTCAAAAATGCAAAATGAACAAATGCATTGATCGCATAAAATACCGCCATAAAAACCACTGTTTTAATAATATTATAATACAAATGGATCAGGGCCGCCCGTTTAGCGCCTTTGTTGCCTCCTGCGCCGGAAATAAGTGCAGGCATGCAGGCTCCCACATTTTCTCCCATGATAATGGGAATTGCGGTGGCATAACTGACTGCACCCGATGCACAAAGTGCCTGCAGGATACCGACAGATGCCGAAGAGGACTGAATGATCGCCGTCAGGATAAGACCTGCCAGCATACCCAGTACCGGATTGGAAAACATCAACAGAATATTGGATATTTCAGGACTCTGGGCAAAAGGCGTTACAGAGCTTGACATGGTATCCATACCAAACATCAAGACCGCAAAACCGACGAGAATGGTACCTACATTTTTGTGCACTTCTTTTTTGCCCGAATTTAAAAGAATCACACCGATAATAGCAAGCACCGGTGAAAAAGAAGTAGGCTTTAAAAACTGTAAAAAGAAACTGCTGCCGTTTACATCAGTCAGACTTAAGATCCAGGCTGTTACCGTAGTACCTACATTGGCCCCCAGTATTACTCCCACTGCCTGCGACAGTTTCATAATCCCCGAATTGACGAAACCTACCACCATAACGGTAGTTGCTGAAGATGACTGGATCAGAGCTGTGACCCCGGCTCCTAAAAGCACCGCCATCAGCTTGTTGCTGGTCAGCTTTTCCAGAATGATCTCAAGCTTACCTCCTGACGCTTTCTTTAATCCGTCTCCAAGCACATGCATTCCGTAAAGGAACAATGCCAGTCCGCCTATCATCGTTAGTATATCAAAAATACTCATTCTCTTTCCCTCCAGGGTTTGTACAAAAGCCATTTGCTCATTATTTTACACCATTTAATATCCTTTGGATACATGAATTTTCACTTTCCTGCAAAAACAGCATGTTTATAAGAGGATCTGTGTCATGTCTTTTAAAAGCTCCTGGGTCAGATCCAAAAGCGTCTGGGCATCTCTCTCCACCACGTTGCACCTCTTATAGTGATAAAGAAAACTTACCATTTTATAATTAAAAGAGAGCTTTTGATGCATTTTCAAAAGTTCCGGAATGCGCTCTGCCCGGATCTTGGCATCCGTTTTCAGTGTAAAACGGATCTCTCCGTTTTTGCCTTTAATTTCCGTAATATACAGCTTATGAGCCTGTACTCTGATCATGGAAATGCGGAACAGATTGATCACCGCTATAGGCGTTTCCCCAAAGCGGTCCAGCAGTTCTTCTTTCATATCGTCGCATTCCGCCTGATTTTCAATTCCTGCGATCCTTTTATAAATATCCAGCTTCTGTACTTCATTTACAATATAGGAAGGCGGAATGAAAGCATCCACATCCAGATCCACCGTAGTGTTAAAATCCTCTATCGTGCTGATTCCCTTCAGGTTCTTAACCGCTTCATTCAGCATTTTACAATACAGATCATAACCTACCGCCTGCATATGTCCGTGCTGCTTTACCCCCAGGAGATTGCCCGCTCCCCTTATTTCCAGGTCTCGCATGGCTATCTTAAAGCCGCTTCCAAGTTCCGTAAACTCCTTGATAGCCGCAAGGCGTTTCTCGGCCACCTCCCTAAGCATCTTATCCCTTTTATACATAAGAAAGGCATATGCAGTCCTGCTGCTTCTTCCCACGCGTCCTCTGAGCTGATACAGCTGAGAAAGCCCCATGTTATCGGAGTCATGAATGATCATGGTATTTACATTGGGAATGTCAAGACCTGTTTCTATAATGGTAGTGGACACGAGCACATCGATCTCCCCATTAATAAAATCATACATGATCTTTTCCAGTTCCCTCTCCTGCATCTGCCCGTGTGCAAAGGCCACATTTGCCTCAGGCACCAGATTTTGGATACTTGCAGCAATGTCCGCAATATTATTGACCCGATTGTATACGTAGTACACCTGACCGCCTCTGGACAGCTCTCTTACAATGGCTTCTCTTACCATCTCTTCATTGTATTCCATAACATAGGTCTGGATCGGCAGCCTGTCATTAGGGGCTTCTTCCAATACGCTCATATCCCTGATCCCGATAAGGCTCATATGAAGAGTCCGCGGAATCGGAGTCGCTGTAAGCGTCAGCACATCCACCTGCTCTTTCATTTTCTTGATCTTTTCCTTGTGGGCCACTCCAAAGCGCTGCTCTTCATCAATGATCAAAAGTCCCAGATCTTTAAAGACTACATCTTTAGATAGAACCCTGTGGGTACCGATCACAATGTCCACCAGTCCCTTCTTCAGATCCTCAATGGTCTTTTTCTGCTCGGCCGCAGTCCTGAATCTGGACAGCAGATCTACCCTGACGGGAAAGTCCTTCATCCTCTGCACAAAAGTATTGTAATGCTGCTGTGCCAGAATCGTAGTGGGCACCAGATACACGATCTGTTTTCCTTCCTGTGCTGCCTTAAAAGCGGCACGAATGGCTATTTCCGTTTTACCGTAGCCTACATCTCCGCAGATCAGGCGGTCCATGATCCTGGTGCTTTCCATGTCTTTTTTGGCAGCTTCAATAGCCGCCAGCTGATCCTCGGTTTCCTCAAAAGGAAACATTTCCTCAAACTCTTTCTGCCAGACAGTATCCGGCCCATAGGCAAATCCTTCCGTCTGCTGGCGGATGGCATACAGTTCCACCAGATCTTTTGCAACCTCTGAAACGGCTTCTTTTGTCTTGCTCCTGGTCCTTACCCATTCCTGACTGCCCAATTTATTGAGCTTCGGTCTTTTGGCATCTGCAGAAGCATATTTCTGTATCACGTCAAGACCGGTTGCAAGCACATACAGNTTNCCGCCNTCCCTGTATTCGATCTTAATATAGTCCTTTACAACTTTCTCTACCTCGACCTTTTCAATTCCCCTGTAGATACCCAGTCCATGATTTTCATGGACTACATAATCTCCGATCGAAAGCTCGGAAAAATCATTGATCTTTCTTCCTTCATACTGTTTCTTTTTCNTTTTTTTNTTNTTTTCCGTTCCNAAAATATCACTTTCGGAGATAACCACAAATTTAAGAAGNGGATATTCAAAGCCTTTCATTACCCTNCCATAATAAGTCATGATCTCNCCCGGCATNATCTCCCTGTCCGGATCTTCTGTATAAAAAGCAGACAGTTCATTTTCCTGCAGATCCTGCGCTAGGCGCATAGCCCGTGTTCTGGAACCGGAAAGCANAAGCACTCTGTATCCGTTNTTTTTNTAGCGGCGCAGATCCTGCAGCAGCACTTCAAANCTGTTATTGTAAGAAGAAATGCTTTTGGCGGGAATATCTGCCTTTTTATCAGCCTTGAGCAAAAGTCCTTTCTGGTCNAGGGCNGACAATGTGACCGTTCTGTAATCTGACAATTTTGCCGTTACTCCGGCAAGAGAATACAAAAGATCCATCTGCCCCGGAAGAATATATCCCTTTTCCAGTCTGTGCATCATGCTCTCCCGAAACTCCAGCTCTACTGCTTCCCCATGCTCCTTTACTCTTGAAGGCTCATCAATAAATATACAGGTCTTATCTTTGTCAAAGAGTTCCAGAAAAGAAATGGTATCTTCATAAAAATAATGAATATAGCTGTCCAGATTGATCTGGTTCTTAAACTCAAATACTTCTTCTCTCAGATCCCTTAGCTGACTTTCTATCCGATGGGCTTCTTCTGTATGGA
The DNA here is from genome assembly GCA_014803415.1 of Lachnospiraceae bacterium. Lineage (GTDB taxonomy): Bacteria > Bacillota > Clostridia > Lachnospirales > Lachnospiraceae > Suilimivivens. The sequence goes on from JAAVBZ010000021.1 coordinate 16,236, forward strand.
ACTCTTTCCTAAGTTTATCCGCATACTTTTTACCTTCTTTTTCTATTTTGTCCATACCAAAGCGCAGCTGATCTTCAGACAGGATCATTTCACAGGCAGGATAAATAATGATATCGGAAAGCTTTTCTATGGAGCGCTGACTTAAAATATCAAAGCTACGGATAGACTCTATTTCATCTCCCCACAATTCGATCCGATAAGGATTTTCTTCCGTCAGATCAAAAATATCCACAATACCGCCCCGAATGCTGAACTGCCCTGGAGCCTCCACCTGGTAGTTTTTCTCATAACCCAGTTTTACCAGTCTGAGTGCAAGTTCTTTTTCATCTATTACTGTCTGATGATTAATGTGAATAATATTTTCCTTCCAGACAGGCAGCGGGATCTGAGGCGTTAAAAGGCTGCTGAATGTGGTAACCACGGTAAAGGGCTTGCCTTCCAGTATCCTGCGCATGCATTTTACTCTCTCCTTGGTCAACTGGTTCCCATGGATATCGGCCTGATAAAAGATCAGGTCTCTTGCCGGATAGCAGGTAACATTTCTGTCATAAAATCGATAGTCTTCCTGTATTTCCTTTACACGAAGATCNCTGAANGTAACTATGAGCCTGCTCTTAAACTCGCTGCCAAGNCCGTATNNCATATGAAGTTTNTGNGATTCCACGCATCCTGTAAGGGCNGCCGACTTACCGGGCTTNTTAAGGAGTGANNCGATCTCTTCAAATTCGCCCAGCTCGTGAAGGGGCGCTGTAAGTACATTCATCTCTATTACTCCTGTTTTACTTAAGACGATCAAACAGCATTCTCTGCCGTCTTATTACTTTTTTTAGCAGTATTATACAANTTCATTGCTTTATCNATACCGTCGCTCATAATAGTCTCTATGGCAAGNACTGCCCTCTTTCTGCTTTCCGAAAGAATCTTTTCTTCCTCTGTGCTGAAATGTCCCAGCACATAATCTGCAAGATCATAGCCCGCCGGTTTGTCGCCTATTCCCATTTTGATCCGCATAAATTCCTCATGTCCCAGATTCGCAATAATATTTTTAAGGCCGTTATGCCCGCCGGCGCTTCCCTTTTTGCGCATTCTGATATGTCCCACATCAAGACTGATATCATCTGCNACCACGATCAGATCNGTTGTTTCATCTATTTTATAAAAATTTACGGCCTCACGGATGCATTCCCCGCTCAGATTCATATAGGTAAGGGGCTTTAACAAAATCACTTTCTCTCCGTTTATCATGCCTTTCCCCATCAAAGCCTTAAATTTACTCTCGATCACTCTAATATTATATTTTTCTGCCAGTTCATCAATGACCTGCCAGCCAATATTGTGCCTGGTTCCTTCGTATTGTCTTCCGGGATTTCCCAAACCTGCAATAATAAACATGATTTTTGCTCTCCTGCTGTCATAAAATAATCATATAAATATTATAATGAAATAATGAAGTTGTCAAAAATATATTTCAATAACAGTTCAGCCATGGAATAGTGATAAAAGAGCGTGGGAGCTTGCTCACAAAGCATTTTTATCACTATTCCATGAGCGGAGCGCCCTCAAATGATATAAAAGATGAGCCGCGAAGCGGCGACGGATGCGAAGCAGACGCTTTTATGAATTTGAGGGCTGAACTGTGACATAAGCCATTTCAGCCCGAAAATTTGAGGGCTGAACTGTGACATAAACCATTTCAGCCCGAAAGGTTGAATTTTATCAAATTTATGGTATAGTAGTAATTGCAATGTTATTCAACAGTAGGATGGAAATTTATTATGAAANGTCAACGTCATAANCGCAAGGCATCATTTTCCATACTCCTGATCTCCAACGTTGNACANNGCAACAAACAATTTAATATTTCNCTTTTTTCTNTTNGCCTGCTTGTTCTTTTANTNCCTGNTACATGCATTATTNTTACCTGGCTNGTNTGCCAATATATATTNGGCCTTGACNCTCAGGANAGGCTGCGNNNNCAGCTGATAGCACAGCAGCAGCAGATTGAAAAGNTNGAAGNGGAAAACAGNNCTTTGCNNANTGAAAAANCNGCTCTGAGNGCAGAAATTGATTTGTTCCGTCTCAATAACGGAAGCAGTGAGGGAAACNAACAATTGAATACAGAANCTGAGGCAGNNTTAANCANCCCNAGCCTCTACCCTTCATCAGGAAANGGGATNTTGATATCNCCATATTCTGATGATCTTCCCTATATCTCCATAGGNGNACAGCCGGGAGATGATATTATCACTACGGGTAACGGTACNGTCACTTCAATCGGATCTGATAATACTTATCCTGTTATNGCNGANGTATCTCATGAAAGCGGTTATATTACACGATATATGTGCCGCCAGGAAGCGGAACTTAAATCTGAGGANGGCGCGCAGATAANCGCCGGAGACAGNCTTTTTTCCATAACTGNCCCNGATACTCAGGTNGATTATCAGATNATNTTTGAAAACGAACCNATAGACCCTCTCACAATTATTGANGCAAAAGGATAACAGGAGGATTATACCATGTTAGGAAAAGACAANAAAAATACNTCNACNACAGACNCAAAANCNANANTAAGCACTCTGATCGGAGAAGGNGNTGTTTTTGACGGTAACTTAANNGCACCNGANNCCATACGGATAGANGGNATCNTTAACGGTAACTGCANTTGNGANAAGCAGCTGANTCTGGGNCCNGANGGNCAGGTNAANGGNAATATNTCNGCACANGGCGTTACNATTTACGGCAAAGTAGANGGCGATATCACNGTTCAGGGAAAACTGGAGCTGCTTTCTTCCGGTAAGATCAACGGCAANATTACNGCAAGATCTCTCGTTATNGATGAAGANGCCTGCTTTGACGGNCGNTGCACNATGACNCNNCCNNCATCTGATAANGANTCTTCCAANANATNTNCANNNNATTCNTCCAANACCGAGAAAGAGGATATGAAGTANNNTAATNCGTAATNTCTTANGAATCGNTAANACNAAAACGTGCTCTGCACTGAAAGAAAAACAGGAGTGTTTANNCACCCCTGTTTTTCTTTACTGGTTTAGGCTTTATGGCATACTCTCACCGGTATTACGCTTCTTCCGGCTCCAGCAATGCTTGCTCGTACTTCTCCAGAATGATATTCTGGATACTCTCCCTTGTACCTGAGTTGATCGGGTGTGCAATGTCCCTGTATTCACCATCCGTTGCTTTCTTACTGGGCATTGCAATAAATAACCCCTTTTCACCCTCAATCACTTTAATATCATGGATCACAAATTCATCATCAATGGTAATAGATACGATAGCCCGCATCTTGCCTTCTTTAGTAATCTTTCTTACTCTCACATCTGTAATCTGCATAACCTCTACATCCCCCTGGTCTATATACCGTTTCTGCCCTCTCAACCTTCTCTAAATGACGTATCTGTCATTTCTTTCGATAACAATCTTAATATTGCTGTTTTCACCTGCATAATAGGAATTGGATCTGATGGTGCTATGGCTTTCTACGATACAGTTTTCAATACGTGTATTGTCACCGATATAAACATCATTCAGAATGATTGAATTTTTAATGTAACAATTGTTTCCAATATATGCTGTTTTAAAGATAACAGAATCTTCTACTGTACCATTTATAATACATCCGCTGGAGATCAGACTGTTCCTGACGCTGGATCCTATATTATATTTGGCGGGCGGCAGATCATCTACCTTAGAGTAAATATCCGGATATTCTTTAAAGAAGTAATCCCGTATTTCTTTCTTCAGGAAATCCATATTGGTATTGAAATAATCACTTACCGTTGCAATATTGTTCCAATAATCCTTAATCTTATATCCGTATATCCTCTTCATATTTTTGTAACGGATCAAAACATCCTTTACAAAATCATACCTTTCTTCTTCAGCACTTTTTTCGATCATTTCGATCAGCTGTCTTCTCCGCAGCACATAAATACCGCAGGAAATAGTATTTGATTTGGCAACAACAGGCTTTTCTTCAAATTCTTCGATACGGCTTTCCTCGTTCATCTTAAGGGTTCCAAAACGGTCCACGCCTGCTTCGGATCCCAAATCCTTGCATACAACGGTTATATCCGCCTTCCTGGCAATATGATATTCCAATACCTTGTTGTAATCCAGCTTGTATACACAGTCACCGGATGCGATCACCACATAGGGTTCATGACTGTTTCTGAGGAAAGCAAGGTTTTGCGCAATTGCATCTGCTGTTCCACGGTACCATGAATTACTTTCTGCCGTAACCGAAGGAGTCAGTACATATAATCCGCCCTGTTTACGTCCAAAGTCCCACCATTTGGAAGAGCTTAAATGTTCATTCAGACTCCTGGCATTGTACTGGGTCAGAACTGCCACTTTCTGAATGTGGGAGTTTGACATATTGCTGAGTGCAAAGTCAATGCTTCTGTAGCTGCCTGCAATGGGCATGGCGCACACTGCTCTTTTTGTGGAAAGTTCCTTCATCCTAAAGCTGCTTCCACCTGCTAAAATAATACCGATCGCTCTCATTGTTTATCACCTGCCTTAATTAAAGTTTTTCCGCTTGCAAGGCAGTTATCCGGATAATCCAATGCCGTAGTAACACCAAACACGCATGTATTTTTACCAATGGTAATACCATCAGGTATGATACTCTTTTCACCCACAGTAGCAATACTGTTACTATAAATATGTGGATCTGTCTCATTGGGGACTTCATCACCGACGCCCAGCTTCACATTGCTGCCAACCGTCACATTTTCAGCTACGATCGCTTTATAAAGTTCACAATTCGAACCGATCACAGATTCATTCATAATAATGGAATCATGTACAACCGTTCCCTCACCGATAGTAACGCCGCAGCCGATCACGGAATTGTATACCTTGCCGTAAATTTCGCTTCCTTCACCTACAATGCTTCTCTCAACCACGCTGGAATCTGCAATATACTGCGGCGGAAGAATCTCGCTCTTGGTATATATCTTCCAGTATTCTTCGTATAAATTAAATTCAGGAACGATATCGATCAATTCCATATTCGCTTCCCAGTAGGAATTCAGTGTACCAACGTCCTTCCAGTAGCCGTTGAACTCATAGGCATATAGAGGAGCTCCCTTACTATGACAATAGGGAATAATATGTTTACCGAAGTCAAGTCCGGGCTGCTGCGCATTGGCAAGCAAAGCTTCCTTCAAAGTCTTCCAGTTAAAAATGTAAATGCCCATAGATGCCAGATTGCTTCTGGGATTTTCCGGTTTTTCTTCAAAATCGGTGATCCTTCTCTCATCATCGGTTATCATAATACCGAAGCGCTTTGCTTCCTCCATGGGAACGGGCATAACCGCAATGGTACACTCTGCTCCTTTTTCTTTATGGAAATCCAACATCACTTCATAGTCCATCTTATAAATATGGTCGCCTGATAAGATCAGAATATATTCAGGATTAAAACTCTCCATATAATCAATATTCTGATAAATTGCATTTGCAGTACCTGTATACCACTCGCTGTTGGCAACCTTTTCATAAGGCGGAAGCACGTTTACGCCTCCGATGTTTCTGTCCAGATCCCACGGAATACCGATACCGATATGTGTATTCAGCCTCAGGGGCTGGTACTGCGTCAGCACACCTACAGTATCAACACCGGAATTAATACAGTTACTTAAGGGGAAGTCAATAATCCGGTATTTTCCTCCGAAGGATACCGCAGGCTTGGCTACTTTTGAAGTAAGCACGCCTAATCTGCTTCCCTGACCGCCTGCCAGCAACATGGCAATCATTTCTTTCTTGATCATGTCATCACCTCTTACCAGTAATTATTCTCATAAAGCCTTTATTTAATATTCGGTCAGCCAAACAGGTACCAATTATTAAATGTAGGAATAGTATACCATAGAATCATACAATTGTGAATGTTTTTTACAAAATTAGTGCTAAATATTGTTATTTTTATGTAGATATTTTACAATATTATATGTGTGCAGCGGGACAGACATTTGTCTTTTTTACAACATTTTGTACCTTACAGGCTTTCTCATGCATACATTTTGTTCAAAATGCCATTGGTTTTTTTTCACAGATTCTTTATAATGATATTTGTAAAAATGTTCATACTATTATTTATTGGAGGTTATTCCCATGTATCAAATCAATTTTGACCACCCCATTCATATATATTTTATAGGTATCGGCGGCATCAGCATGAGCGGCCTTGCCGAGATCCTCCTTGAAGAAGGATTTACCGTTTCCGGTTCCGATATGCATTCCTCTGCCCTGACAAAGCAGCTGGAAGAAAGAGGCGCCCGGATCTTCTATGGACAGAAATATGAAAACATTACGCCGGATATCGATCTGATGGTCTATACCAGCGCTATCCATCCCGATAATCCCGAATTTGTGGCATCTAACGATCTTAATATTCCTGTTCTGACAAGAGCCCAGCTTCTTGGACAGATGATGAAGAACTATAAAACTCCTATTGCCATCAGCGGTACCCACGGCAAGACCACTACTACATCCATGGTCTCCGAGATCCTGCTTCTTGCAGACCTTGACCCTACTCTTTCCATTGGCGGTATCTTAAAGACCATAAACGGCAATATCCGGATCGGACATTCCGGATACTTTGTTACCGAAGCCTGTGAATATACCAACAGCTTTTTAAGCTTTTATCCTAAAATAGGAATCATTCTGAATGTAGAGGAAGATCATCTTGATTTCTTTAAGGACATAGAGGATATCCGGCATTCTTTTCATCTTTTTGCAAAGCTCCTTCCGGCCGACGGCACCCTGATCATAGGCGGTTCCATTCCCGGCATTGAAACCATCACGGAAGGAATTTCATGCCGGATCATCACCTTCGGCAGTTCGGACACTTTTGATTACAGCGCTGCAGATATTTCTTATGATGAAAAAGGCTGCGCTTCCTTCACTTTAACAAGAAAGGGAGAAAGAGCCGAACGCTATCATCTTAATGTTCCCGGTGAACACAATATCTTAAACGCACTTTCCGCCATTGCACTTTCAGAGCTTCTTGCTATAGACACGGGAATCGTGCAAAAAGCATTGGAGGGCTTTAAAGGCAGCGAAAGACGTTTTGAGTATAAAGGGACCCGAAGCGGTGTTGTCATAATAGATGATTATGCACATCATCCCACAGAAATTACTGCAACTTTAAAAGCCGCTGCAAATTATCCCCACAAAAAGCTCTATTGCGTGTTCCAGCCCCACACCTACACCCGTACCAAAGCCTTTATGAAAGACTTTGCAAAAGCGCTTTCACTTGCCGATGAGATCATACTGGCCAAAATATATCCTGCCAGGGAAACTGACGATCTGGGCATCAGTTCAGATACCCTTAAGAAAGAAATTGAAGCCCTGGGAAAAACCTGTTATTATTTCCCTTCTTTTTCTGAGATTGAAAAATTTATTTTAAATAATTGCCAGGCCGGAGATATGTTGATAACTATGGGGGCCGGAGATGTTGTAAAAGTCGGCGAAAACCTTTTAAAATAATTTTTATCCACAATATCCACATAATTTTATGTCAAAAAAGACATTTTATTATGTGGATATTTACTTCTTCTATGGGCTCTGGTTTTCTCCTGTTTTTACATATGATTTTGTTTGAAGGGTCCTTTGTATCCACATTATCCACACTGTCCACAGTGGGCGCAAACCCTTGTAAATACTGACATTTTCGGGAAAATTGCTATTTGCATTTTTACTATCTTGTGTTATAATTCAACTTGCTTTTAAAAATGTAAACAACAGAGAGTAGGTATGACAAGTGAGTCGTTTAACAATTTATCAGGATAATTATGCTGATACTACCATTGTGTCCAATTTATTTATTGATGAGTATATGAAGGATGCCAATGATGCCCAGCTTAAAATATATCTGTATCTTCTCAGAATGATGAGCGCCCATATAGCCACNAGCGTTTCTGACATTGCGGATAAGTTCAACCACACGGAAAAGGATGTTATGCGTGCACTTAAGTACTGGGAAAAGAACAGGCTGCTTTCGCTGGAATACGATGAAGCAAAAAATCTGTCCGGCATCCGGCTTTTGGATGTTAACAGCAAGTCCAACGCAGATATTGTGCCCCTTACATCTGTTGTTACTATGCCCTTTAAGGAAAATACTGCCTCCGGAACGGTTTCTTTTGCCGATGATGCCAAGAAGGCATCTTCTTATGAGAAGCCTTCTTACAGTCTGGATGAGCTTCGTGAGTTTAAGAATAATGAAGAGACCTCCCAGATCCTTTTTGTTGCGGAACAGTACATAGGAAAGCCTTTAAGCACTTCTGAGATCCGGACCATTCTGTTCTTTTCGGACAAATTGGGATTTTCCGTTGATCTGATCGACTATCTGATCCAGTACTGTGTGGACAAAGGGAAAAAGGATTTCAGATACATAGAAAAGGTTGCTGTCAGCTGGGCACAGGAGGGGATCACCACTCCCAAACAGGCTGCCAGATCCGCCCGCAAATATGACAAGATCGTATATGATATCATGAAAGCTCTCGGCAAGTCCGCTTCTCCCACCAAAGCAGAAGCAAACTATGTCACCAAATGGGTCAAAGAGTATGGATTTACTTCCGATATTATCGCAGAAGCCTGTGAACGTACTGTTATGGCAACGGACAAGCACCGTTTTGAATATGCCGACAGTATCCTGAAAAGCTGGCATAAGGCTAATGTCCGTCACAAAGCTGATATTAAAGTAATGGATGACGCCTATTCCAAGAAGAAAACCGTAAAGCAGACGGTCTATTCCCCTGCTTCCCAGTTCAATCAGTTCATGCAGACCGATTATGATTTTGATGCTCTCGAAAAAGAGATCTTAAGCAATTAAAAGGAGACCGCCTTGGCACTTACGAATTCTCAGTATGATACTATTATCAAAAGCTTTGAAGAAAAGCAGAACCGAAACCGCCGCCTTCTTGAAGAACGTGCCGCTTATGTGTACTCCCATGTAGAAGGATATAAGGCTTTAGACGATTCTATCGCTTCTATCTCCGTCTCCCAGGGCAGAAAGCTTTTAGAAGGAGATGACAACGCGCTTGTTGAACTGAAAAAAACTATCGGCGAGCTATCCTCCATGAAAAAACAGCTTCTTCTTTCTGCGGGTCTTCCTGCAGATTATCTCGATCCTGTTTATGACTGTCCGGACTGCAGGGATACCGGCTATCAGGGCAACAATAAATGCCATTGCTTTAAACAGGCCATCATTACCATGCTGTATGAGCAGTCCGGTATCCAAAATGTACTGGAAAGTGAAAATTTTTCTTCTCTTTCTTACGATTATTATGAAGGAGAGGATCTGACCCGTTTTAAAAATACAGTGGTAACATGCAAAAATTTTATTAATAATTTTAATTCAGACTATCATAATCTATTTTTTTATGGTACAGTGGGTACAGGTAAATCTTTTCTATCCGGCTGTGTAGCAAAGGAGCTCATTGAAAACGGACATTCTGTCATTTATTTCAGTGCAGCCGGGCTCTTTGACACTTTATCCAAAATAAAGTTTGACTATAAAAATCAGGATGGGCTTCATAAAGAATATGAGGATTTATTTCAGTGCGATTTGCTTATTGTTGATGATCTGGGAACAGAATACACGAATAACCTTATCAACTCGGAATTGTTTTCTTTAATTAATGACAGGCATATTCGTCAGAAAGCAACAATTATATCCACCAATCTTTCACTGGAGGATTTTCGGAATCGCTATTCCGACCGGGTCTTTTCCAGAATCACCAGCAACTATGAAATATGCAAATTGACCGGACCCGATATACGAATGTACAAAAAAAGACAGCAGAACAGAAAGTGAGGTATCTCATGGCTCAGCGTGAAGAAACAAGAAACTTGGAAACAATACCGGTAGGCTCCCTTGGCATTATTCCCCTGGAAGGATGCAAATCTCTGGGAGAAAAGGTAGATTCCTATCTGGTAAAATGGAGAACCGTAAGAGAAAGCGAGCATAAAAACAGTCTTGCTTTTGCCGGTTATCAGCGTGATTCCTATATTTTAAAGGCCAAGGTTCCAAGATTCGGCTCCGGCGAGGCAAAAGGCATGATCCTGGAATCAGTCCGCGGTACAGATCTCTATCTTCTTGTGGATGTGGCTAATTACAGTCTGACCTATTCTCTTTGCGGACATGAAAATCATATGTCTCCCGATGATCATTATCAGGATTTAAAAAGGATCATTGCCGCTGTAGGCGGTAAAGCACGCAGGATCACCGTGATCATGCCCTTTCTTTATGAAAGCAGGCAGCACAAAAGAACTTCCAGGGAATCCCTTGACTGTGCGCTGGCCCTGCAGGAAATGGTCCGCATGGGCGTAGATAATATTATTACTTTTGATGCNCATGANCCCAGAGTTCAGAATGCGATTCCTCTTAACGGATTCGAGACCGTTCAGCCTACTTATCAGTTTATCAAGGGGCTTTTGAAGAACGTAAAGGATCTTCAGCTTGATTCCGGTCATATGATGGTGATCAGCCCGGANGAAGGCGGTATGAGCCGCGCNATTTATATGGCAAATGTATTAGGCCTGGATATGGGTATGTTCTATAAGAGACGTGATTATACCAGGATCGTGGACGGGCGCAATCCTATCGTGGCACATGAATTCCTGGGTTCTTCCGTAGAAGGCAAGGATATGATCATCATAGATGACATGATCTCCTCCGGCGAAAGCGTTATTGAGGTAGCTACTGCATTAAAGGAACGTAAAGCAGGGAAAATATTTATCTGCGCTTCTTTCGGCTTATTTACCAATGGCCTGGAGCGCTTTGACAAAGCCTATGAAAGCGGTATTATTGACAGAGTACTTACCACCAACCTGATCTATCAGGCGCCTGAACTGCTTTCCAGAGAATGGTATATCGACTGTGATATGAGTAAATATATTGCCTACCTGATCGATACTCTGAATCATGACGCTTCTATCAGTGATCTTCTGATCCCCAATGAACGTATTCAGGAGGTAGTATCCAAGTATAAGAAAGGCGAATTTTAAACTAAAATATATTCAATACAAGAAAATCGCTTCGCGATTATCTTGGGAAGAACCTTCGGTTCTTCCGCTCTTTGGAGAAATTTCCTCTATAATAAAATGCAGAGGACATTGCAGATGCAAAATGCATATTGCAATGTCCTCCGTTGTTTTTACCGGAATTTCTATATCATTCCATACTTTCTTTTAAAATTTCTGCAGTTTCCTGCATAATGGCTTTGGGAACGCCTTTTTCAAATATATCTCTCAGACCCACATATTCTACCGCCTTGCAATAGGGAGCGTAAGTGGGAAGCGTAGTGAGTTCCATGTACTTTTCCACCGCCTCATATCTGTTTACCTCTGAAAGCGTCAGAAGATCCAGACTGGAAAAAGCAGATGTGGAATAACCAATATAATAACATGGAGAACTGAATATATGGGAAATATCCACCCAGGAATAAAGGTCCTTTATCCTGCGGTCATAATAAATTCCGTATTTTTTGGAAAGATTCAGATAAAGCTTATTCAGATCCTCGATCGTCATATTGGGATTTTCATACACTTCAATCTCAAATTCGGAGATCAACGCTGCCTGTATTGTATTTTGTGCCATCTGATACACTTCCATAAACCGGAACAGATCTCCTGCTTCTCCATCTAAAATCTCCTCATCATAGTCATAATACAGCATCTCAAGTCCCTGAGAATGAATTTCGCACAGATCAATATTATTCTGTTCCAGCAGGATATCCTCCATATTATGGAACATGTAATTGTAATGCCCGAACTCATGAATGACTGTGGTGTAGTCAAAATAATGGTCATAGGGTGAATCAAAAATGAAAGCGTCATTGTAATATGGCAGCTTTACCGTAAATCCCGTATCTGCTTTTCCTATAGCCTGATCCATGTCATACAGCTGATACTCCTCCATGTAATCAAATGTATCCATTAATTCCGGATCTATCTTATCAAGGTAAGGGCGCACTCTTGCCAGTCTTTCATCCGCTGTGGTTTCCGGCAGTTCATAAATGGGCGTAAGATCCAGAGAATAGTAAATATCCTGGATATCCGAAAACGCCGGCACTACCCCTTTTTTAATTTCCTGAAACAATTCTTCTACATCTTCCAGTGAATAATCCCTTACATATTTAGCCTCATAAGCATATTCGGCATAGCTTTCATATTCATCCAGCTTAGCTCTTTTGGTACGAAGCTGTACCAGCTCTAAATAGATCTCTCCGAGAACACTGTTCTTTTCTTTATATAATCCCTGATATATGTCAATATAATCGTCACGGTCAAGAATATCACCCTCTCCGGCCAGTCTTTCAAAAGTCCATTCTTCTCCATTATATTCAAAAACATAATCTTCCTGGGCCGCCAGCTCATACTCCTGTTCCAGACTGTTCTCTTTGAGATAAAGTTCCTTTTCTTCCTCGGTCATTTCTTCATATTCCGCAAGGCCCTCTACAACAGCACTCTCCAGTACGGTTTCCATTGTTTCTTTATAAGGAGATCTGCACACTTCTGACAACGCCGTATAGGATCTGTCCTGCATATTCATGACATCCTCCAGGATTTCCTGCTGCCTTTTGGCAGCGACTTCGTCAAATACATTCCTGTAATATGCAATCTGCGCAAGTGCATGGCAGGTTTCTGCTTTCGTAATCTCCTCAATGATCTCCTCATACAGAAAGAGTACCTTATCTTCCTCGGTCCTTTCTTCGCTTGCAGCTGACTTCTTAGCCAATGCAGTGATCTCATCAATATCCTCATAAAGCTTATCCTTGTCATAGGTAAGCATCTTCATCTCATCAAAAGTAAGTCCGGAATGCTCTTTGGACTGGTACCTGGAAATTGTCTGATAAACATACAGTGTATACGGTGAATTTTCATCTGTATAGACTCCCGCCAGTGTCAGACCGGTTTCCTGCGCATTGGAAATTTCAATTCTGGAAAAGATATATCTGCCTCCAATAGCTTTAAAGGCATCCACATCTATATAAATATCATGGTCGGTCACCTGATAATCCCGGACTGCTGCCACAATAGACAGATCCGTTCCCGAATAAAGATATGCCCTGGCACCCCAGGTATCAAAATATTCCTCCGTCTCAGGAACTCTCTCAAGCGCCGGTGCTATCACTTTTCGAAAATCATCTTTATAATACTGCTCATAAAAGCCCAGATAGCCGTCTACAGTTGCAATACCATTATATTCCAGCACTGCCGGATGAAAGCCATAGGCTGCAGACCACTGCCCGCAGTACCGGAGATCTTCCATAGCCTTTTCAAACAGCCGGGTGGAATAAAACTCCTCATAACTTAAATCGTTGGATTGTTTTCCTTTTAACAGTTCATAAGCCTTGGCCCTGCAGGTATGATACAGATCATTATATCTGGTTCCGGAAAGCAGGATGATGAGCACTGCCAATATTGACAGTATATTAGCGCCGTACCGCCACCGCTTCTTATCCTGATCATACATTCTTTTTAATACCAGGAAAAAGGCCGCATACCATACAAACGGGCTGAAAAAGACGGTTCTGTTAAACTGCCATCCCGTTAAAGGCGGGCAGATCATCTCTACTACATTCCGAAATGCTTCGCAGTAATAAATACCATAGACCACACTGTTGAACACCAGAACCAGCATCAACAGATTGAAGGTATCGTGAAAAACGCCCTTTCTGTTTTTATTTTTAACGTAGGAAATGTTGATATAGAGAAAATACAAAAAACAGACGGGCATGACCAGATAAGTATGCATGCTCTCAGCATGAAACATACCTTTCGCAAATACCTCGCCGATTGTTCTTATGATCTCTCCTGCTCCGAAACTGCCAGCTTCCATGGTAGAACGGATGGTTTCTTCCTCACCGAAGAGCATNACGGAGAAAAGCCTGTACTCNCAGGCNATATATCCGGCNGACANGACAAAAATTGCNGTCAGGATACGCAGCGGAAANTTNCGGTCNCTGATCCACAGCCAGATAAATGAGACTGNCATATAGGCAAGAATAAACAGCCCAAAATAGGAAAAATAAGATAGCAGCGGATAAANGAATAGCACCGCATACCACTTCCANGAAGGTTTTTGATATATTTTACGTACCAGATACACTATAAGNGGAATGGAGGCAAAGGGTATGCCAAAAGCCGGAAACACGTTNAGTATTCCGTANGCAAGACCTGACATATAGACAAGNGGCCGATATTTTTCATATTTTTCCCCGCANAAATCTCTGGCAAGAAGCACNCAGGAAAAAACAGCTANAATGATCTTTAAAAGATAGCCNGCCACATAAGCCCGGTAAGAAGGCAGGATCATAAACAAAACTGTATACAGGGAAAACTCCGAGGGCAGATTNTCCCNGCTGATNCCGCCNAGAAAAGGNACNCTGGCTCCATGGGCAAAAAAAGAANCCGTATTTTTCAGCATCTGGAACTGTGCAATAAACAGATCCAGGTTGTCATGCACAGAAATAATGCTGCTTTCTCCNAATATNCTAAATACAAGNGCTGCGAACAGNATNANACCTGCCNCAGCAATNANATACCATTTNTCANCTATTTTTTTCAAAGGTTATTTTCCTCCCGCTGCCTTCTTTCTTTTTCACAGACCANTGTATACCGNTATTCAAAATCTCTTCTGTTTTTCTGCGCCATATTGGAAAGCATCAATCCGGCAAACAATGACTGAATNGCNGCCANCATAACAAATCCACANACGATCAGAGTAGGAAACTTAAGCACCAGTCCCGTCGCAAAATACTCNGCCAGTACAGGGATAAAGAACAATGTCGANATNACNGCAAGCAGCAGCGCCAGTAAGCTGAAAAAACCAAGGGGNTTNTAATCCCGGTAAAGCCGGAAAATGGTGCCCAGCACTTTAAANCCGTCNGCATACGTGTTCAGCTTGGAAACACTTCCTTCGGGCCTGTCCCTGTAATCCACGATCACATTATCGATCTGCATATGATTGTACACTGCATGGATGGTCATTTCCGTTTCAATCTCAAANCCTTTGGACAGCACCGGAAAGGTTTTCACAAATCCATAACTGAAGGCTCTGTAGCCCGTCATNATATCTTTAATATCACAGNCGAAAAGNNGATTGATGCTGGANCGCACCAAAGAATTTCCCATATTATGAAANGGNCGTTTGTTTTCTGAAAAATANGTNGAAGAAAGCCTGTCCCCTACTACCATGTCCGCATTATNGCTTATGACCTTGTCCACCATCTGAGGGGCAAACTCCATAGGATAAGTATCATCGCCGTCTACCATTATGTAGCAGCGCGCCTCAATTTCCCGGAACATTCTGCGGATCACGTTACCCTTGCCCTGCATGTATTCGTGACGGATCACAGCGCCTGCCTGTCTGGCAAGTTCTACGGTGCGGTCTGTGGAATTATTGTCATANACATAAATAACNGCCTCAGGAAGCGCTGCTTTTGCATCCGCNACTACTTTGGCAATTGTTTTTTCTTCATTATAACATGGAATTAAGACAGCAATCTTGTCCATTTCCTCTACCTCCCTTCTGCTTCATCCTTTAGTTTAAAATACATGTCTTTGATCAGGTTCTGTGAATACACTCCTNCTTTTTTCTGATCCTCTTTGGGAAGATCCTTAATATAAAAAGGTTTGCCATACTCCAGAATGACATTTGTCTTTTTGATCCACGGTATATGATCTTCAAAAATATCTGCAGAATTATAGAGGCACATGGGCACGATGGCGCATCCGGTCTTGGAAGCTATCTTAAAACTTCCTTCATGGAACTTCAAGAATGTATGATTCACCCTGTTTCTGGTGCCTTCNGGGAAAATGCAGATGGAAATACCCGACTTTACCTTATCAATTGCTGCCAGAATGGTCTTAAGGCCCTGCTTTACATCATTGCGGTCCAGGAACAGGCAATGGAGATTTCNCATCCAGTTTACCAGAAGCGGCCACTTCAGCATTTCTTTCTTGGCNACATAGCCGGTAAGCCCCGGCACACGTGCATAGGTTATAACATTGTCAAAATAGCTTCTGTGGTTTCCGATATACATGACAGGCTCATCCTTTGGCACATTTTCTTCCCCTTTGACTGTAACCTTAGTACCTGCAAGAAACAGGATCACCCGAAACGCCCACTGTACAATGGCAAGGGAGCTTCTGCTCTTTAAGTCCATGTTGAACTTTCCAATGATCCATTCTGCGATCAGCAGAGGAATACTTAAGACCAGGAACAACACTAGAAAAATAACTACTAAAATTAATCTTATCATACCGTTTCTCTCTTTCTTTTTATGACACTGTTAAAAATTCTACAACCTTTTCAAACTGCATACCATGAGACGCCTTCACAAGAATATTGTCACCGGATCTTAAAATCTCTTTTAAAGAACCAAGCATTTCATCTCTTGTTTCAAAATAATGAATTTCACTTTTTTTATTTCTGCATACGGCCCCTTCATACATATATCTTGACAGTTTTCCTACGCAGATCAGCACATCCGTTTCCTTATCTGCCGCATAAGCTCCCACTTCTNNATGNAGCTCTTTTTCTCTTTCTCCAAGCTCGAACATATCCCCAAGAACNGCAACTTTTCTGCCAATTGCCATATCAAGCAGATCGATGGCTGCTTTAACGGAAACAGGATTGGCATTATAGCAATCATCTATGACCGTATGATCCGACATTGGGATCACACAGCTTCTGCCGCCTACAGATTTCACCTTCAGGATACCTGCCCGTATCTGCTCTTTGGAAAGGCCAAGGCAGTCTCCTACTGCTGCCGCNGCCAGCGCATTATTTACCATGTGAATACCCGGAAGGGGAATATCCGTCTTAAATACAGAAAGTCCCATATGGATCACTGCCTGAGAGCCTAGAAGTCCCTTGTTTACAATATTGGAAGCATATACCTCATTGGCAGGATCCATTCCAAAATGAACCGGTTTCCTTCCGTTTTTCCCCTTAATACGAAGAAGCATGTCGTCATCGCCGTTAACAAAAATATATCCCTCCGGATTCATATGATCAAATATTTCTGATTTTGCNTTTAANATGCCTTCACGGGATCCTAAATTTTCCAAATGACACTGCCCTATATTAGTCATGACACAAATGTCAGGTTTAGCTATTTTACTTAAACGGTGCATTTCACCAAAGTCACTGATCCCCATTTCCAGCACTGCTGCCTCATGTTCCTGCCTGATTCGAAGNACCGTAAGAGGAAGTCCTATCTCATTATTAAAGTTTCCCTCTGTTTTAAGAGTATTGAACTTTTCCGAAAGAACCGATGCTATCATTTCTTTCGTGCTGGTTTTGCCCACGCTCCCGGTAATNCCNATNACGGGAATAGACAGCNGNGCTCTGTAAAATTCTGCAATATCNCTAAGCGCCTTCAAGGAATCNTCTACNAGGATATACGGAATNTCACAGTCCTTTGGCGCTTTTTCGCAGACAACGCCCAATGCTTTCTTTTCTGCCACCCCAGGAATAAAGTCATGACCATCCACNCTTTCACCCCTGGTNGCAATGAAGACGCCGTCTTCTTCTATCTTTCTGGANTCGATCACGATGCAGGAGGCTTCTTTTCCCGCTTTCCTTTCACCGATAAGCTTTCCCCTGCAGGCAGAAGCTATGTTTTCAAGTGTCATATTTTTCATAATGTGTCACCATATCTTTCTATTGCAGGGCTGATGCAATAATTTTCTCACATAATTCTCCGAAGTCGAAACCTTCTGCCGCCGCTTCCTGAGGAAGCAGGGAAGTAGGCGTCATTCCGGGAAGGGTATTGGCTTCCAGGCAGTAAATATCTCCATCCTCTCCCATCATAAAATCCATTCTGGCATAATTTTTAAGACGAAGCGCCTTAAAAGCAGCTTCCGCATAGCCTTGCATCTCTTCCGTCTTTTCCTTTGACAGCTTCGCCGGACATGTTTCAACAGTAGAACCTGCCTGATATTTATTTTTATAATCATAGAAACCTTTAAGGGGCGCGATCTCAATAACAGGAAGTGCCCGGCCCTCCATAACGCCTACGGAAAATTCCCTGCCCTTTATGTACTGTTCTATAATGACTTCATCATCATATAGAAATGCTTCTTTCAGCGCATCTTCAAATTCTTCCTCTTTATCTGCAATACAGACGCCCACGCTGGATCCCCCGCAGCAGGCCTTGACAATGCAGGGGAANGGAACCTGCTTCTCTTGNTTTTNTCCNTTTTTCAGACGTATTCCTACNGGCGTGGGAATNTGATAACAGGTAAAAATATCNTTGGTNATNCCNTTATCCATNCAGATTGCAGAACTGGTAAAATCNGTACCCGTATAGNCAATGCCCATAAGGTCAAAACANGCNTGTATTTTTCCNTTCTCNCCGTTCTCNCCATGGAGCGCCATAAANACNATGTCAGCCGACTGGCAGATAGCAATTACATTGGGACCNAAGAAATTCTTTTCACCATCGGGCCGCATAGCCNTTATCTGCTCTATATCGGGATTTTCCTCCGAAACATTGCTGATCTCCTTTGCCCAGTCTTCTTCTTTGTCAAAAATGACATCTATGTCGTTTTCCGGATATCCAAGATATACATCCAGCAGGATCACCTGATGTCCCTTTTCCTTAAGGGCTCGATAGATCATGGCCCCCGAGCTTAAGGAAACATCTCTTTCCGTACTGACCCCGCCTGCTAATACTACGATTTTCATTTACATAATCCTCACTTTCATTCTACGATCTCGCTGAGCATAAAGATCAGCTTGCTGTTTGCATCAAATTGTTTCATGATACCAAGACTGCTGTCTATATCCGAATAGCTTTTCTCTCCTGCATTATCAATATAACTGATCGCTTTTTCATTTCTTCCCAGAAAATAATGCAGATGATCTTCAATTACCGTTCCATATTCCTGATTGGAGATGATATGNTTCACCACTGTCAGATACATCATATCCAGCAGCAGAATATTATTATTGTCCTGCTCCTTACTGCCCGCTGCCAGATANGTGGAATTTTCTGCNGTTCCTGAAATATCCTCTGCCTGTGTCATCAGCATTTTCATGATTTTTTCACACAAAGAAATATTGACAGACCGCCTGGTAGCAATATAAGTAACGCTGCCGAGCAGCATAATATCATTTTTTTCTCCTGTCAGATCTTTCGCACTCAAAAAATCATTGGCAGCTTTCAGATAAGATGACCTTCCCGTTGCNCTGTACAGTTCGGCTGCTGCCGCAAACTCCAATTCATTCTTCTCATCTTCATTTTTTTTAACATACTTATAGGCACGTTCTGCCGCCTTTAAGCACACTGCAGCATATTCTGCATCATAATCCTGATATAAATAACTGAATTTGGCAATTGCCACAGCAAAGGCTCTCCCGGCGTCGGATGTTGCAGGTTCTACATATATCTCCGCCGACTTGCCCGGGTTTACGTTGTTTACCAGATCAACTGTAAGCCCCGAATAAACGGCTCCCGTCTGCTGATCCTGCATTTTTAAAAGCCACTCTACTTCATATCTGATCTCATCTAAAATATCCGGTATCTCATTGCCGCTTTCCGGAATACCCATATTATCGTCAAAGGATTTACCGTGCAATTCATAAGAGAGCATCATAACAGACATGGCCTTCGACGCACTGACCACATCCTTTTGACCCTTCTCATCCTGATGCCATCCTCCCGATACATCTAAGCTTTCCGAAGCATTTTCTCTAAGTACCGCCTTCCCTGTATGACAGGCATTATGAGCGCGCCCGCCGGCATATTCCGTAGTCAGCGTCATACCGCATCGATTATAATAATACTCCTTACAGGCCTCTTTCAATATCTGATCATAAATATCATCCTCTATGGCAAAAGAGTAGGATCTTCCAAGAACAGGCGCATCTATGTAATAGTTACCGGGGATGGTGAGGGCGCTGAAATCTCCATAGCTATTATATTCATTAAGATTTTCGTTATATCTTTTCTCCTTTAAAAAGCCGGTAAAAACAACCTTACCGGTTTGGGTATTTACTACACGGAATTCATCCGGTATTTCTTCTCCCCTAAAAACAGCTATCTTACTGCCCTGCGTCATATATCCCAGCTGATCGATCAAAATACCGGGGGTACTCACCGGAACCTCATAAGAAAGTTCCGGCTCTTCCTCCATACTGGTAAAATCCACAATATTTTCATCTTCCTGCACTTCCTGCTCATTTGATAGAGACCGGCCGCATCCTGNGAATATGATCATACAAAGAAGGGCGGNTATGACTGTANATCTACGCAAAAGTCTTTCCTCCCAAAGTAACACGTCTGATAAAGATTATACCTGTTTTTTTATGGCAGGTAAAGGGCATTTAAAACCTTCCTGTGCATAAATTACTTCACCGTTTATCATCGTACACATTGTCTTTGTGGCTATTTCCATAGGATTACCGTTAAAAACCACAATATCTGCGTCTTTTCCNACTTTAAGACTTCCTANCCTGTCATCTACTCTNCAGATCCGGGCAGGATATATGGTNATGGATTTAAGGGCTTCTNCCTCCNTCATCCCCGCCTTTACGGCAAGACCCGCACAGATAGGCAGAGACTGGATCAGAGAAACCGGATGATCCGTGGTGATCGCGGTAATGACTCCGGCATTATTCAGTATCCCCACCGTTTTAAACGCCATATTCTGTACTTCAATTTTATTTCTGCTGGCCANATCCGGCCCCACNATNGCCGGAAAACCGGATTCTTTAACCTCNTCGGCGATCAGATGNCCTTCGCTGCAGTGATCCAGCGTCATGGAAAGATGAAANTCTTTTGCGATCCTGATCGCTGTCAANATATCATCNGCCCTGTGTACATGGGCTTTAAGCGGGATCTCACCCCGCAGCACGGGAAGCCAGCACTCGTACCTGAAATCCTGCTCTGACTNTTCCATGCCNTGCNGCTTTTTTTNCATATACTGTCCGGCTTTAAAAAGTTCTTCTCTGAGCATTGCCGCAATTGCCATTCTGGTAGAAGGAGATTTACTTTGTCCGCTGTAATTTACTTTGGGATTTTCTCCGAAAGCCACCTTCATTGCTGCAGGATCTTTTATGATCAGTTTGTCTATGCTTCTCCCGTGGGTTTTCACAAAGGTAAAAGTTCCGCCTACCACATTGGAACTTCCGGGCCCTATCATGGCAGATGTAATACCGGCCCGAAGGGCGTCATCAAAAGCAGCATCCATGGGATTCACAGCGTCAATCGCACGAAGATAGGGCGTAATGGGATTCACCGTTTCATTACAGTCATCTCCCTCCATTCCCTTTTTTTCTTCTGTAATACCCATGTGACAATGGGCCTCGATCAGTCCCGGCATTACGACGCAGCCTGTTGTATCTATGATCTGATCTGTCTGTATGGCAGAAACCGGGGCCATAGTTTCTATAGGCCCCAGTTCTTTGATCTTACCGTTTTCGATACCGATATATCCTTTTTCCCATACATCACCTTCCATGGTGATGACTTTACCGCCTGCAATATATAACATCCTTTTTTCTCCTATTTCANCCTGGTCATAGGATTNACGGGTTCCCCATCCTTGGTCAGTTTNAANTAAACATTGCAGCCTTCCACACTGTAATATTTGGTAGGAGCCGCAACCTGAGCGATCATATCACCCATAGATACATAACTTCCTTCAGAAACCAGAATCCCCTCCAGCTGGCCGTAGGTGATCTCATATCCGTTACCAAGATCCATGGTAACNGCGTTGCCGATCTGNGNATCTTTAAATACAGAAGTGACCTTTCCTGCCGCTGCAGCAGTTATCATATCCCCTTCATTGGCCTGGATTATGATAGCAGGATTATATTTGTACTGATCCAGAGTAGGAAAATAAATTGTTTTATCCATACTGTAATTTACCAGGATATTTCCGACTATAGGCCATACCAGTGAATCATTATCACTAAAAGAAAGNGTGGGCTGCATGGCAGTAGAAATAGCGGGNGTATCCTTTTTCTCCGCGCCGGAATCCACATTATTTTCCTCTTCCTTGACTTCCTCTTCTTTCTGTGCTTTTGCCCCTTCTGCTTCATCAGACATGCTCTCACTTCCGGACTGATCCGGGTTCTCTACATTGCCCGAATTTGTTTCCTGGAAATAGGGATCATAGTCAAGATCATCGGCTGTAACAGACTCACCGGTTACATTTTGTGCAATCGGAATTTCATTTCCATTTACCAGACCTGTGGCGGCATGACTTTCAATTTCACTTAAATCCACTACATAATCCTGATCTTTTGCAGTGCCGTCTTTCCTCATCCAGATACCTGCAGCAGTCAAAGCGCCAAGTACCAGAACGGCGGAAGATGCCATGATAATACGCTCTTTCATAAAGCTTCTTCTTTTTACACTTCTTCTCATCTTATATCTCTCCAATCTTTTGATGTATGCTTTCCTAAATNATTTTCTCATGGATAGTTTTACCCATTATTCCCTGTTTATTCATATTCAGGAAGCATTTACAGATTGGATGTAAATTTTATTCAATTTTGGTAAAAGCAATTCCGTCAAAAAAGTACTCTAATATTTCCATATAATTTTTCCCTTCCAGGGCCATTTCATTGGCGCCNAACTGGCTCATGCCAAATCCGTGCCCGCATCCCTTCCATGTAAAAATAAGTTCATTTTCATTTTCTTCTATCTGAAAAGCTGTGGAAGGAAGATCAAATGCATAGCGAAACCGTTCTCCGGGGACCCATTTATCCTGATATTTTAAGGAGATCACATATCCTGCGCTGTCCCTCAGAAGTCCTATACCGCCTTTTTCTTCATATTTGTCATTTTCTCCGTTTTTTCTTTCTTCTTTCTCCTCCTGACNNGTGTCANTNAGCTGTTCCCANATCTTATCAAATTCTCTTTTTTCANATACTCTGGTACCTGCATAATCTTTGGAGAGAAAATCTCTGTCACAGACCACACTTGTGAGATAAGTATATTTTTCTAATGNCAATATCTCCTGCGCCGCTCTGGTCCTGCCGTTACTGACCCGAAAATAGGCCCCATAGACCGGCTCCCCATCATATTCGGGATAAATTCCTTTGGTCTGCGCCACAGCGACCAGATATTTCTCCGGAATTTCCCTTTTTCCAAACATTTCATCAGAAACGGTGACGCTCATGTCTCCTGAGATCAGATTAGACCGGATCAGCACAGCCTGCGCTTTCAGAGCTTCCGCCTCATATCCCTCCTCCATAGTCCGCATCAATTTATCTGCCACATAAACTTCAAGGGCAATACTTTCTCTTCCTATGGAAGTTACGTTGACCACAGTGTAATTGCCTTCCCGGAGCTGCTCTAACAGGAGCTGTCTTATTTCTAAATCCTTTTCTTTATTGCTGTTTCCCAGAAGGAGAGTGATTATGTAAGGAAGAAACAAAAAAATCAAAAGAACCGCACCCGGTCCTGTTTTTGACGATCCCGATACGGTTCCTTTTATANTTTTGACATTTTGAAAGACTCTAAGTTTATTCATAAAACACCTCTTACAAATCATATGTAAGAATGTGCATTTCTATGCTGCGATATTTAAACAGCCTGATTGTATTTGACAACATCTACATGCTGAACGGTTCCTGCCAGACCGTTTTCATAAAGGAAAAATCCTGTATTGCGGATCATTCCTTTCATTTGGTTATCCTGCCCCGTGAGAGCAAAATCAGTTGCACTATTTTGAAGGCAGATTGCTCCTACCCCTTTTTCTGCAAGAGANACCAGCTGCTGATTTCCAGCCTCATCCATGGTCCAGATCTTCANCTTGCTCCATATTTCATCNCCTTCATCGATAAAACCATTGCCGTCGGTATCATACTCTGNCAGATCTGCAAAACCGTTACCCGATGCTGTACCGAACAGTTCCGTACCGTCATTGATGATTCCGTCACCATTCTTATCAAGCGCCAGATAACCGCTTCCGCTTGCCAGTTTATTGATCTCATCCAGTTCCCCGTCTCCATCAATATCGAAGAAAAATGTCTGATCNGAAAGCTCNGCAATATTACCGTCCAGATTGATCACAAGGGGATCGCACATAACTGCGTCCACGCTTCTGAAATTCTCTTCATAATATTCCTGNAAACTGCGGCTCATATTCAGGTTAAGATTAAAGCTGATCTCCCNCCCGTCNGCACATTTAACGGTTCCCTGCGTACTATACGCNGTAAATTCTGTTTCTTCCTGGTAATACACGTTACTGAAAGTAAATGTTTTTAATCCTGTGGGACGAAGTTCTACAACAGATGAAGATGTCATAGCGCTTTGGGATTTTTGTAAGCTTGCTCCTTCTGCATAAGAGAAAGAACTTTCTGAGGCACTTTCCTCATAANTGCTCTGCCAGCTTCTTCCNCCAAGGAAAAGCATATCCATCAGGAAATTCAGNCACTGCTGCCTGATGCTGGCAAGCTGNNTTCNNGTTTTGGTCACTTCAGGCGTTCTGATGCTCTTAGTCCGCAGCGCCTGCTTAGACCGCATTTCTTCCATGGTCTTTGCTACAAAATCTTCGGGTTTTTCTTTTTCTTTCGCCTGTCCGGCTTCATCTTCCCCGGTCTCTAACAGATTTCCAAACAGGCTGCCGGTTCCATCCGCAAGATCCTGTTTTTTGTCTGTAATGGTCATTCGTGTCATACTTCCTGNTCTGAAAGTATATTTTCTTTCGGATTCCATTCCTATTACACTGGAATCAATTCGCATTTAGCCTCCTTTTCTGTTTAAACCCTGTTTTTCTGATATCATTTACGTGCACGGGAAAACAAAACGGATGGTATCTGCCAAGCTTATCGCTTACAAAAACACCATCCGTGGCTAAACTATATATATGTTCCAAAATGGTCATCCGGCCTTGATAACCATCTTTGTACACTATATATCGGATACAAAATTAAATTCTTTAGTTTATGCAGGCAAGATTTCGTTACATCGAACCGCCTGCCCATTACCATATTTCACCGGTTCANTACANTTTTACTTCNCTCTGTTGTAATTGATCAGGCATCCATCCAGTATGATCCTGCGCTCTTCATCCGTAAGCTCACCCAGCTTTACGGTAAATTCGGTAAGCTCCGTATCTCCTACCNTATAACCTTTGATCTCTTCTGCTTTTTCCTCTACAGCCTTTCTGATATCGGGGAAGAACAGATAATCTTTGTTCTTGAAAGGAAGCTCTCCTTCTTNNATCAGGAANGGAAGCATACCCCAGTTGATCAGGTTGGAACGGTATCTCTTNGTAGCNTATTCNTTGGCAATATTCGCCCATCCTCCAAGCACCTTCTGGCAGGAAGCAGCCTGCTCTCTGGCAGAACCGTCTCCCGGTTTTACCGCAAAGATGGTGGANCCGAATCCAATATTTCCTTTTCCCGCCTCCGGATATGTTTTATGGATCACTTCCATGATCGCTTTNAGCTCCGGCTTCACATCCACAGGGCACTTNTCCTCCATNACTGCCTTCTGGGCGATCTGAATGTCTTTGGCNAGTCCCACATAAGCAGGGTCTTTTCTGGACAAAGTAAATTCTGCCAGTCCCAGAGGATTGGAACGATAGGAAGAAGTCTCTCCTGAAGGGATCAGCTCATCAGTTGTGGTCACAGGGTCGTGAATCTCAGATACCACACGCANTACCAGATTTTCAGGAAGAGCAGTCATAACCGGCCANTCCTTGATATTGGGNCCNAACTGNATCTCCACAGAAGGATCTGCTGTGCCATGAGAATCAAATACACGGTTTGCATATATCTTAGAATCAAAATGATATTTATATTTNCCGATNGTACCGTCAAAATCCGTTGCNGCTGTAAGTACGCCTTTGTTTGCCGCCGTTGCCGCAATGGAACGGGCATCCATAAGNGCTACTGATGCGATNTGACCATTCTGGAGCTTGGATCCCTCCCTGTTAGGGAAGTTTCTGGTAGAGTGACGGATACTGAAAGCATTGTTGGCAGGCGTATCTCCTGCGCCAAAGCAAGGACCGCAGAATGCTGTCTTAAGAACCGCACCTGTCTCCATCAAGGCTGCTGCGCATCCGTTTTTNACCAGTTCCATATAAACAGGCATGGAAGCCGGATAAACGCTTAAAGTAAATCCATCCGAACCGATGTAACTGCCTTTCATGATATCTGCAGCTGCACAGATATTTTCNAAACCGCCGCCTGCACATCCTGCAATAATACCCTGATCCACCATCAGCTTACCGTTCACTACCTTATTTTTCAAGGANNACTCTACNGCACCGTCTAAGGAAACNGCNGCCTTTTTCTCCACATCGGCCAGAATGTCCATAAGGTTTGCATTCAGTTCTTCGATNGTATAGGTATTGCTGGGATGGAAAGGCATGGCGATCATAGGCTTAACAGTGCCAAGATCAATGGTGATCATGCCNTCATAATAAGCTGCNTNNGCGGGATTTAATTCCTTATAATCGCCGCTTCTTCCATGAATATCATAGAATTCCCTAATTTCTTCATCTGTCTGCCAGATAGAGGATAAGCAGGTAGTCTCTGTTGTCATAACATCAATTCCGATACGGAAATCAGCGCTTAAGGAAGCTACGCCGGGGCCTACAAATTCCATTACTTTATTCTTGACATAACCGTTTGCAAATACTTCTCCGATAATGGCAAGAGCCACGTCCTGAGGACCTACTCCCTTTGAAGGAGCGCCTGTCAGGTAAACGCCTACTATGCCGGGCATATTGATATCATAAGTCTGCTCCAGCAGCTGCTTCACAAGTTCCGGTCCGCCCTCGCCTACAGCCATGGTGCCAAGAGCGCCATAACGGGTATGGGAATCGGAGCCAAGGATCATCTTGCCGCCGCCTGCAAGCATTTCTCTTGCATACTGGTGAATGACTGCCTGATGAGGAGGCACATAAACTCCGCCGTACTTTTTAGCACAGGTAAGGCCAAACATGTGGTCATCTTCATTGATGGTTCCGCCCACCGCACAAAGGGAATTGTGGCAGTTGGTCAGTACATAGGGAATAGGAAATTTTTCAAGCCCCGACGCCCTTGCCGTCTGAATGATACCTACGAAAGTAATATCATGGGAGGTAAGCTTGTCAAATTTGATCTTCAGCTTTTCCATGTTGCCTGAAGTGTTATGCTCCTTTAAAATTCCGTAAGCAATGGTCCCCTTCTTAGCCTCTTCCTTTGAAATATCTTTGCCTGTCTTGCTTTTAATTTCTGCCAGTGCCTTTTCGGAATCCGGGATGAGTTCCGTTCCGTTTAAAAGATAGGCGCCGCCTTCGAATACATTAACCATGTACTGTTCCTCCTCGTTTTATTTCATTTAGTTTGTGGGTCATAATGAACAAAAGGAATGTCCTTTTGCTCGATGTACAGGGATAAGAAATTCTAAGTATCCCTGTCAGGCAAAACCATTAACGTACGCAAACAGCGTAAAAGCGCCCTCCATGGCTCATTTACGCTTTCATCGGACATCCTGTCCGATGATTGCTGACACCAAAAGGGATACTAAGAATTTCTAATCCCTTCCCATAATCGCAAAAGAGAACATTGCTTTTGTTCATTATGACTTCCCAATCTGCAAAAATCTCTTCTGACGTTCGAATCATATAGTCTACCGTAAGCTATTATAATGGAAAAAGCGGCGGTTTGCAATCGTACGATTAAAGGAATACTGCAAGACTTAGCTTTTTGCGTATCAATTCGCCTTATCGCTGCCGGCTTCATAAATCCCTGCATACTCGCCATCGCATATCTCAAGATGCGCAGGTTCCCCTGGATAATAACCGATCATAGTATTATCATCACAGGTGTAAACCTTCCAGTTATTTTCCTGCTGAAAGTTATCCGCCCTGGTAAAATACAGAGAAAGGCCATTGACAGCAAATTCCAGTACACCGTAGTCGTTAAAAAACACCTCCAACCGATTTCCTTTATCGTCTGTATAAATGTTGCCTTTCATGTACCAGTCGTCATCGGCAGCACTTGGCACTACTTTGTCAAGATCCTCACCTGATGATTCCTTTTCTGTTCCCTCACCGGATTCTGTTTTTTCTGTTTCCTTACTCTCCTCACTCAAAGCTGTTTGCTCTGTCTCGCTGAAAGCATCTGGCTCCGTAACCTGTTTATCCTCAACTTCGATTGCCGCCAGCTCGCCATCACCGTTATCACCAGCAGCGCTGCATCCATTTAACCCACACAGCATAGCCGCTGCCATGAATATACTTATCAGACCTCTTACATTCTTTTTCATCATTAAAATTACCTCCCAACAAATAAATATGATAGGCAAGTTACCTTATCGTTAAAAGGGGACATCAATTTATCATGTTCCCAAAGCCTCTTCATGGTATCGCTGCAAAATCAAAAGCATCAGCCAGCAATTCCAAACTCTCATCGTTCACATCAGTAATGTCTGTCATATCACCGAGAACATTTATTACAATGAAAGACTTCTCTCTATCAATAATAATGTATGTCTTGCTACCCCAATCTTCATTTATAATATTTGTAAAAAAACATTTTCACCTTTTTTTGTTGTATATGCACGTACATTGCATTCTGCAAGATCCCCAAAATCAAGATAAGCAGATGTAAAATAACCTTTCACGACACGCGCAAATTGGTAACTCACCTCATAAATTGATGAGCCTGCAAGCGCGGCACGGCCTTCCATCAGAAATGCTCCATCATATAAATAACTGGACAAAAAGCTCTGCTTCACATTCTCTGATGCCATTATGCAGAAATCCCCAATTTCAGCCATTTCACACAGTTCACTGTAATCATAAGTAATCTGGAATCCGCTTAATTTAGACAAACTGTACTTTTCACATATCTCATCTATCTTCTTCTCCATCTCCGGCGAATAACAACTATATGCTTCATATTCATAATCCGAATCCACCGGTTCATTTCCTACTTGCTCGAGAATTGCAAAATCTGTATCATATCCATCATCAAATTCCCGCCATTCTTCAGATGCCTTATATTCCGGACTATCCGTGAGGAACTCTAACAAATCAGCGTTTCCCTGTGGTATTGTTTCCTGTTCCGTACCAGATATCTCCGTCTCAACTGCCGTTTCTTCCAGTGTCTCTTCTACCTGCCCGGTGCCGCTTTCTGTCTCGTCCCCTGTCCTCTGACATGCACTCAAACTGCTGATCATTATCATTGCCGTACTCAAAATAATCATTGCTTTTTTCTTTATCATGTTGTATCTCCTCTCTATACTTTACACTCCCTTTATGGTATTACAGAAAAATCAAAAAGGTCTGCCAACGATTCCAGCATCTTATCACTCATCTCTAATGTATCCGATGGCAAATCGCCCAGAACATTCACTACAATAAACGAATGATCCCTTTCTGCAATGATCAATGCTTTTAGGCTGCTATTTGCCAACAGCACGGTCTGCCCGCTTTCAGACAAATACTCCCATTCATGATATTCCTCCATCTCGCCCACATTCAGCGTAAAGGGATTAAAAGAACCTTTCATGGCCCGTCCAAATTGATAATCCGCAACATATAATAATTTGAGATCAGCCGGGCCTTTCCATATCACTCTGCCATCCATGTCAAATGACCCGTCATCATACAGACTGCCGCCGCCAAAATCCCATCTCACACTTCCATCCGCACCTGTACAAAAGTCTCCGATATTTGTCTGCCTGCACAAAGCTGCATAATCGTCCACAATGGTTAAGCCTTGCAGTTTGGATAATTCATACTTCTCACAAATCTCATCTACCTTGTCCGCCATATCCTGCGTATAACAGTTATAGACAAGTTCGTATTCTCCTAACCCCGCAAAACCATTTCCAATCTCCGAAAGTATTGCTTCATCCGTATCATATCCGTCGAGAAACGCCCTCCATTCTCTGCTGGCACTATACTCCGGACTCCCCGCAATCCCGCAAAGCGTAATGATATCCACCTCTTTTTTGGGGATATCTTTTTCAGACACTTCCTCCGGTAACTCTTCCCGCTTGGATAAATCCAAAACATTTTCTTTTCCCAGATGA
Source organism: Lachnospiraceae bacterium (assembly GCA_014803415.1). Classification (GTDB taxonomy): domain Bacteria; phylum Bacillota; class Clostridia; order Lachnospirales; family Lachnospiraceae; genus Suilimivivens. The sequence goes on from JAAVBZ010000021.1 coordinate 46,274, forward strand.
AGATCGCGTAATCCATAAGTATAAACAGCATATACCGTTGTTGCCACTAACAGGCTCCCTGCCAAAACCGCTGCCAAAATAATCCCTGATTTCGCATGGTATGTACTGTTATTTTTCAGAAGCCTCCTCCCCCTTAATAACTGATTTCGTACTGTTGACTCCGAACAATGCAACATACCTGCGATTTCCGAAGTGTGGTATCCCTCGTAATAATGCAGATAAATAACCTGTTTATACTTGACAGGAAGATCCATCACCCATTCAAGAGCTCTGTCATCTTCTTTCTGGACAACATTTTCCTGCTGAAATAATGACTTGATATTTTCCAGCCTTCTCTTCCACCGTCTCAGTTCATCTTTGCAGGTATTGGACGCCATTACAATAAGCCACGCTTTCTCATGCTCCGGCGACTCAAACTGCTTTTTGCGCGAAATCAGTTTTAAAAATGTTTCCTGCACCATGTCCTCCGCATCCGCTGAATTTTTCATAAATGAAAAACAAATACGATAGACAGTGCTATACTGACGACTGTAGATTTCTGCTATTTCTTCATCCTCGTATAATGAAGAACCCATTATTTTTCACCTTCATTACAGATACGATTTATTTCGGCAAATTGTCGCACCTTTAAAACTTTTTATCTTTCTAAGTAATAAGATACCTTGAAATACTGGAATAACAAAAGGAAAACAATCTGAATATCAGATGTTTTCCTTTTTAAAAGCTGTGATATTAAATTTTAAATAAGAATATGATGTTCATGAATTGTCTTTCCGGCATTTCGATATAAGCAGATAAAGCAGAAACCAAATGACACAATGTACCGCGAGGATAACTATATCTTTCCCCGCAATTGCCATACCATCATTTGCCAGATCCATGATTCCCTCAAAAGTGGCACTGGACGGGATCAGATAGCAGATATATGCGATAACCTTGTTTCCTGCTGTCGTCAGATATTTCAACATGGGGATTGCCATAAATACGATCATGACAATTTTAATATAAACCACACCTACCATCATCCCCTCTGAAATGCGGCCAATCAACAGACCGATCAGTGCAGCTACAAAAGCTGATAATATGATCAGCACCAGCATGACTGCCATTCCTGATGGAGAAAGCCTAAAGCAGAAAGCCGTCGCAATGCCGGCGGACAGGCAACCAAATATGAACCCAATAAAAATCTTCTGGATCACATATTGTCGGGGTGTCATAGGCAGTATCTCATTGATCAGCGCAACTCCCTCTTCCTTTTCTGAAATAATGTTCATTGCGTTAAAGGTACAGCCCATGAACATGGCAACGATCAGCGTCATTCCAACAAAAATATATTGAAACCCTTCCAATACATCCGGCCGTTCTAAAATCTGAACATCAACCTGCGTTACTGTTTCCCTCTGTTCATAGAGCGACGGGAGGGTGATTGCCGTCTGCCGCCACATTGCCATTTCGTCACCGGATAAAATGGTCTTGATACCATTCCCATTCATTTCCACACCGATCAGATTCGTTGAGGGGTCGTTAACTGCCAGTACCAGTTCTTCCTTTGTCTGATAAGCCGTAACAGTGCCGTATCTCAAAAGCCACCGTTCTGTTTCTTGGGCGACATTACCGGCCACCACGCCGAAATGATATCCACTCAGAGAAGAAAGGTCTATGGAGCCGATAAAATGCAGCGCCATGGCTACCACAATGGGCAGAAGAAACGACATAATACAAAACTTATCTTTTCTGACACTTTTCAGTTGATAGATCAATCCTTTCATTATCACCCCTCCTTTCCCATTTCCTTGCGAAATGCTGCCCCAACAATCCCACAGAGCAAAATGATCGCGCACAACGCACAAATATAATAAGCCGGGCTTGTAACAGGTGTACCAAAAAATGCGTTTTTCAGTCCCATATACACATGGTAAAACGGATGATAGTTAATCCATGACATTTTAATCGAGGTGTTGGCTGACAAAAAAACAGGGGTTGCCACAAAAAGTGCGATCACAAGGTAAGCCAGTGAAAATTGCTTAAAGTCTTTAAGCACCATCGTACATCCAAAACCCGAAAGCGCCATGATCAACGACAGGATTGCAGTCTGTACCAGAACAGCAGTCAAAATACTCCCTGTTTCTGCAAATCCTACATTTAACAAAGCCATCAGTGCTGCAAAAATCAAATCCGTCAGTAAAAAGAGAAAAATCTTGGAAAATAGGAACAAGTTCCTCGGAAGCGGCATAATGGCATGGACACGGATCACACCCATCTGTTTTTCTTTAAACAGCACAGAGGCAATTCCTAAAAAGCCCACAGCAACAATCTCAATAAACAAAAGTTCACAGGTTATTTCTCTGCGCTGCTTCATTTCCATAGTGTTGCTGCCTACTATCTCCGGTGTATATTCTTCACTCAAATGCAGCAGGGACAATGCATAGTCCACTCTATGGCAATCGGCTTGTTCCGCTCCCCTGTACAGTATGACATCCGGCTTGTCGGAGGTCATATTGATCCCTACACCACTGCCTGCTGTATCCATGGCAACCGCCTCCTTTAGTTCTTCCAGAGAGTCTACCTGATATACAAGAGGGGAAACCTGCCCTAAAGTTTCTGCCGGGTCATAAAGGTATACATTGTAGATACCCGCGTTGGCATCCATAAATTTCACATAGCCAAAGTTAATGAACAATGTATAAAGCAGAAGTGACCCTAACGCCACAAAAAAGAATTTTCCCGACGCCATCATCCGGCAATCCTTTTTAAACAGAGAACAAAGGCTTTTCCACATCAGGACAACCTCCTTCCTGCATACTGGATAAATATATCCTCCAAAGTCGGTTCCTGGGAGTGGATGCTGATCAGTTCATCATACGCAAAAGGGATACCGGATTTCATCTCCGAAGCTTCCAGTGTTTTTTCCTCCCGCCTGCCCTGATACAGATAAGCAACAACAATTTTGCGATTGCTGTTTTGCTCTTTCAGATTCTTTGGTGTATCAAGGGCAACGATATTTCCATTGGAAATAAAAGCCACTCTGTCGCAGAGCAGGTCAGCATCCAGCATATTGTGGGTTGTCACGAATACGGTTGTTCCCTTTTTCCGCTCGTTTTCTATGATCCTGCGGAAAAGAACCGCCCCGGTAGGATCAAGGCCGCTGGTAGGCTCATCCAGAAATAAAAGCTTCGGATTGCTGATCAAAGCCCTGGCCATACTGACACGCTGACGCATCCCTTTTGAATAGGAGGATACCGGTTTGTGCAGAAAATCCTTTTTAAATTCCAGTTCGTCAAGCACTTCTTCCACATCCCGCAGTTGTTCTTTCGGATAGAACGAGGAAAAATAATGCAGATTGTCAAGGGCGCTTAAGTTAGCATACAGATAAGGGAACTCGAACAGAACGCCGATCTTCTGAAAAAATTCCTGTGTATGTACGCTCCTTATATCCTTTCCGAACAGGGACACCATACCGCCATGCCCTTTCAGGATACCGGTCAATATTTTCTGGGTCGTAGACTTCCCTGAACCATTATGTCCTAAGAAACCAAAGATTTCCCCGTCGCCCACGGTAAAATTCAGACCGTGTAATGCTTGTTTGTCTTTCCCATAAGAAAAAGTCAGATTCTTTACCTCAATCATTCATCGTCCCCCCATTTTCCACGCTGACCTTTTTTCTTTTCTTGTTCCCGTCTGCTCCACCATTTCATAAACTTTACCTTGAGCGGGATAATGATGATGAGCACAACCACAATCATAAGCCACCAGTACCATTTCAGACCAAAAAACATAATCTCTACCTCCTTGTTCTGAGGGAAATCCCTTCCCTCTTGATGGAGTAAGAATAAAAAAGCGCATTGAAGTCCTTGCGAAATCAGTGTGAAGTTGATGTGAAATCTTCTTAAATATCAAAAAGCTCCAATTTCTTTTAAGAAACTGAAGCTATTTAGGGGATTGATTTCTATTTTACAGCAGGAATGGAAAAATAGAATGTCACTCCGTCTTTCTGGTTTGTAGCACCATACGCTAAATGCTGCATGGAAAGGATCTGCGCCACAATTGCAAGCCCTAATCCTGATCCGCTGTATTTTGTATTTTTATCACGGTAGAATTTTGTCCATATTTTTGAAAGATTTTCCTGTGGGATAGGCTGCCCCTCATTATAAACAGAAAAGTCCAGCATACCGTCACGCTCTTTTAAAAACAGCTTCAAAGCACCTCCCGGCCGGACATTCCTCTTTGCATTAACGATCAGGTTATTCAGTACCTGCTCCATCCGGTTCTTGTCCGTATTCACATAGGCAGGCTGCTCCGGCAATTCATATTGCAAGTCAAAGCTGGCATCCGGGCTATCGATCAATAGCCGTCCGGCAACAGTTTCCAGAAATTCAACAAAATCGAAACGCTCCGGGCGAAGCTGCGTGGCTCCGCTTTCCAGCGCAGACAGGTCAAGAAGAGTTGTGATCAGGCTGCTCATGCGTTCTGTTTCCGCTATGATAACCTCGTAGTAATTTTGCTTTTTTGCATCGTTTGTTTCATCCTGCAGCCCTTCCGCATAGGCTCGGATCACGCCCAGCGGGGTCTTCATTTCATGAGAAAGGTTGTCTACCAGCTCCTTACGTTCCGCCAGCAAACGCTTTTTCTGTTCCACATCCTGCTCCAGCTTCCTATTCACATTTTCCAGTTTGGAAAACGCTTCCTGCAAACTGTCAGCCATAAGGTTCAGACTGTGGGAAAGCTCACCAAATTCATCATAGCCTGTCACCCCACAGGGCCTGGAAAAGTCTAAATTTGCCATGCGGCCTGCTGCATCGTTCAATTCCGATACAGGTTTTGTAATAAACTTTGCCATCCACAAATCAATCACACAAATCAATACAGCAACAAAGATAAGCCAGATTACAAAAGAAATATCTGCGTTCAAAGACAATCTGGTAGAAAACACATAAGATACTATTAGGATAACACCCATCAGTTTAGAAGCCAGCAGGATTTTCTTCCGGATGCTGAAAACATTCCTATGATCACTTATTTGCATACTGTCACCTCGAATTTGTAGCCGGAACGGATCAGCGTCACGATATGTTTCCCCTCATCCCTCAGTTTTTGACGAAGAGTCTTGATATGTGTATCCACCGTTCTCGTCGTCCCTCCAAAATCATATCCCCATATCCTGTTAAGCAACTGTTCTCTGGTAAAAACCTGTCCGGGATTTGACATCAGAAAATAAAGCAGTTCATACTCTTTATAAGTCAGGGTAATCTCCTGGCCGTCCAAAAACACTTTATGCAAAGCAGGGATGATAGAAATTCTTCCCCCATCAATCGTATTGACGATGTTTGCAGCAGCCGTCCCCATGACAGGAGTACGGCGCAGCAAGGCATTTGCTTTTGCCAGCAGCACTTTCGGACTGAATGGCTTTATCATGTAATCATCTGCGCCCAGTTCATAGCCTTTCAGCTTATCGTCCTCGCTGCCTTTGGCGGTTAACAGGATAATAGGGAGATTGCTCATTTCTCTTGCCATCCTGCAGACGGAAAAGCCGTCAAGATGAGGCATCATAATATCCAATATCATTAAATCCATGGGATGATTCTTCAATACCATCAGCGCATCCACGCCATCATCTGCCGTATAGCAGACATGACCGCCCCGCTGCATATAGCTGGAAATAATTTCCTGCATATTCTTTTCGTCTTCAACAACCAGAATGTTTGCCATCGTATGTTCCTCCCCATAAATTCAGAAGTATTATTACACTTCTTCTACGATTTCTTTCGCCCCATGGAAGACCGCCAATAAATGAATCCCCGCTCAAATTTAGATGTGTTCCGCTTGTTAGGAAATATGCCCCCAGCACAGCAGAACGATCATGATAACGCACACGTTATTGATAATGTAGGCCACATCCGCTCCTACCACAGAGGCCAAAAAGCCGGTATAACTAATGCCCAGCGGTATCAACAGACCGGAAAAGAAACTCAGCAAGGCGAAAAAGCGGCCTTGATAATGGATCGGGACACGCGTTTGCAGGGTTGAAGTCAGCGGTACATTAACGCAAGATGTGATGACACCCAGCAAAAATTCAAAAAACAAGAATAAGGAAAAATATATCTTTGGAATTGCCGTCATGCACAGAGAACTCACGCCGATCATGATCATTAAAATGCTGTTTATCAAAAACAGACGTTTCAAATTTTTTTGTAAGTCAACCCACTTGTTTTTGAAAATGAACAAACCTGCCGCAAGGGTGCCGAGGACTGCCGCCGAAGAGGTCATGCCAAACAACGCTTCTGAAATGCCATATTTCTGGACAATAATGCCCGGATTGATAATCTCCTCCCCGTTTGCCACGAAAAAATTCAACGCCATTATCAGAATGAACAGGGTAAGTACATCCTTTTGTCCGACTACATACCGCAGCCCGTCCCAGAACTGGACCAGCCAATTTTTCTTTTCCGAGTCCAGCTTTTGTTCCGTCTTCCGATATATGACGAAACACTCCTGGGCGGCAGACAGGGCGTAACCCGCTGCAACTGCCAGTACCACAAATCGAAAGCCCAGCAAACCGAACGTGATCGTACCCAAAGCCGGGCCAATGACCGCAGCGGCGTTATCTGCAAAGCTTTTGATACCATTGTACTTTTCAATAGTCTCAGGTGTAGTGAGTTCAGAGAACATTAACTTGGAGCCAATCTCAAAGGCATTGGAAATTACATTTGTCAGCACTGTCACGACGAAAAGTACCGGCATAAACTTGTTTGCCCCCAGCGGGAGCAATAGCAACGCATACAGTGCTGCAGTCAAGAAGTCGCAGATTACCAATAAGTTTTTGCGATTTACCTTCTCTACAAATACGCCGAGAAAAGGCGTGACTGCCAAAGCTGGCAGACTGGATAATGTGAAAAAAACGCCAGTTTGCGCGAGATTGCCGGTGACCTGCAAAATATACAACGGCAGGGCGATCAGATAAAATGCTGATCCGAACTTAGATACAGTCCGTCCCAGAAGCAACAGTGTGATGTTCTTTGAAGCATGTAATTTGGTGGACATTTTAAAATCAACTCCTAAAGGTTATCAGGTTAGATGAGCAGTGCAAAATTGATGTGAAATCTTTGTGAATTCGGTGTGAAATCTTTAATTTTAATATTCAGAACTGAGCAGAAAATCCGCTATGTGCATTGTCTTAATACCCTCATAATTTCCTCTGGCAAATTCATCAATCGTGAGAATATATTTAGGATAATTATCGCGTATTTCAAGCAGACGGTCATACTCTCGTTTTTCCGTCTTTCCGAGCTGATCTCCTGGGTAACCTGAACATATATTTTTTCATTTTGCCTTGTTGCCACGAAATCAATCTCACCCTCGCCGGTCTTACCTACATTGATAGCATATCCCCGCCGACAAAGTTCCAAGTAAACGATATTTTCAAGGCTTGAAACCACGCTGTCTGCGTTATATCCGAGAACACTGTATCGCAGAGCAACATCGGCAAGATAAAATTTTTCCTGCGCTTTCAGAATTTCCTTTCCCCGCAGATCATACCGTGAGCATTGATGGAGCAAATATGCCTTTTCGAGCTTTTCCAAATAGCTATAGACCGTCTCATTGTCAATGGAGCGGCGTTCCGATTTCAGATAATCCGCAATTGACTTTGCAGAAAAGGTATTCCCGACATTATTAAAGGTGTATTTTACAACACGCTCTAACTGATCTATTTTCCTAATCTGATTTCGCTTGACGATATCCGAAAAAATCGTTGAATTATATATATCTCTGACAATCGTATAGATCTCATCCTGAGAATATGCTTGCAAATGGGTTGCCGCCCCCTAACTGGATATACTCTGTCAGCTCAGACTTTGGACCGCCAACGGCAGCTTACAATTCGCTCTCCCGGAATGTTTCGTTCCGTTTTCAACTTTTCGATAATCATTTTCAATATTGTGGACTTTCCACAACGGCGTATTCCTGTGAGTATCTTCACAAAGGGAGTGTCCACATAAGCCATTATTTTATCTACATACATAGGTCTGTAAATCACCATGACCACCTCCTTCACGGAATAGCATGCCGCAAGTTTTTATAAAATCAATCAGTTTTGCGATTTGTAATCGCAATCTTTCGAATATAGTCTTTTTCAAGGAAAACAATATTCAGTTTTCTATTTCCACTTCATATGTATGGGGATAATAGTTCTGTAAGGTATCAACATCTATCTGCTTGCCAGAATAAGTCTGTAAGAAATCATCATATTCCGGATTGCTCCATACTGAGCCATTTTTAAAAACTACCTCTTTCAAGCAGACCAATGCATACGCTACTTGATTTGGTCCACCGTTCCCAGCTTTCGGCAAGTATGTCATTACATCGCCGTCATATAATGACCAGCCGCCGCGATAATCTTCTGTTTGCCTGGGTACAAGATTTACATTATCTTCTCTGGTAACATGATCATAACTGCATTCTGCACTGCTGTCTAAAAAATCCCAATACAATTGTAAAGGCAATCCGTCAGCATCATAAGCAAGCATGCAATATTCTGTTTCCGCAATGGTATGGTCTGTATTATTTGTCAGCACGTCATGGATATAAGGATAACCACTTTCATAATATAAAACATCTGCGCTCTCATGAATGATGGATTCCGTTCGCTCGTTATTTTCGGTTAACCGATCCACTTGTTGTGTACCTCCCTTATGTGAGCACCCTGCAAGCAGAGCGCTGACAAGCAAGAAACTCACCCACATCATCACTTTATTGTGTCTTTTCATAAAATCCACTCCTTCCAAACTATGTGTCAGTTACTATACACCCTAACGCCGTTACTGTGCTTCCATATCAATATTCCTTTGTTATTTCTTCATTTATCCCATACATAGCCTTGAAGTTTTCAAGATCGGCCGGACTCTTTATCAGCATTACCTCTTCTATCCTCCCTGTATGGATATCTTTAAAACCTGCAACCTGCTCACCATTACAGATACTTGCTTTGATTACGGGTTTCTCATTTTCCACATCATAAGACCGTGATGCTATTTTCTTTTTAAACAACCCCATCATGACCACCTTCTTTCACCTGTACTATTAACTATTACAGATACATTCAGAACGATTTGTCAAGACCAGAATAAAAAATTAGCCGTTTTGTTCAGATAAAAGGCAAAAGACTGCCGGGAAATTCCGACAGTCTTTTTTTCATCTCATAATCACTTCACATATGCAGTTTAAACCTGTAAGATTCCCTTTTCACCATTCAGGCTGATCACTTGCTCACGATCTCAATCGTACCTGCGCTGATGCATTTTCCTGATTTCCGGTCAAAGAGAAGGATATCGCTTCCTTCAATATCAAACCTCTTCTTTTCTCCGATCTGATACAGGGTACTTCCAAACACAACGCCTGTGAGCAGGAAACCGCCGACTGCGATCTTGATGGTGGATTCCATACCTGTGGGCATGGCGCCGAAAATCTCTCCATCCAGTCCACCGTTTTCACTGATCTTAATACATTCCGGACGAATTCCCAGTACAAAATCCTGGTTGGTGATCACCGGTTCCTCCTCCAGATTGAAATCATACTCCTCCACTCTGCTGACATGGTATTGGAAAACTTCGTCCTTGTTTCCTTTCTCAACTGCCTTCTTATCGGCCCGGATTGCTGCCAGAGCTTCCTCTTTTTTCCGCTCCTCGGCATCTCTTCCTTCAAACCATTGTTTCATGTTAAGCTTCTCATTCGGTGTGAAAACAGCCTTATAAGCTTTATCCAGAATATCCAGTTCCATCCGGCCGTCTGCGCGCTGGGCTCCCTTTGCCTCCACGAAGTTGATGGAGGGATTTCCTACGAAATCTGCCACAAACAGGTTATTGGGTCTGTTGTATACATCCAGAGGAGCGTCATACTGCTGTAAAACACCGTTGTTGATCAGACAGATCTTGGTAGCCAGCGTCATGGCTTCCATCTGATCATGGGTTACATACACAAACGTACTTCCTGTTTCAAGGTGAAGTCTCTGCAGCTCGTATCTCATTTCCAGACGAAGTTTCGCATCCAGATTGGAGAGAGGCTCATCCATGAAAAGTACCTGAGGTTCCGGTGCAAGGGTTCTGGCTATGGCAACCCTCTGCTGCTGTCCACCGGATAGTTCCGCAGGATAGCGATCCATAAACATGCCGATCTTAACAATCCTCGACACTCTTCTTACGGTCAGATCTACTTCTTCCTTCGTCAGTTTGCGGACACTGGTAACTACTTTTCCGGATTTCATAACTGCAAAATCCTGATCCAGTTCCTCTCCTTTGGCTTTATGGGAAGCCCGGATACTTTCCAGTTCCTTTTCAAGGCTCGCCCTCTTTTCCCCTGCTGCCTTTACAATATCCGGGGATTCATGAAGCTTGTATGCAAATAATTCTTTTGCAGTATACATGGAGATGGTAAATGTATCGATGAATTTTAAATACGCCCTCTCCGGCTCTAATTTTCCATTCTTGTCTTTACACTCCTCAATGATCCGGGCAATTTCCTTCGGATTCTTCAGCGCTTCTATCAAAGATGCGCATTTTTTTGCTGCAAAATCATAGGTGGGCATTTCTTCCTTAATATTGCTCAGTCCAAAGGAAATATTCTGATATACTGTCATATTGGGCCACAGAGCATAATTCTGGAACAAAAATCCTACCTTTCTCTTATTTGCCGGAATATTGATCCCCGCTTCGCTGTCAAATACAACGCGGTCTCCGATCTTGATCTGCCCGCTGGTAGGTGTCTCCAATCCGGCGATCATACGGAGCGTCGTTGTTTTTCCGCAGCCTGACGGTCCCAGGAGCGTAATAAACGCATTGTCCTCGATGTCAAGATCCAAATGGTCCACCGCATAAAATTTTCCCCAATGTTTCGTTACATTCGTCAATTTAATCTCTGGCATATTAGTTTCCTCCGATACCTTCATCCAGGCTGGCGCCGGTGAGTTTATTTACAAGCGTATTAAAGATAAGGATCAACACAATGAGGATCAGGTTGATGGCACTCGAAAATGCATATAATCCCATCTCATCAAAATAATCCAGTGTAGTCGATAAGATAAATCCCTGTGTACACAGTAACAGGAACAGGGACAGCTCCCTTAAGCATGTCATGAAGGGAAGCATGTAGCCGCTGATAATGGAGGATTTCTGAATCGGGATAATGATCCGGAACATCCTCTTAAACCAGGACAGATCCTGAATGATCGCCGCCTCTTCTATCTCTCCCGAAAGCTGCAGCATGGAGTTTAGTGCGCTTCTGCTGGCAAAAGGAATATATTTTACCGTACCTACAATGATCAACAGGGTATATGTGTTAAACAGGTTCAGCCTTCCGCTGGAAAAAAGAATGAAGAAAGCCGCGCCTACTGCAAGGGATGGCATCAGATAAGGTAAAAATGCCATATTGTTCACATAATTTGCCCATTTGCTCCTTCTGTTCTTTGANACCGCATANCCGATCAGGGTTCCTATTGTTCCGGCTATCAGCGCNCAGGCTACCGACACCAGCAAAGTTCCTTTCAACGCTTTCCAGATCATGCCGTTAAACAGAATACCGGACTGCCCATACAGAGCACTTCCCTGATTTCCTCTGGTAAGCCACCACTTGGTCGTCAGATTGCTTAAATCTCCTGTATACAGAAAACTGTAATCCCCCGGATTCGGCAGGAATGTCTCAATGGCAAAAGACACAATGGGAAAGATACTCGTAAAAAAGGTAACCACGATNAGCAGAATGCCGATCGCATATTTTCCTACTTTGCCNAGATTGATCTTGGAAATCTGTCCTGATTTGCCTGTCACAGTGGTATAGCTCTTGCGGCTCTTTAAACTGATCTGATTGAATCCCAGAATCAGAATGCCGAATATCATCATGATGATCGCCAGAATACTTGCCTCGCCGGTATATTTGGAATTCATCGAAACATACTTTGTGGAAAGTGTTGTCAGCCCCAGATAGTGAGGTACGGGATAACTTCCCATGGCGCTTCCGAATACCAGCAGGATCGTGGAAAGGATCGCCGGCTTTACCATGGGCAATGTTACACGGCACATAATTCTCCATTTCGGCGTATCCAAAATCGTCGCCGCCTCTTCCAGATTGGCGTCCATATTGCGGAAAATACCGCCAATCATGATATAGGCAAAGGGAGCATAGTGCAGCCCCAGTACCACTGCAGAAGGAAACAGCCCAAGACACCACCACTTAGGCATCGTAATACCGAACAGCGATACAAGCAGACCGTTAGATGTTCCGGTCACCGCGTTGGAGTTAAACATATTCTGCCATACAACCGCCAGCGTCCACTGCGGCATGATGTATGGGAAAATGAAAATGGAACTTAAATATTTCCGGAATTTCATATTGGTCCGCGTCACCAGAAAAGCAAAAATNCCGCCAAANANAATGGATATCAGGCAGGTGAGTACNGCTAACANCACNGTATTCCACACNGGCGTCCANAGATTTGTNTTTGCCAGTCTGCTGGTAAACAGATCCGTATAATTTACAATGGTATAGCCTGTTGCGCGTCCGGTCAGATGCTGGTCAATCGTTCCGGGATGAATCTTCAGCGTATCTTTTACAATTGCCACGATAGGGGCGACGGTAGTAAATGTCAGCACAATACCGAACAGTAAAAGAATCACATTCTGAGGCTTCATAAAATAAGTTTTCAATTTATTCTTATAGATGACAAATGTTTTCTTTTGCGTCCTCTCTCCCATAAGATTCTCCTTAAAACACTTCAAAGGCGTTTGACCGCCTTTGAAGTCCTCTTGATTACTGATAGTGATCTTGTTGATAATTATTCTTCTGCGCCTTCACTGTACTTGGTCAGAAGTTCGATCCAGCTTCCTACTGTAAAGGAAACGGATGCGCAGTATTCGGGATCTTCCAGAACAAGTTCTCCGTCTGTTGTCCACCAGTCATANCCTCTGTCATTCTTGCACTCANATACAACTGCTCCGGATTCATCACAACCACCCTTGCTGTGTCCATATGTAGCCTCTGTTGCTGCTGCAACTTCCGGATTGGAAGAATAACCGCCCATGTCTTTGCCCCATGCGCTGAAGCCGTCTTCTGTACANGTCATGTATGCGATAAATGCACATGCTGTCCAAGGAAGAGGAGAATTATCTGTTACGAACAGATAATGNCAATAGCCGTAGCCGCCGATGCCCTTATAACCNTCCTGATATGCNGCNACTTTTATGTTGTTTACAGAAACTGTTGCAGATTCTTCTACGGAACGCAGTTTGGAATATACCAGAAGGCCTGCCTGATCCGTTGCGGAATCNGTAACTAAGGTNTTGCAGATCGGGCCGTCATCTGTCTGTGCATTGTAGCTTTCTACCCAAAGTTTGATCCATGCCAGCGCATATTTTCCATCTGCACCTAATCCCAGATCTGCTGCTTCGGATTCCATCTCNTTGATCACGGGCTGGAAATAAGCCTGACTGTCAGCATCAAGTGCCTCAAATGCNTCTTTNAACCATGCTGCATATTTGTCTTCTGTCAGCATATACAGGAAGTTCTTNCCTACGATCTCAGANTCNATATCCATAAAGAGTGCATGTGTTCCNTCTGCAACGAAGTCCCAGCAGTTGTTATATTCTGCACTTCCTGTNCAGTTATACTCAAATACCTTATTTAATGTCTGNAAAGGCAGATANCCTGTCACTGCATCCGGAGTAGTTCCGTTTGCTTCTGCCCACTCTTTCGGAATATAAGTATCAAGAATGCCGGTCTGTACCATCTTGGATTCAATCTGGTTACCGTCCTGGATCAGTGTCATAGCAAAAGTTCCGGTATCTTTTAAGGAGTCTGCTGTCAGCTGTTCGAAAATCTTGTTATTCTTAGGCTGCTGCCACTCAAATTCCATTGAATAGGAAGGATCGATGGACTGCAGATATTCGATAAACAACGGAAGCGCTGCTTTTCCTCTACTGGAATTGCCTACTCCATAGAACGTCTGGCCGTTAGATTCTTCAATCGCCTTCTTTGCCAGTTCTTCCATGGACATACCTTCTGCTTCTTTAATGATCTTCTGGATTTCTGTCAGATTTGCATCGTCTGCCGGTGCTTCCACTTCGCCTTCATCTGCCGCAGGTTCCGTGGCGGTGCTTTCTGCTTTTTCTTCCGGTTCGCTGGGCTGCGCTGCCGGCGCTGCGTTGTTGCCGCATCCTGCAAGCAGTGATGTGATCATACATGCTGCAAGTAATGTTGATAATAATTTCTTCTTCATCTTTTTCCTCCTTTGATTGGTGAAATAAATTCTGATTTCGCCTTACTATATTATTATAGGAGATGATTTGTAGAAGATAAACAGGAGAAAACTGTTATTACTTTAAAAATCCTGTTATTTTGCACAGATTTTTTTGCTTTTTCTTTTCTTTATATGCAAAAATTCACAACGGCTACTGCTCGCTGTGAATTCTGTTTTGGTATTCTGACGGATTTAACCCTGTAAGCTTCTTGAATATGGTTGAGAAATAAGTAGTATCTTTATACCCTACCATCTCCGCCACTTCATATACTTTGTAGCGACAGTTGCCAAGCAGCTTCATGGCCGACGAGATACGGCAGCGGGTGATATAGGCATTCACAGTATAATCTGTTTCCTTTTTGAACATGTGGCTTAANTGGCTCTCACTCAGCCCCAGTGTTTCCGCGATCTCCCTCACGCCNAAATCCGAATCTCCGTAGTGTTCTCCGATATAACTGAGAGCTTCCATNACATATTTGCTCTTATTGCTTCTTCCAAGCTGCGAGTGGAGCAATATTCCCCACTCCTTCTTTTCCTCATTTAACTGGTTTTCTGCAATCTTGCCGCGAATTTCCAGAATTGTCTTTTCAAGCTCTCCGTCCTCAAAAGGTTTTAACAGATAATCTATCGCTCCCAGCCTGATCGCTGATCTCGCATAATCAAAATCACTGTACGCCGTCAAAAAGATCACGTATGCCTGATCTCCCTCTTTGCGGAGAGCCTCCACCATCTCCAGACCATCCATTTTGGGCATACGGATATCACATACAATAATATCCGGCTTATATTTTCTTGCCGCTTCCAGACCTTCTATTCCGTTGCTGCCCTCTCCGACTACCATGCATCCCAAGGCAGCCCAGTCGGTCTCCATCACAACCCCTCTGCGGACAAAAATTTCGTCATCAACCACCAATACTTTCAGCATTCTGCTTCTCCCCATTGACCGGAATCGTTAAAGTGATCCTTGTCCCTTTCTCATATCCTGACTGTGCGGACACGCCATACATCTCCCCATAATAGAGCCGAAGTATGGTAGCCACATTGTAAAATCCGATATGTCCTTTCAGTGCTTCTCTGTCCCTGCTGTTCAGCAGACTGAGCATTTCCTCGCTCATTCCGCATCCGTCATCAATCACTTCTATATATAGCGTATTTTGTTTTTCATAGATATTTAAAAGGATCTCTCCCTCCTCCTGCTCCTTCAGTCCGTGGATGATCGCATTTTCCACGATAGGCTGTAAGATCAGCTTGGGCACGATACAATCTTCCAGTTCCATGGGCAGCTCCACATCAAAACTGAAACTGTTGTTGAAACGCAGCTGCTGTATCTCCACGTAATAATTAACCAGTTGAATTTCCTCGGAAAGTTTTATAAATTTTTCCGCAGAAATGCTTTTTCGAAGGATCCTGGCAAGCCCTGAAGAGAGAACTGCGATCTCCGGCACATGATTGACTTTCGCCATCCATTTCATAGTATCCAGCGTATTATATAGAAAATGAGGATTGAGCTGCGCCTGCATCATNGCAATATTGCTNTCGCTCAGTTCCTGCTGCTGACGTACCTGTAATTCCATATAATTTTTCAGCTCGCCGGTCATCCGGTTAAAATCGGCAGACAACTGCCCCAGCTCATCCTTTCGCCCGCTGTCCACATGTGTATCCAGATTCCCGATCTGTACCTGACGCATTGCTTTCATGAGCCGTTTGATGGGTACAGTCAGATACTCGCTCATGAGAGTTGCCATAAACATACAAAGGAGCATACTAAACAGCGCTATCGTAANNATGACGCCCACCAGGGTNCTGGTAATNTCCTCCGTAAAAACNATNTCCNGNCCNAGTACCAGAAAAAGCCTGCCNTCCCAGATAGGTCTGATATAGAAATTGATGCCGTCCGTGGTCTGCCGGATCTTCTCGCCCTTCATGCGCCGCTTGCGCAGTACTTGACCCAGCTCCTCTTCTCCCGCTGCCTTTGTACTGTATATTTCCTCCCAAAACTGATCTAAGATGACNATGTCGCTTTTGTTATCATACATATTATGCAGGATATATNCGAAATGCTCTTCATTAAGCTCCGCCATNACGAATCCNCAGCACTCCTCNTCCACAACAATNGCTCTNGCCATTTGCAGGGAAGGCAGNCCGCCGTCTCCCGATCTNCGGACGATCATGTNGTCGGCATGNNCCCTCGCCACCTTCAAAATGCCCCAATAAGNCGGCAGATTCATCATCTGCCCGCTTGCGGAAGTAGTAAATACACATTGGCCTTCACTGTCATAAACATGAAACTGAGCCTGCTCCCGAATCCCCTTGGTCTGTTCATAGATCTGCTTATAGGCCTTGCTCTTTAACCAGCTGTCCGTTTCCGTGATCCCCGTAATTACGGTAGAGTCCGAAGCGATCTTCTTCAAAATCAGGTCCGCCTCCTGCTGAAATTCCGTCAGCATTCTTTCCACGTTTTCCATCTGTTCTATGGCGTCTTTTTCGTAATCCCTGGATAATTTCGCCTTGAATACCCGGATCAAAAAAACGCTGGANATTACCACCGGCAGCATTGCGGTCAAAACAAAACAGACAAAAAGCTCTCTTTTAAAAGATTTACGGATCAGGGATTCAGTTCTTCCCATAAGGCAAAGACCTCCTCTCTGTACTTCTCTGAATAGGACAGATCATAGGGAATTTCCTTAATCTCTTCCGCNGTNGTCACATCGTCCCGTACACTCCTGCGGTACAGATGGTCTTCCAGCAGGCGCTGCACATCCTCTCCCACAATAAACTCCATGAAAAGCTCCGCATTNTCCTGATGCTGNGCGCCTTTGAGGATGGCACAGCCGTCCGGCACGGCGGATGTCCCTTTCTCCGGATAGATCACGCCGATATCGGCGCCTGCCGCAATTTTCTTTAACGCGGTCTCCTCGTAAGTGATTCCTACCAGTTTTTTGCCTGCCACCACGTTCTCTATCACGTCAGCGGACTCCGATTCAATATTCTGATCCAGATTTTCGCTGAAATTCCTGATAACTTCCTCTCTGCTGTACTCNTCTNCCAAAGCCTGTATCATAGTCTGCAGCGCCGTATAAGAACTGCCGGACCTGACCGGATCCGCAAATGCGATCTGTCCTTTCCAGCGACCATGCAAAAGCTCTTCCCAGTTTCTCGGCTTTCCTGCAGAAATGACCAGCTTCTTATTATAAATCAACACTGTGGGCAGTTTCGAAAACACGGTATAGGCATCTGTNTCAGAAGCNTATGTAGNATCCAAATGCTCATACTGACTGCAGCGATAGGGCGCAAAGTATTCACTGTATGCCTGCAGGCTGTCTATACCGCCTCCAAACATGATGTCGCCTTCTCCCTCTCCGTCCTCAAACTGAATCTTTTCCAGCAGTTCATTGGTTCCCCCCGGAACGATTTCCACCCAAATTCCGCTGCGCTCCTCAAATTCCTTGATGATCGGTTCATAAATCTCTTTTTTATGGGAAGTATATATCACCAGCTTCTGTTCCTCTTCCAGCTTATACTCATCCTCACCTTCATGGGAGGACATTCCCAAACTTGCCCAGATACCTGCAATAAGCAATGCCCCTATCAGAAGCACAAATACTATGATCTTTTTCATAAATACCCTCCAGTCTAATTATTATAACCATTATAATAATAGTCGTCAAACCATAGAATCCACACTTCGCGAGGATTCTATGGTCATAAATCAAAATCTGCCGCTTCACGGTCACTTGATCGTGAAAGCGGCAGACTCCTGATGGTATTTACCGGATATGCCCATNGNTTATCCNTCAATTGTAATNTAGTGATTNTCTTCTACAGCAGGTTTGNCNTCTTTTTTGGGTATGGAAAGTTTTAAGGTNCCGTCCTCAAACCTNGCTTTGATATCTTCCTGCTTCACTTCCTCTCCTACGAAAAAGCTTCTGCTGCAGGAACCATAATAGCGCTCTCTGCGGATATATCTGCCCTCANTGTCCTGCTCATCATTTTCAGAATTCGATGNAGCGCTGATNAGCAGATATCCTTCTTTTAATTCNGCTTTCACATTTTCCTTCTTAACTCCNGGCAGGTTCATGGTCATCTCATANCCCTGATCNGTTTCCTTAACGTCTGNCTTCATCATCTCGTTGGCNGAGGAATCAAANCCNCGTACTCTGTAGGGNCGNCCCCAAAAATCATCTAAAATATTATCNCTGAATAAACTTGGCATTAACATATATCATCTCTCCTTTTCTGNTNTGTTCTCTTTGTTATATNTGTACTATAACANGTNTNATTAGCACTGTCAANNGTNGAGTGCTAAAATTTTCAGAAAACTTTTTTCGAGAGTAGTATTGCACAAAAACAGAGTATATATACTGAATTTATTAAGCCTTTCCGATCACATGTACATATGGATTTTTTTCCCGATACGCACTCCACTCTTCTTCTGTTCTGCCAGGCTGTCCCGTTTTGATGAACCGGCACCAGGCATCCAGCATTTTTTCNGATATTTNATAGTCTTCTTCTGTAAANGGTCTCCAGCTTCTATGCAGCGTCCCAAACATATACCATAATTCTGCGGAATGAAATGCACCTGCGTCATCTCCCGGCAATTGATGTTGAAAAAAATATAANTAGCAATTTCCATTTTTTCCAAAATGCCCGGCAAATTCTGCATTACCTGTATACAGATCAGAGGGTACCCCATTTCGCAGCATTTCCTCAGTCACACGGATATCATTTTTATTGGAACCCATCAGGCAGGCAATTCCTCTTGTATTTTCACGATACAGCCATGCTTCCGGCATCAGTCCTTCCTCATCACCATCTGCCGAAACGATCAGATGGCAGGACAGACCATAATTATCTGCCAGCATTAGTAAATCTTCCGCTTTTATTCTTTGAAGTTCTTCCGGCGAATGAATGGAGCATTTCTTTAGAAATTCCTTTCCAATCAGCATCACCTCATCTTTACTTCTGCAGCGGCGTTCCAACTGTCCGTATCCCCCTCCGCTCTGCATGATCGCCTGATGGATCATATCCTTTGTTTGCGGTGAGCAGAGCAGGGCATGCACACTGACGCCGCCGGCTGACTGTCCGGCTACTGTAATTTTATGCGCATCTCCGCCAAAATTTGGAATATTATCATATACCCACCTGAGCGCCATGATCTGATCCTGTAAAGCCAGATTACCGCCTCCTCCTTCCAGCCATGGGTGAGCCAGAAATCCGAATACCCCCAGACGATACTGGATCGTCACAAGTATAACTCCCCTTTCGCAATATGCCTTACCGTCAAATTCCGTTTCGTGACCGAATCCCTGCCTGAAGGCTCCCCCATGGATCCAGAATAAAACCGGAAGCCCATCTTCTTTCTTTTTGGCCGGAGTCCAGATATTCAGATAAAGACAGTCTTCACTTCTATTCCTAAGGCTATCGTCTCCTCTGTAAAACTCTTTTTCATAAAAAGATCCTTCCGCCAACGGCCTCTGCCAGGCAATGGACGGAAATTCCACGGCTTTACGCACCNCCGTCCAGCTTTCTGCCTTCTGTGGCGGACAGAACCGCANATCACCTACCGGAGGCTTCGCATATGGAACTCCTTTATAAACAGCGTAATCCCCCTGATCCGTTCCTTCCAGAAAACCCTGTTCAACTTTCGTTTGATATAATCCCATAAATTCCTCCTCATATGNCTGCCTTTCGGGCNGNCNGTNACTNTTACCTTTTTTCAATAATATATCTGAGCATTTTTTCTACCTTATCCAGCGCAATATTGTTCAATCTGATACCATCCTCCATATTGGCCAGTCTGGCATCACCCAGCGCACCATTTCGCGAAGCATCCTGCTTCCAATCCCAGGCGCATCCTCCATAACGAAAAGGAGCGTCTTTTCCCCTGATAATAAAATCCTCTACAACTTCTCCCTTTTTTCTTTCTGCACGCACTACTTCAGGACAAAGCGCCATGGCCTGTGATGTTTCGCTTTCGCTCGCATGACCGCGCTTCTTCGTCCATCCCATTTCCGGCGTGATCCCTTCTTCAAATAAAGCAAATCCCATACCCGTATAGTAAGCATCAATATCATACTTATATTTTAAGTCAGTAATAGCAACATTCAGGGAACCGTTATTTCCGCCATGCCCGTTTATAAAAACGATTTTGGGTATATGATGGGCATGCAGCGCAATAGCGATATCCTTCAATACACTAATAAAAGTCTCACAGCTCAATGTTATGGTTCCCGGAAACATCATATGGTGTGTAGATACTCCATAGCCTACAGGAGGGCAGACAAGAATCTGTCTGCCCAACCTTTCTCCCAGCTGCTTTGAAAAAGCATATGCTCTTGCAGTATCTGTCACAAAAGTAGTGTTTGGTCCATGCTGTTCACAGGACCCCACCGGTACCACGGCAATTTTAATATCCGGCAAAGCTTCTTCAACCTCTGTCCAGATCATATTTTCCAAGATCAAAGCACTCATTATTTATCTTTATACTCCTTTTGGTCATTTAACGTTCCTCAAAACGATCCAACGCAGCCTGAGTAATTTCAATGGTACGTTCAATACCAAGATTTTTAAGTTCCTCCACATAAGTATCCCAGCCTGTTTCTATATCTAAAACACCTGTAATAAATTTTACAGAATTTTCTTCCATATATGTTGTAACTTCTGCCACTATCTTAGCTCTTTCCGCGGATTCTTCACTGGTATATGAAATTCTGGCAGGAATAATATAACTGTCATCTGCTGCTCCCCATATGTCAAAAGCTTTAATATCTTTTTCCGGAACACTTGCCAGTTCTCTGGTCCAGTCATACAGACCGCCGAATCTGGAAGGCGGCATCAGATACAGCGCCTGTGCCTGTGACATGCTGTAGTCCTCATTAGCCGTTATTTTATCGGAGACCTGAGGCTTTCCGTCCACATAGTTGAAGGTATCTCCCTCCACACCGTAATTAGCTAACAAAGAACCTTCCTCAGAATATAAGTAGTTCCACAGTTTCAGCGCAATTTCCGGATACTCACAGTCAGCAGAAATTGCTACTGCATTTCCAACAAATCCATTCTCCCTGCGGATATGAAGTGCATCGCCTTCTTGTTTCACCGGAGATGTCATGGGAACTACTTCCATTGTCCCGTCTGCTTCATATTGTGAGATCATGGTATACATGGCATTCCACACACCGGTTTCGCCGTTTAATACCATACCTGTATCAACCTGCCATCCCCCATTGGTCATAAAGTCCGGATCGATCAGACCTTCTTTGTACCATTTATTCAGCATAGTCAGATATTCTTTCCAGCCTTCTTCCATGGGCCCATACTGAACTTTTCCATCCACCTGCTGAAAGGTTTCCATAACGCCGTAGCCTGCGCTTAAAGCGTGAGAAGTTTCCATTGTACCTTTTGTACCGAGGGAAAGCGGTGCATAAGCGTTCTTTTGCTCCTTAAATGCAATCAATACTTTCTCCAGATCATCATAGGTCACCGGAATATCCATACCTAATTCATCCAGCCAGTCCTTTCTGATCTGCATTCCCATCCATGGTCCCTGGGTTTCCGTATATAAAATGTGCAGCCCTACTACCCGGCCTTTATCTGTCACAGTGCTTTTTTCCATCAGCGGATCGCTGGTCCGCACACGGTTATAATCCGGCAGGCAGGTATCCAGATAAGGGGTAAGGTCCAGATAATATCCGTCATCTACGGCTGCATCCCATCCTTCAGGATAGCTATAACCATTATGCGTAATAATGTCTGTCAGTTCACCGGAAGCAATCATCAGATTATATGCTTCTTTCTCATTTCCTGCTGCCGGAATCACGAATTCCAGATGAACACCGGTTCTTTTCTCCAGTTCTTCAAAAAATCCATTTTCATTATAATCATTAATAATTCCGGTCAGATTGCTATCCATTGCAGCAAAAACCGTCAGGGTAATGGGTTCTTCCGTAAGAGGGAGTGTAATCTCTCCTGTCTGCGTACCTTCTTCCGTTGTACCTGAATTACCCTCTGCTGTTTCATTACTGCTTTCTTCTGCCTCTGCTTCTGTACCGGAAATCGGAGTCTCCTCGTTCTGTGCCGGTTTTCCGCACCCCCATAGCAAGCTTACACTCAGGCCGAACACCAGTAATCCTGCCATCATTTTCTTTCTCATCTTTGTTTCCTCCTGTTAAATTTAATATTACCACAAATAATATTCATGGTGTAGACAGCCTCTTTGGCTGATTGCTACCCTTATCCCTTCACTGCACCTACCATCACTCCAGACTCGAAATATTTCTGGATAAATGGATAAAAAACAAAAATCGGTGCAGAAGACAGCACAATTGTGCAATATTTGATGATCTGCTTATATAAAATCGCATCTCCTGCAAAGTCTGTGGAACTTATTGTTGCATTGGAAGACATATCTCCTGACACCAGAATTTCTTTCAGCACAAGCTGCAGCGGGAATTTATCCCTTGTCGTCAAAAAGATCGAAGCATGGAACCAGGAATTCCAGTGACCCACGGCATAATAAAGGATGATCGTGGCTATCGTCGGCTTGATCAGGGGAACGATAATTTTAAACAAAATTGTAAATCGCCCTGCTCCATCGATTCTTGCCGATTCTTCCAGACTCTGAGGCACGCTTGCGATTGCGGTTCTGACAATGATCAGGTTAAATGCGCTGACGCATGTGGGAAAAATAATTGCCAGCCTGCTGTCATGCCACCCTAAAGTCTGAGTTACCACCAGATATAATGGAATGATCCCTCCCGAAAACAACATCGTAAAGGTGATCAGAAACATAATTACATTTCTCAAAAGAAATTCTTTTCTGGATAGAGCATATGCCGCCATTACCGTGATCAACATTCCCACAGAAGTAGCGATAAACACATAGAAGATCGTATTTCCATAGCTGATCAGAAGACTTTTGTTCTGGAATACCAGCTTATAACCATTCAGATTCAATCCTTTGATCCGCCAGATCAGTCCCTGCTGTGATATTACCCATGCCGGATCACTTAATGAAGCAAAAATCACATGAAGCACCGGAAGCAGACAAACTACTATGATTAAAATAAAAAACAGATAATTAAAAACACTGAATACTTTGTATCCGAAACTCTTTTTCATTCTGACCTCCCTAAAATAAACTGGTTTCTGTCAATTTCTTACTGATATGGTTAGTTATCACCAAAAGGATCATGTTAATGACCGAATTGAACATCCCCACTGCCGTACTGTATCCATAATTAAATTCCAGCAATCCCTTTCTATATACATAGGAAGAAATGATATCTGCCGTTTCATACACCTGAGGATTATACAACAGGATCGTTTTCTCATATCCCACCGACATGATCTGACCAATCTTTAAGATCAGCATAATGATAATTGTGGGCGCGATTCCCGGAAGTGTTACATGAAAAGTCTGTTTCAGTCTGTTTGCACCATCTATAGCGGCAGCCTCATATAATTGCTGATCTACCCCTGACAATGCTGCCAGATAAATAATGCTGCCAAATCCCAATTCCTTCCATAATCCGGAAACAATATATACCGGTCTCCAGTATTCCGGCTTTCCCAGTAAATTTTGTGTTTCCTTTGTAAACAGTGATACAATCTGTGCCACCAGCCCCCTTGATCCGCAAAAGTCCAGAATCAGGCCAGCCACCACTACCATGGAAATAAAATGGGGCATATAACTTACAGTCTGTACCACCCGTTTAAAATGCTTCTGTCTGATTTCATTCAGCAGCAGCGCAAAAAGTATGGTAACCGGAAATGAAATCAATAATTCCAGACCGCTGATCGCCAACGTATTCTTTACCGTCCTTGAAAAATAAATGGAAGAAAAGAAATCCCGAAAATTTGACAACCCCACAAATGGACTTTTCCATAATCCCAATTTCGGTTTAAAATCTTCAAATGCCATCACCAGCCCTGCCATGGGCAGATAATGGAAGATCACATAATACAGCACTACCGGCAAAACCATCAGATAAAGTGCATAATTATGTTTTAAGTCACTTCCTGCTTTTTTCATAAGCTTCTTAAAATAAATCATTATTTGCTACGCCTCCTCTTCTTTCGCACATCATAACAATCCAACAAAAAAAGTGAAATGGCCAAATACATCTGTCCATTCCACTTTCTTTACTTTTCCCACTTTTTGTAACTCTCATTTTTGCAGGTCAATACCTATTTTAATCCAAACTCTCTTTAAATTGCCCCGGTGTGATGCCCTCCTGCTTCTTAAATATTCGAATCAATGTCTTTGCATCAATATAACCAATCTGCTCGGCCGCGTCTTTTACACTCATTCCCTGCGACAACAGTTTTTTGCACTCTCTGATCCTCACTCTATGAATATAGTCCTGCACAGAATATCCTGTATACTGTTTGAAAGTCCGTCCCATATAAGCCAGATTCAAGTCATGTTTTTCGGACAATACCGCCAGTCCCAGATTCATATCCCTGAAATTTTCCTCAATTTCCTGTATCGTTTCCTTTACCCACTTTGGCTTTTCTTCTTCCATACACTGTTTTAAATGTGCGGTAATATCATCAAAGATTTCCAGCATGGTTCTTCTGGCAGAATCAATGGAATTCTCACTCATAAGTCTTTCCATGGGACGAAGTATTTTTAAAAACTCCTCATCATTTCTCCCAAGCAGCTCCGTCAGCATCATACAGACAGAATTCATCAGCCCTGACATCCTGTACTGGTTAATCTTGGTATAACGCATATCCCTGACAAACATATTGTCCATGATCTCATTAAGCAATTCCTCCGCCTGTGAATACTGTCCCACCTGCATCAGATTATACAAATGTCTGTGGTAACCGGTCATTGCACCCTCTTCTGCCCAGCTTTCATTCTCCATATAATCTGCTTCATACAAACTGATCACTTCTGAGCTGTTTCCCCAGAAGGTCTGATATGCCAGAACCTGTACGGCTTCATTATAGGCTTTGGATAGTTCCTCCACTGTTTCATGCCGCATACTGCCGCCAATAAACAGATTTAGATTCAGATAACTGCCATAAGCCTCACTGCATTTTTTCATGTCACTGCAGACAGCTTCCTGCTTTTCCTCAGGTACCGGCACAATATACAAATAATTACCATCCAACCGGAGCAATATTCCCTTATGCACGCTTTGAACGATTTCTTCAAATATGTTTCTGAACACAAATTCCAGCAATTCCATTTCCTGATGCTGCGTCCGCTCTTCCCTTACTTTGTCATGCAAAAATAACTTGCATTCATTGATATCCCGCAAAGTGATCAGAAAGACGCAATACCCATTATCAAGAGAAAATTCTTTCTGCAGCAATGTTTCCTGCACCATTGCCGTATCAACATTCCACCCCTTGATATAGCCCGTTATAATTTCACCCACCATGCTTTCCTGTGCCTTTTTCCATGAATCGGTTAGCTTCACATTCTCTCTGCATAGTCCGTCAATATATCGTTCCACATCTTTGAAATCCTGTATTGCCTTTCCGGAACGCTGATTTTTCCTTATCGCATCTAAAATCCTCTCAACAGGCACGTAACGCTGATTGCTGTAATACAGAGCCAATAGTATTGCAACTGAAAGCAATAAAACCATCTGGATCCCTATTACCAGCTTCATTCTGTTCAGAACTGCAAAGTATTCTCTTTCTCTCATGCTGATACAATATTTCCAGTCATAGCATTCCGAACTCCGGAAAGAGCTGATACTCTTCTCCCTTCCTTCTCCTGCATATAGCAGTTCTCCTTCTGTTTCCAATACGTCAAAAGAAGGAATCTTTTCAGGAAGCCCTCCTCCATTCACCAGAAGTATTTCATTATCACTGTTCTGCCAATATAAACTCCCCGCCTCTACGACCATTCCCAGCTCCTGTATATTTTCCCATGGAACTTTTAGAAAGATCACTGCACTTTTTTCTTTAAAATTAAAACTGTACAAATTCTCAACAAAATAAATTTCAGATCTTCCCTCTGTATTTTCACCTATCACATACCCTCTCAAACCACCGGTATTCAAAATCCTTCCAATATCTTCTTCTCTCATTTGACTGTTCTGATAATACAGATCCGCCAGCTCTTTCTGATACACTCCGTTATTGGTAAGAAATGCTCCTGTTTTTTCAAAATAAACAGTGATATCATCACAGATATCCAACTTGTCCAGCTGCATGATCAACTCATCCTTGAGCTTTTGCAATTCCAGATGAGACTGTGATGAAAACACCTCCTCTCGTCCAAGAGAAATCACTCTTTCGTTTCCTGCCAGAATCTGTCCGGCATTTATTACGCTTTCAATATTTCTGTCCAAGGCATTTTGCAATTGCGATAAAATCGAGTCCTGTGCTACTTTAATTTCATCTACAACGGTTTCTTCACACAATTTATAACCGACCAGAGACAAAAATAGCGGAATCAGTCCAATTATCAGATAGGAAGTCAGATAAGAAATGTAGATCCTGTTTTTGATTCGGATTCGAAATTTTTCTTTCATATTGCATCTCCACTTTCATCATAATCTTTTGATTCCGGCATTCTTTTTACATAATTGACAAAGCGCTTCATTTCACTTTTGACCATAGAATCTTTTCGCCATATCATGCAGACATCTATCCCAATTGGTTCATCAAGCATGATTCCTGTCAGTTCATTTTCACGATCTGCAATTTCCTGAAATAGAAATGCCCCTGCGTCTCCGTTTTCCAAAATCGCTTTTATCATAGAAAGCTGAGCGGCTTCCAGGATAATATTAGGTGTTATGCTATATTCTGCAAACACAGTTTCCAAATATCTCGGCAGAAAAGAATCTTCTTTAAGACCAACCACCGCTTCTCCATCCAATTCTCTTAACGATATACTTTTTCTTGTGCCAAATTTATGTTTGGAAGACACACAAAACTTTAATTTTGTCCGTAAGATCCTATGACAGGAAAGCTCTGTATTCTCTCCCACATCTCCTATGATAAGAGCCGCCTCCAGATCTCCTTTTTCCACCATTTCCTTTATTTTTAAAGAGCCCTGCTCCGTAATACTCACTTTAATATCCGGATTTTGGGCGTAAAAATTAAGAAAGA
The DNA here is from genome assembly GCA_014803415.1 of Lachnospiraceae bacterium. Lineage (GTDB taxonomy): Bacteria > Bacillota > Clostridia > Lachnospirales > Lachnospiraceae > Suilimivivens. The sequence continues at coordinate 73,629 of JAAVBZ010000021.1, forward strand.
CCCGCGGAAACAGAATACTGCCTATCATAGGCGGAATTCCAATGTGCAGTTCTCTCTTTCCCATCCGCCCAAGTTCCGATTCAAGCTCATTACATTTCTGTAGGATTTCATCCGCTTTTTTCCACAAAAAATATCCGTTTTCTGTCAGGTGCATTTTCTTATGTACACGCTGAAATAATGTTATCTGATATTCTATCTCCAGTTCCCGAAGCGCATGGGATATAGATGGCTGGGATACATGTAATTTTTCGGCTGCCTGTGTAACATTTCCGCATTCACAGACTGTAATAAAATATTTTAATTGTAAAAGGGTCATTACTGCTGCTCTCTTATATACGCTGATTTATTTGTTTCGGTAAAATGATAACATCGATAATGATCAATTGCAACCTCAGTACTCATTCACAATTTCTATCATCTGATAGAATTTTTGTATTTCACATTTTTCTTCGGAACCGTTAAACTCAGATCATCAATATCAGGAGGTAAACAAATGAACTATTTTACAGAATCTCTTCATCTTCACGATCAGCTGCACGGAAAATTGTCTGTACAGCCTAAAATGCATATTAAAACCAAAACCGATCTGGCACTGGCTTACACCCCTGGAGTTGCTGCTCCCTGTCTGGAAATCCAAAAAAATCCCAAGCTGGGTTATCACCTTACCGGGAGAGGCAACAGTATTGCCGTTATTACAGACGGATCAGCCGTACTTGGCCTGGGCGATATAGGGCCTGAAGCGGCAATGCCTGTTATGGAGGGAAAGTGCCTTCTGTTCAAAGAATTTGCTGATATAGACGCGATTCCGCTTTGCATCAGAACCAAAGATGTTACTGCCTTTACGGAAACAGTTGCGCTGCTGGCTGGTAATTTTGCAGGAATCAATCTGGAAGATATTTCTGCTCCCAGATGTTTTGAAATAGAAAAGATATTAAAAGAAAAATGCGATATTCCTGTTTTTCATGACGATCAACATGGAACTGCTGTTGTTGTTCTGGCAGCCCTCATTAATGCTTGCCGACTCACCGGAAAGATTCTTTCGGCTCAAAAGGTAGTCATCTGTGGTGCAGGTGCTGCCGGAATTGCAATTATGAAGCTGCTGCAAAAAGCAGGCATCCACCATATTGTTATGTGTGATATCGGCGGTATCCTTCATCCGGATTGTACCAATCTGAATCCGGCAACTCTGGAAGCCGCAAATATGACAAATCCCTGCGGTCTGCAGGGATCTTTGTCTGATGCATTAAAAAATGCAGATGTTTTTATAGGTGTTTCGGCGCCTGATCTTTTAAACGAGGAGATGGTCCGTTCCATGAATCCGGATCCCTTCATCTTTGCCCTGGCTAATCCCTGCCCCGAGATTATGCCCGATATTGCAAAAAAAGCAGGGGCGGCAATCGTAGGAACCGGCAGAAGTGATTTCCCCAATCAGATCAATAATCTTCTGGCATTCCCTGGTATTTTCCGCGGTACTCTGAATGCCCGTGCCTGCGATATAACCGATGAAATGAAACTTGCCGCCTCCCATGCCCTGGCCGATCTCATAACTTCCGATCAGCTATGTGCCTCCTGCATCCTGCCTTCTCCTCTTGATGTGCGTGTTGCCCCGGCAGTTGCCCATGCGGTGGAAATGGCTGCAGGTCAAAACAATAGCAAACGGCCAGGCTAAACGTTCCCGGCCGTTACAAATGAAACCTGCCCGGCGGACAATTCATCCAGCTTTTCGCTTAATTCTCCTGTTTCCTCATTCCGCCTGCACAGCACTATGTTCCCGCTCACCTGATTGGCGATCAAAACGTATCTGTTATCCGGTGTGATACAAAAATTTCTGGGGCACTGTCCATAGGCATCATAATAGCCCTTGGTTTTCAGCTGTCCGGTTTCTTCATCCACTTCATACAGCACAATACTGTCCATTCCCCGGTTGGAAGCATAGAGAAACTTCCCATCCCTGGAAAAATGAAGATCCGCCGTTGTGTTTTCCTCTGTATAATCCTCCGGCAATGTGCTGATCGCCTGTATTTCCTGATAGGCTTTTCCCCCATCTTTCGCCTCATACACAAACACCTTATTGCCAAGTTCCGCCGTCAGGTATAAAAATCTTCCTCTGTTCCTGAATATAAAATGGCGGGGTCCCTCTCCTTTAGGAAGCCTGATCTGGGCGCTCTCCTTAGCCAGCGTCAAAGATGCATCCTCACCTACTTCATAACAAAACACCTGATCAAGTCCCAGGTCTGACACATAAAGATATTTTCCCTCTTCTGACAACTGTGTACAGTGTACATGAGGTCCTTCCTGGCGCGTCGTATGATAGTAGCCTGTCCCTTCATGCTGGCAGAAATCCTGAACTCTTTCCAAGGAGCCATCTTCCCGGATACTTCCCGTAAACACGCTTCCGCTCATATAATTTGCTGCCGAAAAATATCTTCCGCCGGGCCATATATTTAAATGACACATAGAATTCCCTTTCGTGGGAATGGAATTCAGAAACGTCAGCGTTCCATCCGTCCGATCTCTCTTATAGGCACTGACCATGCCGTCTTCCTCTCTCTCACTGACCGCATACAGATGATCTTCTGTCACTTCCAGAAAAGAGGGATTATCACTCTCTTTATAAGTACGGATAAGGCGCAGCTTTTCCTTTTTTGTATCCAGCTCGATCTGATAGATGCCATCCGGATCGTCACTGCCGGTATAAGATCCTGCATACACTTGAAATACCATGTTCTGTCCTCCTGTTTTTGCCATTTGATCAGACGCTGTCCGAATCTTTCACAACAAGTCTATTATAAAGCCGTTTCTACAAGGATTGCAATGTCCAATATCCGTCATAAGCGTATCCTGTCTTTCCGATCAAAAAATGCTCAGATCTGGAAAAACCTGCTTTCTGAATGGCTTTGATCCTTTCTATGGCATATATTGGAGCCTTGGTAAGTATGCCGGTACACCCTAACAGTTGCGGAATACAAGGGGTTATTAGAGTGATGATCTCAAGCAGTTCTTCTTCTTTTTCATGGTCGCTTCTAACATCAACCCTTAATATTCCCATATTATTAAACTCATCCTCGGAAACCCGTAAACATAACTCGATTGTTCCAATGATTTCTGATGCTGCTTTATGAACAATGGAAAGTCTGGCAAACCAGCCATTTTCATAGGATGAGTTCCAAAAATTAATAGCCTCTGTCATTCTTTCTTTCGTGGAGTAGTAAAAATTATCCCCGTCACAATTATCACTGTTAAAAAAAGGCAGGGCATTTTTATCGCTGTAAACTTTTAACAAAGCATCACAATCTTCATTTCTAACTAATCTTACTAAAAAATTATCACTTTCTAATACAGGGCATATTTCATAGATACTCATATCTTTTTTTCTCCAATTCGGTTTTAAAATTGTACTTTTTAATCTGATATCTGCATGACACCATTTGCAATAATCTTCATTATAGCTTCCATCCGGTTCACGGCTGATCAGGTCATCTTCACTTAATTTCATTCCGCAGCACCTGCAGACAAGCTGTCTGGGAGAACCAAGAAGGGTATTGATCGATACATCAAATTCTCGTGACAAGAGCTTCAGCGCTTCTGTATTTGGCTGTGTCTCACCGGTCTCCCAACGGCTGACTGCCTGTCTGGTAACCATGATACGCTCTGCCAATTGTTCTTGTGTGAGCTGGCTTTTCTCGCGCAAGTTTTTTAGGATGTCCCTGAGTTCCATAATTGTTCCTCCTAGTAACAATATGCATATATTTTAACCGGATATTGTGCTGTCATCAAGCAACTTGCTGTTGCTATATGCTACGATGCTGTGTGGCTTATTTTATTTATGGATTCTCTGGCAGGAAGAATTTCCTATAGAACAATAAAATCCCATAAATATTGAATTTACAGGATTTATCACACTTTTCCTTATACTACTTTTAGAACTTCCTTTCCTTTGCTGTTTCTATAAATGAAATTCCTCGAAAAGACTCTCTTGGTATTCTTTATCTAATGCCGCTTTCACAATATCAGCCATACGTCCTGCTTCACTTAGTCTGGCATTTAGCAGATTAACTCTATCCTGTCCGCTGTCATATCCTTTACTGTAGCCGCCATCATAGCCTTCGGCATAACCTTCCTCACGAACCATCTTCTCTATTTCCCATGATTTCATATAATTAATGCCAACCTCCTTCTTTCGCTTTACTCTTTCCACAAGCTGCTGAATGGACTCAATGTCTTGATTGGTCACATTATTATTCGTTGTCTTTTCTATGTATTTTAGCATATCTGAGAGCCTCTGACTAGGGTTTCCTTTTTTCGCTCGCTAAAAAGAAAAGCCTGCCGGTAACAGCAGACTTTTCTTTATCAACCTGAAAGTGATCACATCAGCTTACGGAATAACTCCTTCAAATCCTCTACACAGGTATCTTTAGGATTGCCAGGGCAGCATGCATCAGCAAAAGCGGACTCTGCCAGGAAATCCAGATCTTCTTCTTTCAACGCTTCCAGTTTTGACGGAATTCCAACATCCTGAGACAACTGGCGTACGGCCTCTACTGCAGCTTTCCTGTATGTTTCCTGATCCATTCCTGTAGTATCTACACCCATTGCTTCCGCAATGTTTTTATATTTCTCACCGCTGCAATCCGCATTGTACTCCATTACGATGGGAAGCATCATCGCACAGGCAACTCCATGAGGCGTATCATAAACTGCACCCAGAGTATGAGCCATAGAATGAGCAATTCCAAGACCAACGTTAGAAAAGGCCATTCCTGTTACATACTGGCCAAGTGCCATACCTTCCCGGCCTTCTGCCTCATTCTGAACAGCACCGCGCAAATTCTTTGCGATCAGACGGATCGCCTCTAAATTCAGGCAGTCTGCCAGTTCCCATGCTGCCTTTGTCGTGTAGCCCTCAATTGCATGCGTCAGGGCATCCATACCTGTTGATGCAGTCAGTCCCTTGGGCATGGTAGCCATCATATCCGGATCCACAACCGCAATATTGGGAATATCATTCACATCTACACAGACAAATTTACGTTTTTTCTCCACGTCCGTAATTACATAATTGATCGTAGCCTCAGCAGCCGTTCCGGCGGTTGTGGGAACAGCAATCGTAAATACTGTGGGATTTTTCGTAGGAGCTACGCCCTCTAATGAACGAACATCCTCAAATTCAGGATTATTAATGATAATACCGATAGCCTTGCCGGTGTCCATGGAAGAACCGCCGCCCACCGTGATCATGTAATCGGCTCCGGAGGCCTTATATGCCGCAACACCTGCTTTCACATTTTCAATTGTGGGATTCGGCTTGATATCGGAATATACCTCATAAGCCATACCCTCGGCATCCAATAAATCTGTGATCTTTTTTGTAACATTAAATTTCACCAGATCCGGGTCAGATGCAATAAACGCCTTCTGAAAACCCTTGCTCTTGATGATCCCTGGAATTTCCATGATCGCTCCCTTTCCATGATAAGAAATTCCATTCAGCACAAAACGATTTGCCATTTTCTTGTTCCTCCTTTATTTTTAATTATTATTTCTCATATAAAAATTTCTCAGGCAGCGTAACCTTAAAATCTACTGCCAGATCCCGGAAGTTCTTTGGCGTAATGGTCTGCAGCTTATCCGGACGCATGGACAACATTTTTACAAGGATCTCCGCTGATTTCTCCACCGTATGCATGAGACCAAAGGTCAGGTCAAAATCCTCACCGGAACAGAACATTCCGTGATGAGCCCAGATCGCCACATCATACTGCTTCATCAATTCGCTGGTTGCCACTGCAATATCCCGGCCTCCCGGAACCATCCAGCCTACAACGCCGATCCCCGACGGGAATACCACCGGACATTCTGTAGCCATCTCCCACAATTCCCTGGTAAATACCTCATCCTTTAAAGGCAATACGAAGGTAAGTGCGATCACATTAGTGGTGTGAGCGTGATAGATTACCCTGTGTGCACCATTCGACGCCGCCTTTTTCACCTCGTGGTTCATCAGGTGACTTGGAAGCTCACTTGTCGGTCTTCCTCCGTTTACCAGTCCCCAGCAGATACGATAATTCTCTCCCTTGTCATCCAGTTCAATGATACAGATACTGTCTTCCGGATCCAGAATCACATTGCGGAAATATTTTCCGCTTCCTGTCACCATAAAGTATTCCCCTGCAAGTCCCGGTACATTCGTACCGATCGCTTTCCATTCACCGTCTTTGCTGAGATATTCTTTTACCTCTTCCACTTCCTCATCTTTCATACGGTAAGACAGGTTGCCGCCGTTTCTCTCATGCCATCCCTGCTCCCAGCCGTCATTGCACATACGGATAAATCCCTGAACAAATTTTACCTCTGTAATACTCATGATTCTTTCCTCCATTCCAAAGCACTTCTTGCGCTTTTACCTCGTGATGATATCTACCGGTACATTAAAAATCTTTGCAACCTTCAGAATTGTATCAATATGTCTGCCCGCCGCTGCCGCCATATGGTGNGTNGGNCCGGCTTCACTCCANNTGTTGCAGAACTCTCTTGCNCCNCANCTGAAACGTGTCCGCATATTNGTATCACCGAAAGTAAAAATGGGACCATCCTCATTCACNCCTTCGGCCACAACAAANTTAAAATGTCCGTCCTTATCCTGCGTGATTCCCAGATANGTAACCGGGCCCAGGTGCGGATAGAACTGGGTCAGATAACCGCCGCCNGTTTTCCCGTGGAANACCGGTACNATTTTCATGGTGGGCTTTCTGGAGGAAATGTCAGCATCGCCGGAACCGCTGTGGCCGATAATACAGATGTCCTCATCGAAATCAATGGAGTACATCTCTGACAATTGACCCATTCCGGAAATTGTCTTAAGAATACTCATTGCCATGGCAACCTTAATATCACCTTCCACAGCACAGGCAACTCCCTGCTTGATCAGCATGGAAAATGCGGGAATCAGCATGCTGTCCAAAACTCCGGCCTTTCCCTGGGCAAAACCGTCATAATGAGATGCAACGAAAGCAATCTGCTCGTCTTTGACCCACTGTTCAAAAGCTACAACGTATTTTGCCATCTCCCAGACTTTTTCAATCGTACCGCCATCTTCTATGTCAAAGGTGTCAAGAATATCCTGCGCTTTNGCCCTGATCACTTCTTCATCCGTAATATGATCGGCAATAGCCCACATCTTCTCCCAGTCAAATTGCTTGGTGTACAGGAACATTCTGTGATAGAGGTTTGTTTCATCAATATACAGATCCATCATGCCGGGATATGGCCGGCCGATCTGTGCCAGATTGGTATCACGGAAACGGCGGCGCACCTGAGCGGCACGGCACCAGTCCTCAATTTCAGCCTGAACCTGGGGATCACCGCCCTCAACTACTCCTGTAATAACCGCGTGACGCTTGCCGGCACGCTCAAGATCGGCTACCATTTCGCCCACAGCTCCGCAGGCATACAATTCGCCCAGCCATGTGGCAGTGTCCGTATTCTCATAATCAGGCGCTTTCTTCTTCTGAACGTTCACCAGTACCACCGGTACATCCAGATCCCGGACTGCCGGNAGCATATTATAAGACGTTGCATAAGTCAGGAGCTGCAGGATCACAAGATCAACGTCTGCTGCACGAAACTTGTCGCCGGCCGCCTGCGCCAGTTCCTTCGTGGTAACCATACCGCCATCTACAATTTCTACCGTATCCGGAAGAGTTTTCTTAAATGCGTCATATTGCGACTCAAATTCAGGTACCAATGACGGGAACTGCGGCAGATAGGCTCCCAAAGCAATTGAAAAGACTCCAATCCTTGCCTTTGTATTTACTAACATAATAAATCCTCCTTGTTATATTTCTTTATTTCAAAGGACTNTTNNACACACNCTCTTGCCTCTTTTAAGTCCTTAAATTTCTGATCATAGAGCATCTGTACCAACAGATTTCCAATAGCCGTAGCCTCTCCGGGTCCTGCATATACCGTACGTTCTGTATATTTTGCCGTAACCTGATTCAGGTACTCTGCATTGGATCCGCCGCCCACTACATAAATACAGTCGTATTTCTTATCGGTCATCTCTTCGATCTGCCGGATGGTATCTCCATAACACTTACCCAGGCTATTGTAGATGACTGCCGCAATCTCCCATTCATTCNGGGGAATCTGCTGCCCGCTCTTTTCACAGTATGCCTTCACCGCTTCGATCATGCTGGAGGGTGCCAGGAACATATCATCGTTACAGTCCACAATGGAAGGAATATCCTGTTTCCGGGCCTGATCACAGATATATCCATAAGAATATTCTTCGGCAAATTCTTTCCGGATAGACTGGATCATCCAAAGCCCCATGATATTTTTCAGATACCGGAATCGGTATTCATAACCGCCCTCATTCGTTAAGTTTCTCATTCTGCTCTCGGCCGAACAGTCAGCCTCCATCAGCTCCGTTCCCATGAGAGACCAGGTACCGGAACTGATATATAATGAATCCTCTTCTGTGGTTGGTATGGCAGCCACGGCGGAGCCTGTGTCATGGGTAGCAGGCAGGATCACCTGACAGTCAAAACCCACTTCCTCCTGAATCTCTTTGCTGAAGTTTCCTACGAAAGTCCCCGGCCGGCTGATCTTTCCAAATATCTTCCTTGGATAACCCAGCCTATCGATCAACTCATAATCCCAATCCTTTGACACGGGACTTACCAGCTGCGTGGTGGTGGCATTGGTGTACTCTGTCCGCTTCACTCCGGTCAAAAGAAAATGGAAATAATCCGGGATCATCAGCATACTTTCTGCTTTCGTAAAAAGCTCCGGCTCTTTCTGCCTGACTGCCATCAACTGATAGATGGTGTTAAAGATCTGCTTCTGGATTCCGGTACGCGCATAAAGATCTTTCAGGGAAATCTCCTCATACACTTTTTCATCCATTCCGTTTGTTCTACTATCCCGATATCCATAAGTTTTCCCAAGGATCCGGTCATTTCCATCTAATAGTACATAATCCACAGCCCAGGTATCTATTCCCATGAAGGACGGTATCTTCCCGATCTCTTTACAACGCTTCAATCCTTCCTTNATCTCATAAAACAGTGCTTCCACATCCCAGCAAAGGCTTCCATCCACAGACCTCATNCCGTTTGGAAAGCGGTAGATCTCTTCGAGATGCATTTTTCCATCCTTAAGGCTCCCGATCATATGCCGGCCGCTGGAGGCTCCGATATCTATAGCCAGATAATATGTGCCCATCTTTTCCCTCCTGTTATAAGGTTTTTATTTACTTAAGTATCCTTATTATAAAATTTATAGCATAATTTTATAATGTCCCCATTTAACAGGAATACTGTCTTCTATTGCATGACCTTATATTTTTATCTGCTCATCATTTTTATGAATCATCCGGTACTGATTGGGCGTCACTCCATAGCGTTCTTTAAACTGCCGATAAAAATAACTTTGATTTTCATACCCGATATTGATNGCGATCTCTTCCACCGGAAGCTCTGTTTCCATCAAAAGCATTACCGCTTTTTGGAATCTCTTACGCATTAGCAGCTCCTGAAAAGTATACCCTGTACATTTCTTTATCATTCTGCTGAGCGCCGGCAGAGACTGGTTAAAATCATCCGCAATATAGCTTAAGGATGCCGTTTTGTAATGNGTATCAATATATTTTNTNGTTGCCTGNATNACAATATCCTCATAGCTGTGNGACGAATCCTCCGACAGCCTGTCGATATGATTGATCAGNTANAGNAANACCAATCCCATCGTATACTGATTGATGATGTCTTCATTGTTATTTCCGTCCGTAATGGAAATGATCATATTTTCCATCAGATTCGAAACAGCGCTNTGGCCCTGTAACTGGAAATTCAGATACTGCGGAATGGCATTATTCTGTCTGAAGGTTCCCGCAAGAAAGTCTGCAATGATATTCTCCTTATTCATCATCTGCAGCGGTATATCAAANAATTCCGGCAAGACAATAAAATTGATCCCGATATCACCGGCNCCGGCGTATTTNACACTATGTTCCACATGCTGATTCAGCAAAAGCATATCTCCNTGCCGCATTCTTATTTCTTTGCCGTCAATATAATGGGTGATCTCTCCGGCACAAACATATACGATCTCAATATAATTGTGCTTGTGGAGCGGAAATTCCACAAAACGGCTGTGACGCCGCACGGTGATCAGTTTCCCTTCCCGCAAAANCAACTGACTGTCCACTTCAAATTTATTCTTTTTGGTATAGATCTCTTTTTTCACATGCGTATTTTCTTCCAGATAAGCCTGTTCTTCTGCTGTTATCATCTGCAATTTCTTCATCAGCTGTTCATCCATAAGCATTTCCTTCCCGGATCTTATTCCCGGCAAAAAAAGAAGAGCCGGNTTATGACTATATAAAACAAGTATAGCATAAACCAACTCTTCTTACATGAAGTTTATAACGTAATCTCTATCTCTGTACTCTCGCGCCTGCGCCGCCCATAATGGCCTCTACNTCCTTTTTGCTGGCCATGGTGGTATCGCCCGGNGTNGTCATTGCCAGCGCGCCGTGTGCCGCTCCGTAGTTAACTGCAGTTTCGGCGTCGCCGGTAGCCATAAGACCGTAGATCAGACCGGAGGCAAAGGAATCCCCGCCGCCCACACGATCCATGATCTCCAGACCTTTGTAATCTTTTGCCTTATAAATTTCTCCATCCGCCCAGCAGATCGCACTCCAGTCGTTCACAGTGGCTGTCTTTACTTCCCTAAGGGTCGTAGCAACTACTTTAAAGTTGGGATACACTTCTGCCGCATGATTGATCATCTTTTTGTAGCCGTCAAGATTCAGNTCTTTCAGNTTNTCATCATTNCCCTCTATCTCAAAACCGAGGCATGCCGTAAANTCCTCCTCGTTTCCGATCATAACATCAACATACTTTGCGATTTCCTTATTTACTTCCTGTGCTTTTTCAAGTCCGCCGATGGCACTCCACATAGAGGGCCTGTAATTCAGATCATAGGAGATCACGGTTCCGTATTTCTTGGCTGTCTTGATCGCCTCNAGGACNGTCTTGCAGGATTGTTCAGAGAGAGCCGCATAGATTCCTCCCGTATGGAGCCACCGTACTCCAAGTTCTCCGAAAATATGNTCAAAGTCAAAATCTTCAGGCGTTGCCTTNGAGATAGCCGTGTTTGCNCGGTCNGAACATCCTACCGCTCCGCGGATGCCAAATCCCCGCTCTGTAAAATTCAGTCCGTTCCTGCAGNNNCNNCCGATNCCGTCNGTNTTCATCCANTTNATCANAGANGTNTCCACACCGCCCTGANNNATNAANTCNTCCATNAGCATACCTACTTCATTATCAGCAAAGGCNGTAATGACGCCTGTTTTTAATCCAAAGCATCTCCGAAGCCCGCGGACAACATTATACTCTCCGCCGCCTTCCCANGCACGAAANCTCCTTGCNGTCCGGATCCGTCCCTCGCCCGGGTCCAGGCGCAGCATTACCTCNCCCAGAGATACNGCATCATATCTNCATTCTTTTTCCGGTNTTAAATTCAGTTCCATATTTTCCTCCATTCCAAAACGCCATAGCCGGCTANCTCTTTTTGATNATTTACGGATATNCGCTGCTAAGGTGACAGCCTCTTTAGACAGTTCNCGGATCTTATCAAATTCNCCGTTTCGGATCAGATCCCCTTTCACCATCCAGCTTCCGCCGCAGCAGATGATCTTGTCACATTCCAGATANTCCTTCAGATTCTTCGCNCTGATCCCGCCTGTCGGCATGAATTTCACCATGGTATAGGGAGCTGCCATAGCCTTGATCATAGCAACGCCGCCTGCCTGNTCNGCAGGNAAGAATTTGACTACTTTCAGTCCNCTCTTNACNGCCTGCGCNACCTCNGAAGGNGTGATNCATCCCGGAAATACCGGAATCTTTTTCTCCAGACAATAATCCACTATNTCCGGATCAAAGCCNGGNCTTACNATAAACTTNGCNCCTGCTGCCACCGCCCGGTCTACCTGATCTACAGTGAGTACNGTACCTGCGCCTACCAGCATCTCAGGATATTTCTCACTCATCAGGCGGATGGATTCCTCTGCCGCTTCCGTNCGGAANGTCACCTCTGCGCAGGGCAGNCCGCCTTCTGTCAACGCNTCTGCAAGAGGAAGTGCATCCTNTGCATCCTCCANNACCACTACCGGTACGACTCCATACTCTCTAAACTGTTCTTCTATTGTTNTCATATTTACCTCCAATCCAAATATGCTCCTTTCATCGGGCTGACTGCATGNTCNCTGAACAATCTCAGCACGCCCTTTTTGTACTTAGGTTCTCTNGGNTTCCAGTCCTTGCGGCGTTTTTCAAGAACAGCNGCCACTTCTTCCATAGACTTACGCTCTCCTGCAATACCGACAATGTTCAGTTTCCTCTCCTCCACATCAATTTCAATGAGATCACCTTCCTCCACAAGAGCAATNGGACCTCCGTCTACTGCCTCNGGGCTGCAGTGTCCGATCACCGGTCCNGTNGATGCNCCGGANAANCGNCCATCCGTGATCAGTGCAATNCTCCTGCCAAGTTCCTTATCGCTGCTGATNGCTTCTGAAGTATAGAACATTTCCGGCATTCCGCTGCCTTTNGGGCCTTCGTAGCGGATAAATACNGCGTCTCCTTTCTCAACCTTATGCTTTANAACAGCATCCAGACATTCTTCCTCACTGTCAAAAGGTCTGGCGCGCAGGATTGCCTTAAACATCTCCTTCGGNCATGCCGTATGTTTGATCACTGCTCCTTCAGGAGCAAGATTTCCCCGCAGAATCGCAATGCTTCCATCTGTTCCGATCGCATTTTCATAAGGCCTGATAATATCCTCTTTTTTCAGAGATACTTGATAACGCTTATTAAATTCCTGAAGCCACTTATCACACCTCTCATAGAAACCGTTTTTNTTNANTTNATCCAGATTTTCTCCCANNGTNTTACCTGTCACNGTCATCACATCCAGATGGAGNTGNCTGCGGATCTCTTCCATGATCGCCGGCACGCCGCCCGCATAATAGAAACATTCNGCCGGCCAGCGCCCTGCNGGACGGACATCCAGAAGATATCTNGCNTTTCTNTGCAGTCTGTCAAAAGTATCTCCTGTGATCTCAATACCGAATTCATGCGCTATGGCCGGAATATGCAGNANACAGTTAGTACTTCCTGANACAGCNGCATGTACAAGNATCGCATTTTCAAAGCTGTCCATGGTGACNATATCGCTGGGTTTCATATTCGGCATNGTTGCAAGCTTAACCGCCTGNGCNCCTGCTTCCTTTGCAAAANCNNNAAGATCCGGNCTCGTGGCAGGCATCAGCGCACTGCCGGGAAGCGCNAGCCCCAGCGCTTCNGCCATGATCTGCATTGTGGAAGCCGTACCGATAAAGGAACATGCACCGCAGCTCGGACAGGCATTGCATTTTGCCCAGTTCAGCTTCTCCTCATCGATCTCGCCGCGCTGATATTTGGCACTGTACATNCCCAGNTGCTCNANNGTGAGCATATCCGGNCCTGCNTTCATCGTACCGCCGGGTACCACTACAGCCGGTACGTCCACTCTTGCCAGTCCCATCAGNTTTCCCGGCATTCCCTTATCACAGCTTGCCAGATAAACGCCCGCATCAAAAGGCGTGGCATTTGCATGAATTTCAATCATATTGGCAATCATCTCACGGCTTGCCAGACTGTAATTGATTCCATCCGTCCCCTGGCTTTCACCGTCACAGATATCGGTACAATAATAGCGCGCGCCGTGCCCTCCGGCCTCCTCGATTCCTTTCCGCACTTCCTCNACCAGAATATTCANATGNCCGCTTCCCGGGTGACTGTCGCCATAAGTGCTCTCGATCATCACCTGAGGTTTTGCCAGATCTTCCGGTTTCCATCCGGTGCCGATACGCAGCGGATCCAATTCCGGCGCCAGTCTGCGCATTTCCTGACTTCTTAATTCCATATATTTTCTTCCCCTAACATCTGACGCCTAATGTTATTATGATCAAATTATATTGTTTCGTTATACTTCATTCAACACATCTGACGTATTTATTTNGCATTNCACATTTTGCACAAAAAAAATGATAGGNATCNCTTTATTATACCTATCATTTTTGTATATTATCACCAGTCTTATTTTTAAGTCGTCTGTTGCGCCNCTGTATTCGTCTGACGTTTCTTGNTCTTCCGCTGTTCCATGATCCGCATGATCGTCTGCCGGTTGTAAGTCAAATGCATCATCATGGCACACTTAGCGCCNATGGAATCCCTCTTAATGATCGCATCTGTTACGGCCCGGTGCGTCTCCAATGTCTCATCCATTAATAAATGATGTGTAATATTCGCAAAAGAATAAACGGCCGTATTGATAACCGGAATCAGGGTCTCTNCGACCTGATTCTTACTGCACCTGGCGATGCAGGTGTGAAATTCGATATCCTTGCTGATATGATTCCGGCCGCTCCGGTATAACTGCTCCGTTTCATCGCACAGGCATTTAAGTCGCTTCANCTCCTCCGCTGATGCATTTTTACANGCAAGGGCCGCTATCTCCGGTTCGATCATAAGGCGGACCTCAAACAGATCCAGAGCCAGCTTATACTTATCCTGGGTTTTACTGAATCCCAGCGGATCCACGGCCATGGAATTGGTACTGATCACATACGTCCCGGATCCCCTGCGGACCTCCAGTATTCCACGGGATACCAGTCCTTTTACTGCCTCCCTGATGGTGCTCCGTCCCACGCCAAACTTTTCGGCAAGTTCAAATTCATTCGGTATCTTCTGTCCCGGCTCCACCGGTTCATTCAAAATATATTTCATCAGTTCGTCTTCAATCCTTGCACCCAGCGGCTTTTTGCTCATTTTATCCGGACCGTACATTGTTCCCTGTTTTCCTTTCATAAGCATTCTTAAATTAATTATTTAATGCCCCTGCCTTATTTCCATGGGCGTACCTTCTCTGTCCAGCCCTTCTCTTTCCAGTATATCGCATCTGCTTCGTTGAATCCGTTTTTCTGCATGATCCTCATCAGGTAAAAGAAAATCCTGGTCCCTACTTTCGGCCTTACATGCCCGTAACCGGCTTTTAATTTTTTCGCTAAAGCAGTGGTTTTCCCGTCGATTGATGCTTTGATCTTCTCGCTGACTCTTTCATAGGAGGTTTCCTGTACCGCCACACCATACCGGTAGATCCGTCCTACTCCCCAAAAGTACAGGCTGTCTGCCATATCTTTATTCGTAGATCTCAGACCCGCACCGGCTGCCGTGGAAATGCATACTGCCTGCTTACGAAACATCCTCTCCTCCGGTCTGTGTACCATCCACCGATAGCCATAATGATCCAGCAGCGCTTTCATTGCTCCTGTTGCATGATATACATATACCGGACTGGCAAGGATGATGACATCTGCCTCATCCAAAGCTTCTGTAATTGGTCTCAGCCGCTCATAATGCGGACACAAACCTTCACCCTTTTCAAAACAATTGGTACATCCCACACAAAAAAGGTTAAAATCCCTGGGAAGGAAAAACTCCTTTATCGAACCGCCAATCTTATCCGCAAGCTGCTTTGCAATATGATAAGTGGACCCTTTATGGTTTTGACCATGAATGATAACAACCTTCATTTTGCCCTTTCCTTCTGTATCCCCAAAAGTCAGGGTCAGCTCTTTGTTATCCTCTGCAGCCTTCTTTAAAACCTTCTCCGCTTTCAAATAGTATTCCCCGGCTTCACAGGAGTGTGTAATAAACAATTCCGTATCTGCAAGCTCGCAAAGGCACTCATAGAGCGCATCCAGATTTTCCCCATAATATTCCGGAAAATTCAGCTTTTCCCTGAGATAAACATGGGCTTCCTCTTTCGTATCCATACGCCGTGCATCTAATATGATCTTCACGCTCTATTCCTCCCCATATAAAAGTTCAAAGGTTTGATAATGATCCTCTGTATAATAGACTAATCCATCATTGGAATAAACGATACGCTTTGCTCCCCGGTATCCACCGTCACTGTCAATGTCACATTCATGGTACTCTCTGCCTTCTTTTTCCGGAAGATTTCCCTCAAAATTTCCAAAATAGTCGCCTCCGATACTTTTACCCGGCGCAACTTCTCCCAGATTTCCTTCACTGCTCACCCAGCCAAGGGCTTTTGCCTCTTTCTTGGTAATGAAGTTGTCCGGCAGATGCCCATAAAGAAACAGGTACCTGGCAACCTCTTCCTTAGAAGTATAAGTGCCATCTTCCGAAAGCTCCGGCTCCTTATCAGGAGCTTCCGGGGTTGTAATTTCCGCTTCTGTTTCCTGCGTATCTTCCGACGCCAGTTCTTCCGGAACAGAATTCTCTGCTTCCTGATTTTCTATCGTCTGTATCTCCTGAAGGGGCTGCCCTGATTCCCCTGCACATCCTAAAAGCAGTCCTGCTGTCAGTAAAAATGACCCAAGCAGATATTTCCATTTTCTTTTCATATTCTTTGATCTCCCTTATCTGTGACTTATATTTTATTATAATCGAACGACCGCTCATTCGTAAAGAAGATCAACTGGATATGGCTGTTATAAATTTAACCTGGAGAATATAACGATTTTCTTTTTTTTTAATATCCGCTATGTTATGATTATAATACTAATTGAAAATGAGGAGATCTCAGCATGGCAAGAACCGTTGGCATTGGTCATCAAAATTACAAAGAACTGATTGAAAATAACGCATTTTATATTGATAAAACTCAGTTCATCAAAGAGTGGTGGGAAAATTTAGATGTTGTGACACTCATTACCCGCCCAAGGCGTTTTGGAAAAACTCTGACCATAAGCATGGTGGAAGATTTCTTTTCGACAGAATACGCCGGACGAAGTGACCTGTTTGAGGGTCTTTCTATATGGAAAGAAGAAGCCTATCGCAAAATACAGGGAACATGGCCCGTACTTTCCTTAAGCTTTGCAAAGGTAAAGGAAACTTCTTATCTGAACACCCGCAAAAAAATCTGCCAGATCATCACGAATTTATACGATCATTATGATTTCTTACTGGATAGCGGAAAGCTGAACGAAAATGAAAAAGCTTTTTACCGGAATGTTTCACCTGATATGGAGGATTATATCGCAACTGATTCCCTAAATGCCCTGTCAAATTACCTGATGCGCTATTATGGAAAAAAGGTGATCATCCTTTTAGATGAATACGATACTCCTATGCAGGAAGCCTATGTAAACGGTTACTGGGATGAGCTTACCGCCTTCACCAGAAGTTTATTTAATGCAACTTTTAAAACAAACCCATATCTTGAGCGGGCTCTTTTAACAGGCATCACACGAATCAGCAAAGAGTCCATTTTTTCAGATTTAAATAATCTTGAAGTGGTAACCACAACCTCTGAAAAATATGCAGAGTCCTTTGGATTTACTCAAACGGAAGTGTCAGATGCATTGCTTGAATTCGGGCTGTCTGACATGGAGAACGGAGTCAAAGACTGGTATGATGGCTTTACTTTCGGGGGAAAAAACGATATCTATAATCCCTGGTCCATCACCAATTTTCTTGACAAAAAGAAATTTTCATCATACTGGGTAAATACGAGTTCGAATGGCCTTATAGGAAAACTAATCCGTGAGAGCAGCAAAAATGTTAAGATCATTATGGAGGATCTGTTAAGCGGCGGCATTCTTCAAACCAAAATAGATGAACAGATCGTCTTTGACCAGCTCGATCATAATGAATATTCTGTCTGGAGCCTGCTGCTTGCAAGCGGATATTTAAAAGTTGATAAGTACACAATAGACCCTGAAACCGGCAAGGAGGAATATTCTTTAACACTTACCAATAAAGAAGTAAAACTGATGTTTCAGGATATGATCGACGGATGGTTTAAGAACTATGCACCAGCCTACAATGATTTCATTACCGCTTTGCTTAATGATGATATCGAAGCAATGAATGAATACATGAACAGAGTAGCCAATGACACCTTCAGCAGCTTTGACACAGGTAAAAAACCTTCCGAAAAATCCCAGCCCGAACGTTTCTATCATGGTTTTGTTCTGGGACTTATGGTAGATCTGGCGGACAGATACAGCATTACCTCAAATCGTGAAAGCGGTTTTGGACGCTATGATGTGGTCCTTGAACCACTGAAAAGCAACACTAAAGGCCCGGCGATCATTATAGAATTCAAGGTCCGTCAGCCCCAAAAAGAAAAAGGATTGGAAGAGACCGTAAGCACCGCACTCAGGCAGATAGAAGAAAAGAACTACGCAGCTGTTTTAACTTCAAAGGGAATATCTAAAGAGCGCATCAAAAAATACGGGTTTGCCTTTGAAGGGAAAAAAATACTGATCGGATAGCAGCTTATTTTAAGCCCCTGGAAGAAATCCTAATTCTTCCAGGGGCTTACGCTCCCCGGTATCCACCGTCAATGCTTCTTAGCCATATACAATAAATGCATAACTGCGTCTTCCAGATTTTTTCGGGAAACCCTGCCTTCCTGATATCCCTGCAGAATCTGCCTGATCACCGGAGGGCCTCCGGGCATCACAATATCATTGCCTGCCGCTACAGCATCCGCACCGTCCACTACCACATCCATGTCGCCCCAGTCTGTGACCACCACGCCTTGATATCCCCATTCTTCCTTTAAAATATGGGTACAAAGGTCTTCATTTCCTGCGGCAAACACACCGTTGATCTTATTAAAGGAAGTCATCAGACAGGCAATATCCGTTTCTTTTACCAGCATTTCAAATGGTCTTAGATATATTTCTCTTGCCGCTCTCTCTCTGAGGATAGAATCTACCGCATCATAGTGCTTTTTGCTGCTTCCCCGGCGGAAGGTTTCCTGCTCATTTACTGCAAAATGTTTCGGGCAGACCAGTACCGGGTGGTTTTCCTGAACCCCTTTTGTCACTTCACAGGCACAGATGCCGGTTAAATACGGATCTTCTGAAAAATACTCAAAATTTCTCCCTCCAAGGGGATGCCTGTGCAGGTTTACCGCAGGTGCCAGCCAGACATCAACCTGCTGCTTTTCGCACTCTGCTCCCACAGCGTTTCCGAATTCATACCANATACTCTTATTGAACGCACANCCTATCANCATTTCCGANGGCCATGCCATTTCACCGATACCNGCCGGNCCATCCTTATAGGACACAGAATANATTCCNGCCTCCTCGATNGCCGGNGATACATANCCATTATATCCGGTCGGATGGCTGTTGGTCGTAAGCGGCTTCCCATNCTGATCATAAATTGTTTCCGGGTCNCTTCNATCCATAAAAGCAGCAAAGGGTATACCCGGNCCATANCCCACACAAAGAGCCGCAAGCTGCTCTACTGACAGTTTCTTNANCTTTTCTGCCCTGCTGTCACAGNCNNCNNNANCATTAACAGAANTTACNGNNNTAANATCTTCNGANNNCACAAAAATTTCCGGCAGGCACAGATCCNCTNCCNGTNNNCTTCCCTNAAGNTTCTCTNCTGCCGCCTCNTTNGANCAAGTNAGAAATTCCAGCTTTCCCTTATTGCANNNCTGAANNCCAAGGCGGTTTGNACACTGCTCCATAAGGATATCCTGCCGGATACGCATTACCGCAGCATCCTTTGTATTTCGTGAAGAATTTCCGACCAGAATCCGATAATCTCCCTGCCTGATCAGATAAGCCGCCTTATCTTCATCATAACTGCACCATTCCTTCCAAGGAATCATAATACAGATCTGTTCTTCTTCTCCCGGCTGCAAAAGCTTTGTCTTCTCAAATCCTTTCAATTCCTGATAAGCATGTTCAAACGCACTGCTGCAACTTGCCAGATATAGCTGTACAACTTCTTTGCCGGCCGTATTTCCTGTATTCTTTACACCGGCCCTGACTTCAATACCCTCCTGCTTTTTCACTGCGCCAGCGCACTTTATTTCAAATTCTGTATAAGATGATCCATATCCGAATGCATACAGCGGCTCTTTTGCAAAAGTATCAAAATANCGGTAACCGGCGTAAATATCCTCCAGGTAAACCGTAACGGGACTTTTGGCATATCCGGTGCTCCCATTTTCTTCTNCGCTCAACCCGTAGCTTTCGTAGNTAAGCAGAGCTTTCTTCNTTTTCCTTATCCCATGNAAAATGNCNGGNNGCCGGATANTCNTCATATTGNCTTGCAATNGTAAATGCCAGCTTTCCGGATGGATTCACATTCCCGGCAAGGATATCTGAAAGAGCTGCGGCGCCTTCCCCGCCTAAGATNCCNGCAAACAAAATACTCTTGATCTGGGGATAGNCTTCNGTCCANGATAGATCCACCAGCCCGTTGGTNTTTAAGATCAGGACTACCTTATCAAAATTTCTGCATACCTGCTCAGCCAGAATTTNTTCCGAATCTGTTAAATAGTAATCCCCCTGCAGATGCCTGTCACATTCCTCGCCGCCGGAATTCCTGCCAAGTACCAGAACAGCNGTGTCCGTATACTGTCTTGCAGCCTCCATCTGCTCCTTCGGTATCTCATATTCTTCTATGGGCGCATGGTATTTTCCGAAGATCTCATACATAATGCCGCTGTTTACCGCTTTTCCTATATCGGCCCAGTCAAATTCATCTTCCTCTGTTATCTCTTCTTCTGAGATCCGCTCCTTATAATATCCTTTCAGACCGGGTTCTGCGCAGATGCCCTTTTTCTCACATTCTTCCAATATATTCTTACAACCCGACACGCGGGCAGCCCCCGAACCATTTCCTGAATAAATGGTATCGATCTGGGCTCTTCCAAAAAAGGCCGCCTTCTGCCCCTTGGAAAAAGGAAGAAGCTGCTTTTCATTTTTCAAAAGTACGATTGCTTCCTCTGCGATTCTCTTTGCCACTGCTGCGTTATCCATTGTTACCTCCGAATTTTCTATTTTCTGATACTGGCTTTTGCATAAAACGCCCTGTCTCTTCCTTCTATCCAGCCGTCATTTTTGACTATGTACTCTCCTGTAAGCCGGATATCCTTAGAAGAGCTTCCTATCTCCACTCCAATGGTTCCCTTTTCAATCTTCCATCGCATGTCTTTGTCAAGGAATGCCATCTGGCTCGCCAAAACCTCAAACACCACTGTCTTTTTTTCTCCCGGTTTTATCGATACCCGCTTAAACCCTGCCAGCTCTTTTACCGGTCTTGTCATACTGGCATATCTGTCTATCAGATAAAGCTGTACGACCTCATCCCCCTCGTATTCGCCAGTATTGCATACCGTCACTTCAATCCGGACGCTCCCTTGTGCGTCAATCTCCTTCTCCGAAATCTTTAAGTCCGAATAGGCGAATGTGGTGTAAGAAAGACCGTGCCCAAAGTAATATCTTGGCGTATGAGGCAGGTCCACATAGTTTACAAATCCGATACTCTCACCNTGATGCCATGCTGAACCGTTAGGATGATTATAATAAATCGGGATCTGTCCTGCATGGTAAGCCACAGATACCGGCATTTTNCCTCCNGGATTATATTCNCCNAAAAGAGCGCTGACTACCGCTTCCGCACCTGTTTCCGCCGGGCTCCATGCCTCCAACAGGGCATCCAGACATTCATCTGCTGCATCACTGGAAACAGGTCTGCCGTCAAAATGAATACCGATCAGCGGCTTCCCAAATCCTGCTGCCTTTCTGATAAATGCATCCTGGCAGGGCGGAAGATTGATATTACTTGCGTCCACGCCTTCCCCCATAGATGCTATAGAACAGGTCCCATGTTTTCCTCCAAGAGTCAGGATGACCACATCCGCTTCTTTTACTGCCTGTAATGCTTCCTCAAAGCGAGATTCATCCGTACCGGCAATAGGGTATCCATAAGCATAAACAATTTCCATTTCCGGCATCCGGCTTCGCATTTCCTTAAGCAGACTTTTGCATTCCGGTTTCTGNCGGTGCAGTATGGCATCAAATTCTTCCGTCTCATCTGACTGGATATTGGTTCCCGGAATNGTTTTNATCNTNNCNNCATCNGCCNGAACTACGCCGCTCACNCCGGCAATGGAATTNGCGATCGCATAAGTAGATTCCATCATGCACAAATGGGTATAGCCGCCAAANAANTTCCTTGCCCAATCAGCATGNGGNCCGATCAGGGCAATTTTNTTNTTATCTCCTTTCAGNGGAAGAANCCCATTNTTTTTCAGAAGNACCAGAGATTCCTTTGCAGACTGCAAAGATANCTCCCTGTCNTNNTNANGGCATACNGCTTNCCTTCAGNTCTTCCCCTNCAANGAGCATAGGGATGNTCAAAAAGCCCCATACGGAACTTTGCNGTAAGNACACGCAGCACNGCCTTATCNAGCANCGCNATATCTNNTTCNCCGCTTTNAAATTTTCTTTTTAATTCTTCTCCATAGCCGGTAGTACNGGGCANCTCNATATCCATNCCGGCTTCCATNCAAAGAANNCCNGCCTGNGCTTCNCTTTCGCCAACATGCTGTACATGATGCACTCCNCNGANNGCGCCATANTCACTGACNCAGAGCCCGTCAAATCCCATNTCATCCCNCAAAAGNGTNTTNAANAGCGTATNGGANGCAGACATNGGCTCCCCGTTNATGGAATTATAACTNGGCATGATCCCTNTNAGCCCAGACTGCGCAATGGCTGCCTGAAAAGGCTTTGCATATATCTCCTGTAAAAGGCGTGTGGGCGTATCGGAATGGGTTCCATGTATCCCGCCCTGTGAATTGTGAAACGCCAGAAAATGCTTTGCCACGCTCTCTGTCTTTCTCCCTGCCGTCTCCCCTTTTTGAATTCCTCTTGTATAAGCAGCTCCCATTGCGCAGGCCAGCGCAGGATCTTCTCCATAAGTCTCTCCTTGACGCCCCATACGGGAATCTCTTGAGATATCCAGTACCGGCGCAAGCACATGGGTAATGCCGCAGGCCGCTTCCTGCCTGCTTACAATCTCCGCAATTTTTTCTTCCAGTTCCGGATCAAAGCCGGAACCTCTCCCGATCCCTGCCGGAAAACTGGTGGTATCCTGAATAAACGCCCCACATAACCCTTCCATGTGGAAAATAGCCGGGATATGGTGCGGACTGTTATCCATCACGATCTTCTGGACTTTCCTCTGCCACCACGCCGCCTCTTCCAAGGTCTCTATCCTGCGCATTTCCAGAGTGCTGACCTCCCCGATTCCAAAGGGCGTGCTCTCTGAAATTCTTCCCATATCCTCATATGTTTCCCCAAAAGGAAAAATACAGTTGACCTGAGCCATTTTCTCATCAAGGCTCAGCTTTGCCAAAAGTGCTGCGGCACGTTCCCCTGGCGTTTTATGGCGATCCAAATATTGTGCTTCCATACCACTTATTTCCTTTCCCTCCGCCGACTAAGTCTATTGCAGAACAGTTTCAGTATACACTCTTATATAATGATACATTATCATATCCAACTAAGAAACTGTTATTTTAAAAATACTTCAACCTCATGTTGCCTGCCATCTCCAAAATCCGGCATGACTGATCCGGAAACATTCCTGCCATCCACCACGATTTCGGCAGCTCCGTTTTCCAAATGCTTCGGATTTCTGATAACAATATGATAATCCGCTCCCCGAAAATGTCTTGTCATCTCCGCNTCTTCCCAGTCAGCCGGAAAGCAAGGCTCTANTNTTAGTCCNTCATAATCGGCTTTTACTCCCATNATTCCCTCATANAGACCCATCAGGCACCATGCNGAAGTGCCGGTNGTCCATGANTGNTAAGATTTCCCGTAATANCCCGGATNNGTNGANTAGCAATTNGTAAACACATAAGGNTCNGCNCCTGACTGCATGGAAGGGTTCTTATNGCTGTCCGGCATNATNTTCTTNAANGTNTCCACTGCNTTNCTTCCNCTTCCGGTCTTACAGTCCATCAGGATCTTAAAGCCTGTGGCATGACAGTACACNCCTCCGTTTTCAAACAGNCCCGNCAGCATACCCGACATCCTTCCTACATTGGGTGAATATTCGGAATATGGCGGCATATTTAANGGGAANCCGAAGTCATGCTCCATATTGTCTACTGCCTGCAGCACCANCGGAAGTTTTGAATCATCCGCCACATCGCCAAGCACCGCCCAGACNTGCGCATTCAAATAAATTTTACTTCCNTCACTATCCTTAGAACCGATNTTNTCTACCGGACTTAAGGCCCGCATATACCAGCCGCCATCCCATGCTTTCTCATTAATACTGTTTTTCAAAATNTCATATTCTTCNGCNANNGTCNGNGCATATNCATGGNNGCCGTATTTTTCCATCAACAANNTCAGCTCTTTTAANGCCAGACAGAACTGATGGGAAAGCATCACTGATTCCGCCTCCGGATCGGTNGTAACATTCAGCGCGTCATTCCANTCTGCAAAATAAATACGTACCAGCCCGTTNCTTCCCTNATCNNCNATCAGCCTGTTTACTGCCGCCTTTACATGTTCCAGCACGGTTGCTTCCCCGCCATCCTGCCATGAAACAGGTTCTTCAAGAAGGGAAAAATCCCCGGTTTCTTTGATAAGCCTGCATACCGCCCAAATGATCCAGAAAGGCTGATCCGAATATCTTGTATCATCATAAGGATACCATGTAAGCACCCCATGACCATCCTGAAATTGATGCTTTAAACACTCCAGTATTTCCTCTTTTGCCCTGTCCTGCCTGTANTTCAATAATGCCGCNGCAATCTGCAGATTATCCCTGACNCCCTTTTTCCCGACNATACAGAAATCNACCTGTTTCTTGACCCAGTTGTTCATGATNTGGTTGATCTTNTCATCCGGCGTCNGAACAGACAACGACCTATATTTGCAGTAATAATACTCCTGTGCTTTCTGAAATGTCTGTTCCACAACTTTGCCGCTTAAAATTCCGACGGCTGCTTCTCTTGCCTCCTGCCGGGACTTGCTGATCCCAAATATCAGGTGAATTTNTTTTGATTCACCTGGCTGAAGGGTAATCTTGTGCTGCAATACGCCGCCCAGAATGAAGAGTGCCGCCTCAGAATTCGTACAGTCTCTTCCCTCCATTACTACCTCCGGACGCTGGAACAGGGCACATGCAGAAGCATCAAGCTGTGTGATCGTGCTTGTAGTGCCGCAGAACTTTGTCAGATCCCCGTCATACGCATATACCGGCTCCGAAGAAGCCAGAAAGCCATGATACCTGTCATGGGGCGCAAAGGGGTGGGAAGAATCACAGTAAATCCCATTCAATTTCCTGTCAAAATCCGTTTTCATACACCGGTACATCTCATAATATCTTGGATAGGAAAATCCCTCCAGATAAAAACTAACCGCGGGAAAGACACTTAATGATCTCTCCCTTTCCCCTGTGTTTCGAATGCTTAGACTCCAAATTTCATGAAAACCTTCCTGCGGTACAAAAATCCGCCATGAGCTTTGTATTTCATGGTACTTTGACTGTATCAGGGAATATCCAATACTATGAGTACACTGATACTCTTCCACCTCTGTATTTAAAGGTCCAAAACCGATATTCCAGCAGGAGCAGTCTTCCTCATCCCGNAGATATACATACCGCGCATCATCCCGGTTGATCATACACATATCCGCTTTTTCACTGAGATAATAGCTGCGCCCATGACCCATCTGGGAGATCTGTGCACAATACCTGTTTTCATTCCATAAATAATTATACCAGTATCTGGGCGTTCTTGGCTCCTTTATGATGCAGGCATTTCCATCCTGCGAAAATTCATATTTCTTACTGCCTGTGGATTGCTTTTTCGTATTTTCCATATTCATTTTTACACTCCTTTATCTCCAATATCATTCAATGTACAATAAAGACTTCAATATGTATTGTAAAAAACTATTTCTCTTTACAATATTCTATTTACTCTAAAATTCTGTATTTCTGTAATTTGAAGGGCTAAAATGAGCTATCTCAAACGATATTGGGTAGGCGTGCATCCATAATACTTTTTAAAGATTGTAGTAAAATAGGAATAATTAGGATATCCAACCTGTTCAGCAATAGCTACCACAGACAATCTCGATTCTGAAAGCAGTTGTGCTGCCAAAGCCATTTTTTCTTTTATAATAAACTGGCTGATGGATAAATTTTTCTCCTTTTTGAAAATACGGTTGAGGTAAATCGGATTCAAATAAAAATAAGCAGCTAATTCATTCACACTCAAATCCTCGCTGCTCAGATGAGAAATAATATACATAACGCATTCCTCCACCACTTCTTTAGGAGATTTCATAATTCCGGTTTCCTGCAGCACCTTTTCTTTTTTTTCACTTAACCAGGATTTTCCGTATTCCTGAAGTTTTTCATTAGTAAGTCTTTGCTGACGTCGTTCCACTATCCTGCTTACCGTTGCCCCAATTTCTTCATAGCTGGATGGAAGCAAAATATAATCATGGCAATTCAGGCTGACTGCTTTTTGGGCATATCCAAATTCAGCATGGCATGTGAGTAAAACACAGTCAATATCATACTTTTTTTCTCTGATCCATTCTATCAGTTCGATACCATTTTCTCCCGGCATTTCAATATCACAAAGCAGGATATCAATGTTTTGCTCTTGAATAATATCCTGTCCTCCTCTGACATTGTAAGCAGTAAATACTTCATCAATTCCATATTCATTCCAGTTAATCTCTTCTTTCATTGCTTCCACAGCGATCACTGCATCATTTACCATCAACAATGTCATTTTTCATACTCTCACTTTCTTCCAGATTATATGGTATTGTAATTGTGAAGACTGTTCCTTCCCCCAATGTTGATTCCACATTAATGCAGGCCTTTTGATCATAAAAATATTTTATCCTTGTAATGGAATTGCGGATACCTACATGCAAACCTCTTGCATATTCTTCATATTCTTCCCGGTTGATCCTATCTACATCCTTTTGCTGCATACCTCTTCCATCGTCTGCAATTTGAAAAGTTGCTATCCCTTCTTCATAAGAAGCATAAAACATGATATGTACAACTCTGTCAGGCAACAGTGCATGGCTGATAATATTTTCTACAAAATTATGCAGCAACAACGGCGGCACTCGCACCAATGAGATCTCGGGATCAAAATCTGCACGGAATGTAAATGCTCCGGGATTTTTTATTTCCGCAATTTCCAAATACCTTTGAATCAATTCAAACTCTTTATCAAATAGTTCCAATCTATGATCGTATTGAAATAAATATCGAAAATAGTTGGATAAATACAAAATCATTTTTTGTGCCGTTTCAATTTCCCTTTTTTGAATCACCGTATAGAGCAGATTGAAATTATTAAGTAGAAAATGCGGCCGGATCTGAAGCTGCAGATTATCCAGCAACATCCTGTTTTTTGCCAGCTCTTTGTTAATATTTTCCAGCCTCAACTCCTGCAAAAACTGCGCCATATTATTGAAAGACTGATATACACTTGCAAACTCATCTGATTTTGCCTTGACCGTAATCCGATATTCTTCCCTCCCTTTTTCCAGTTCCCCATGTGCCAATGACAGAATCTTCAAAGGAGTGATCAGCCACCGATGGATCGCTAAATACAAAACCGGCATCAACAGTAGAAACATAACCACTATTACTGCCATTGCCCAACGCCAGTAATCAATTCTTCTGTTTATCTGATTTTGATTCAGAGCAAAATAAACCGATATATCCGCCTTTCGCAATGTCCCGCTTAGCCATAGTTTTCCTTTGTCTTCTGCTCCTGGTGATATAAATTGCATATCCTCCAACGGATATTCCAGGTACTGATTGATATCTTCCAAAAGGTTATCCAATCGGATAATCGCTCCATACCATGTGGGATAGTCATAAAATTCCCGAATAAGATAATACTTTTTATCAACCTTTATAAGACTCCACTTATGTTTCAAATTTTCAGTATCTTCAAAATACCCGTCTTGAAACAAATACTTGTCAAAAACTTTATCATTATGTGGAATCATTAAAAAATCTTTTTGCTTTTCCTGATAAAGAAAATAATAATCTGCAGTCCGAACACCGCTTTGATGCGTCATAACATTATTGATGATCGTACTCTTAGACAACTGATAGGGAAAGGAATCTTCTGATTGAAAATAGGATTGATAATCTACATTATATTTGGTAAAAGAATATAAAAAATAATCTGCATTTGTGATCCTCTCATCCATGGCAACCATCTGATTATCAATCACGCTCTGTATAGAATTAGTTATTGTTCTGCGGGCATCCGAGATCATAATAAATGCGTTTCCCAATGCAAGCAGATTCAATGGGACTACGAATATGACCAATAAAATCCAGATTTTTACCGCAAGTGAAATTTTTACTGTCTTCATATACTCACTTTCAAATTTTTAACCTTTTACTGCTCCCAGTGCAATCCCTTTTACAAAAAACTTTTGCACATAAGGATAGATTATTAAAATTGGCAGAATACCTACTACTGCAATCGCCATTCGTACCGTAGATTTCGGTACATTTACTGCACCATTAGATGCCGCTGAAGCCAGTGTGTTGGAGGAAAGATATTCAATATTCTTTAACATATTATTTAACAACTGTTGTATACTGTAGAGTTTATTATTCGTTACATAATATAACCCGTTCGTCCAATCATTCCAGTAAGCCACACCAATAAACATACCAATAGTCACTACAATAGGTTTGCTGAGCGGAAATATAATCGTCCCAAAAATCTTATATTCATTTGCACCATCAATGTAGGCAGCCTCTGTTAAAGAAGCCGGTACATTGTTCTGTATATAGCTTCGTATCAGAATAACATTCATAGCACCCATCAGAAGACTTGGAATCAGCAACGCAAATATTGTATTCTTCATGTGCAGATACCTGGTATACATCGTATAAGTTGGCACCAGCCCTCCGTTAAACAACATTGTAAACACTAAAAACAAAGTAAAAAATTTCTTTCCGGGAAAATAATTTTTGGACAATGCATAAGCATACATCATGGTAATCATAAGACTGACCGTTGTTCCCACTGTAGTCACTAAAATTGTAATAAAATATGCCCTGAATATCTGTGATCTTTCATTCCATATGTACTCATATGCTTCCAAGCTCAGAGTTTTAGGTAAAAAGGAGTATCCGTTCAGGGCAATTTCTGTACTGTCCGTAAAGGAAGCAGAAAACAGAAGGATAAAAGGCAATACCGTAACCAGAGTTACCGTTGCCATAATCAAATTTCCTATAATCTGAACTTTATTACTTGATTTGTGCATTTTATCCCTCCCTAAAATAATGCATTTTCTGCACTATACTTATTGGTGATCCAGTTAGCAAGTACTACCAGCACAAATCCAACCACAGACTGGTAAAAACCGGCTGCTGAGGACATTCCTACATCACCTAACGTAATCAATCCCCGATATACATAAGTATCAATGGTGCTTGTCGCATCTATTAAAGCTCCTGAATTCATAGGTACCTGATAAAATAATCCAAAATCCGAATAAAATATCCGTCCTATGTTAAGAAGCATCATCGTAATAATCGTAGGCATTAGCAGCGGCAGCGTAATATATTTTATCTTTTGCATTTCCCGGATACCGTCTACAGCCGCTGCTTCATAAAGCTCTTGATCAATGCCCAATATTGATGATAAATAAACCACTGTTCCATACCCAACGGCTTTCCAGCAATTTACTGCCACCAGGATAATGGGCCAATATTTTGGTTCAGTATACCAGGAAACTGCTTCAAACCCCAAAAGCTTTAATACCCTGTTAAAAAGGCCTGTATCTCCTGCCAGAAATGCATAAGCCAAATAACTGACAATAACCATAGAAATCATAAAAGGAAGCATGATAACAGTCTGATAGCATTTCACAGCCAACTTATTACGGATCTCACTAAGTAAAATGGCATATACGATCGCTACCACCAAATTCACAATTATAAACACAAAATTATACAATATCGTGTTCCTTGTGATATTAAAGGCTTCAGGTGTTTTAAACAAATACTCAAAATTAGCCAGCCCTGCCCATGGGCTTTTCCAAATTCCCAAATTCCATTTAACATTTTTAAAGGCAATGACTAATCCGCCCATAGGAAGATAATTATTCACCAAAAGATATAAAAATCCTGGCAGGAGCATGACATAAATAGGAATATATTTTTTTATTTTTTTCATATTTACAACCTCTTCATATTGCAGTTATGCGTGCAATATCATATAATAGACCGTCCAAAAATTTGAATTTCAGTTCAAATACACAGATTGAAAAATAGGCTGTCAGTCTTATTTTTCAATCTGTGGTTAAACTTTATGTCCTGCAATATTTTATTGTGCCTTACTCCATGCATCCAACTGCGCCTGTACTTCATCCACGATCTTCTGCATGCCCGCGCTATCCAATTCTCCTAAAAATGCCGGAATAGATTCAGCAGGATCTGCCATTCCCGAGTAAATCATGGCAGTATACTTGTCCAGTACATTCTGCACGGCAGTAATCTCATTCTTTACATTACCGGAATCGAAAGCGAATCCATAAGAAGGAGCAAAATTTGCTTCACTATTATATTTATTATACTGCTCCCATACATCAACCGGATCTGTTTCCCAGGCAAGCCCGATTGACGCATTACCAGTCAACCATGTTTCATTAGTCCACCCAACATTAGAAGCGTCAATACCGTTCGGATAACCTGCAACCCCTTCAGCTTTTACTTCATAATCCACACCTTCAATACCATAATGGAGAAGGTTCTGAACATCTGCATTAGAACAGATCAGATTTAATAGTGCTACTGCCTTTTCAGGAGTAGGACTTCCAGTAGGGATTACGAATTGTCCGGAAGCAATGTTCGAAGTACCGCTTCCCTGCTTTGTAATAGGAATAACTGATACATCTGCGCCTGCATTAATGCTTTCCTGTGTCTTAGTTCCTGGGTGCACAATACCGATGTAGCCAAAGCAGCTGCCTGCACGCAGGAATGTCTGTCTGGTATCAGTAATAGTAGTAGAATCTGCAATAAAATAACCTTTTTGATTCCAAGCATATGCTCTCTCTGCTGCCTCTTTGAACTCATCAGTTGCATAAATATTATGAGCTGTCAGCCCATCCCTTCCATCTGTATAAATTCCTACCATTGCATTTTGTACGGCATCAAATACACCATCATTATAGTGATTGAGCATACCTGCCATAGCTTCTGCCGGAACCAGCACATCTTTATCAGGGAATGCTTCCTTGGCCTTTGCAAGAACCTCATCTACATCATCCCATGTTTTAATGTCATCTGCATTTATTTCCAGCTTTTCCAGAAGCTCTGTAGAGCATATCAAACCGGCTCTTGTTGCAAATTCATGATAAGATGGAATTCCATACAATGCATCTCCTACATAACATCCTTCAATATACTTACCCATCAAATCATTAGTTTCCCTGGCATAAACAGGAACCAGCCCGGAGATATCTATAACCTGACCGCTATTACCAGCCTGCTTGGCAGTATTATTCCATTTAAACAATAAATCTACATCTTCACCACTGGATAAAATCAGATTTGACTGTTCTTCAAAGACACCCCATTCAAAAATATTTATTTTTACAGTACAGTCCATGGTCTCCTGCGCGATCTCAGTAATCGCTGCTTCCACCTGCTCAAGACTTGCGGGAGCAGATGAATTGCCGGGGAATACAATTGTTAAAACATCATTTTTACCGTCTTTTAATACATCTGATGACTTTACTGCGTTATCCTCATCAGTTTTTTCTCCTTCGGATAAATTAGTATCAACAGTTGATTTTACTGAATCTGTCGTTTTGGATGAATTACTGCAGCCCGCAAGTGCAGAAACTGCCAATGCTCCTGCCATTAATGCAATTAATAATTTCTTTCTCATTCCTTATCCTCCTAGTGTTTTTTGCGCGCATGATTAAGATAAAGAAAGGTTAACATACTATAACCAAAAACAATATTCATAATTCAAACCCTGAGTTTTGAAAAACAAACTAACTCCGCTTCCTACCTTACTTCCAAATCCAATCGCGCCGTTCCATTTTTATAACTGATAGTCATCAGATTTATCCCATGTTTTTTATGTTTGCATCGTATCATAAAATCAAACATCATTATTGCAAAATACTGCGCTAAATTATATAATCCTATCTTGTTTTTCCTGTTTTAGTTATTTATAACTTTAGGGGAAATACTGTCCATAACTCCACCGTCACCGCCACAATGGAGCTTTTTCCTTTAAAGCAAAATCCGGTTTTCTGAGGGCTATACCCAGAGGCGTGGATGCTGAAAAGACATATCAGCGCGTCGTTTTTTATATTCAGGAGTGCCAACAGCTTCAGATTATAGAAGATATTACGAACTTACAGTATATGATGGTTATAGACTTTTGCCAGAGAGCTGGCAATACACAGATACCAGAAAATATTTCTGCTGAGGTATACCAGTGTATGAATTACATTCCTATGAAGTATCGGAAAAATACTCAAAAGAAATGATAAAATAGCGCAATCTAGATCAGAATGATCGGAACCACAATAATTTAAATTTATATGAAAAATTCATGGAAAAAAACTTTATAAGCTGATATTCTTACTGTAAGAGATTCAAAGGAGGAACCCTTCATGAAAAAGGCACAGGTAATTATTGATAAAGAATATTTAATAGGTGATGTGGACAAAAGATTATATGGTTCTTTTATAGAGCATTTAGGAAGAGCTGTCTACGAAGGTATCTATCAGCCGGAAAGTCCCTTTGCAGATGAGAATGGTTTTCGCAAGGATACGCTGGCCCTTGTAAAAGAACTTCAGGTTCCCATTATTCGTTATCCCGGCGGCAATTTTGTGTCAGGCTTTTATTGGGAAGACAGTGTAGGTCCGAAGGAAAAACGTCCTGCAAGAGTTGATCTTGCATGGCATGTAATAGAGACAAATCAGTTCGGTTTGAATGAATTTTCCGATTGGTGTAAAAAAGCCGGAAGTCAAATAATGATGGCAGTTAATTTAGGAACCAGAGGAGTGGAGGATGCAAGAAATCTCTTAGAATATTGTAATTTCAAAGGCGGTACAAAATACAGTGATCTGCGAAAAGAACATGGATATGAAGAGCCTCATAATATCAAAACGTGGTGTCTTGGAAATGAAATGGACGGGCCTTGGCAGATGGGACATAAAACTGCCGAGGAATATGCAAGGTTAGCGCATGAGACAGGCAGAGTAATGAAATGGCTTGATCCCAGTATCGAATTAGTAGCATGTGGAAGCTCTGGTTCCGGTATGCCAACTTTCGGTTCATGGGAGGCAACGCTTATAGATGAGTGCTATGATACCATCGATTATGTATCTATGCATCAGTATTATGGAAACAGAGATAATGATTCGGCAAATTTCCTCGCAAGCAATGTAGATCTGGACCAGTTTATTACTAACGTGGTTGCAATCTGTGATTATGTGAAGGGCAAAAAACATGGCAAGAAAAACATCAATATTTCTTTAGATGAATGGAATGTGTGGTATCACTCCAATGAAGCAGATGTGCAGCTGGAGAAATGGGTACAGAAACCGCATCAGTTGGAGGATGTTTACAACTTTGAGGATGCATTGTTGGTAGGAAGTATGTTAATTACCATGCTTCGGCATGCAGACAGAGTTAAGATCGGCTGCCTTGCGCAATTGGTAAATGTAATTGCTCCGATCATGACATCAGATACCGGTGCCTTTAGACAAACCATTTTTTATCCTTATTTACATTGTTCTCTTTACGGACAGGGAACTGTATTGAATACCATTGTAAAGTCTCCTGTTTATGAGGCCAAGCAGTATGGAGATACCCCTTACCTTGACTGTGTAGCAGTGAATAATGAGGAAACAGAGGAATTGACTATTTTTGCAGTGAATAAAGATCTGGAAGAAGATATGGAAGTAACTTTGGATCTAAGGCAATTCTCACAGTATAAGATAAAAGAGCATATTGTAATGCATGATCCTGATTTAAAAGCAGTGAATACAGAAGAAGATCCAAACAGGATCAAGCCAGAAAGAAATGGAAAGTCTGAAATTTCTGAAGGAATTCTCACTATTGAAATGAAGAGTAAAAGTTGGAACGTAATTCGCCTGGGACGCAATATTGATTAATTACGAAGAATTTTTACAGCATAATACACAATCAAAAGCTCTGGATGGATTTGCCGATCATTTCGGTTTTCCACCCAGAGCTATTTTTAATGCATGCTCAGAAAACTGGTAAGCACATTGCCTTATTTACCCTGCTGTCTTGCGGCCTTTCTCTCCGCCACTTCCTGACGCATTGCAGGCAGTTTCTTTTCCAGATCAAATCTGGTGAAGATAAAGAACATCAGCAGATTGATCACTACCGGCAGATAATTAGAAAATCCATAGATGGAATATCTCATGGAAGTCGTTGCTTCTGCCAGTGTTGCATCATAAGAACCCAGCACAAGGAACAGACTGAGAAGAAGAGAGCCTAGCCCGCCACCTACTTTACTTCCAAATCCGATCGCACCGCTTGACGTCGCAACCAGCGTTTTATCATATTTCCATTCGTTATAATCAACCGCCATCGCCAACAGCACACCATACAGGCACATCAATGGAATCTGCACAAAGCTTCCGATTAATCCCGTTACCATATAAACAGTGAAATTTGTAGGTATAAAGCAGCGTACTGCCGCCGGAATTGCCGCACCGAGAAGTCCGAAATAAATCGTTTTAGTTACGCCCAGTTTTGCAATGATCGGCTTGGATAAAGCAAATCCCAATACGGTAGCAAGCATTCCCACAGCACCCAAAAGTCCTACAAGGCTGTCATTGCCAAAGATCCACTTGCAATAGTATGTACCGCCGGATCCTACGATCGCATTTGTGATGTTAGTGATCAGGTTGAACAGTAATACGATCACCCAATACTTGTTATGGAACAGCATTCCTATTGCCTCTTTAAATGGCACTGCCTCTTCCTCTACAGTTTCCTCTTTGATTTCTTCTCCTATATCAGATGCAAAAACTGCCTTTCGTCCATTGTTATAACAAATCAGGAACAGGAGAAGAACCGCTGCTCCCAAAATAACGCCATACTTTATCCACGCACTCTGCGTTCCACCCAGCATATTGGTTACCGGAATGGTCGCGATGGCAACTATCATACCTGCCCCGTAATTACCTACTGCACGGAAAATACCCATACTGCCGCGTTCACTCTGACTGTTCGTCCGGACGACCATAACTGCCGAAAAAGGCGTTGCGATCATCGTGTAAATAACTGCTGTCAAAAGAATATTTGTTACCAACGCATAGATAAGCGCCGGAGTCTGCCCTGCTTGAATGGGAACCGTGAACATCATCACCATGATCACTGCCGCAGGAATTGCCATACGAAGCATCCACTGGTAATATTTCCGGTTGCCGCCCTTAGAATGGTCTATAACATTTCCGAAGATTACATCTGTAAATGCATCAAGAACTTTTGCAATTGCCATAACAATACC
>JAAVBZ010000022.1 GCA_014803415.1 Lachnospiraceae bacterium
GAGTACGAGGTAGATAGGCTTAAGGTGGAAGCACAGCAATGTGTTGAGCTGATAAGTACTAATCGGTCGAGGGCTTAACCAAGAAGGATACAGTGAGATTTGATATTCGGTTTTGAAGGCATGATAAATGTTTTCTTTAGATATGATCCTCGATAGCTCAATGGTAGAGCACTCGGCTGTTAACCGAGTTGTTGTAGGTTCGAGCCCTACTCGGGGAGTTAGGAAAAGCCCGTAAACATCAGTGTTTACGGGCTTTTTGTGTAAGAAAAAAGACTAAGCAGTTCATCAGCCTGTGCGCCTGTGAGTCTGGCTCTTTGGTGATATGTTGTTCTTCCCAACACTTAACAATAGTCTGCATCTTCCTGCTGTTCTTTTCTGCATATAATAATCGAAATGACAATAATAGCAATCGAATATACAAGCAAAAACCAAATATCAAAATTTGCTGCAGCATTGAATAGCTGTAATTCATATGCATACAATGAGTCATTCAGTATTGCATGTAGTAGTACGCTCAACCACAAAAATAATGCCTTTTTCTTTTGAAAAGAAAGATAGTCTATCTTTGTTAATTCTATCATTGCCACAAAACAAAACATTCGTGCCACAATAGAAAAAATAAATACCCTTATATCTGTAAACGTAACGATAATTGTTCCAATATCATATAAAGTGTGCAATAAACTTCTGCCCAATCCAAACCAAAAAGGCAAACTTTTTAACTGCTCTTTTTTTGAAATTTGTTTTAAAACAAAATAATATCCACACTCCTCTGATATTCCTTGTATGATCCCAACAATTATACACAAGCTCAGTGTATGTATTACAAAAAAAATTTTTATAGGTGAGTCTATAATGACCAATAATGCCTGTATTGGTTGTGGCAATAATAAACCAAACACAATTAAACTAATTGCCCCTGTAAACAACAGCTTAACTTTCTTCACCTAACCATCTCCTTCAAAACTCGATTTGTTGAATTGTGAAATACTTTATTATCTTATCACAAGCACATACACAATTCCATTAAAGTTTGTTTAGCCTCCCTTTACCTTTTTTAAATTTCGCTGAGTTCTTCTTCCGCTTTGATGCGTCCACGGCGTCCTTAAGGCCGTCTACACCGTCAGCGTTTGCGGACTTTCCAGGCATGAGAGAAGAAACGGCTTATAAAAGCCACAAAGAAAAAAGTTAAAGACTTGTTAAGAATTTCTATGATATGCTCAGAACATGGAGAAAAGAAAACGAGGGAAAAGAGGTATATACTATGTTCTGGAGGATTTTGAAAAAAGACCTGAAACGCAAAAAGACCATGAACATCATTCTGCTGCTGTTTGTCATTTTATGCTCCATGTTTGCAGCGGCAGCGGTGAACAATATCATAGCTGTGACTGGCGGTATTGAGCATTATTTCGATGTGGCAGATGTCCCCGATGTCATTGTGATGGCGCTGAACAGTGGGGAAAACGATCTTGGGGAAAAGATTGGGGAGCTTACTTCCGTTAAGGAGATAAGGACCGAGCATTGGCTGTGTGTATCCAGCTCAAAGTTTTTTAAGTATAACGGAAAGGAACTTGAAAATTTCACGAATACCGCCGGTTTAATCTCCGATAATGAAATGGCTATCAACTATTTCGATGAGAACAATAATATCATCGAAAGCGTAGACAAGGGCTGCTTTTATGCCAATGCTCCTTTTTTACAGGACATTGATATAAAAGAGGGCGATGAAGTGGAACTTAATGTCGGTAACAGTCATCTCACGCTTAAGTTTATGGGGCGGTTTAAAGGTGCGCTGTTTGATTCGAGAAACACGGCTTTCCCATATCTTATCATAAACTCTGCTGACTATGACTATCTTGACAAGGACGAAGCCACTCATATCATGAATGGCTGGCAGTTTTGTGTAAATACATCAGATGTTGATGAAATAAGGGAACTTGCAAAGGACTATAGCGGTGTATATGTCTACACACGGGAAGAAAGAAAGGATATTTATCTTTATGATATGCTCTCTGCGTATGTTTTAATGATGATCAGCATTGTGCTGATGCTCACGGCCTTTGTGGTGCTGCGTTTCACAATAGGCTTTACCATCAGCGAGGAATTTCGTGAGATTGGTGTAATGAAGGCGGTGGGTATCAGGGGCGGCAGTATAAGAAGCCTGTATATTGTCAAGTATCTTGCCATTGCTGTAATCGGTACACTGATAGGATATTTCTGTTCTGTCCCTCTTGGGGATATGATGATGAAAACGATATCGGAAAATATCGTTCTCGGCAGCGGGAGCGGTACTCTTATGGGGCTTTTAAGCTCTGGGTTGGTAGTTGTTATTATACTGCTGTTCTGCTACGGCTGCACACGCAGCGTAAATAAACTCTCACCGATCGATGCAGTAAGAAACGGTCAGACGGGCGAGCGCTTCCGAAGAAAGAGTCTTTTACACTTAGGGCGCTCTAAGCTGCCACAGGCTGCATTTCTCTCGGTCAATGATGTGATCAGTTCGCCAAAGCAGTTTTCTATCGTGATAATTGTGTTCACGCTCTGTATCCTGTTGATGACGATTATGTCCAATTTTGCATTGACATTCAAAAGTGAAAAGATACTGCGCTTCTTCACTTTGCCCTCAAGTGAAGCGCATATCGGGGATAGTGAAATAGTGGGAGAGATTCTGGTAGATCAGAGTATGTATAAGCAGATCATCGAAGATACCGAAAAGCTTCTTGCCGATAACGGAATGCCCGGCAAATGCACAATAACAATGAGAACACAGTTTGAAACATCACACGAAGACAAAACAGCAAAGATTTTTTTCTCCGTCACGAAAGGCGAGACAAATGACACGCTATATGTAGATGAGGGAAGCGCTCCACAGAAGACGGATGAGATTGCTGTAACAGTAAGCGTACTCGATGACTTAGGTGCAAAGATCGGCGACAGGGTAACGGCAGTAATGAATGAGAAAGAGTACGAGTTTATCATTACGGGAACATACTCCTCCTTCATCAGCCCCACCGCTTTACTATATAAAGATTTTGAATTTGGAAATCTGCCGGCAAACGATGTAATGGGAGCGCAGATACACTTTGACGGTAATCCCGACAAGGCGCAGATAAACAAAAACATTGAAAAGCTTAAAAGTCTGCTTGACACAGACAAGGTGTATTCGACCTCCGACTACATCAATAACTTTACGGGAATGTCTGATACGTTGAATGCAATCAAACAGATGATGATGATCATTACTGCGATCGTAACGGTATTGATCGTCATACTCATAGAGCGTTCATTTATCTCTAAGGAAAAAAGCGAGATTGCACTGATGAAGGCAGTGGGCGTCGACAACGGCAGTATCATCTTGCAGCATTCGCTCAGATTTGTGATCGTATCGGTCATTGCCTGCATTGTTTCGACCGCGGTGCTTATGCCGATCAGCAACGTAATGATGAATTGGGTAGGTAATATGGTCGGTGATGTATCAGGCTTGAAGTGCGATTTTGATCCGCTGGAAATATTTGTGATCTGCCCGGCAATTCTCATCGGCGTGACCGTCATCGGTTCATTCCTGACAGCGCTTTACACAAAAACAATTAAAGCTTCCGATACGGCAAGCATAGAATAGGAGGACAACATAATGAATCATACGGTTTTACAGACAAAGGGACTTTGCAAGACATATATCGTGAACAAACATCAGAACAATGTGTTGAAAAACGTTGATCTGACAATTAGTGAGGGTGAAATGGTAGCGGTCATGGGACCCTCCGGCTCAGGCAAAAGCACGCTGCTTTATTGCGTTTCGGGAATGGACAAAGTGACCGCAGGCGAGGTGTTCTTTAACGGCAGAGAAACGGCAAAACTTGGTGATAAGGAGCTTGCAAGACTCAGACTCGATGAAATGGGCTTTATTTTTCAGCAGATGTACATGATGAAAAATCTTTCGGTACTTGATAATATCATTTTTCCTGCGGTAAAATCAAAAAAGAATAAAGAGAGCCGCAGGCAGACCGAAGAGCGCGGCAGAGCGCTCATGCGCAGACTCGGCATCGACAGTGTGGGCGGTAATGATATTAACGAAGTGTCGGGCGGACAGCTTCAGAGGGCCTGCATCTGCCGCAGTATGATAAACAATCCCAGGATGATCTTTGCCGATGAGCCCACAGGCGCTCTCAACCGTGCAAGCTCTGATGAGGTCATGAACGAGCTGCTCTCCATAAACCGTGACGGTACGACGATCATGTGTGTAACCCACGACGCAAAGGTTGCCGCCAAGTGCAGCAGAGTGCTTTACATTGTGGACGGCAGTATCGTCGGTGAAAAAGAAATGGGACATTTTGAAGGCGGTGACAAGGAGCTTCGGGACCGTGAAAGAGAACTGAACAACTGGCTGATGGAACAGGGGTGGTAATTTTATGACCGATATTCTGATAGTAGAAGATGATAAGGAACTGGCAGACTTACTGACTGACTTTTTGCGTGAGGAGGGCTATACTGTGTCAAGCACAGGCAGCGGAGAGCGTGCCGTACAGCTCTTTGAACGATATGGCGCAAGGCTTTTGGTGCTAGACATCAATCTCCCCGATGTGAACGGCTTTGCGGTCTGCTCTAAGCTACGGGAAAATGCGGATACTCCTATATTGATCGTAAGTTCAAGGACGGGCAAGGAGGATAAGCTGAACGGCTTTGGCCTCGGTGCTGATGATTATATAGAAAAGCCCTATGACATTGATATTCTTATCGCTAAGATCAAGGGGATATTCAAACGGCGATATCAGCGTGATACATTGTCGGCGAATGGTGTGACACTCAATCTTATAGATAAAACAGCAATTATCGACGGAAAGCCCGTAGAACTGCCTGCAAAGGAATTTGACCTGTTGGCGCTTCTGCTCGAGAATCAGGGCAAAGCTCTGAAAAAAGAGTACCTGTTTGGCACTGTCTGGGGCAGCGACAGTGATTCGGAGCTGCAAACGCTACATGTGCATATTAACCGCCTTCGCCAAAAGCTCGGTGATGATCCTAAAAATGCAAAGCGTTTGCTTACTGTCTGGGGTGTGGGGTATAAGTTTGTATGAAGGCTTTCAGAAGACTGTGTATTGTAGTGATAACTGTATTTCTTTTGCTGACGGCGGTATTGAACCTATTTCTTGTGGGAGCAAAAGACAGAAATGAAGGCATTTATCGTGTTGAAGCCAAGCGGCTTGCAGATGAGATAGTAGAAACAGGCAATTATGACCTTGAAAAATATCCCCATATTACGGGGGTGTTCAGCGCTGATGACGGCCAACTGTACATCTCCGATGAGCATTATCTGATCATAGAAGCAGGCAGTACGCTGTATCGTGTGGAGTATATTGTGGTCAGCGGACAGCATAGCATTGCTGCAGTTAATTATGTATTGGGTGCGCTGTTTTTGCTGATGATTGGTCTTTTGTATTATATCCGGGGGCATATCATCGTGCCATTCAGCAGGCTAAGCGATGTTCCCAAGGAGCTTGCACGGGGCAATCTTGCTGTCACGATACCAGAGGAAAAAAGTCGTTTCTTCGGAAAATTCACATGGGGTGTGAATCTTTTGCGTGAGAGTATCGAGGACAGCCGCAAAAAAGAAATCACAATGCAGAGGGACAAAAAACTCTTGCTGCTTTCCCTTTCCCACGACATCAAAACGCCTTTGTCGGCAATCAAGCTGGGTGCAAAGGCACTTGCCAAGGGATTATACAAGGACGAGGAAAAACAGCGTGCTGTTGCCAAGAGCATCAACACCCGTGCAGATGAGATAGAGCGCTTTGTCAGCGAGATCACAAAAGCGGTAAGCGAGGACTTTATGAGCTTTGAGGTCACACAGGGGGAGGCTTTCTTAAGCGATATCATCACAAAGATAGATGCGAGATATGCTCCCCAGCTTGCCATGTCGGGTACGGAGTTTGTGGTTCAGAAATATGCTGACTGCATTCTTTCCTGCGACCCCGACCGCCTTGCAGAGTGCCTGCAAAATCTGATCGAAAATGCGATCAAATACGGTGACGGAAGACGAATTGAGATTAGCTTTGATAAAATGGACGGCTGTGAGCTTATCACGGTATCAAATACAGGCTGCACGCTTGAAGCGAAAGAACTGCCACAGATATTCGAGAGCTTTCATCGTGGAAATAATGCGGATAGGGTGCAGGGCAACGGGCTTGGACTTTTCATATGTCGCAGGCTTATGGGGCTTATGAATGGAGAGGTATATGCTGATATTCGTGACGAACGCTTCTATATAACGCTTGTTGCTAAAATGGCATAAAGTGACAGCTATCTTTAGTGTTTTCAGGTGAAATGATCATTAACCGCACTTCCAACAGTTCCAGCTGCGGCCGCAGCATGAGCGTACCATTCTGTGCAGTCACTTTTGATTTCCTGAGAGCCGGTACGCTTCTGGCCTCCAGAAAACTGCGTTCCGTATCAGAAATAAGGATTTCAGATCCCATTTCTATCCAGGCGTCATAGAGACTGCCATGATGCCGATTTAGAATATATTCAGTTAAAACGTATTCCTTATCCTCCATATCTTGAAGTTCTAATTGCAGGTAAAGGGATTCTGACGGTTCGAACATCGTATAGCGGTCTGTCTCAGTCATATCAAATCTCTCTCCCATGGCATAAAGATTGGAAATATGTTTATAGTGATAGGCGATAATGCATATCTTCGTCTGTGTTCTGGTAGCGTACCAGCCATTGCCTTTTGCCAGAAAGCGGTCAC
This sequence comes from Lachnospiraceae bacterium, assembly GCA_014803415.1. Lineage (GTDB taxonomy): Bacteria > Bacillota > Clostridia > Lachnospirales > Lachnospiraceae > Suilimivivens. Next base: position 6,743 of record JAAVBZ010000022.1, read on the forward strand.
CCAGCTGCCGCAGCAGATAGAGAGCGTAATAGCCTGCTTTTGGCAGGCCGTTTGCAGTGAACAGTCCAAGTCCGCCAAACAGGAATTTTTCAGGCAGTGGTGCCTCTGCCATCAGATCGGTTAGCGACCAATAGGCAAGTCCGTCAAAACGGTCATAATTCTCCAAAATATTTTTTACCAGGTAGCATGCTTTATAGCAGGTATCATTCAAAAGATCCTGTTGACTGGGAGTGTTGTTCCATTCACAGACATAGACAGGAAGAGAGCTCTTTCCCATATCTTTCAAATCTTTTTTCACACAGGAAAGAAATTCTTTCAATCCGCTTTCCTGTGGATTTAAAATCATAGGATCCGTAAAGCCAAAAGCATCACGGGATTTTGTTTTTACTCCTGCCAATTTCATATCGTAAAAGGTAAAGCTGATAAAGTCTGGGGAGCAAAAATGTTCTTGGCTCCAATGCAGCAGGTTCAGATACCAATTGGAGTGGTCGAATTCGTTCAGGTAAAATGTGCAGGGAAAACCAAAACAAAAATCAGGATGGAATTGTTTTACAGCTTGATAAGTTCTTTGGTAAAAAATATAAAAATCCTCAGTATTATCGAATCCGTACAGTCTTGGCGGCGTATCAGGCAAATGCCAAACACTGAATTTCCATTGCAGTATTTCTTCTATACCATAGCGGGAAACGATATGCTCCATAAAAGTGGAAATCAAATCGCACCACAGATCAAGTCTTTTTGGCTCGCTTACAAGATGCCGAAAGGAAAAACGGTTTGGCTGCTTTGCCAGGGCGGCAGGCATGTAGCTGAACGACAAAAATGGTTTCAGGCGGATACTTCTTAAGAAATCCAGGATCAGATCAATATAGGCAAAATTATAGCGGGGCCGATCATCTTCATCCATTGTAAGAACAAACAGATTATCGGAGAAAATACCGTTAAAAAACAAGTATTCATAGCCAATATCCTGCTGCAGGCGGCGGAGCATGGTCTGTACCTTTCCCAGTAGAATATCAGCGGCTTGTCCGATAGCGGCTACTGCTTTCCAATTATGTTTTAGGGGCACTGTGGAGGAGTGTATGGAAAAAGCGCCCTTTGCGGAAACCGGCGGGATGACCAGAGCCTTAGCGGTATCCTGCTGCAAGTGTTTCTTCAGCCCTGCCATATAGTTGTGCTGCTCCAGGGGCACAAACGCATTTGTGGAAGATTGTTTTTGTTTTCGGCGGTAGGCACTGGGCAGCATGCCGTATTCTTTTTTGAAAATCTGCGTGAAAGCATGGCTGTTGGGAAATCCGCTATCCGCAGAGATTTCTTCCATATTTTTTTCCGTATTGATGAGATCATGTACGGCATGGTTGAGACGCAGGTGTGTCAGGTAAGTCAGATAATTGACGCCAAACTGTTCCATAAAAAATTTAGACAGATAAGGTGAGGATAAGTGGATCATATCTGCCAGCTGTGACAGGGAAAGGTCTTCCGTATAATGCTCTTTGATGATCTGGACAATCTCATCCATTCTGGAGGCGTAGCGGTGATTCCGCTTGTCTAAAGCGATGGAGCGTTCCACACGGAAATAGGTGAATAAAATTTCCATCAGCTGATAAATGTAGATCCAGTTCCGCAATTCATATCCAGTGCGCTGGTCGGCGTTATTCTTTACAATAAGGGCGATGATATGGCGCATTTGCCGGAAGGCTTCTTCATTGCCGGATGTCTGGCTGTTACATTCAAATTTTGGATGAAGCGGAACCGCAAAGTTTTTTTCCAGGGAAGTCTGATCCATCTGAATGGATACATACACGCAGTCAGAGGCTCGCAGTTCGTGGACGGTATGGCTTTCCACGGCAATGATGTCATCTGTCTGCAGCCGGTATAGCTGGTCTTCGATAGAGATATTGCAGTTGCCGTTTAAAATGAAGATGATCTCAAAGTAATCGTGCATATGCGCACTGATGTGTCCAATCTGATGCAGGGTGCATTTAAATGGTGTATGTGATTCAAAGGTTGAGATTTCATAAGCTTTAGCCATAGGTTTTGTCCCTCCATTACTTCCTTTAGTATAGCAGAAAACATCATCTAAAGATATTAAATATTTAAGTAAATTAAAAAATACACAAAGTAAAAATAGCAATTTTGTGGCAGATATATAAAAACCTTAAATTTTTAATCTGTTTTTATGAAAATTAACCGGTCAGCTGCCATATTTTTGAAGATGAGTTAAAGACAGCTTAAAAAAATTACTAAAAATAAGAAAGAATCAAATGGGTTTTATGTGCAGAAAGCTCTATACTGAGTACAACAAGTTACAAGAACTAAAAAAGCGCAAAGCGCCAGATGGGAGTAAGCATGAGCAAGCCAATTCTACAACTGAAAAATATTTCAAAACGATTCGGAAGCGTTGTGGCTCTGAACCGTGTGTCTTTGGATGTGTATCCGGGTGAAATACGAGGGCTTATTGGAGAAAACGGTTCCGGTAAATCTACGATCTCTTCTATTGCAGCCGGCATGCAAAAAGCCAACGAGGGGGAAATGGTATTTAAAGACCAGCCNTGGAATCCGGACAGTATGATCGATGCTCTGCAGCATGGTATCGGTATGATCGTGCAGGAGAGCGGAACCATTGAGGGCATTACTGTGGCAGAGAATATTTTCCTTGCCGAGCTGGATATGTTCAAAAACAAATTAGGTCTCGTCAATAAAAAGCTGATGAACCAGAAGGCTGATGAGGCAATGGCAGCGATAGGAGTTGATCATATCAAAGGCAGCATGCCTATGGCAGCTTTNGATTTTCAGACCAGAAAGCTGGTTGAGATCGCGAAGGTTGTTATGAAAGAGCCGGATATCCTGGTCATTGATGAAACCAGCACGGCACTTTCCCACGACGGAAGAGCTATTATGTACCGACTGATCAAGAAGCTTCGGGATGATGGCAAGGCTGTTATCTTCATTTCTCATGACCTGGAAGAGATCATGGAAGTCTGCGATACCTTAACGGTTCTTCGNGACGGCAACNTGATCCGTACTTTTGNAANNGNAGAATTTGATGCAGATGCNATCCGNACCAGTATGATCGGCCGTGAATTGCAGGGTGATTATTATCGAAGTGATTTTACTGCCTCCAGACANGANGAGNTTTCTATGAAAGCNATNNANCTNANGCTGGGTGANGAATTAAAGGATGTCAGCATTACGCTCCACAAAGGTGAGATNNTCGGAGTCGGAGGNCTTGCNTCCTGCGGAATGCATACCCTGGGCAAGGCGCTGTTCGGAGCTGCTCCATTAGAAAGCGGAAGCGTAACAACGGCTGATGGCAAGGAAATTAAAGATCCGGTAGAGGCTATGAAGGAGAGTATCGGTTATGTCTCCAAGGATCGAGACGTGGAATCCCTTTGTCTGTCAGCCAGCATCCGNGACAATATTGCGATCGCGGGCATGGACAAATACGCTATTGGAGGGTTCCTCATCACAAACAAAAAAGAGAAAGAATATGTGGGTAGGCAAGTTCATGACTTATCGATCAAGTGNTATGATCCGGATCAGTTGACCAGCCAGTTGTCGGGAGGAAATAAGCAAAAAGTNGTCTTCGGTAAATGGATCGGATGCGGCAGTGANATCCTGATNCTGGATTGCCCTACAAGAGGAGTTGACATCGGAGTAAAACAGGCAATGTATCAGCTTATGGCAGAACTGAAGGAACAGGGAAAGACCATTCTTATGATCAGCGAGGAGCTGCCGGAACTGATCGGAATGAGCGACCGTATTCTGATCATGAAGAATGGGGAGATTACAAAAGAATTTGAGCGCAGCTTAGAATTGTCGGATGCAGACATTATACAGTACATGATTTAAGGAGGCACTTATGGAAAACATCAAAGAAAAAAAGGGCGGTCCGGATAAATATAAGATTGGGCAGATGGTCATTACGCTGCTTCCCTTTGCAGCGCTGGTAATATTATTCACTGCTTTCTGCGGCATTATCGGAGCAAAGGGTTATCGATTGGATATGTATTTGAAGATTGTTTTTAATGAGGGCGTTGTCCTGGCCGTAGTTGCTACGGGAGCTATCTTTATTTATACTCTGGGAACTTTTGACATCAGTTTGGGAGCCGCTACGTTATTTGCCGCAACCATGGGCGTCACCGTATATAATGCTTCCCAAAGTCTACTGCTGATGGTGCTTGTGATTTTTGGAACAGGTATTTTGTGTTCCCTGCTGAATTCTATATTGGCATCGGTATTTCATATACCGGCTTTTGTAACTACGGTGGCAATGATGTCTGTCNTGTCNGCNGTGGCNGCGCAGATCATCACGACNAANGGCGGAGCTCTTGGNGGGATCAGTATTCCGAGCACGGTGTTGAAGCCCTTCGATACTATGGCTTTCAAGATCTTCTTATTGGTACTCTTTTTCCTGTTCTGCTTCTTTGTATTTCAGCTTACAAAGACAGGGCGCAGACAAAAATTCATCGGTGGAAACCCGGTTTGCGCTGCACTGACAGGTATCCGCTATAACAAATATGCAATTATTGCTTTTACTATGACAGGCATAGGCGTGGGACTGGGAGCGTTTCTGACATTGGTTTATACGCCCTCTGTCACTACTACAACGGCATCCAGCATTGGTATGAATATTTTTATAGCCATCGTGTTTGGCGGTATGCCGATTTCAGGAGGAGCAAGGTCAAGAATCTATGCGGCTGTTGTGGGAGGCTTCTCATTTATGCTGCTGAATGACATCTTAGAGGTGCTCATTGACAGCAGCGCAGCTTATGGCATCACACAGGTGATCAGCGCCGTGTTCTTTTTGATAGTTGTTTACATAACCAGCATGAATTACAGAACCAGTCTGTTGCCGAGATAATGCTGATAATATGCAATGTGATTGAATTTAACGCATAGTGCGTTAAAGATAAATGAAAAGTCTCGAAGAGAAGAGACGTAACTTTAAATAAGGGAGGAAAATAAAATGAAAGAAAGATTTAAGAAGTTATTAAGTCTTGCATTAGTTGGGATCATGGCAGTTGGAATTATGGCAGGCTGCGGTTCAAAGGAGGGCGGTAATAGTTCTTCCGGCAATGCGGGAAATGACTCATTTTCAGGAGAAGGTGTAAAAATTGGTGTTTTAGTTGCCGACGTAAGCGGCGAGGAAGCACAGGGATTCCGTTCCTATTACGAGAATTACATTGCTAAGCAGTATGGAGTTACATTCTCCTATACAGATGCGTTAGCAAGTGCTGAAGACGAAAAAACAGCGATTGAAAAATTTGCTTCCCAGGGCTATCAGGCAATTATTTCCCTTTCAAGCAGTGATCGGGCGATGCAGATTGAAACCTGTGAGGAATACAAGATTTACTATGCAATTGCTTCCGGTGTGTTAGACGATGAGCAGTATGAGACCTATAAAGGGTATGAGTACTTTGCAGGCCAGATTGGACCGAGTAACGAGACTGAGTTTGAAGCCGGAAAGGCAATGGGCGAGTATTATAAGAACCAGGGTGTAAGTTCTGTAGCAATTTATGGCGCGTTTATTCCAAACCCGATGCATGTTTACCGTGCTGCAGGAGTGATTGTGGGACTTGGCGACAGCTATGGCGGATCAGACGATATGAATGCTATTATTGGTCAGATTTTCCAGGATCAGGGTGTAAAGCTTGATAAGATTTCCGGCGATGTAGAGATAGCAGCATATCTGCAAGGCTATGGTGATACAACAACAGATGAGCTGAACGCAGCTATTCAGAAGAATCCTGATGCATTTCTCTCTGTAGGTATGGCAACCACGTTCTTCACACAGTCCTTAAATGAGGCAGGAATCGCATTTTCTGATATTGATTCCTTTACAGAGGCAAATGGAACAGCGATCAAAGACGGCAAGCTTACCTATCTTGCTGGAAAGTATTCTTCATCTATCGGCCCGGTATTTGCCCTGATTCTGAACGCAGTAAATGGCAATGTGATCCGTGACAATGGCAATGCTGTATCTATCAGCCAGGGATATCTGGTAGCTACTGATGGAAGCAGTTTTGATGAGTATTATGTATCAGACAATGGTGATGCACCGATTTTTGATAAGGCTGCTCTGGATAGCATTATCGGCAGCAATGTGACTTTTGAAGATGTTAAAAATTTGGTAGAGTCCAAGTAAGCAAGCATGTGAGGGATGAGATGAGCACATCAAAGAGAATAACAGGAACACTGGCAATTCCCGTAATTGCAGTTATCATATTGGAGATTATCTGTCTTATGAATGGACAGCATATCATCACTAATATAAAAAGTTTTAACAATTTCATAGTATACACAGCTATTGTGATGGTTACGACGATGGCATTGTCGATCAACTTAAACAGCGGAAGATTTGACTTCTCACTAGGTTCTATGGCAGCTTTGTCTGCAGTGATCGGGGCAAAGGTTTCATACGCAGTTTTGGGCGGAGGAACGGGAAGCGCAGGCTTAATGTTGTTAGTGACCATTATTATGGGAGTGGTTATGGGACTGGTTTCAGGAACTCTGTATGTATCTTTGAGGATACCGCCTATCATCACATCCCTGGGAGTAACTTTAATTTATGAAGGTATCCTTTATACCGTCACCAGTGGAAAATATGTAATGGCAGAGGTGCAGAATTCCTCGATGTCCGGGTTTGTAGGAACTTGGGTTTATGCAGCAATTATCATTGTGGTAGTTCTTGCCTTTATGATCCTTATTTTTGATCATACAAACTTTGGATATGACTATAATGCACTGAAGAATGGACAGAAGGTGGCAGTTAATACAGGTATCAGAGAAATCCGTAATGCGCTTGGCTGTTATGTCATTAGCGGGGCGCTGATGGGAATTGTAGGTTTTTTAAATGCGGCCAGAAATACCAATATTAATGGCGGACAATTGAATTTTGGTTCCATTTCCATTATGTTTACGGCGTTTTTACCTATGTTCATAGGATCCTATATCAGTAGATTCAGCAATGAAAAACTGGGATTTCTAATAGCAGCTGTTTGTATGTCTTTGTTGAATTCTACGTTCGCCGCACTGTCAAATCTGGTGACAGCATCTATGCAGTCTATCATCAATGCGGTACTGCTGGTGGTATTTCTTATCTACTTGAATAACGAAAATTTATTGATAAGAATTTTTTCCCCAAGGAAAAAGTAAAGGATGACAGCCTCTTTGGAAAAGATTCCAGAGAGGCTGTTTTATTAATGGGAGGACAAAATGTTCAAAAATCAGGAATTGCTTGATAAGGCAGTATCTTTATTGCCAAAGCTGTATGAGACGAAGGTAGAAGTTGCAGAGACGGTGGCGGTATCAAAGGATACAGATGGAAATGTGATCGTAAAAAAGGCAGAAAATTATACTGCACGTGCTTTGAAAAAGGGCGATAAGGTTTGCCTGGATTTCGGAGATCATCAGGTGGGATATTTTTCTGTGGAGCTTGGCAATCTGGGAAGCCATGCTGATGCACCGGTTTTACTGCGTGTGCATTTTGCGGAAAACCCAGTAGAGCTGCTAGAAGATGCAGAAGGATATCAGGGATGGATATGCTCTTCCTGGATTGAAGAGGAGAGAGTGCACGTTGATGTGATCCCATCTGTGCTGCAGATGGAGCGGCGCTATGCATTTCGCTATGTGGAACTGGAGATTCTGGATATCAGTTCTAAATTTGCGCTTACTCTGAGAAATGCTTCCTGCAGGGCTGTTTCTTCGGCAAATGATGAGATGCTGAAGGAATATCATACCTCGGATGCTTTAAAAAAGAATCTGGACAAAATTGCCTGTCGTACACTGCATAACTGCATGCAGACCGTTTTTGAGGACGGTCCCAAAAGAGACAGACGTCTTTGGATGGGGGATCTGCGGATGCAGGCGTTGGCAAACTATGAGACTTATGGAAAAAATGAGTTGGTAAAGGCCTGTCTTTATCTGTTTGCAGCCCTTCCCATGGAAAACGGACAGATTGGTGCCTGCCTGTTTTTGGAACCGGAACCCGAAGTGGATGATACAGTCATGTTTGATTATTCCCTGTTCTTTATCTGCACCTTGCTTAACTATTATGAGGCAACGGGGGATATGGAAACCTTGCGGGAGCTTTGGCCTACGGCACTTAGCCAGATTTATATTGCCGAGGATAAATTGGGGGAAGATGATATCATTGCAGATTCCGATGTTTTGGGCTGGTGCTTCGTTGACTGGAATCTGGCGCTTAATAAGCAGGCGGGAGCGCAGGGGATTTTTCTATATGCATTGAAAGCAGCGATACGCATTGCCCAGATCCTGCAGGATGACAAAGAAGAAAAAAAGCTGTCAGAGCTTTATACAGTATGCAGGGACGCGTCATTTCGCGAGTTGTGGGATGAGGAAAAGGAATGCTTTGTAAGCGGTAAAGAAAGACAGATATCGGTTGCTTCCCAGGTCTGGATGGTTTTAGGCGGCGCCATAGAAGGGGAAGCGGGCCGGCGTTTGATGCAGGAAATGGATGGCAGGGAAGATTTGGTGGAAATGGTCACCCCATATATGTATCACAATTATATAGACGCGCTGCTTTTGTTAGGGGAAAGAGATAAGGCGCTTCAAAAACTGGAAGACTATTGGGGCGGCATGGCCAGGCAGGGGGCGGATACGTTTTGGGAATTGTACAATCCGAAGAACCCGATGGAATCTCCTTACGGAGGTACTATTGTGAACAGCTATTGCCATGCGTGGAGCTGTGCACCGGCTTATTTTTTGCGTAAGTATTTCCAAGATGAAAGAAAGCAGGGAGAAGAAGATGAAGGAACTCAATTTTAAGGCAAAGCCATTTTATTTAGATGATGAAGGAATCGAGTGGGTAAAGAATACCTTTGACAATATGACCTTAGAAGAAAAATGCGGTCAGGTTTTTTGCCCCATGGGATTTAGTTCAGAAGAAGAAACATTAAAAACGTTAGTTCAGAAAATTGGCGTCGGCGGTATGATGTACCGTGCGGACGCGGCAAAGAATATTCAGGATACACACAGAAAGATCCAGGAGCTGGCGCAAATTCCTCTTTTACTTGCGGCTAATACGGAAGCTGGCGGGGATGGTCTTGCCTTTGAGGGGACATCATTTGGAAAGCCTATGGCAGTGGCGGCTACAAACGATCCGGAGTATGGTTACCGCATGGGATTGACAGCCTGTAAAGAAGGTGCGGCATTAGGATTAAACTGGTCTTTTGCACCCATTGTTGATATTAACTATGAATTCCACAATCCGATCACGAATGTGAGAACCTTTGGGAATGATCCCGACAAAGTGATTGCTTTCGCATCGAGATATATGGATGGTGCGGATGAGTGTGATGTTGCAGTATCTATCAAGCATTTCCCGGGGGATGGTGTTGATGAGAGAGACCAGCATATTTTGACAAGTGTAAATTCCTTGTCGGTACAGGAATGGGATGAAAGCTACGGGCATGTATATGAGACTCTGATCGATAAAGGGGCCAAGACGGTCATGGCAGGACATATCGCGCTGCCATCCTATGTAAAGGCGCTGAATCCGGGTGCCACCAGAGAAGAAATGCTGCGTCCCGCATCCTTGTCAAAAGAAATTTTGACCGGTCTTCTGCGCGGTAAATTAAAGTTTAACGGTCTGATCAGCACGGATGCGACGCCTATGGTCGGTTTTACCGCTGCAATGCCCAGAGAGCAGGCAATTCCCATGGCGATCGAATGTGGGTGCGATATGATTCTGTTCAATAAGGACCTGGCGGAAGACTATGAATATTTAAAAAGAGGTTTAGAAAACGGTCTATTGACAAAGGAACGGCTGGATGAGGCGGTGCTCCGTATTCTGGCTACGAAAGCCTCCCTTCATCTGCACCAAAAGCAGCAGCAGGGGAGATTAGTGCCCGGACCGGATGCCCTTGACGTTGTGGGATGTGCCGAGCACAAGGCATGGGCCCGGGAAGTAGCGGAAAAATCCGTAACTTTGGTACGGGATGAGAAAAAGCTTCTGCCAATTTCCCCAAAGAAATTTAAGAGGGTTTATCTGAATGTCATCCAGAAAGAGATGAGTCCGGAAGATTCTTATGTGCAGCAGTGGAAAGAGCGGTTTGAAGCTGAAGGGTTTGAGGTGACAGTGCGGGATCGCCGCGTTGCCATCACAATGCAGGATTTTATTGACCCTGCCGGGATGACGCCGGAAAAGGGAAGACTGATGCACGAGATGTACCGCAGTGTGGAGGAAATGAAGCAGGATTATGACCTGTATGTCTATATCTGTAACATGGAGAATGCTTCCAATAATACTACACTCCGCCTGAACTGGAACGTATGCTTTGGGCTTGGCGATGATGCTCCATGGCTGGTTTCTGAGGTTCCGGTGATGATGATCTCCACCGCATATCCGTATCATTTATTTGACGCGCCCATGATCGGAACCTATATCAACAGCTACAGCGGGCAGCAGGAGTTTTGCAGGGCAGTTATGGACAAGATCATGGGAAGGTCTGCATTTTTAGGAATCAGCCCAATTGATCCGCTTTGTGGAAAAGATTACATATAAACTCTTATACAATTCATAGTATGCATCTCCTGTCTTAGTATGGGAATATTACATAGTATCTGAGAGGGTGGGCAAGAATATCCGATATATAATTTTACAAGAAATAACTTTTCAAAAGTACTTGTACATGGTAAGATATTGCTTATAAGAGATTAGAATACCGATCAGGTTATTTGTTTTATGGGATAGGGATTTGTGATATATCGAAAATGTAGAGAGGAATATTTTAAATTATGAATTATCGTGAATTTGGAAAAACCGGTGAAAAGATTTCTGCACTTGGTTTTGGCTGCATGCGCTTTCCTGAGTACAAGAAGGATGAGAAAAACTATGTCGATCAGGACAAGGTTGACGAAATGATCATGTATGCTTTTGAAAACGGTGTGAATTATTTTGACACTGCGCCTTATTACTGCAACTCCAACAGTGAAGCTGCACTTGGCCATGCAGTGAAGAATTTCCGTGATAAGATCCTTATCTCTACTAAATGTCCGGTGGATGCCGGAATGGGACCGGATGGTTATCGCAGGCACCTGGAGGAAAGCCTGACCCGACTTGGCACAGATCATATAGATTTCTATCATTTCTGGGGAATCAACCGCAGCGCCTATGATGACATAATTTTGAAAGAAGGTCTTCTGGAAGCGGCAGCAAAGGCAAAAGAGGAAGGGATGATCCGCCATATTTCTTTTTCTTTCCATGACCATCCCAGTGCGATCCAGCATATTGTAAACACTTCTGAGGAACAGGGGATCAGGATGGAGTCCATGCTGTGTCAGTACAATCTTCTTGACCGTTCCAACGAAGAAATGATCAAGTATGTGAATGAAAAGGGGCTTGGCACTGTTGCTATGGGACCTGTGGGCGGCGGAAGACTTGCTGCACCCACTGATCTGTATACAAAGCTTACCGGCAAATCCTCTATCGCTACTTATGAGCTGGCATTCAAATTCTGTCTGGGTAATCCCAATTTAAACTGCGCGCTCTCCGGTATGCAGAACCTTGACATGGTACAGAAAAATATACAGGTAGCTTCCAGCGATACTGCATTTTCTGAGGAAGAGTGGAAACAGCTTGGAGTGGCAATGGAAGAGATTAAGAAATTTTCCGAGCTATATTGCACCGGCTGTAAATACTGCCAGCCTTGTCCGGTAGAAATTGATATCCCCCGCATTTTTGAGATGTATACATACTATAACGTGTATGGTTTGAAAGATCATGCAAGGAACATGATGCGCGATTATATCCAGAAAGGCGGTAAAACCTTCGCAGACTGCAAAAAGTGCGGTATGTGCGAGAAGAAGTGTCCGCAAAGCCTGGCAATCCGTGAAAATTTGGATAAAGTCTGTAAGATTCTTTGTGAATAAACATAAGGGAAGGAATCCTCCGGCGTTGTGAGATGCAGGAGGATTTTTCGGATTACATGAAAGTATTATTAAAAATAAAATCATTTATATTTCCGATCATCGGTGTGATCTGCATCTTATGGCCGGGGCATATTACGGGTGTGCTTCCGTATCTGCTTGGCGGGGCAATGGTTGTAGTGGGGCTGTTGATCGGAGTCAGTTATTTTCGGGATAAGCAATTTCTTGAACAGAGCTACGAAGAACTGGTATACAGTATCATCATGCTTATTATGGGACTAGCATTTATTGCCAAGGGTGGGACTGCTCTAGGGGCGATAGGAACAACCTGGGCGATCATTGGTATCCGTAAAGCGGCCAACTCATTAAACCAGGCAATTCAGCAGATTTATATGAAGGAACATTTTGCGCGTTCTGTTGTTGAATTTTTGATACGGATCATGCTCGCTTTGATTCTCTTGTTTGATCCTTATGAGAAATTTTCAACGCACATTGTTATTCTGGGTCTGGAGCTTATCGTGAGCAGTATACGGCTAAAAAGTTTTGAGAATCACTAATTTTCCTCTTGTCAAATCAGAGCAGGTGTGGTAACATATTCTTCGTTAGGTTATCAGCCAGTTGATAGCCACGGAATGACAGAGAGAAGAGATAAGGCTCCGTGGTCAAGCGGTTAAGACATCGCCCTTTCACGGCGGTAACACGGGTTCGATTCCCGTCGGAGTCACTCGGTATTAAATTATCGAATTTAAGCTTTATAGTAAATATGACCCGTAAGGGCATATGGACCTTTAGCTCAGTTGGTTAGAGCAACCGGCTCATAACCGGTCGGTCCTGGGTTCGAGTCCCCGAAGGTCCACTTGTATTAATTGAATATTTGAGATTTTGAAATGATGGCCTGGTGGCTCAGCTGGTTAGAGCGCCGCCCTGTCACGGCGGAGGTCGTGGGTTCGAACCCCATCCGGGTCGTTTTGGGATCTTAGCTCAGCTGGGAGAGCATCTGCCTTACAAGCAGAGGGTCATAGGTTCGAGCCCTATAGGTCCCACTGATCAATTTTATATTGATTATGCCGCAGTGGCGGAACTGGCAGACGCACAGGACTTAAAATCCTGCGGGACTAATCTCCCGTACCGGTTCGATTCCGGTTTGCGGCATTGTTTAAAGCAGAAGAAACGTTGCAAGATGCAGCGTTTCTTTTTTGCAATATAGGAAATCCTCCAAAGAGCGGAAGAACCGAAGGTTCTTCCCAAGATAATCGCGAAGCGATTTTCTTGTATTATTTAGTATCCTCTTTTTCCAATTGTTCTGCTTTTATTTCTAAGAATTCCAGCATCATTTCTACACTGTTGGCATTATTTGTTAAAGCAGTTAATGCAAATTGGAGTAAACTTTTTTCATCCCAGTCATTTATTTTTTTATAACGTTCTGCTAATTCAGAAAGTCTTTCTTGCTGATCATCTTCCAGCCAAAATGTTAATTCATAAAATGTCATTTTGCGTTCCCTTTATGCGTATTTGCCATTAATGTTAAAAGTTATTTTATGTAAAAAACCAGAAAATAATGCATTCATACAGTAAGAGTTAAATCTTAAAGTCAAATACCTCGCGGCATTCGTCAAATTCTCGTGCAAGCACGGCACTTGACTCTTAATTATACTATAAAATGGAAAAAGTTTCTTTATATTTAGAAAAAAAGTTAAAGGGAAATTCTGGGAATCAGTAGGGGGCGTTCCTCTTCGCTAAAATAATAGCGGGGAGAGTTGGCAATGCCGGTATCCCGGTTTTCGATCACCGCAAGCCTGCTGCCCGGCATCATGAAAAGAGTGTGCCATGTATTGGACGGAACATTGTAGATTTTGCCGGGAGCAAGCCATGTACAGCTGGCGTTTTCCGGCTTTTCTCCCTGACCTGCAAGCAGAATGCCGCAGCTGCCGCCCAGCAGGATAAAGACTTCATCCGTCTCCAAATGCCTGTCAAAATAGGTAATATGTTCCGGAAGATACATAGTGCATGCATTCAGCAGAGCAACCCGCCAGCTGCCGTAATCTACCTGGGGGCGGTATCCGGGTTCATCGTGAGTAAAAATCTGTAAATTGTCCATATGTATTAAAGACCTCCTTTTAAACGTTACAATACAATTTTTCAAAGAATATGTGACAGCAGGTTGGATGCATACATCGTCAGCCCTTCCGCTTCATCATAATGTTTGCTTACCAGACAGAGGAACAGAAGGTCACAGATATATTGCTGGGAATAACGGGATGATACGGCGCCGATACGGGTTTTGCGCTCGATGGCAGGAGTGCTCAGGCATATATCGGCAGTGCGCCCCACGGGGGAATCGGGATTGCCGGTTATGGCAACTAGAAAGGCTCCCTGTTTTTTGGCTGCCTGTGCAGACACGGTGATCACATTGGTAGTGCCGGAAAAGGAAAAGGCAAGCACTACATCCTCTCGGCTAATAGTGATGGTGGAGAGAAGATTTATCTGACTGTCGGGAAGAAAAAAGGCTTTCTTATTGATACGCAGGAGTTTTTGCTGCATGTCCTGTGCCACATTGGCCGAGGAGCCCACCCCCAGCAGATAGATGCAGCCCGCATGATCGATCATATGAACTACCTGTGCCAGAATTGCGTAGTCGATATGGTTGGCGGTGGTAGTGCAGACATCCGTTATCTGTGCCAGAAGTTTGTTGGCACAATTTTCATAAGAATCATCGGCGTTAATGATCATATCTCTTTCAAAATATTGATTATTATTGAAGTATTTGGCTAAACCTACTTTCATGGAGGGAAAACTGTCAAAACCGATCTTTCGGGAAAAACGGACAATGGCTGCGGGGGAGGTGGAAGTCAACACCGCCAGCTCGCTGGCTGTTTTTGTCAATGCCTGTTCAGGGTTGTTTAAAATATAATCGGCAATCTGCTGTTCTTTTTCTGTAAACGTACTATACCTCTCAACAATAGGGACAAGTATCATAGGGTTACCTCCAATAAGAAGTTTATGAAATATTTATTCAATAAAAATGTTACCATATTACAGTTTGGATAGCAATATTTTTTTAGGAAACCCTAAAAATCATGTATAAAATACACAATTAGATTATAATGGTTTTAGTGAAAATGTGAAATATTGTTCCAAAGAAAATAAAAATGTTGAAACATTGTTGCAAAGGTGATATGATGTGCTTATCAAAAATCTTGTAATAAGGAGGATATGTATATGAAAAAGCTAAGTGCATTGTTTTTAACGGGGCTGATGGTATTTAGTCTGGCTGCCTGCGGACAGAAAACCGGCGGTCAGGAGCCTGCAGCCCAGGACAGCGCCGGTCAGAAAGGCGCCAGTGAGGAATCTGCCGCTTCGGAATCCGACAGCCAGGAATCAAATGTAGAGGAAGTAACAGAAACGTTTAATTTCAAGGTATCCATTACCCAGGCGCCTACGGATCCGCTGGCAACCTACACACAGCAATGGATGGATGAGGTGACGGAAAAGACAGGCGGTGCGGTTACCTTTGAATTCCATCCCAATGGCGAACTGGGAACCATCAATGATGTCTGCGAGCAGGTTTCCCGCGGGGCATCTATTATTGCATATGCAGGGCCTGATGCCTTCAGCGCTTCAGCGCCTGACCTGGCTATTTTGAACAGCCAGTATTGTCTCACCAGCGCTGACCAGATCGATGCCATCAATCAGTCCGACTGGTTCAAGGGACAGGCAGAAAAACTGGCCCAGGATGGCAATACCAGAATATTATCCTGGAACTTCTTTACCGGATACCGCCATATCCTGTCCAAGACGCCGATCGAGACCCCCGATGACCTGAACGGCGTACAGATCCGTGTAGCAGACTCTCCGGCTGCAATAGCCTTTGTCAAAGCATTGGGCTGTTCCCCGGTAGTGACCAACTGGAACGAGGTTTACTCCTCAATTTCCACAAATATTGTGACGGCCTGTGAAGCGCCGCTCGCTACCTTGTATTCCTCCAGTCTGCAGGAAGTAGCACAGTACTGCACACTGACCAATCACCTGGTTTCCACCGGCATGATGGTTATGCCTGAGGATATTTTCGCTTCCATGCCTGAGGAGTATCAGAATATCCTGCTGGATGCAGTTTACCAGGCAGGAGCGGATTTTACGCAGGACAGCCTTTCCAGCGAACTGGATTACAGGCAGAAGATGGAAGAGGCAGGCGTGAGCTTTATTGAACCGGATGTGGACGCTTTTGCAAGCAAAGCTTCCGCTATGTACTCCTCCGGAGAGCTTTCTTTCTCTGAAGGGTTATATGAAGAAATTCAAACAATAATTACAAAATAAACTCACAGAAATTTGCAGTCTTGCAGATAAGTGCAGGACTGCAAATATTACGTGAAAGGAGGTTTGTCAGGCATGAAAAAACTGATCGGTGCGATCAAATGGTTTGAGGACACATTTTCAGCCTTATTTCTTTCTGTCGTGGTTATCATCACGATCATTAATGTCCTGGCGAGATATATATTCAGGATGGCATTACCCTGGGCACAGGAAATCTCAGGGTTTTTCTGGACTTGGACCATTATGCTGGGAATGAGTGTGGGATACCGCCGGAATTTACATTATGGTGTGGATTTTTTGACGGCTAAGCTGCCGAAAAAGTATGCCATACGGCTGAAGCAGGTGGTTTATTTTCTGATGCTTCTGACCTGCTGTTTTATGCTTTATCTGAGTATTGTGATCTCGTCACAGGGGTTTCTAAAGGTGAGTGCATACTTCCAGATCCCCTATTTTTATAAGTATATTTCTGTTGCAATAGGTTTTGCATTCATGATCGTTCATACCCTGCGCTATCTGGCTCTGTCCGTCAGGGATCCGGAAGATTTCTTCAACAGGATCGCCCAAGGCGGTTTACCGGGGCTGGATGAGGAAGAGACGGATAAGCAGGAGGTGAAAAAAACATGATGGCAATTATTCCGTTGTTAATATTACTGATATTGTTCATAATAGGATTTCCTATTGGATTTGCGCTTATGCTCTGTGTAATTCCTTACTTTGCATGGGCGGCCGGAATTCCCATGGATGTAGTGATCCAGCGTTTCGTGTCTTCTACGGAATCCACCTCCCTTTTGGCGATCCCTTTTTTCATTACTGCCGGATCCATTATGAATTATTCAGGTATAACCGAAAAACTCCTGGATCTCTGTGATCTGCTGATCGGACATGTGAGAGGAGGACTGGGACATGTAAACATCCTTCTGTCTGCTATGATGGGCGGGCTGTCAGGTTCCTGCGCAGCAGACGCCGCACAGGAATGTAAGATCCTGGTGCCGGAAATGGTGAAAAAGGGATATGATAAACCGTTCTGTGCCGCAGTGACGGCGTCGTCGTCTCTGATCACATGTATTATCCCGCCCAGTATCGGCCTGGTGGTATATGCCTACTGTACGGATACCTCTGTGGGAAAAATGCTTGCAGCCGGATATATGCCCGGAATTCTGATGACTGTGGGATTGATGCTGCTGGTAGTATTTCTGGCAAGAAAGAGGAATTATCCTCCCAGCAGGGAGCAGCACGCCAGTCTTAAGGAGATCATCCATGGCATAGGAGCAGCACTCTGGGCTCTGGGGCTGCCGGTGATCCTGATCGTAGGTTTGCGCTGCGGTATTTTTTCGGCTGCAGAAGGAGGCGCCATAGTGGCAGTCTATGCTCTTTTTGTGGGTACGGTAGTGTACCGAAAGCTTCCTTTAAGTAAGCTGCCGGAGATCATGCAGGATGCAGTGCGCTCTACTTGTTCCGTAATGCTGGTAATGTGCGCCGCTAATATTTTCAGCTATTATCTCAGCTGGGAAAGCATTCCGCAGAAGATCAGTCAGTTTCTGGCAGCCTATGCCACCAACCCTACAGTGTTCCTGCTCATGGTCACAGTGCTTTTCCTGATCATCGGTATGTTTATGGATGGTACCACAGCCATGATCATCATGGCACCCATATTTGGACCTATTGCCAAGAATCTTGGAATCGATATGGTTCAGTTTGGCGTAGTACTTGTGGTCAATTGTGCCATCGGGGCGATCACGCCTCCTTTCGGCGTTGTCATTTACTTAATTGCGCCAATGCTGAAAATGAAGGTAGATGATTTTATTAAAGAATTGATGCCGTTTATAGGAGTGCTGGTGGCAATTCTCCTGCTTCTGGTATTCTGTCCCGGACTGTGTACGTGGATTCCGAATCTGATATATGGGTAATGTGACTGCACTTGGCAATTTGATTGAAAAAAATAGGTAAAGGAGAGAAAATCAATGAGTTTTATGTTTAATCCTCATCCTTATGATGATTATACGCCGGTGAACAGACCGGATCTGTCTGAGGAAATAACGGAAAGAGCTGTGTTTGGTGCGGAGAAGGTAATGAAGACTTTATCCCGGGCCGTGCTGCAATATAAAATGGAAAACGGAGGGTGCATAGCGGCGCTGGAGGGCTATCCTTCTGCAAACTTTGAACAGTTTGCGAATGGGATCACTTGTCTGCTTAAGGGCGAGAACGTCCGAATGTTTTCAACCCGCAAGTTGTGTCTGCCGGCCAAGGAGTTGGAAGATAAGCTTTCTGACTGCCTGCCTCAGGATCGGGTAAAGGATCCGGTACTCCTCTATGGACGTCTCTATGAGGGAAAGTATATAGACCTGATGGATACGGAAAAGGTGGCAGAGATCAAAAGACTGTGCAGACAGATCAAAGAAGAGGGCGGCATTGCCATTCTCTATGGTATAGGGGCTGCCTGCGAGGAGCTTCAGGAGATTATTGATGTGCTGGTCTATCTGGATGTAACGCCGAAGGAGGTAATGCTCCGGGCTCATGCCGGACGCTTCAAGAATTTCGGCGATGATGTGGCCCGGCCTGTGAAAGAGCTGCAGCGACGGGCATATTATGTGGATTTTGAGCTGGCAGCAGCGCTGAGGGGAGATTTGATCAGCCATGGAAAAATTGACTGGTATGTAGCCAGCGATAAAGACATGAGCATGAATGTGGTAAGTGGAGAAGATCTTGCGCTTATCACGGCGAAGCTGGCATCTTATCCCTTCCGTTGTAAACCTGTGTATCTGGAAGGAGTCTGGGGAGGCTATTATGTGCAGCATGCACGAAAGCTTCCGGATCAATTTAAGAACATTGCGTGGGTGTTTGACCTGATACCCATGGAGGTCAGTATCCTGATCCAGCTTGGGGAGGGCTTGATGGAAATGCCGTTCTTTACCTTTGTGCAGTGTCAGGGAGATGCGATTCTGGGAACCCGGATCAAAGAGCGCTTCGGGGGATATTTTCCCATACGGTTTAATTATGACGACACTTTCCATTCCAACGGCAACATGTCAATACAGGTGCATCCGCCCAGGGAATATTGCATGGAGACCTTTAATGAACTGGGGACACAGGATGAGGGCTACTATGTGGTGGCGACGGGCCATGGGGCCAGGACATACTGCGGCTTAAAGGAAGGGGTCAGCAAAGATGAATTTTTTGAGAAGATCCGAAAGTCCGAGCGGGAGCATACTGAGGTGGATTACCAGAATTATGTGAATGCGGTGGAATCCAAGCCGGGCCGCCAGTTCCTGATCCCGGGAGGCACGATCCATGCCTCAGGAAGAAATCAGCTGATTTTGGAGATCGGCAGTCTTACCATGGGCTCCTATACTTTTAAGTTATATGACTATCTGAGGGCAGATCTGGATGGAAATCCCCGTCCCATACATAGCTATTACGGGGAACAGGTCTTGAAGGGCGAGCGGACGGAGAAATTTGTCTATGAGCATCTGGTAAAGGAACCCGTGCTGCTGCGCAGTGACGAAGAGTGCCAGGAGTACGTGGTGGGAGAGGATGACCTGGTCTATTACAGCACCAGAAGACTCTGTTTTGAAAAAAGAGCTACGGACTGTACAGGGGATAAATTCCATGTTCTGGCTCTGGTGGACGGTGAAACGGTGGTTGTCCGTTCAAAAAACGATCCCGCACGCAGCTATACCATGAATTATCTGGATCTGGTGGTAGTTCCGGCCGAAATAGGCGAATACGAGCTGATAAATATGGGCGGTCAGCCGGTAGTGGTCTATAAGGTTCTGGTGAGGTAGGAGCATGCTATGGGTAAGGTAATATTGGCAGTTGATGCCGGCGGAACAAGCATAAAATATCGTCTGCTTTCGGAAGGAGATTATGCTTTCTTGACAGAGCAGAAATTTTATGATATGCCATCTATGGGAACTAAAAGTGAGATATTAAGCGTATTTGAAAATATGTTTGCGGATGCTGTCAGGCAGTGCGAAGAAATGGGTGGGGAGATTGTCCGTGCGGCGTTCTCGGTCCCCGGACCCTTTGACTGCACTGCCGGCGTCAGCCGGATGGAACATAAATGGAAGTCACTGAAAGGGATACCGCTGCGGGAAGCTTTCCGTAAGATCGGGATTTTGCCGGAGACGACGGAGTATACGTTTCTTCTTGATGTATATGCCTTCCTTGCAGGTGAAAAGTATCTTGGCCACGCAAAAAATTATGGGAATTCGCTGGCGGTTATTATCGGTACAGGTCTGGGCCTGGGGCTTTGGGAGAATGGCAGCCTGCGGTTTTCGGAAGAAGGAGGGGCTTTCTACAGCATTTTCCGAAGACCGTATCAAGAGGGGATTCTGGAAGACTATGTTTCAGGCAGGGGGCTTAGCACTGCTTATGCACATGTGAGCGGACAGTCTTTAGATGCCAGAGAAATGGCGGACAAGGCACGGGAAGGCGACCGGGCGGCACGGGAAGTGTACCGGCAGATGGGAAGCATTCTGGGTGAAAATATTGCGGATATTATTATGCGGCACAAAATACAGTGCATTGTGATCGGCGGACGGGTATCCCTTGCGTTTGATCTGTTCGGGCAGGCTTTATATGATACCGTAGGAGGACGCGTGAGGATTTATGCATCTGAAATGCTGGAATCTGCTGCCATGTTGGGAGCAGCAGTATGGCGGGACAGCGAACTATCGTCGAAATAGCCGTGGATATCCGACTGAGAGGAGACATCATGAGCCGGTTTTCAAGAGAGTTTTGCCATAATGAGGAGAGTTTGCGGCGCCTTTCGCAGGTACAGTACCTTTCCTTTCATAAAAGATATATTTTACTGCAGCTTTTCCTGGGGGTTTTGTTTGTGTCTGCTTCCATATCCGGAACAATGGACCGGGTGGCAGGAGTACTATGCTGCCTGTTTGGCTGCTGGCTGCTCATCAGCTGGAGGCAGATTCCGAATTTTCGCGCCAGAAAACTTCTGAAAAGCTGCGGGGGAAGCTTTCCCCGTACCACCTTTTGCTTTGGGGAAGGGGGAGTGACCATCGAAAATGACCAGGGAAAAACCAATCTTTCCTATGACCGGATCATCAGACTGGCAGCGGATAATGATTATGATTATCTGTTTGTGAGTACCTATGGGGCATATATGCTGCCGCGTGAGGAAGGAAAGAAGGAAGAGACATTTCAGAGCTTTCTCTCCCGAAAGGCGCATCTTGAGTGGCTGCCTGTGAAAAGTGTTTTTATGATATCAATAAGGCAGCTTGTGAAGGAGCGGAAAAATACGAGAAAGATTTAAATAAGTACCCTTAAAGATGCATTATAAGTATCTTTAAGGGTGCTTTTCTTTATAAAGAGGGCAATTAAAACCTTTGCAGAAAGTGTATAATAATGGTAAACTAGATTGTAAGAAAATAAGGAGGTTTAGAAGGTATGGAATTATTAAAGGGTAAGACCGCCATGATCACAGGCGGAACAAGAGGGATTGGATATGCAATTGTAAAGGTATTTCTTCAAAACGGAGCATCTGTGGCGTTATGCGGTTCCAGACAGGAGACTGTAGATAAAGCATTGGAAAAGTTAAAGAGTGAAGATCCGGATTATAAGGTAATAGGATTGTGTCCTGATCTTCAGAGTCCGGAAGAAGTGGATAAGGCAATTGCTACAGTTAAGGAAACCTTTGGCAGTTTTGATATTATTGTTAATAATGCAGGCGTTTCGGCAAGGGATAAGCTGTATGAATACAAGCCGGAAGACTTTGCAAAGACCATGAACCTTAATGTGAATGCAGTATTTAATTGTGCACAGGCGGCAGCCAAGGTGATGAAGGAGCAGGGCGGAGGCGTTATCTTGAATACAAGTTCCATGGTAAGTATTTACGGACAGCCTTCAGGCGTAGCTTATCCTGCCTCCAAGTTTGCAGTAAATGGGCTTACCAAATCTCTGGCAAGAGAACTTGGCAAGGATAATATCCGTGTAAATGCAGTTGCACCCGGTATCACTAAGACGGATATGGTAGCAGCTCTGCCTGAAGAAATGATCAAACCTCTGATCGCCACAGTTCCGCTTGGAAGAGTAGGTGAGCCGGAGGATGTTGCCAATGCTTTTCTTTTCCTGGCAAGTGATCTTGCAAGCTATATAACAGGAGAGATTTTGTCTGTTGATGGCGCGGCCAGGAGTTGATGTTATTAATACGAATGCCAGTGAGAACTGCTTAAAACAGTAATCGGTTTTAAGCAGTTTTTGCCTGAGGGGGAAAGGCCATGAAAATTAAAACTGCCCAAATGAGCTATGAGGAGGTACTTGCTCTGCCAACTGAGGTACATGAGAAACCGAGAAAGCAGAGTATGCTTTTCAGAAGTCTGCTGAAGATACTGTCAATCGTTGATCTGAAAGCGACGAAATTTAAATATAGAACGATAGGAATGGAGAGGCTTTTACCGGATGAACCTTGTCTGGTGCTTATGAACCATTCCAGCTTTATTGATCTAAAGATAGCGGCAACGCTTTTATATCCAAGACCCTTTAATGTTGTCTGCACATCAGACGGCTTCGTGGGTAAAAACTGGCTGATGAAAATGATCGGATGTATTCCCACCAGAAAATTTATCAGCGATGTGACGCTGGTGCGCGATATGGTCTATACGGTAAAGGAGCTTAAAAGCTCTATATTGATGTTTCCTGAGGCAAGCTACAGTTTTGACGGTACGGCAACACCGCTTCCGGAAAGCATAGGGAAATGTTTAAAGCTTTTAAAAGTTCCTGTGGTCATGATCAGTACTTATGGCGCTTTTGCAAGAGATCCTCTTTATAACGGCCTCAAGCTGCGGAAAGTGAAGGTTTCTGCAGACATGGAATATCTGCTGTCACCGGAGGAGATTGCAGAAAAGCCGGCAGTGGAACTGAATGAAATATTGGAAAAGAAATTTTCTTATGATCATTTTAGATGGCAGCAGGAAAACAAAGTCCGGATCGATGAACCTTTTCGGGCAGACGGGCTTAACAGAGTATTATATAAATGTCCTAACTGCCACGCTGAGGGGGAAATGACAGGCAAAGGCATCCATATTGTCTGCGGACATTGTAAAAAAGAATATGAGCTTACAGAATACGGTTTTATGAAAGCCGTCAAAGGAGAAACAGAATTTCCCCATATTCCCGACTGGTACCATTGGGAAAGGGAATGTGTAAAAGAGGAGCTTTTGCAGGATACTTATAGGCTGGAGGTGCCGGTGGCCATCTATATGATGGTAAATACCAAATGTATTTACCAGGTGGGTACAGGAACGCTGTCTCATTCCAAAGAGGGATTTCACCTGACAGGCTGTGAAGGAAAACTGGATTACAGACAGGAACCGCTGGCTTCTTACAGTCTTTATTCTGATTTTTGCTGGTATGAGATCGGAGATGTGATCTGTATTGGAAATGACAAAGCTCAATATTATTGTTTCCCGGAAGGAGACAGAGATATTGTGGCTAAAACAAGACTTGCAACGGAAGAGTTATATAAAATGATAAAAGAGAATAGGGCGGAAAGGAGAAAAAATGAGCTTTGATCTGAAAAAAGACGGAAGAAGAATTGTAGCTATCTGTGCTGCGGCAATTATTATGGCTGTCAATAACAAAACTTTTGTACGGACAGGAGGCCTGTATCCGGGCGGAGCTACGGGACTTACAATTTTGATACAGCATATTGCGGAAATGTTCTTTCATGTAGCAATTCCTTATACGGTTGTCAATCTGTTGTTAAATGCAGTGCCTGTATATATTGGTTTTAAATTCATAGGGAAGAAATTTACTTTGTACTCCTGTCTGATGATCGTTCTTACCAGTGTTTTAACAGATGCAATTCCCGGAAATGTTATCACATATGACACGCTGCTGATCAGCGTTTTTGGCGGTATGCTCAGCGGACTGGCTATCAGCCTTTGCTTAATAGTGGACGCCACCAGCGGCGGCACTGATTTTATTGCGATCTTCCTTTCCGAGAGAAAAGGAGTGGATTCTTTTAATATCATACTTGGAGTTAATTTTGTTATTTTATCAGTGGCAGGTATTTTATTTGGCTGGGACAAGGCGCTGTATTCTATTATTTTCCAGTTCGTATCCACTCAGGTGCTTCATGCCCTGTACAAAAAATATCAGCAGGAAACCTTGTTTGTCGTGACCAATAAACCCCAGGAAGTGTGCGACGCCATCTTTCAGATCAGCCACCACGGAGCAACGATCTTAGAGGGACAAGGCTCTTTTGAACATTGCGAAAGAAATGTGGTTTATTCAGTAGTTTCCGGAGCAGAAAGCAAGAAGGTGATCCACGCAGTAAGAAAGGCAGACGAAAAGGCATTTATCAATGCAGTAAAGACCCGGCAGATATCGGGATATTTCTATCAGAAACCTTCAGATTAACAAAAAAGGAGAAAAACAATGAATCCGTCATCTATAATGAAAATTTTAAGTGCTAAAAATACATTTACAGCAAATCATCCCAAGTTTTTAGCATTTATCAGTACAGTTTTCCGGAATGGGATTGAAGAAGGGACAATAATTGAGATCACGGTGCAGAAGCCGGGGCAGGAACCACTTACTTCCAATATTAAAGTTCAGCGATCGGACTTGGACTTGCTGCAGGAACTCAGGGAATTAGGGAGATGATCAAATGAATGATAACATAGATGAAGTAATTAAAATGCTGGATGATCTGACCGCTGGTGAGGTCAGCCGTATTAAAGTGGAGACTTCAGGACAGGTTGAAGAAGGAAAGACAAAGAAGACTTACCATCATGGCAGATGTGATGTGGGAAGTCCTTATGCTTCCGGAAAATTGTATGACCTGGAAGATCCCGGATGTAACTGACAGAAAATGACTTGAGCATTAGGAATAAATCTGCATGCACCTTCGCATACTAATAGCGGAGGTGTATGAAAATGGACTATCAGAATTCTGTTTTTCCTTTCGGGATAGCAGCGGCTAATCTTTTAAATGAAGGCAGTGTCCACACGGATGACGGGCACTTGACCGAAGCAGAGAAAGAAAAGATGATTTTTCAATATAAAGACGCTGACAGTATGGAGAAAAAGGAACGGATCAAAGATTCGATTCCGTCTAATGAGAGTGCCAGTGACATTTTTGGAGGTCCAAGTATTGGATAAATCTCTTTCAATGCGCATGTAAATCAAGTATAATGGAGTACGGGCAGCAATGTCCGTACTCTTAGTTTTTTCAGAAATAGAAAGGTTTATTCCATGCACGAAAAAGAAGCCAAAGGAATTTTGTCATCCGGCAACGGTATGAATATATACAGAGGCTGTACCCACGGTTGTATCTATTGTGATTCCAGAAGCCGCTGTTATCAGATGGACTTTCCCTTTGAGGATGTGGAGATAAAATCAAATGCGGTAGAACTTTTGGAAAAAGCATTACGCAGTAAGCGTAAAAAGTGCATGATAGCCACAGGGGCAATGACAGACCCTTATATGCACTGTGAAGAAAAGCTTCAAAATATGAGAAAATGCCTGGAGCTGATCGAAAGGTATGGCTTCGGCGTGGCAGTTCAGACGAAATCCGACCGGATCTTAAGGGATCTTGATCTTTTGAAAAAGATCAATGAAAAAACAAAGGCTGTGGTTCAGATCACCCTGACTACATATGACGAGAATTTGTGCAGAATAGTTGAACCCAATGTTTGTACCGCCAAAAGGCGTGCAGAGGTTTTGAATATCATGCGTGACAACGGTATTCCCACAGTGG
Organism: Lachnospiraceae bacterium; assembly: GCA_014803415.1. Classification (GTDB taxonomy): domain Bacteria; phylum Bacillota; class Clostridia; order Lachnospirales; family Lachnospiraceae; genus Suilimivivens. Next base: position 32,664 of record JAAVBZ010000022.1, read on the forward strand.
TCTGGCTGAGCCCGATTCTTCCTTATATTAATGATACGGAAGAGAATTTAAGAGGAATTCTTTCCTATTGTATTACAGCCCGTGTTCATGGTATTATTTGCTTTGGAATGGGGATGACTTTAAGGGAAGGAAACAGAGAGTATTTTTACCGGAAACTGGATGAGCATTTCCCAGGGCTGAAAGAAGTATATCAGAAAAAGTACGGTCTTTCTTATGAGATCAGTTCTGACTACAATGGTCAACTGATGAAGCTATTTCATTCAGTCTGTAAAGAGCATGGGATAGAAACAGATATAAACAGAAATTTTGCCTATTTGCATGAGTTTACTGATAAGCTGGCAGGCGAGCAGATGAGCCTGTTCTTATGATAAAGAAAATGATCACAGGAGGAAATAGAATTGAAAATCCCAGAGATATTTGAAAAAAAGAAAAAAGAGAACAAACCGGTACTGTCCTTTGAAATTTTTCCGCCAAAGAAGGAAGCTGCATTAAAGAACATCGATGAAACGCTTGGACTTCTTTGCGATCTGAAACCGGATTTTATCAGTGTTACTTTTGGAGCCGGCGGAAGCACCGGAGATAACAAGACGGTAGAGATCGCGAAAAAGATCAAAGAAAATTATGGCATAGAACCCCTTGTACACGTTACCTGCCTTCAGTATGACAAAAAGGAGATCAGCGAGATATTAAAGCAGCTTGCGGATGCAGGAATTGAGAATGTACTGGCACTGCGCGGAGATGTGAATCCTAATTTCCCGATGAAGTATGATTTTAAATATGCCAGCGAATTGGTGGAGTTTGTAAAATCCCAGGGAGATTTCAGTATCAGCGGCGGATGCTATCCTGAAAAGCATTTGGAAGCACCGGATGCTATTACGGATATCAGAAATCTTAAAAAGAAAGTAGATGCCGGTACGGCCCATTTGATCTCCCAGCTGTTCTTTGACAATGAAATGTTCTATCAGTTCTATGAAAAAGCAAGAATTGCAGGAATTGATGTGCCGATCGATGCAGGCGTTATGCCTGTTACAAACAAAGCGCAGGTGGAGCGTATGATCAATACATGCGGCGCCTCGCTGCCTCCTAAGTTTGAAAGAATTTTCCATAAGTATGAAGATAATAAAGAGGCATTGTTAGATGCCGGAATGGTATATACTATCAATCAGATCGTGGACCTGATCGCGCACGATGTGGATGGCGTACATATTTATACCATGAATAATCCCGCAATAGCGAAAAGAATCTGCGACGGAATCCGAAACCTGATATAGCAGTGAGCCAAGTGAACAGCTGTCATGCTTGCATGACAAGCTGAGCATTTGGCGAACGCACAACATGAGCGAAGCCGATAGGCGAAGCGAATGGTGTGGGTGCGAAGCACGCTATATCAGCAACAGCAGTGAGGGAGAAAACAGTATGCGTAAAAAAGCTCTTATTACAGGCGCCTCCAGGGGAATCGGAGAAGCGCTGGCAAAGGCTTTGGCAAAAGAAGGATATGACCTTGTTTTGGTGTGCCGAAGATCCGGGGAAAAAATGAATATCTTACAGGAAGAACTTAAGGCCCGGTACGGAATTGACTGCAGGGCGGTCCTCAGTGATGTGTCTGATCCGGATCAGGTAGAGCGTTTATTTGCGCAGACAGGAGATGTGGATGTGCTGATCAACAATGCGGCGATTTCCTATGTGGGTCTGCTTACGGATATGTCAGTGAAGGAGTGGCGGCAGGTGATCGATACGAATTTGAATTCATTGTTTTATACCTGCAAATACGCAGTTCCGGGTATGGTTTGCCGAAAATCAGGAAAAATAATTAATGTATCTTCGGTTTGGGGAAATGCGGGGGCTTCTATGGAGGTGGCTTACAGTGCCGCCAAAGGAGGAGTCAACAGTTTTACAAAAGCCCTTGCAAAGGAATTGGCTCCCAGCAATATTCAGGTCAATGCAGTGGCTTTCGGCGTGATCGATACGGAAATGAACGCTTGTTTTTCCGAGGAAGAGAAACTGGCGCTGCGGGAAGAAATTCCTGCAGACAGACTGGGAACAGCCGAAGAAGCAGCAGAAATGATCTTAAAAGTTTTGGAAGCTCCATCTTATCTGACCGGACAGGTGATCACTATGGACGGAGGATGGATCTAAGGAAAGGGAAAATATGTATGATGTAGTGATTATCGGCTCGGGCCCGGCAGGGCTTTGTGCAGCCATTTATGCAAAAAGAGCGGGACTTGAAGCGGTCACCATAGAGAAAAATCCTATGAGCGGCGGTCAGGTGTTAAATACTTATGAAGTGGATAATTACCCCGGGCTTCCCGGTATAAACGGTTTTGATATGGGCATGAAGTTCAGGGAACATGCGGATAAGCTGGAATGTGAATTTAAGACGGCGGTTGTTCTCAGCATTGCGAAGGGACAGAGTAAAGAGGCAGGATTTACAGTCAAAACCGATGAAGGGAGCTTTGATACCAGAGCTGTGGTAGCGGCTACGGGAGCAGTGCATGCCAGGCTGAATATTCCGGGAGAAGAGGAATTTACAGGAAAAGGTGTTTCCTATTGCGCCACTTGTGACGGCGCTTTTTTTAAGGGAAGGACTGTGGCAGTTATAGGCGGCGGTGATGTGGCGGCGGAAGATGCCATCTTTCTTGCAAGGAGCTGTGAAAAAGTATATCTGATCCATAGAAGAGATGAGCTGCGTGCAGCCAGAGTGCTTCAGGATAAGCTGAAGAGCCTTCCGAATGTAGAAATAATCTGGGATACGGTTGGGGAAGCGATTGAAGGTGAAGATCAGGTGGAGGGTCTTTTGCTTAAGAATGTAAAGACTAACGAAACAAGAAAGCTGGCTGTACAGGGCGTCTTTGTGGCAGTGGGCGTTATTCCCGACAGCAATCTGTTTCAGGAGCTTACAGACCGTGATGAAAAGGGATATATCATTGCAGGTGAGGACGGTATCTGCAGCACGGACGGCATTTTTGCAGCAGGCGATGTGAGAAAAAAGAAGCTTCGTCAAATTGTAACGGCAGTATCGGATGGTGCAAATGCAATTAACTCGGTTCAGGAATATTTATTGAGGTTAAAAGTTACAAAATAATTAAATAAAAAAATATTTTTTTAAAAAAGGAGGCCGTCCGGTCTCCTTTTTCTATGTCCGTGAGCACTACATATTGTGGATATTTCGACTTTGAAAGTCAGATTTTGAGCCTAAAGGAGCAAATTTATCCATTAAATGACAGATTATCTGGTGGATGAGACTGTTGACAGAGCTGAAATAAAGTGTTATATTACTTTTAACATTTTTGTAACATTTACGGTTTTGAAATATGGAGGAAGAAATGCAGAACAAAAGCCTGAAAATAGCAGTATGCGTTATGTCAGCAACACTTTTATTTTCCAGCATGAATATAGAAAGTTTCGCAGATGAAGGAACAGTATTACCCTCAGCAGGTATCGACTATTTCCTTTCATCAAATGGAACCAGTGTTAAAAATCTAAAAGATGAGGAAGAGATCGGCCAGGAAAAACAGGAAACAGAAAATGCGCAGGAGACGGCAGCGCCTACAGCTTCAAGCACTCCCGCAGCAGATAATGATGCATCTGTTACTTCGCCGGTAGAAAAGGTGATAGAAGAAACAGCGGAAGCATATTCAGATAAGACTATTCCCGAGAAGGAACGGGAAATGGAAGCCAAGAAGGAAGAAAAGAAGTTCAGATCTCTTGTGATAGCNCAGGTTAATAATTATGTTAATGTCAGAAGTCTTCCCAGTGAGGAAGGAGAAATATTAGGCAAGCTTTATGATAAATCGGTAGGAGAATTTGTTTCCGAACAGGATGGCTGGTATGAGATCACATCGGGAAGTGTTACCGGATATGTAAAGGCAGAGTATTGTGTGACCGGTGATGATGCGGTAGAGCTGGCCAAGAAAGTGGGAACAAGAATCGCTACGGTGGATACCACCACACTTTTCGTAAGAGAAGAGCCTACCACTGAATCTACTTTGATCAGTATGGTACCNATGGGTGATGAACTGNTCATAACAGAAGANCTGGACGGCTGGGTAAAGGTAGATATAGAGGAAGGCAGCGGCTATGTTTCCATGGATTACGTTAAGCTTTCCACTGAATTTGTAAAGGCTGAATCCAAGGCAGAGGAAGAAGCAAGACTTGCGAAGGAAGCAGCAGAAAGAAGAGCAGCTCAGGAAGCTGCAGCAAGAAAGGCCAATGCGTCTAAGAAGGAAAGCACCGGCAGTCAGACCATAACGCCGCCTGTCATTTCAGGAAACGGAAGCGGAATGGGACAGTCTGTAGCAGATTTTGCNTGTCAGTTTGTAGGAAATCCTTATGTATGGGGCGGTACATCTTTNACNAACGGNGCCGACTGTTCAGGATTTGTAATGAGNGTATACGAGAACTTTGGCGTAAGTCTCCCNCATTCTTCNGCAGCNGACAGAAGCGTNGGAAGTGCAGTGAGCGGTCTNGANAATGCGCAGCCCGGTGATATTATCTGNTATTCCGGTCATGTNGCNATTTATGTCGGAAACGGTCAGATCGTCCATGCATCAACCTCTAAGACAGGTATCATTATTTCAAGCGCAAGTTATCGTTCCATTCTTTCTATCAGAAGAATTTTCTAAGAAATAATAGCAAGAAGCAGATTCCGGAGGGCAGAAGCTCTCCGGAATTTTTGACTGTTGTTGCAAAATAATGTGTTCATGTGGTATACTAATCGTATAATAATCCATAGAAAGGATGATGAGTATGAAGTTTATCATTATAGGAAAAAATATTGAGGTTACACCGGGACTTCGCAGCGCAGTTGAGGACAAGATCGGCAAGCTGGAAAAATATTTTACATCTGATATAGAAGTACATGTTACCTTAAGTGTTGAGAAAGACAGACAAAAGATAGAAGTAACGATTCCTGTAAAGGGAAATATCATCCGTTCTGAACAGGTAAGCAATGATATGTATGTATCTATTGATCTGGTCGAGGAAATTATTGAGAGACAGCTGAAAAAATATAAAACAAAACTGATTTCAAAGGAGCAGTCTGCAGGCTTTTTCAAACAGGAGTTCATTGAAAAAGAATATATGGATGAGGAAGAGGTNAAGATCATCAGAACCAAAAAGTTTGATATTAAACCCATGTATCCTGAAGATGCCTGCATCCAGATGGAACTGCTTGGACATAGCTTCTACGTATTCTGCAATGCAGAAACGGACCAGGTAAACGTAGTATATAAGAGGAAAGGCAACACCTATGGCCTCATTGAACCTGAGGTATAAAGAGTTTATATGTAAACAATAGAAAGATGTGTGGCGCGCCACACATCTTTTTGTTATACTAGTAGCATATTGCCGGACATTCCGGCCGGAAAGGNAAAGANATGGCNGTTTTCCATATAGCGGCNTTTGCGGCACTGATTCTGTTTATTGCATATAAGGAAAAAGAAACACTGGTAGACGTGATNCCTGTGGCAGTCTGTATACTGGTACTTGTACTGTATGGACTTGCTTTTGTGAACAGTCTGCCTGCTTCGGATTATCTGGCAGTTCTTTTGTGTTTTGCAGCAGTTGTTCTTTATATCAGGAGGTCAAAGGANGNNAGAGAGGATTTTCTTTTCTTATGTTCTGAAGGAACTGCAAAAGCCCGGAAGTATTATTGCGNTNNTCTTATTGATTNTGGTACCGGNGCTGACATGCGCNAAAGCAGTNACATGGTGGGATGATTATAATTTCTGGGCATCNGATGCAAAAGCTGTTTTTTATATAAANGGATTTGCCGAAAAATATAAGAATGTATCACCGGAATTTGGNGATTATCCTCCGGGGACACAGATGATGAANTGGTGGTTCCTTCATATGCATCCNNCNGAGTTNAAAGAAGGTCTGATGTTTGCAGGCTACTANTTTATGAATCTTGCTTTTTTGGTGCCNCTNTTAAAATATTTGAAAAAGAGAAANATTCCTCTTATGATATTGATGGGAGCTGCTTTGTGGCTCTTTCCCTCATGTGTGGAAGTTTTCGGGTATGATGGCAGCTGTGCCGATCTGACTATGGCTGTTATTTATGGGGCTTTTCTTACGGCAGTCATAGACAGAGAGCAGCATAGCAGATTATTTTACTATGGAAGGCAGGCACTTTTTTTAATGGTGCTTGTACTTTGTAAAAANGTAGGTTTTATGTGGGTGGCATTTGCCCTTCTTTTTATGTATGGCTACCATATNGTNTGTTTGCAGGAGGGAAAGGAAAGTTTAAAGGGNATTNCAGTTACAACACTGCTGCCGNTNNTTANGGANGGTTCCTGGCTTTTGTTCTGNCTCNTTAACAGGCGGATCGCCAAGCTGACAGGAACGGCTCTGCACATGGTAACGGGCAGTATGAATATACCGGAAGTTAAGCAGGAACTCATACATGCCTATGTAACCGCTTTTTGGAGCTATCCGCTGCACAGATGGAAGACTTTTGCCATTGATTTAAGTCCGCTTGGTCTGTATCTGCTGCTTTTGATTTTTGTATGGATCCTCTATAAAAGAGGTAAAATAGATAAGAAACAGGGAATTTACATTGGAAGTTTTATGGCCGTCAGCGGAATCTGTTTTTATGCCGTTAATCTGATCAGTCATCTGACTATTTTTGCNATAGAAACTCAGTATCTGGAACCTTTTGGNATGGTATCCTCAATTGAAAGNTACGGCGCGCCTTTTACAATAGGCGGNCTGTATCTGANTGCTTACCTGACCATGAGACAGGAGGAAANATCTGCTTTGCGGCAATATGGAGGAATTCTCATTTGTCTTGCTTTTGTATTCCTGACTGCAGATTATAAAAGTGCATATCGTGGACTGATGGGATATAAGGATAGTGTTTCGGCAGAATTGGAAGAGCGGCAAAAGATTGTGGATGACAATGCTGATGAATTTTTGNNNAAAGTGCGNGNGGGACAGTTTGAAGNGCAGGGCAGNGTATTGTATCTGAGGGATATTNCGGACNCCAGCTGGGTCAGAAATACTTATGTCAGTTTNGAAGCTTCGCCGGTATCTGTTATGTNCGGAAATGTAGATGCGCNGTCTATGAGNACCGGGGATATTGTAAATGCNATCAAAGAANCTCATGCCGGTTATCTGTATGCGGATGAGATCATAAANGGGAAGGAACTGCTTNCACCTTTAACAGAAGAGGNAATATTTGAATTTGGCTGCCTGTACCGGATAGAGCAGGAAACAGGCAATATGCTGCTTATAAAAGCCGATCGAGGTTAGGAAAGAAATGGAAAGAAAAGTAAAAGAAATGGATCCAAAGGAAGTGCCTGTNATCATACCTTCTTATGAACCGGATGAAAAACTGACAGGACTCCTTAGGGCCCTTAGAAAGAACGGATTTAAGGAAATCGTGCTTGTGGATGACGGGAGCGGCGAAGCGTACCGGCATTTTTTTAAACAGGCGAAAGAGGAATATCATTGCCATGTGCTGCAGCATGAGGTAAACAGAGGAAAGGGCANGGCGTTAAAAACTGCATTTGACTTTGTGCTTAAANAATTCCCCCACGCNGTGGGAAGCATNACCGCNGATTCNGACGGGCAGCACACGCCGGAATGCATTTTGGNNTGTGCAGAAGCTTTGCTTGCCCATCCGGATTCTCTGATCATGGGGTGCAGAAGCTTTGATAAAGAGGATGTACCTGCAAGGTCGGAATTCGGCAACAAATGTACNAGAGTGGTAATGAAATANCTGACGGGAATTTCGGTCTCGGATACCCAGACGGGACTGAGGGGAATCTCCTCTTCTTTTATGAAAGAACTTCTGTCTGTCAAAGGCGATCGATTTGAGTTTGAGACGAATATGCTGATAGAAACCAAAGCAGGTAAGATTCCNATTGTGGAGGTGCCCATTCAGACTATTTATATAGAAGAAAATAAGACCAGTCATTTTAATCCTGTGAAAGATTCCCTCAGAATCTATAGTATTTTTGGAAAATACCTGTTTTCTTCCCTGTCATCCAGCGTACTGGATCTGGTGCTNTTTTCTTTGTTCTGCCNTCTGTTTAAAGGACAACAGTTCGGCAGTATCACTTATATAGTGGCATCGACGGTTTNGGCCAGGATCATATCGGCAGTTTATAATTATTCTTTGAATTACAAGGTAGTATTTCAGAGCAGAAATTCCGTTGCTGCTACCATGTTTAAGTATTTTCTTCTGGCAGCAGTGCAGATGTGTTTCAGCGCATTTCTGGTGAATTTTCTCTATCCTTTGTTCGGGGGAGCGGAAGTACTTGTGAAGATACCNGTAGACATATTGCTTTTCTTTATCAGCTTTGTGATTCAGCGGGAATTTGTGTATTGATCTACGGCAGGATCCTTCATCTGAAAGACACGGAGCCATTCTTTGGTTTCCTGGTTCTTTTCGGTGAGGGATCTGTTTTTGCGAAGGAACCGGGTCAGAGCATAGCAGTCGATCCATATTTCGTTGTTGCCNTCTTTTTGGGACTCGTCAAAAATAAGCTGCATCCCAAAGTGCAGATGTACGGTATCGATGTTGTTGGTGTTTTCTACGGTACTGTAGCCTGTGTGGCCCATATAGCCGATCACATCCCCGGCAGTTACCACACTTCCTTCTTCTAAGTTCAGCGCATAAGGGAAATTCTGGCGCAGATGGGCATAGTAATAGTAGCGTTTGCCGTCAAAGCTGCGGATGCCGATACGCCATCCCCCGTACTGGTTCCAGCCGAGAGCTTCTACATAGCCGGATTCTACAGCGATGATNGGCGTACCCATNTGAATAAAAAGTAGAGCCTGCATATCANAATATAATATGCAGGCTGTTGCCATCAAATATACAGTTTTTCACGNTCTTTCTGATCAGTTCGTTTTTNCCNGTATAACTTATGTGATCAAAATTATCAAGCAAGTANCAGATATTGTTATATAGNAATTGTTCCGTTTCNGNAGCAGATNTTTCCTGTGATTCCNGNAGCANTACATTTCTNAAANTCTCNTCAAGNTTCTTTTTCTGTGTNTCCAGTTCNCTGATCTGGTTAATGATATAACCGGCAGCAGCCGTTTCCANTGCCTGACNNAGNGCAGANGTAAGATTATCTATAGAACTTTGCAATTTTTTTATCTCATCTCTTATGCTGTCAGAGCTTTGCAATGTAATATTACTATCTTTCTTTGAGTGCAGTGAAGCTGGATTCATCTGTATTTTTCTAAGCTGATCAATAAAGCTTTCGTCAATCTTTTCTACACGAACATATTCTGTATCGCAGTATTCTTTTCCCATGCGAGCCATGTTAGCACAGTAATAATAAGAAAACCGAATATTATTTTTAACATAAGTGCGTATGTTCATGCCGGCGCCACAACTGCATTTGAGAACGCCTTTAAGAATCCCGACTTCATGTTTAGGTGAACGGATCATTTTGTTTATTCCAAGGCGTTTCTGGACAGCAATCCAGTCAGAGGCCGGAATTACCGGATCATGGATTCCTATAGCAATATCCCAATTGTCCTTATCCTGTTTCTTCTGGGAATCTTTACCGGTCTTAGTTTTTCCGTATCCTATTAAACCTTTGGTGCCGTCGAAGAGGGCCTGATCAGGAAGAGTACAGCCCTGGTCATTAAAATAATAATAGGCTTCAATACTGTTCTGACAGTAAACTGGATTGGAAAGTATACCATATATCTGAGAAACATTTAAAAATTTACCTGTCTGGCTCTTGATTCCATGATCCCGGCAGTACCGTTCTATTTTGGTAATAGAATAACCGTCCAGAATGAGCTGATAGAGGAGTTTAGGGCGCCATATGGAAGAATTATCCACTTCAAGGTATGAATGCTCTTTATCCCCTATCTGACGGCGTACAGAGACCATACCGCTGGGAAGTTTCCCTCCTGTCCATTTGCCTGATGCGCCAAGGGCACGCATATTGTCTGTAACACGCTCGGAAGTATTTTCTCGTTCAAGCTGGGCAAAAGCTGCCAGGATATACATTACAGTCCTTCCCATAGGAGTTGTAGTATCAAAAGATTCNTTGACAGATATGAAAGATACATCGTGCTGCTGNAATATTTCATACATGGCAGAAAATTCCTGTACATTTCGGCTGATACGGTCTAATTTGTAGACCATAACAACGTTAAGAATCCCGGCCTTGACATCTGCCATCATTTCCTGAAAGCTGGGGCGGTTGGTATTCTTACCAGAGAAACCTTCATCACGGTCGTAGATTTTAAACTCGATCTCTTGATCCTTATAAATAATTCCGGCATAATCCTTGCAGAGCTGTACCTGAACCTGCACAGAATCGCTGTTATCACGATAGACAGATTTTCGGGGATAGATTCCAATTGTAAGCATAGCGTAACCTCCGGTATAAAGTACTTACATTGCTTTTCTGACTTTTTCAATCAAGGCTTTTTGCAATACCTGAGATATCTAAAAATTTTACTTAGATTCTGGTTGTCTCTTTTGAAAATGAAAGAGTAAGTCGGAAAGAATATTGCGAACATTTTGAAACTTCGAAATTGCAACTAAAGCTTCGTATTCTTTATCTGTCATAGCATAGTCTATATAATCATCATTTTTTCCTTTAAATCGAATAGTATGATCAGGAGAAGAGAGGAGTTGATTCAAATCATCATCGTCTATGGCATAGATATATGCTTCATATACTCTGCCGCCGTTAACAACATCTTCGATTTTATTTTTTGAAGCGGATATTCTTATATTATCATCAGAAGAAATGATAATACTATCAAAAAATAACCAATCAGAGTCATAAAAGCCTATTAATGAGCGAATATTTCTTTCATTTGTCAAGGCATATGGTACAAAATGAATATCATTATTTATATTTTCAACATTGGAATAATAAAAAGTAGCATGGTTTTCTATCGAATCGTATTCCACTTTAATACTTTCCCAATCATTGATAATAGGAGATAAAATAGATTGAATAGTATATGCACTATCATATGTCGGGGGATTACATTCGTCTATATAAGATTGTACATCATGAAAAATATCATTATAGCGTCCCTCGGTGCAAGCTAATTTATATTCTTCAGTATCCGCATGAAGAAAATAATCGGTGTCTGAAGAAATTTGAACTGTTGGCGTAAAATTTGTTATATCTGAGTCTATTATATAAGCATACGAAATTACATCTCGTGATGAATCATCTGTATTGCAAGCACCGACTTTTATATTTTGAGTATCTGATAAAGAATCCAGAAAGGGTTTTATAAGATTATCAGAACTTTCTCGGGTTCCAGATTTAGATTGATCATAAGTGTAGACAAGCATCGGGAAATTTTCTTCAACTGAAGAAACACAAAATACGAAGTAGTTTTCATCAGGAAAAACATCAACATGGTATTCATTAATGTTTTTTGAATAACTATCAACACTTTTACCATATATAGTTTTTGCGATGTCTACAGCGGATATGTTAAAGGTTGATATAGGAGTATCATTAGTATTTTCTTGTGAAAGTACAACTTCATTATCCGCTTTTTCATTTACAAGAACATCTGTACCTTCAGAAACTAATTCAGGTGCTTCAGCAGAATTTGTAGAAGTACTATCTTTTTGACCACAGCCTGCTAATAATATAGCAAATATAGCAATGATAAATTTGCTTTTTCTTAATGCATTTTCCATTATAAATTCCCCTTTCGTACGTGACGAGACTATATTTTTATATTACGAATATATCATGCTGAGATTAGAAATACAAATTGTATTAAAGTAAATTACCAAAATTTACCAATAGACCCTGCAAATATTATATTTATAATAAAAGATATAAGGAATTTACAATATATGGTAATTTCTATATTTATGTATTTATGGCCAAGGCATACTATATTTAGTAGTTGCAAAATAAGAACATTTGTTCTAATATATATTAAGAACAAATGTTTGGCAAATAACCCATAGCTAAAGATAGAAAAATTACCGAAGATAGTAAAGGGGGAATACTAATGAAAGCAGAAGTTGATGATTACAAAAAAGAAATACATAAGATGGTGGATAGAATTACATCATTGCAACGTATCATAAGAATTTATAGCTATGTAAGTAGAATGCTCCAGTTAGACAATCAAAAAGAAGAGGGTTAAGTATCCTCTTCTTTTTTTTGCAGTTCTTCGTATATTTCCCAGATGGCCTGTTTGTGTCTCGGGGAAAGCTTTTTGTATTTTAACAGCATGTCAGCAATGAAAGGATCTTTTCCTTCTGATATATCGGCGCAATATGTAGCAAGTTCATCATTTTCAAATTCTGGTTTGAACATATCATCATCAGATCCACCATTCCGAAGCCAGTCTTCGTTTACATTGAATTCTCTACATATAGAGAGAATAATAGATTTCCCAGGTGTGCGGTTTCCATTTTCATAATTAGCTATGGTATTACGTGCGGCACCTATTCTTTCACCGAATGCTTCTTGAGTTAAACCAAAATACTCTCTAACTTGTTTTATACGTTTATTCAAATTATCACCACCTTTACGCACATCATAGTACAAAAAGTTCTCAATGTCAACAAAAAACTATTGACATGATTCTCAATGGGGTATATCATGTTCTCAATGAAACAAATAACATAATACACAAGAGAATGCGAGGTGATAAGGTACGTGAAGAATATGCTCAACAAGATTGATGAGGCAATATTAGAGAAGTATGAGGTTATTAAGCAGAGCGGAAAAATTCTTTGTGGGATAGAGGAAACATATCGTCAGATAAGGTTTGAAAATCCGGAGCTTGCGGCTCACATAAAGAAAAGAATGATGCAGATCGCAAAAGAGAAAGGCGATTTACCACAATAGTAAACCGCCAAAGAACTAAGCGATTGTGATTTTTACAATTGCCTTCGAATTATAGGCAGTATCGAAATCATGGTTCACATAAAAGAAATCGCATTTCAGAAATGCGTCCATGATAGAAGGAATCAGTCCGTTGTGAACATGGCCCCAAAGTTCAACAGACTCGTCCATAGAAGCAAATGTTTTTTCATCTGAGTCAACACGGACTATTGGGATTATAAAATCACCTTCTTTCAATTCGATGGTGCTTTTGTCAGAAAAATGGATAATTGCTTTGTCCATAAAAAACTCCTTTCTTTTGTACTCGGTGCAGCAACACCTGTAAGTACATTATACAAGAAAGAGCAGAGAAATCAAAAGGAATGAAAGTTCATAATAAACAGAACAGGAGGCAGTGGATATGTTGAGAGAAAAAGAAGATCTTACTAGAACCCTTAAAATGTTAGAGAGTTTAAACCATGATCACCGCATCGCTATTTCGGCAAGCATTGATGCGTATCGTAGAGAAGAGATGATGCAGGAATTAGCAGACAAAGAAAAAGAAGCGGTGTGATGAAGCAAGAAAAGCAATGTGCTACATGATGTATGGCTGTTTTCTTGGAGCACAGTTGTCAAAAGATACAAATAAAACAGCAGAGGAAACGAGGTGAGAAGAGTGATGGATAAAGAGAGTCAGAACGAAGAGGTAATGGATAATAAAATACTTGATACTATCAAATTTTATTATGGTATGACTACAGAGCAATATAAGCATGTTTTATCTGAATTAAAATCGGACAGAGAGCAGCAAAAAAAAGAAATGACCGTAATGACGGCAATCATCACAGCCATCTTGGTATTGTTTTTTTGGATTAGAAATCATTTGAAATAGTCAATAGCTTTCTGGTTAATACCTATACAACTGATTTCGTTATCAGCGTTAAGGAGAGAGATAAAACCAAGACTTTTCAAGGTTTGTAAATCCTTATTTGTAGATGAACTTTTGGGAAAATGTTCAAAGAAAGTATTGGTGTTAATAACATCAACTTCACCATTGGAAAGCTCAACTAAGTATTTGAGCATATCAATATTCATAAGTATGTCTCCTTTCTTTCGTACTTGGGTACGGCAATACCCTGTAATCAGATTATAAAGGAGAAGGGAAAATATAGCAACTTTATAGCGATATAAGAGGAGGTGAGAAGGTACGTGCAGAAAATGCTCAACAAGATTGATAAGGCAATATTAGAGAAGTATGAGGTTATTAAACAGAGCGGAAAAATTCTTTGTGGGATAGAGGAAACATATCGTCAGGTAAGATTTAAGAATCCAGAGCTTGCGGTTTATATAAAGAAAAGAATGTTAGAAATCGCAATTGAAAAAGGTGATTATCCGGAAAGCAAAAACTGCATAGAAAAAAGAAAACCCACAATCAATCAATTACGAAAAGAAAATGGGCTTTCAGAAATACCAGATGGTGATGTGGTGCTTACCAAAGTGTAATTTGGTAAGCGCTGGGAACGAGATTGTTTAAATCATTAATATCTGCCATTGGTATAAGAGACATATTCAATGCAGGGCAGGTAACGGATATTAAGGAATTTAAAGGACATAGCAGACAAAGAACAAGAAACAGTATGAGGGAGGCGAAAAGGAGAATGCAAGATATTAAAGAAGTAATGCTTAACTTAACTAAAAGAATTAATCAGAAGTGCAACGAGCCGGGTAACAACGGAGAAGAAATCTTTTTTCTGGCAGCAGCCCTAAAAGAAGTTGAATCAGTTAGGGCTACGTTGCCCAAAGAATTTTTAGATACTTATTCTTTTGTTACTTCGTCTACAAATGCATTGTAGAAGGTTGCTATTTCTTTTGCAGTGTCTTCAGCTTTTTCGTATTTGGCAATGAGATTTCCCTGTATTTCTAATTCTGTGACAGATCTGGCTAAAGATACTAGATCGGGATAGTTAAGCTTCATAATGAAAATTCTCCTTTCTTTTGTACTCGGTGCGGCAACACCTGTAAGTACATTATACAGGAAAGAGTGGGGAAAGCCAAAGAGGTAAAAGTTCATAACAAACAGAACAGGAGGTAAAGGATATGTTGAAAGAAAAAGAAGACCTTACTAGAACTCTTAAAATGTTGGAGAGTTTAAACCATAATCGCCGCATCGCTATTTCAGCAAGTATTGATGCATATCGTAGAGAAGAGATGATGCAGGAATTAGCAGACAGAGAAAGAAGCGGTGTGATGGAGCAAGAAAAGCAATGTGTTACATGATGTATGGCTGTTTTCTTGGAGCGCAGTTGTCAAAAGACAAAGCATCAAAAAGCTATGTTGAAAATTGAGGGAGATAAAAGATGGAACAACCTAGAGAACCAAAGTTTTACCCGAATGAACAACAATATGTTTTTGCAAATGAGAGCATAGAAAAAACGCTTCAAAGCATTGACAGTACTTTGAAGCGTATAGAAAAGCTTATTGCTCAACACCAAAACCAATCCTTCTCTTTGGGCGATTCGGTTCTTTTTCAACAGAGGTGATAAGAAAGTTTAGTTGGCTCACATGTTGAATCAGAGTAGAATATTTACCATTTACATAGCCTTTGAAAATGAGAAGGACGGATTCCTCATAACTGATTTCACATACTTGCATTGTAATTGTCTGCCCGAAGTTTGTGAGGAGTAAGCCTACTTCATGTTCATCATCTAAGGTAGCCTGGTACTCTTCGATATACTTTTTCAATATCTCAAATTGTGTATCTGAATACGAATAGGCAATGGGCGAAGGTTTTGGTTCAATTATGGCAGGATTAAGAGCGGAATGAATAACTCCATAATCTATCATCTATAATTCTCCTTTCTCTAGTACTTGGCTTGNNNGAGCCTGTAATCAAATTATAAAGGAGAAGAAAATTTATATCAATCAGAGGAGAANGAAATGATAGTAATTATTNNTGCAGCAGTGACAGCGGTTATNGTATCNGTTATTTGNAATAAGTCCATAGTTTCCTACACATTTAAAGTACTTCAAAGAAGTGCAAAAGANATAGAAGACTATGCAGAGCAGGTAATTNAGATNTCAAAAGAATATATTGAGAGGAAAAAGTAGAAAGAGAATATGAAGATGAAATTNCCAAAACNGATTAAACCGCTCAAGAAATCGANCACNAGAGTTTTATATTTGTGTNNCGGAATGNTACCGGAATGTAAAAAGAGCNGTTGTTATAAAAAGGGTGGNCCTTGTAAGCATACAAGTAATATAAATCATGCAGTGAATTTTGAAAATAAAGGACATCAAACATTTATGGAAAGATGTACAACCAGTAATACATAGAATTGACTGAAGGGAGAGGATTCTATGGCCAAAAAGAAAGACAAAGAAATAACCTGTACAGTTGAATTTACAGAAGGTGCAATTGACAGGATAACAGAAGCTTTTGTAGATCTCTATTATGGTATCAAGAATGGAATTTACGAAGGCCCGTTATTAGAAAATGAAAAAAATGAAAAGCCGGCATAAACCGGCCAGAGAGGACAAGCAATGAAGAAAATAATAGGTATTTATATTGTTTCCATCATTCTGACACTGATATTCAGTTCGTTTATAGCGGCAGTGGTACGGGCGGAAGAGAAAAACGAAATTTCAACTATTAAATTTTCTGAGATAGTTCCGCCGGAAGATGTAATAACAATCTCAGAGGAACTGGGGAAACAGTACAACATCTGTCCTGAAACAATCCAGGCTATCTGTTGGAAGGAAAGCAGATTTCAGTCAGATGCAGAAAACGTCGGTTGCATCGGAATCATGCAGG
The DNA here is from genome assembly GCA_014803415.1 of Lachnospiraceae bacterium. GTDB lineage: Bacteria > Bacillota > Clostridia > Lachnospirales > Lachnospiraceae > Suilimivivens. Next base: position 49,272 of record JAAVBZ010000022.1, read on the forward strand.
TATCCCCTAAGTGGCATCAGGACCGTATGGACAAGCTGGGAGTCACAGATCTAAAAGATATCCGTCAGAACATGACTGTAGCAGTAGATTACCTCTCGGAGCTGGTGAGAGATGAAGAAGACAAGATGATCTTCAAAGCTTTTTCTGCAGTACAGGATCTGAGACTGTATTTAGAAAAGAAGGAAGGTAAAGACAGGTGATAGGACAGGTTAAATTTTTTGATCATAAAAAGAGATATGGCTTTATTACTGGTGATGACGGAATGGAATATTATTTTTCCAGCGCCAATGTAGACATACCGTCAGGGATCCTTGACAGAGGATACACGGTATTTTTTACTCCATCACTCAACGATAGAGGCCGTGTAGCCCTCAACATAAAGCTTTATTAAGGAGGTGGACATGTTGTCCGGAATAAAAAGTAAAACGGCGCATGGCTGGAACCCACGCACCGCTTCGGAAAAGTATTACATAAAATTAACTTGTCTATATTCTAACCTGAACATCTCAGTAAGTCAAGTCAGAAAAGGCGGTGAACCGTATGGATAAAGTGAAGATCTACGCAGAAACATCCACCAGCGGAAAGGGAAAGATAAAACTGGCAGCAGGCATGTATACAGTGGAATGCCTAAGGAATGATACAGCTGTGACCTGCCAGGGCATTCTGATCAGGGAGAATGTGACAGGAGATGCCCTTGCCATCGAGATTATTTTAGGGGCATTCAAGAGACTGGTAAAACCCTGTGAAGTTTCGGGGTTTACCCAAAGCCGGCACGTTTTGAATGTGATGCAGAACCACTGGCTTCCGGTGTGGGAAAAGGCCGGCTGGGTTAAATCTAAGGGACGGCCATTAAAGAATAAGGAACTGTGGCAGCAGGTGTACGAGGAGATGCAGAACCATACAGTTTCTTTTGATTCTGGTGAAAATCCATATCAAGACATCATGCAGTCAGATATTAGAAAAGCCCTGGACGTATACAAGAAGGGCAAGGAGTACTGTCCTATGGAAATATACCGGAAAGAGCCTGTCGAGGGCGGAGGGTGGTGGATTACATGGAGATGAAAGGAGTTGATGAGATGATCGGAGCAACAATAGCTTTAACAGAATATGATGACCTTAACAAACGGATCAAGTTGGCCATGCGTAGATCTGCAGATGATGTGGTACAGCTGGGTTTTCTGTTAAGGCAGATGATGGAGCAGCAAAAGTGGACAGTCTACTATAGCTCTTTTGATGAATATCTTAACGAAGAGCTGCACATGGAATATTCCAGGGCAAGCAGATTTATAAAGATCAATAAAAAATATTCGGATCCGGAAAACGGCCTCAATATTTCCCCTGAATATAAAGATTATTCGGAAGGACTTTTGATAGAAATGCTCAGTATGTCTCCGGAGCTGGAAGCGAAGGTTACGCCTGATATGACAGTCAAACAGGCAAGGGAGATAAAAAGGCAGGCAAGAGCAGAAAAAGAAGATGAAGATATTCCCGGGCAGACAAGCATCGAAACAGATTTTAAGGAATTATTGCCGGATCAGGAGGAGCAGAAAAATATAAAAATGAAGCCTGATGTGCGCGGACTTATAGATCATGCTTACTGCGCCCAGTGTGGAACGCCACTGGATGAGGACCGCCGCTCTGAAAGATGCCCCGAGTGCGGACAGATGCAGGATTGGAATTGGTATGAAGAGATATACGGTGATCATGATGAATTACCCGAAGCTGATGCTGTGATCGACGGGGAATACAGGGAGATTGAAGAGGCTGAAGAAGTTGCGACGTCGCAAACGGAAAGCGCACATGATGAGGCATGGTTTGTAAATCAGTATATTAACATGTACCCGGACGAAGTGCGAGAGCTGTATGAAATCTGTCTGAAGGAAGCCAATAATTCAGACAGAGCTAAAGCAGTCCAGAAATACATAGCACCATATGGCCATCATAGCTGCAGTTGTAGTGAGTATGAGTTCTCTTTTTATGGATTTGGCGGAGGCATACGTTTCAGGATCGGACAGGAAGAAATACGTCTGAAATACGGGCACTTTGTTAAGGAATTAATGAAAATATTTGATACAGAGAAGTGCCCTCATGAAGAGCTTTCAGCCTATGGACTTCCCAAGACGGAATATCCGGAAGGAAGCCTGATTACTACAAAAGGATGCGGCCACAAGTACAGTTGTTTTTCCTGTGCCCAGGAGTGCCGGATCAGGCAGGAAGACAATTATTGCGTAGAGGCGCCGCTAGGTAGTCCATTTGGTTGCACTACCATGAAAGTGCTGGAAAACCTTAAAACGGAGATGGGTAACAAGTGCCAGTTTACCAATCACGATCTTGCGGACTCGGCTGCCGGATCTGGTGCGCCGCAGCCATGCTGTAAAAAATGTCAGGAACCATGTGGTTATCGGTGCCAAAGAAGCCAGCAGTCTGCAATTTCCAAAGAGGATCCTGAAGAGGAAAATGAAGAAGTAATAACAGATGACCTTTCGATAACAAAATTTATTTTGAAGCGAGAGGAGAAGACTCTGAATGATTTTTTAGAGGTTGGAGGTCTTCCGGAAATGACAGTGTTGAGACAGAAAACTATCGTGGCGGCACTTGATGCCAGGGTATGTGATCTGGAAACATCTGATCAGGAAGAACCCATACAACCAGATCTTCCCATACTGAAGAACAATGATCAACGTGAAGAATGGCTCAATAATTATAAAACATGGGGTCTCTGGTACTATGATGAGCATATCGATGTAAATTACTACAAATATGATTTTGAAGACGGCAGCAGGCTTGTAGTTGCAGAATACCCGCAGCGCCAGTACTGGTGGAAGAAAAACAAGGTAGAAGATGAACATTATTACCATTTACTGCAGGTAGGAAAAAAAGGAGACAGGTTTACCTATAATGAGAAATTCCGGAATACTACGGACAGTAAGACTTATTTGGTGGAATTCCTGAAGGACTTGCAGAAGAAAGGAAAATAAATGAGATCAGTATTAAAGTATCCCGGGAGTAAGTGGAATGTTGCCACAAAGATTGTGGAGCTGATTCCGGATCATCACAGCTACTTAGAACCTTACTTTGGCAGTGGTGCCGTACTATTTAGCAAACCGGTATCGGATATAGAGACTATAAATGATCTGGATTCTGATGTAACAAATTTATTCCGGTGCATTCAAGAAGATTCGGAACGATTGGCCAGAATTGTTATGACAACACCATTCAGCCGTGAAGAATATGATCTTCAATTTGAAATCACGGAAGGAGCTGTAAATATTGATTCTTTTCAAAGGGCAGCAGGATTCCTGATCAGGTGCTGGCAGGGGTACGGATATAGGACAAACGGCTACAAGGTTGGGTGGAAAAACGATATACAG
>JAAVBZ010000023.1 GCA_014803415.1 Lachnospiraceae bacterium
ACCCATCAATCCACATGTCTAAGGAAGCTGCCCGTATATTCCTTAAAGTTACAGATGTGGGGGTAGAGCGGTTGCAGGATATTACAGAAGAGCAGGCTATTGCAGAAGGCATAGGCGCGGTTAAATATGATTCAAATACTGGAAAAGAGATGTCGGCGGCATTAGATTGGTTTCCTGTGATTTGGAATTCAACCATTAAGAAATCAGACATAAATCTGTATAGCTGGAAAGCTAATCCCTGGGTATGGGCAATAAACTTCGAGCGCATATATCCGGAAAGCGAGAGACTATGAATATCACAGAGAGGCAGCAGGCATATAGCCAGGAGGAAACAAAATGAAAACATGTAGATGTGATAAATGCAAAACCATAATTCCAATAAATATCCAAGAAGCCGTTATTGATCCGAATGAAGAAGACAATGTTATTGAACAATTTTTTGTCTGTCATAAATGCGGAGCACGTTACACAATATGTATCTATGACAATTTTATGCGAAAAAAGATAGCTATAAGAGAAAAGTTATCTAAAAGTAAATATGACTGGAAGAGATCAGAAAAGCTGCAAAATGAAATGCGGAAACATTTAGAAGAGCTGAAAGTCAAATACAACCGGTAATAAGTAGGACTACGTTAAATTATTTGACAGAGGCAGCAGGCCTGAATATTTAAGGAGAGATGATATTGAAAAAGCTACTGGAACAATATAGCGCGGCATTATCTAGGATAAAGATCCTTCGTCAGAATGTTTTGAACCTAGAAAATAAAATAGAGAAAATGAACGAGAAAGGCTACTATGTTACAGATATTGTCAGTTGCGGGAAAAAGGGCAAGAAATCACTGGGAACCAAAAAAGTTTCAGGGTTTCCTCATGGAGAATATAAACGCATCAGTGACCTATTATTAAAACGCAGAGATAATCTTTTTCAAGAAGAACAGAATCTTCTAGTTCTTGTCACTAAAGTAGAAGAGTACATATCTCAAATAGACGACCTGGAAATACGGAATATTCTAACACTGTACTATGTAGATAATCTGACATGGGTGCAAGTGGCATATCGCATGAATGATTTAAACAAGAAAAAGAAGTACACAGAGAGCAGTTGTAGACAGAAACATGACAGATTTTTAGAAAAAAATTAAAGAAATTTTCAAAACGGCGGTTTTGGCGGTTTTTTTATGGTATTATTTAAACTGAAGTCAGTGCAAATAACAACAAATAAGTTTAAGCAGTCCGTGCAGGGCTGCTTTTCTGTTGGGAAAATACAATGTTGAAATCATGTAGTTATTGCGGAAGAATCCATGATAAAAAATATGATTGTGGAAAGAAACCACAAAGGATTAAAAAGAAATATGAAAAAGATGCTTTCCGATCAACAGCAGCATGGCAGCGGAAGGCTACAGAAATTAAAGAACGTGATAATTATTTGTGTCAGGTGTGCATTAGGAATTTGTATGATGCTAAAGCAAGAATAAATAGTACAAACCTTTCAGTACATCATGCTATTTCAATTAAAGAAAATTATGAGTTGAGACTGGATAATAATAATCTGATCACACTATGCGAAATGCATCATGAGATGGCGGAAGATAGAAGGATTCCGTTAGCGGTAATACAAGAGATCATTGACCAGCAGGAAAATATACCCCCCGGGTAAAGCGAAGAGAAAAATTAAAGCTTTTCTAGACCTACGGCACACCTTTACGCATAAAAAATTCCCAGATCAGCTTTTTTGAAAGGAGGATCCTTATGCCAACACCACCAAAACCATATAAGGTCATACAGGGAGAAAAAAGATCCCACAGAACAAAAGCCGAATTAAATATGAGGAAGCAGGCAGAAGAAGCGCTTTCAACAAAAGCAGAGATCAAAAAGAGAAAAGAAGTAAGAGAAAATCCGGTTGCAAATAAAGAATTTAACCGGGTTTCAAAACTGCTTGATAAAATTGATAAAAACGACGCACTTTATGAGCCGGTAATCAACAGATACTGTATGATTCAGGCCGAGTGTAAAGAGTTGGAAGACAGAAGAGACACATTTAATGAACTGATCCAGATAATAAAGGAAAAGATTAGTGAACTCAGCAAAGAAGAAAGACAAGATTACATAGATGATCTGGTGACGATATCAAACAGCTTGGTTAAATTGGCTGGACAGATGAATGCCTGCGATAAACTCTTACAGCAGAAAAGAAAAATGCTTTTTGACATTGAAAAAGAGAATATTATGACGATAGCGTCTGCACTTCGCTCCATTCCTAAAAAGGAAGAAAAGAAAATTAATCCGTTATTAGAAGCACTGGGAGGATAAATGATTGAAGAAAGCATCGCTTATAAATACTGCAAATGGGCAGTAAGACCTAAAAATAATAAAGTACCTAATTATGTAAAACTTCAATGTAAAGCATGGATCAAAATAGCCGATGGGAAAGACAAAGAAGCATATATTGATGAAAATGCTTATCAGAAAATTATTAAAATACTGAAGCTGATAATACATCCGGATTTGCTTAAACCGATGGACGAAGCATTAGAGGAATACGCGATGCTTTTAATCATTGCCACGATGTGTACTAGATCGAGAAAAGATGATTCTAGATACTATACTACGGCAGTATTAAAGATAGCACGTAAAAATTTTAAAACCTTTAATGCAGGAGTTATTTTCATAATCTTAATGCTTGTAGAACCTAGGTTTTCCAGATTTTTTTCGGTAGCGCCTGATTTAAAATTATCAAAGGAGCTGCAGGCGGCAATTAGAAAGATAATTAAAACCAGTCCTATTTTATCAGATGAATTTAATCCGGCATTCCAGACATTAAGAAGTGAGATCAGATGCCTTTTGACAGACAGTGAATATACACCGTTAGCATATTCAGAAGATAGAATGGACGGAAAACTTGCAAATGCTTATCTTGCTGATGAAGCTGGAGCGATGGACGCTTACCCGGTAGAGGCTATGAGGTCTTCACAGATCACACTTATCAATAAACTGGGGATTATTATCAGCACTGAATACCCTAATGATAACAATGTAATGATAGATGAAACTGACAAGTGTAAAAAAGCCCTTGTTGGTTTGAGAAAAAATAAAAGAATATTTGCTCTTTTATATGAACCTGATGATTATTTGCTGCAAGATGATTTATGGATGACCGATGACGATGTAATATATCAGAGCAATCCGGTTGCAGTAAAAAACAAAAGTATATTTGAATCAATAGTAGAGCTTAGGTCAGATGCTATAGATTATGAAAATAAGAGAGAAAACTATCTTTGCAAGCATAACAATATCAAATATAAGGGCCTTGGTGTTGAAGGATATGTTGAAATTACAAAAGTAAGAGCATGTAAAAGAAAAAATGATCCTGACTGGTGGCGAGGAAGAAGGGTATGGCTTGGACTTGATCTGTCAATGTCTGAAGATAATGTTTCTGTAAATATGGAAACATATGAAGGTGACGATATTGAAAATTGTGAATTATATTCAAAGACAATGGGTTTTATTCCGAGGGATAAAGTTGAGTTAAAAACCAGAAAAGAGGATGTAGATTACAAAAAATTAATCCGAGATGGCTGCTGCATAGCATGTGGTGATGAAATCGTATCATATAAGACGATTGAAAATTATATCCTTGAATTACCGGAAAAATATGGTGTCGAAATTGTACAGCTTGGATTCGATAAGTGGAATGCGATCAGTACAATACAAAAACTGGAAGAAGAGGGGATAGAGTGCGTTGAAATCAAACAGCATTCCAGTGTTTTACATTCTCCGACAAAGTTTCTGAAAGAGAAAATCCTGCAAAAGAAATATCATTATGACGAAAATTTGATGCTTGAAATCAATTTCCAGAATGCAAGATGTACGGAAGATACAAATAAAAATAAATATGTAAATAAAAAGAAATCAACTGGAAAGGTGGATCAGGTAGTCGGGAATATTAATTCCACTTATTTGATCGAACAGGAAATTTTATACGGAACAATGAACTTCGGAGCTCAGGTAGGATAGGAGTGGAAAATGGGATTATTTAAAAAGAGGGCAGAAAAAGCAAATAATTCAAAGGAAACAAAAGAAGAAGACATTCTACAGGCATTCTGTAATAACGAAAAAATAAACTGGAATAGTGCGATGAATGTACCGGCATTCTCGGCATGTATGAACCTGATTAAAGATACAGTCTCGTTAATCCCTATAAGGCTTTACAAAAAAAATAAANANGGCGAAATAAAAGAGGTAGAAGATGATATCAGGACAATACTNNTGAATGATGATACAAAAGATACATTCAGCGGAGCAGATTTAAAAAGAGCGATTACGGAAAGCTATTTTAGGAAAGGTGCATTTATCTACATCAATAAAAATGGGATTGAATTTGAATCGCTTAATTTTGTCGATGACAGAGAAATATCATTTATATATTCCGATGATCCCATTTTTAAAGAATACAAGATATTAGTAAGAGGTTCAGAGTACCAGAAACATGATTTTATTAAAATATTACGAAGAACGGTAAACGGAAGAGAAAGCATAGATTTTCTGGAAGAAAATAAAGAAATACTGGAAGTNGCATATGCATCATTACTGTATGAAAAGAATCTTGTTAAAACAGGAGGCAATAAAAAAGGATTTATCAAATCTGCACATAAGTTGGCAGATGAAGCCTTGAAAAATCTGAAGGAGGCATGGAGGAAGCTATATCAAACAAAAACGGAAAATGTAGTAATACTTAATGATGGGCTGGATTTTAAGGAGTCTTCCAATACATCAGTAGAAATGCAGCTGAACGAAAATAAAAAATCAAATTCAGATGAAATATGTAAGATCTTGAATGTACCGCCGCAAATGATATCAGGAAGCGCAACTGAAGAAGATAAAATAAGATTTATTCAGTACTGTATTATTCCGATATTAACAACAATTGAAAAAGCGCTCGACAGAGACCTTCTCCTTGAAAAGGAGAAAGGCTCTTATTTTTTTGCAGCAGACACAAGTGAACTGACAAAAGGAGATATCAAGACCAGATATGAGGCATATGAAATAGCATGCAAAAATGGTTTCCTTCAGATTGATGAAATAAGGAGGAAAGAAAAAATGCCGGAACTTGGACTTGATTTCATAAAGCTTGGTCTACAGGACGTAATATATGATCCTAAGACGAAGAAATTCTTCATTCCGAACATGAANGCAGAGGGNGGAATGGGAAAGGAGGTAAAAGACGATGAGGATAGAAGTCAGATCGGACAAAGTGGTGATTGACGGATATGTTAATGCTGTGGGCAGAGATTCCAGACCTATGATAGACAAAGGAACCGGACAAAGATTTGTAGAGCAGATTGTCCCTGGGGTTTTTAAGAGAGCATTAAAAAGTAATGAAGTCCAGCTGCTTTTAAATCATGATTCATCAAGGAATCTTGGATCCACGGAAACCAATCTTACTCTGTATGAAGATGATATAGGACTGAGAGCGCATGCAGAGGTTACAGATGCAGAAGTGATTGAAAAAGCAAGGAACAAAAAGCTCAGAGGCTGGTCGTTTGGTTTTCATGAATTGGGCGCCAGCGAAGAAGATACTGCAAACGGAATGAAGCGAAGGTTTGTAGAAGAAATGGAATTAGTTGAAGTCTCAATAATTGATGATAGAAAAATCCCATGTTACAGGGGCACATCAATTGAGGCACGCGCTACGGGCGACGAAGCGATCACAGCTGATGTGATAGAAACCAGAGCAACTTATGTGGAAGACACAGAACATAAGGATATGGTCGATTTTAATAGCTACAGAGAAAGGATCAGGAAAGTGGAGGTAAAAAAATGAAAAAAAGAAAAGTAGGAAGAGAAGAATCCAGAAGAGCGGCTAAGATCAGAAAAGAATTCCAGAAAAGAGCTGAAGATTTAAAAACTCTTCAGGAGCAGCGTGCGGAGCTTGTTCAGTCTATGAAAGATCTTGCAGACCAGACTGAAACTGAGCAGCGTGCAATGACAGAAGAGGAAGAGCNGAAATTTGATGAAGCAGAAAAGCAGATCAAAAATATCGATGCGACAATTGAACGTCTTGAGAGGGCTAGAGATCTGAAACTAAATGCTGTTTCAGATAAAAAGAAAGAAGAATTAAAGACAGAAGAATTGGAAGAGCGTGCATTTGAGACGTATATTCGCAGGATATGCGGAGGAGAAGTAANCGAAGAAAGAGCCGGAGAACAAAACCTGACCATGGGAAACAACGGCGCAATCATGCCCACAACGATTGCAAACCGGGTTATTAAAACTGTAAANGATATCTGCCCGATTTTTGCCAGAGCTACAATATACAATGCTAAAGGCACATTAAGNGTACCGGTGTGGGGNCTTGCAAATGNAACCCATGATATTNCTGTAGGGTATCAGGAGGAATTTACAGAATTGACTGCAGATTCCGGAAAATTCACAAGCATCGATCTTGCCGGGTATCTGGTAGGAGCATTAGTGCTGATCGGAAAGTCGGTAGCAAATAATGCCAGCGTAGACGTCGTAAGCTTTGTAATNAACGAGATGGCACGCAAAATTGCAGAATTCATTGANGGAGAACTTCTNAAAGGAACTGGAAATAAGGCAGCAGAGGGCGCACTTAACACGAAAAACGTGAAAGAAGCTGCAGCTGCAAATACTGTAACAGCTGATGAACTGATCGATACACAGGCAAGTATCAAACAGGTATTTCAGAAGAATGCATGCTGGATTATGAACCAGAGCACTTTTACAGAAATCAGAAAATTGAAAGATAAGAACGGAAGATATTTNTTNCAGGACGATATTACTGGAGAATTCCCTTACAGACTGCTNGGGAAGCCGGTATTCGTTTCTGACAATATGCCTAAAATGGAAGCAGGAAACAAGGCAATATTATACGGAGATTTGAGCGGACTTTCTGTAAATATNCGTGAGAATATTCAGATTCAGATACTGCTTGAAAAATATGCAACTCAGCATGCAGTAGGGTTTGTAGCATGGTTTGAATTTGATTCCAAAGTTACAGATTCCCAGAAACTTGTTGCTGTAAAAATGAAGGAAGCCGCATAGGAGAACAAAGAGTGAAACTAAGTAAGATNAAAAAANCTGATGTNATCGAATATCTGAAACTTGAAGAGGACATGTATACTGAGGGATCGCTGGCTGAAATAAATTTACGGGCGATCATGAAAGCAGCATACACTTATATTTTGGATTACACAGGGTTATCAAAGGAAAAGGCAGATACCCATGAAGATTTCTACATAGCTTATATGGCATTATGCCAGGATATGATTGATAACAGGNCTTATTACGTGGACAAAGGCAACACAAACAAGGTGGTATGTTCTATACTGGGAATGTACTGCGAAAATCTGCTATAGAGGTACATTATGAATGTTAATCCTGGAGAGTTGAATAAAAGAATTAAAATTATCAAAATTGAAACAGAAAAAGATAATGACAGATTTACTTCAAAAAAAACGGAGAATGTTGTTCGGAATACATGGGCAAAAATTACAAGAGTCAAAGTCAGTGAAGTAATGCGGGCAGAAACGGAAATTAATCTGACAAGGTGCAGATTCCTTGTCAGATATTCTCCAAAGCCGATAGACCACACCATGTTTATACTGTATGCCGGAGTTTATTACCAGATAGAATATGTAAACAATTATGGAGACTCAAATGAGTACATAGAGATTATGGCAACGGCAGGAGAAAAATAATGGCAATATTTAATGTTGATTTTCCAGAAGATCTTATGTCAGACCTGCTGGATACAGAATTTGCGGATATAGCGGAGGAAGCATTAAGTGAGGCAGCGCCGATATTAGAGAAAGCAATGAAGACATCAGGAAGAGCGGTGATCATACATGAAGGAGATTCAGAAATGATTGAATCAATAAAGGCAGGTAAGCCGAAAGCAACAAAAACTGATGCGTGGATTGTCAATGTAGGGCCGAAAGGAAACAGCAAAAATCATTATTATCAGAAAGGCGGAAAAAAGAAACGGGCATATCCTGTATCAAACGCATTAAAAGCCATATGGAAAGAATATGGCATTCCCGGAAGACAACCGCCCCGTCCTTTTATGGAAGCTGGGAAAAATGCGGCACAAAATGCGGTGATAAGAAAGATACAGGAAGTTTACAACAAAAAGGTGGGAGCAAAATAAATGAATCTAAATGAATTACTGGTAACCATATTGGAAACTACAGGACTTCCGGTTGAACAGGACGAATATNACGAAAAAGAAGANAAATACATCATCTTTACATATGAAGATGAAAGGCCNGAATTTTCTGCAGATAATAAAGTGACAGATGATACCGCATATATACAGATACAGCTCATCACACCAAAGGGATTTAATTATTTTAAATTAAAAAAGAAAATCCGCAACCTCTTAGAGGNAGCGGATTTTTNNGTAACATCAATCNGAAGCTTTTTAGGTGANACATATNTNGGAACNGAAAAGATAAGACAGACCATATTNCATGTAACNTACACAGAGCAAAGNNAAGAGGAGGAATAAAGATGCCTAATTTTGGTTTATCAAAACCTTGGATTGCAAAATACAATCCGGAAACAGAAAAATATTCAGATGCGTTCAAATGTGGAAAAGCGATCAATACATCTGTTACACCGAATTACAACGAAGCAACGCTGCATGCAGATAATCAGCCGGATGAAACGGTCACAGAATTTAAAGATGCAAACGTAACACTGGGTGTAAATACTATGCCTGTAGAGGCTGTTACTGTCATGTTTGGACATACCGTTGGCGAAGACGGAGAAGAGATCCACAAAGCGGGTGATTCATCTAATTATGTAGGATATGGATTTATCGTTGCCGAAATGGANAAAGGNAAAAAGAANTACAGAGCCTGCTTGCTGGTGAAAGTCATGTTTAAAGAGGGNGAAGAGTCATATGAAACAAAAGGAGATTCNATATCATTCAAAACACCGTCACTGAGCGGNACNGTTTCTGCAATAGATGACGGCACATGGCGTATCAAATCACCAACATTTGATACAGANGAAGAAGCAGATGNNTGGATACAGAAAAAACTTGGNGTNTCAGAAGCAGAATCTGAAAAAAAAGAAGCAGAATCTGTAAAAGAATAACATATCTAATGCCCTGGCATGTCCAGGGCATTTTTAGAAAGGATNAGNATGGAAGATTTAACAAGAATCACAATAGGAGANNNTANATATCCCATTAAGATAGATTTAAACGTTCTTGAAAAAATACAGAATGAGTACGGATCTATTAATGAATTCGAAAGGGAAATATTAGGACTCCATTATGTGAAAGATGAGGAAGGAAACCAGATGTATAAAGATGAAAAGCCCGTCATTATACAAAAAGAGCCCTCAATCAAAGCGATTAAAACAGCACTTCCGGCCATGATCAACGAAGGATTGGAAATCGAAGCAGAAAGGAACCGGACAGAATTTATGCCGGTATCGGATAGTGAAATCATCAGTCAATGTTCGATACCTTTCAGAACGCTGGCAAAGATCATACATGAAGAATTTAAAAGGTGCTTTTCCACAAAAAAAATTTAACCAAGGGAGAAGAAAATAATGAACAGCCGATAGATTTCCCTTGGTTGATATATATCGGTATGAATAAATTAGGATTTACGTATAAGCAGGTCATGCAAATGCATTTCGGCCTTTGGATAGATCTGTATGAAACGTACAAAAAACAATATAATTTCGAATTAAAGAGAACTGCTTACAGGATAGATGAAGTCGAACCTGTCAGTTCTCTTTCTGCATTATAGGAGACAGAATGGGAACGATTTCAAACAAAATAGTTCTGGAAGGCGAAAAAGAATATAATGCTGCACTAAAGGAGATCAAAACAGCGCAGGCTGAACTGCGGTCTGAGATGAAATTAAGTCAGGCTACATACAAGGATAACCAGAATTCTTTAGATGCCTTAAAAGAAAAACATGAAATCCTATCAAAACAGTATGAAGTACAGACCCGGAAAGTCGAAGTATACCAGCAGGCTATTGAAAAATCCCAGAAAAAGGAAGAGGAAGCAACTAAAAAGGTAGAAGAACTGAAAAAGGCTCTTTCAGATGCTGAAAATGAGATGGATCAGATGGAGAAAAGTTCGTCTGGTACATCAGAAGCATTGGAAGCACAGTCTAAAACGGTTCATGACCTTAAGGAAAAACTTGCCCTGGCAGAGCAAGGATATGACAAGGCTGTTTTAAAAACAGAAGGTTACAGGACATCATTAAATTATGCCAGTGCAGAACAGAAGAATCTTGAAGCAGAGCTCAAAAATACAGAGAAGTATATAGAGGAGGCTTCCGATTCAACGGACCAGTGCGCGGAATCAATTGATAGGTACGGAAAAGAAACAGCAAAGGCATCTGAGCAGACTTCCATCTTCGGAGATGTCATCAAAGCAAACATTCTTTCAGAAGCAATCATAAGCGGGATCAAAGCCCTGGCCAATGGAATAAAAAGTGTAGCGGAAGCAGCCATAGAATCAGGATCCGGATTTGAAGCTGCTATGTCCAAAACAGAAGCTCTATCGGGAGCAACAGGCGAGGAACTGGAAGCCCTGACGGCCAAAGCAAAAGAAATGGGCGCTACTACTATGTTCAGCGCGTCACAGTCGGCTGAGGCATTCCAGTATATGGCGCTTGCCGGCTGGAAGACAGGGGAAATGCTGGAAGGTATTGAACCCATAATGAATCTGGCAGCGGCCGCAGACTTAGATCTTGCGAAAGCTTCCGATATTGTTACAGATTATCTGACTGCGTTCGGTCTGGAAGCAAAAGACGCATCAAAGTTTGCAGATCAGATGGCCTACGCAATGGCCAACAGTAACACATCTGCAGAACAGCTCGGCGAAGCATATAAACATTGCGCTGCAACAGCCTCATCTATGGGTGTTTCGGTAGAAGAAACTACGGCAGTTCTTGCAACTATGGCCAATGCAGGCGTAAAGGGTGGAGAAGCCGGTACTGCTCTGAGTGCTATTATGACAAGGTTAGCAACCAATGCATCTGATTGCGGAGATAAGCTTGCGGAGTATGGGGTTCTTGTCTATAACGCGGAAGGAGAAATGAACAGTCTTTCTTCCATTCTGGACGGTCTTTCCAGTGTATGGGGGACTCTCACAGATCAGGAGCAGGCAAGCATTGCTAAAGCAATATCCGGAACAAACCACTATGCCAAACTGCAGACGATCATGGCCGGGTGCAGTGAAACAGCGGAAGAGTCGGGAAAATCATTTAATGATTATGCGCAGGCGTTGGAAGTATGCGATGGATCCGCAAAGCAGATGGCCGACACCATGCAGGACAACCTGAAAGGCAAGATTGTTATTCTGCAGTCTGCCTTAGAAGGTCTTGGGATAGCATCGTACGAATGTTTTGACGATACTTTAAAAGAAGGCGTGGACGGTGCCACTGAAGCCGTGGGCAGACTGACAAAGTCGATAGAAAACGGCGAGCTGGGGGTATCATTAAGAAAGCTATCCAAATCATTTGATGAGGTGCTGACTGGCGCTATCGATTTCGGGGAAGAGGCTCTTCCGGTAGTGATAGATGCACTTACATGGCTCCTTGATAATTCTGATATGGTGGCAGCAGGCATAATAGGGATTGTTGCGGCCAATATGCAGATGAAAGTAGTCGGCCCTGCTGTTGAGGCGGTTCAGACTGCGTGGACTGCATATAAAAAAGCAAATGACGGAGCAACAGTATCACAGTGGCTTTTGAATGCGGCAATGGACGCCAATCCGGCCGGTATCCTTGTGACTGCGATAGTAGGACTTACAGCAGCGGTTGCCGCCTATGCGATCATAAATAAGGACTCACTTGGCGTCATTGATGAGACTTCGAAGAAAACGAAGGAGCTTACGAAAGATTCCAGGGCATTAAATGAGGAGTTTGCAAAATCTACTTCTGAAAGGAAAAGCAGCCGGGAAGGAATGGAAGCACAGGCAGATGTTTGCAGGAAGCTTGCCGGTGAACTGAAAGAGCTGCAGTCGAAGACAAGCCTTACTACGGAAGAACAGGCACGCCAGAAGATGATTATAGAGCAGCTCAATCAGGCTATGCCGGAATTAAATCTTGCCATCGATGAGCAGACCGGACTTATCAATATGTCTACAAAGGCCCTTGATGACAATATAGAGT
This sequence comes from Lachnospiraceae bacterium, assembly GCA_014803415.1. Lineage (GTDB taxonomy): Bacteria > Bacillota > Clostridia > Lachnospirales > Lachnospiraceae > Suilimivivens. The sequence continues at coordinate 12,168 of JAAVBZ010000023.1, forward strand.
CCATGATGTCACTTGCTAAGGCGGAGGCAGCACGGGAAGATCTTACCAGGATAGCAGAAGACCAGTACGAAGCAGAAAAGAATCTGATCAATTTAAAAGAACAGTTAGAACAACAGGAATTAGCATTAGCAGAAGCAGAAGAAAATTATAACCAGTCACTTGGAAAAAATGTATTGTTATGTGGTGCTGTAGGGGCCGCACATTCGCAGGAAGCTATTGCCCTTCAAAATGCCCGTAGCGCGCAGGAAGAACTGGAGACGCAAATAAAGGAAACTCAGGAAAGTATTGATGGCTTTGCTTCAGAATATGCCCAGACCATGGAGTACATATCCGACACGGAAGCACAAGTTCAGGCAGCAGCAGCTACTGCAGAGATGGGCAGTGCGGCGAAAGATGCCGGCGGAAAGTATGCAGGAATGTCAGAAGAAGTACGTGTAGCCCTGGCAGAGATGCAGACAGATCTGGAAGATACTATTACAAAGCAGATGGATCTTTTCAGTGAATTCAAAGGGGAAGCGGAGCTTACTACAGAAGAACTTTTGAATAATATGCAGTCTCAGGTAGACGGCATAACGCAGTGGGCAGATAATCTTGCAGAACTTTCAAACCGTGGCATAGATCAGGGGCTGCTTAAATCTCTGGAAGAAATGGGGCCCGCAGGAGCAGGATACGTGGCCACGTTTGTAGAAATGACAGATGAAGAACTTCAAAAAGCCAATGAATTGTTTGAAAAATCCTTATCTCTTCCATCAGAGGCGGCAGAAAAAGCTATAGAATCTTACGCAGAAGCAGGTAGAAATGTAGGGGAAGGATTCATAAGCGGAGTTGCCGAAAAAGAAAAAGAAGCTATAGAGACAGGAAAGCACGTGATGAATGAAACACTGGACGGCATGGACAAGACGGCGGAAATTAACAGCCCGTCCAAAAGAACCACACGAACCGGTGTATTTATTGACGAAGGTCTGGAAACCGGAATGAAGGAGGAAAAGCCTAATGTAATAAATGTTATAGATGATATCTGCAACGAGATCATAAGAACATCTCAAAATAATCTCAGTGTAGACGTGTTTTCTGATATTGGCGGACAGGTACCGGCAGGAATGGAGCGCGGCATCAGAGCAGGCAAGCCTGGTGTAATAAAGGCTGTACAGGAAATGTGTACGGAAGCTGTTGAAACGGCAAAGAATTCATTAGATATTCATAGCCCATCAGGGAAATTCGAATACACGGGCGAAATGTCGGGAGAAGGGTATATTGTCGGATGGAAGAAGAGCATGGCCAATATTGACGCCGTAATTGAAGCGTCACTCCCTGATACATCTATGGGATACCAGAATGGGCAAAACAGTGGAATACAGGGATACCCGGCACAGGAATCCAAAATAATAAACGTTCAACAGGATAATTATTTTTATTCAACTACAGATGACATGATAGAGACTTCCAGAAAATTTAAAGATACCATGAAGGAGGCAGCTAGAGATTGGTAAGAGAAAGAGTAATCATTGTTTCTAATGGATCCACATCACTTACACTAACGAATCCACCTTATTATGTTAAAAAGACAGAAGGCTGGGACGAATTAGATGTAGAGCTTGTGACATCACAGGGATTCGATCAGGACGGCGCCACGGAATTAAACAGTTATATACAGCCAAGATCTATGACCATAACCGGGCAACTTTACGCAGAAACCTCTATACAGATGCAGCAGCTCCATGACAATATCCTTAACTTGTTCCTGCCTAAAAGAGAAATCCGGATCACAAATTATTTCGGCGGTAAGAACAGGGTGATCACGGCCAGCGTAACAAAAACACCTAATTTTGAACATACAGATGTAACGAAAGTAGATGAATATACCGTAAAGATGGAAGCTACTAAACCATACTGGCAGGATCCGGGAGAAACATTGATTCAGATAGCAAATGTTGTAGCAACGTTTCATTTTCCTTTTTCCATAAATAAAAATACGGGTATGGTATTCGGCGTTAAAAGCCCTTCGTTGATAGCAGCAGTATATAACTATTCTGTTATAAAAGTGGGCATGAGATTTGTTTTTATCGCAAATGGAACATTGAGCAATCCCCAGCTGTTCAATATCAAAACACGGGAATTTTTTAAATTGAAATGCGACATGCAGGCAGGCGAGATCATTACCGTACAGACAGGGACGGATAAGACAGTGACCAGGAATGTCAATGGCGTGGAAGAAGACTATATCGGCAAGATAGATATTCCGTCCGGTGGGAATACATTCCTGGAACTTGCGCCTGGGGATAACCTGTTAAGATATTCGGCGGATACTGGAGAAGACATGCTTGAAGTGAAACTGTATTTTAACAATAAATACCTGGGGGTGTAGACGTGGAGATCTATATATTGGACAGAGATATTAATATATTAGGGATAATCAGCACATATGAAGCCATCATATGGAACCCTAAATTTTATGAGCCGGGAATCTTTAAGGCAGAATTTGTTTACACAGAAAAAATGAATGCAATCCTGCAGATAGAAAATCTTTTGTATAAAACAGATGAAGATGAACCGGCTATCATCACAAGAAGATTTGCCAAGCTCAACAGAAATGGGGAAGAAGTCATACAGGTACAAGGATATATGGCGTCACGGTACCTTAATCGCAGGATCATCTGGGAAAAGATGATCCTGAAGGGATCCCCTGAGGAAGCTATGAGAGAAATGGTCTACAGACAGGTGATAGATCCGTTAGATCCAGCAAGAAAAATAAGCCATATAAGGCTTGGAGAACTTTCCGGATATGGCGGGAATATAGAAAAGCAGATCACTTATGATAATCTGCAGGAAGCACTGACGGATATAGGTAAGACGTCAGAGTTAGGCTACCGCTTAAGATTAGATATCAACCAAAAGCTTTTCCTTTTTGAGGTGCTGCAAGGAACAGATCGGACGGTAGGAACGGAACACCCGTGTGTTTTTACCCGTGATTATGGAAACGTGCTGACGCAGGAATATTCCGAAGACAATACAAATTACCGGAATATATGTCTGGTAGGCGGATCAGGAGAAGATGCAGACAGAATACTGGTAACAGCAGGTGAAGCAGAAGGGTTAGACCGGTATGAAATGTTTTATAATGCGTCCGGAATGACAAATAGAGACATAGAAGATAAAAAATATCAGGGCCAGTTAAAACAGAAAGGAACGGAAAGACTGGCAGCTAATTACATGGCCAAAGCATTTGAAAGTAAGATCAATAAAAAGAAAGCAATGAAATTTGAATTAGGGGACTATGTGACCTGTATGGACCGCCGGTGGAATATAACAGTAAATACACAGGTAAAAGAGATTGAAAAGGGGCTCTCCAAGAAGGAAGAGTCTTTTTTCGTAACATTTGGTGACAGTGCTCCGACACTGATAAATCTGATCAAAGCAAGGGGGTAAGAGATATGGGAGAATTATCCGAAAAATCATTTCCGTGGGACGCAGAAGAAGTCGGAGGAAAATTTGACCGGGTATATTACGCAGATGACTGGATGCGGTACTTTGCGGCATTTATTTCATCAGGGACGTTCCTGCGAGAACCCACAAATTTGCAAGTCATAGCTAACGGAGATATGACAGTAACTCTTAAACCGGGATCTATGATTATAGACGGTTCCAGATATGACAATATTAGAGATATCATCATTACTTTAGACCCTGCAGATGGTGTACTTGACAGGATTGACCGAATATCCATTTCGTGGATCAAATCCGAAAGGGACACTCATTATGTGGTAAGGCAAGGTGAGTTTTCTTATAATCCGGTACCGGCAGAATGCAGGAGGACGGCAGAATATAAAGATTATATAGTGGCTGATATTTTAGTGCGGGCTGGTGCTATCAAAATCAACCAGACAGATATAACAGACCAGAGACTGAATTCTGATGTATGTGGACTGGCAATTCCTTTTGCAGAAATAAATACCAAAGAGATTTTCCTTCAGCTACAGGATTTTTATGATCAGACTGTGGCTACACAGGAGGAATGGGAAGAGGAACAAAAAGAAACTATCACGGCCTGGTTTGAGGAAATCAGGGAGCTGCTGAACAAAGAAAATGAACTACATGAACAGCATAAAAAAGACCTGAACAAGTATTTTACCGAGTTACAGAAAAATGGATATGATAAACTGGCCACGATAACCCAGCAGATCATAAACTTCCGTGATACCAAGGAAGCAGACTTCATGATATGGTTCGATAAAATAAAAGGAATATTTGAAACAGATTCGGGAGGTAAAATGCTGGAAACAATCAATAGCCTTGTTGGCCAGGTAAAAGATCTGCATGAAATGCTGATTTCTGGAATGGTGAGAGAAAGGTTATTGGTTGATGAGGAGCATTATCTTACGGACGATATGGGGAATCCTCTACTAGTTGAATTCCCTATTTGTAAATGTCAAAAATAATTTCAGGAGGATTAAAAAGTATGTACAATGGAATGACCTTTCAGCAGTTAGCATCTGCTGAAAGATTCCCAAACGGCAGTATAATACCTGTAGATATGGGGGACGGATCAGGCGTAAAAAAGGTAACAAAGGAATTATTGGAAGAAGAAATAGGAAAAGATATCATAGGCAATATGGAAGATCTTGCAACAGAAGATAAGACAAGTATTGTAGCTGCCATAAACGAAGTCGCAGAATCAGGTGGCGGTGGTGGATCTGTGGACGTGTTGGACACAAAAGAGGAAATCGAAGCCAATACAGATCCGGGGAAAGCGGCCGGAGCGCTGGGCGTTAAGGAGATGGTTGATGCGGTACATAATAAATTAATGGGATTTGAACCGGTTATTGATGAAACTGGTAAAATCACTGGTTACAAAACATCTGTTGGAGGTGCTGATACAGTCTTCCCTTTTAAAAATGGCGTAGCATTACTTGAGAACGGATCAATTGATATTTCACCAGGAGACCAGACTTATAATATTTCCCTTTCAAAAACATATAAAGGCAAAAAGATGCTTGTAGACAATTCATACAGTGGATATGCAGCAGCTGTAACCGAAACCTACCCCCTTTTAAACAGTGTCAAAAAAACATTGGATAGCGAATTCAATGGATGGCGCTTTAGAACAAATTGCAACATTAAAAATACTATCAGATGGTATTTGGTTGAAGGATTCGACTGATCCAAAATTATAATGTAAAAAATAATACATAATCAGAACGATACAAGATACTGTTAACCAAGGGCCGAAAAAGCCCTATTATTTTACCCATAAAGGAGAAAGAAAATAGAAATGATTAAGTTAAAATACATAGGCTGTAAAACTGAGTATAATGTTGATTTCAGCCGCATATCAAATCATGTAATACAGGTCATAGGAGAACTGCCGTTTAAGGACAAAGGCTTTCACTTGTCCAGAATTGGGAAAGAAGATGCATGGGATTATTCTGGCTACACCACGTTATACAGGGAAGTAGAAGGAGGATTACAATTTTCTGATGACGGATCTGTTTATGTAGAACCTGTAAAGCCTGATCCGATCCCGGATCCGGAGCCTTATGTTCCAACCGAAGAAGAGATGGTCGCAATATTTGAACAAAGTAAGAAAGATAAGATATTATTTTCTAAATCTCTACTGGCAGAATATCTGGAAGAACACCCATTGACATCATCTGCACATGGAGGAGTGGAAGGGGTATATTCTGTCACTAGCGAAAAGCAATCCCTTATGATGAGCCAATACATGACCTATCAGATTGCTAAAACAGTGGATCCAAGTGCAAAATTAACTTGGAATGAGACGGGCAAATCTTGTGAAGAATGGGCAGAGCAGGATTTTGTACAATTAATATTAGAAATCAAAGAGTATGTTTATCCGCTTGTATCTTATCAGCAAACATTGGAGGAACAAATCAATGTTTGTACTACGCAGGAAATGTTAGATACGATAGTTGTAGATTTTGCATCAGTGAGGGCATAGACATGGAAGCTTTTCTTTTTTTGGTAGGTGGCCGGATCTACACATGGATAGAACTCTTATGGCGTGGCTGGACCCACTGGACAATGTTTATCCTTGGCGGATCCTGCTTTGTTGTCATGGGATTATTAAACGAATATAAAATACCCTGGCATTGGTGCCTTTTGCGTCAGGCAGTGGTTAGTGCAGTCATTGTTACAATATTTGAATTTATCACTGGCTGCATTGTGAATCTATGGTTAGGCTGGCATGTATGGGATTATTCAGATTTGCCCTTTAATATCCTTGGACAGATATGTCTTTATTTTTTCCTATTGTGGATTCCATTATGCATGGTGGGGATCATATCAGACGATTGGATTCGGTATTGGAGATACTTGTTATTGCAAAAATGGGCACCGTGGAAAGTTGATCAGATTAGAGAACGGCCACATTATCGGCTGATTTAAAAGGGGTAGTACATGAGAAAACAAGAAATAGGACAATGGATAATTGTCTGGATCATAATTACAGGAATGCTGTTATTCCTTTTTGTAATGCCGTTAGCGATGGCTTACGGAGTGATTACAAGAAAATTGGATTGTGAAACATTACAACCGATAACAGAAGAAACTGTGATACATAGACAGAATTGAAAATAGTTTATTACAGTTTATAAGAGCCGATAGGGAGAAATCCTTACCGGCTTTTAAATTTATAAAGGAAGGGGTGAATCAAATGGATAGTGCAATCATTACAGCAGTTATATCAAGTGGAGCAACACTTATAGTATGCCTGATCAACAATTTCTTTCAGCAGCGTAAAACGAGGGAAGAAAACAGCAAGACTATTGCATTGATTGACTATAAGCTGACAGAGCTTACAGAGAGGGTCAACAAGCACAACAATGTGATAGAGCGTACCTATGAATTAGAAAAATTGACAGAGCTGCAGGAAGAGAAGATCAAGGTGGCAAATCACAGGATTGATGATCTTGAGAAGGTGGATAAATGAAGCCTAGAAAATACAGGACATACACTAAGAAAATGATGAACCGGATAATTGCAATCGCACTCATAGATATGCAGTTTCCTTTTATCCTTGCCTTTCTCGGTAAGGAGCAGATAGCAGAATCTATGGGCAGCCTAATCGTTACGGAGATCATAGGGGTATTTATGGCATATTGCCTTAAATCATTTTTTGAAACTAAGGAGTCTGAAAAGATAAGGCTCCAGGAAGAGCAAATGAAAGAGTCAGAGGACTCAGAAAGTGAGGAAATTGAATTATGAATGAAGTATTGTTTGAGGTTTTAAAAGCGGTATTGATGCTTGTAATTGTACTGATAGCCAGGTATGCCATTCCGTACATCAAGCTTTTAGTGGAGAACACTAAGTACGCATGGCTTGTTAAGTGGGTGGAGCTGTCTGTCAAATCCGCACAGCAGACAATTCTGGGGGACAAGTCAGGACCGGAGAAAAAGGCTATCGTAACAAAATTTATTAAGGATTTGCTGATACAGAAAAATATATCCATATCTGATGAACAGCTGGATACCCTGATTGAATCTGCAGTATATATCATGAAACAGGAGGCATCATAATGGCAACTAAGGCGCAGGTAACGGCATTTATCAACAAAGTAGCTCCGATCGCACAGGCAAAGGCAAAAGGCAGAAGCAAATGGTCCCTTCCTTCCGTCTGTATCGCGCAATGCTGCTGTGAGAGTGCTTATGGAACAAGTCCTAAGATGATGAATGCCAATGCTATTTTAGGAGTCAAAGTAGGGAAAAGCAAAGTACATTTTGGATCAGCATGGAAGGATAAGGCTTATTCCACAAAGACAAAAGAGTGTTATGACGGAAAAACCTATGTAGAAATTACCGATATGTTTCGTGCTTATGACAGTATCGACGATGCTATTGAAGATTATTATGATATGTTGGCGGCATGTTCCCGGTACAAGGATTGCATTAATCAGCCGGATCCGTTAGAATGTATTAAAGCCATTAAAAACGGCGGTTATGCTACCAGTCCGACATACATAACTACGATCATGGACATTATCAATAAGAACAATCTAACGCAGTATGATAGTGTTGTTGGGGTTGGGTGTAGCAGTACCACAAGGCTAACAATTAAATACGGCAGCCACGGATCAGATGTTACATATCTGCAGCAGTGCCTTGCTACTAAAGGGTATGAATTAGGCGCTATTGATAGTATCTTCGGTACCAGAACCCGTGAGGCAGTCAAAGCATTCCAAGCAGAAAACGGCCTGACAGTTGACGGCATAGTAGGACCTAAGACATGGGCTAAATTATATTAATAGGAATCCTATATTGGAATCAGTCAATAATCATAAAAGCCGGATTAACTTCCGGCTTTTATGATTTCCAAAATTACATGTCTATTTTCATACTTTCCAACTTTTCAATTATTAATTTTTCTGCCCACTCTGGTGGATTTCTTCTGCCTGAATCCCAGCTTTTTACTACATCTATCGGAATTTTAAACAATTCGGAAAATTGCTTTTGGGTAAGTCCTGCCGCTTGCCTATACTCTTTGATTATTCCCATTAAAATTCCACCAACTCTTCCCAATCTTCTTCATTAAAATCAATCAAATTCTCACCAGTATAATAGTTGGTAGCTGCTTCCTCTGCCGTGTCGCAATTGTCAAAATTACTGTAATCAGCATTTTTTGCAACTTCCAGTGTTAATTCTTCTTCAAACGCGGTATTATTAATAAAAACTGCCTTTCCGGATTCATCAACAAATAAAACAACTGCTTCTCCAACAGAATCATTTGCGAAATATCTTTTTAACATAATCATCACCTTCGGCTCTTGCCGTCCCTTCATTTGATAATTCTATTATAGTGTACATTGTACACGTCGTCAAGTATATTTTGATAAGAATATAAGAATAATTGAAAATTTTAGAGTAGTGTGATAAAACAATAAAAAACAAATATTGCAGGCTCTACTTTTTATTCATATAGGCGTACCGATCTGCCCCATCATGTCATGGCCTAAGTGTGGTCTTTTATATCCATAGCTTCTGGAAGAACCGAAATCATCATAATCACTGTAGTCAAATCCTTTGGCAATAGGGGAAAAGGCTTTTAGACCGTATACCTTTTTAAAGACCTTATTGCCGCTGCCGTCCTCCTGTTCTATTTCATATTCGCCCACCATTCCCCCAAGCACTGCTTCATAGGCTTCATAGTAATATTCGTAGTATTTCATATCCTTTGTAAGCTTCTCCATGGTAGTCTCACCGTTTGAAAGCTCAGCGGCCAGTTTATCTAAAAGGGAGAGACTGTTTTTGTCAAAGTTTCCTCCGCTCTTGGCGCCGGCATAAGCAAGCAGTTCGATCCAGTTCAGATGTACATCTTTATCATAGCTTTCCACATCCAGGGTATAAGCCTTACTGAGGGCTTCGCTTGTGATGTTGAAATCCACCCATTTAATATAGTCTTTGCCGTTTTCGGAAACTACCTCGATGGCAGGCTCCTGGAAAAGGGAAAGACGGGAAGAGGTATCAAAGGAATTACCTGTCAGCAGGCTGTGCCTGATAAAAAGGATAGTGACCGCAAGAAATACGACAGCTGTCAGAAGAAGATAAGTGGAAAGCCTGTTTTTTTTCATAGAACGAAACACCTTTATAAAGAAAACCGGTTATGGAAATATATGATATTTTCGGCGCGGCCATGCAGAAAAATCCTTGACAATTAATTAACAATATGATATTATAAATTCAACAAATAAAAGGGAGTAGCTGATACCGTTGCAGGGTTAGATCCCGCAGGTATATTCGAATCGTCAGGACGATGGAAACATCCGTTTCGAATCAGCCAAAACTGTAGCAAGACTTTTATTGTAGCAAGTGGCTGCAATAGAAGTTTTTTTTATAGTATAGGAAATTTCACCAAAGAGCGGAAGAACCGAAGGTTCTTCCCAAGATAATCGCGAAGTGATTTTCTTGTATACAAAGCAGGGCGCGCGGCTTTAAAAGACTATTGCAGCACCACAGATCAAAGGAGGAAGATTTATGTTTAAAAAGAATCGGCAGCAGACATATGAACAGCCTGGCGACAAGGGCAGGCAGCTGGCATCCAAAGCGGGGAAGAGTGCAGTTCTGGTAATCATTGTTATGATAGCAGTTTATCTGCTCATGGGAAGTATTTATTCCCTGAAGGAAAATGAATATGCGGTCATAACCACCTTTGGCGTGCCGGGGGTAGTGGAGGAACCCGGTATTCATTTCAAAGTACCTTATATGCAGCAGCTTTCTAAAGTGCCTAAGACCATTAACGGTTTTCCTATCGGTTATGATTCTGTCACAGGAGAAACAAAAGCCTCAGAATCTTTTATGATCACCAGGGATTACAATTTTGTTAATGTGGACTTTTATGTAGAGTACAAGGTAACAGATCCTACCAAATATCTGTATGCTTCAGAAGATCCGGTGGGCATTTTGAAGAATCTGACCCAGAGTTATATCAGAGACACTATCGGTTTGTATGATGTGGATTCGGTCATCACCACGGGGAAAAGCGAGATTCAGGCATCCATTAAAGACAAGATTGTGGACCGATTAGAGGAGGAAGATATCGGAATACAGCTGGTCCGTATTACCATTCAGGATGCGGAACCGCCTACAGCAGAAGTAATCGATGCATTTAAAAATGTAGAGAATGCCAAGCAGGGAAAGGAAACTTCCATCAATAAAGCCAACCAGAAGAGAAATGAAGATATTCCTGCAGCAAGAGCACAGGCGGATGAGACCATTAAAACTGCGGAGGCTATGGCACAGGAGAGAGTCAATGAGGCAAAAGGGCAGACTGCAAGACTCAATGAGATCTATGCGGAATATCAGAAGTATCCGCTGATCACTAAACAAAGAATGTTCTATGAGACCATGGAAGAGATCATTCCGGATATGAAAGTGATCATTGAGCGGAGCGACGGAACGACCCAGACCATGCTTCCGCTGGAATCTTTTGCCGATTTTGGAACTGACAAATCAGATAACATTGAGCCTGAAACCACAGGCGGATTGGAGTAAGAATATGAAAAAGAAAATTGTGATTCCGGTCATTATTGTCATAGCGGCACTACTCATCATCAATTCCAATATCATAATTACTTATCCCAATGAATATACGATCATTAAGCAGTTCGGTAAAATTGTGGATATCAGGGAAGAAGCAGGTTTAAGCTTCAAGATTCCCTTTATCCAGAGCGCAGAAAAAATAGAAAATGAAGTGCTGCTTTATGACCTTGCGGTCAGCGATGTTATGACCAAGGATAAGAAATCTATGATAGCGGACTGCTTTGCTCTTTGGAGAATTGCAGATCCCCAAAAGTATACACAGACATTGAGCGCGCAGAAAAGCAATGCGGAATTCAGAATTGATACTATTGTTTATAACAGCCTTAAAAACGTGATAAGCAGCATGAGCCAGGAGGAAGTGATCAGCGGACGTGACGGCGAACTGGCCCAGGCGATCATGGATAACATCGGAGACACCCTTTCCCAGTACGGCATAGAGCTTCTGGCAGTAGAAACCAAGTCGCTGGATCTGCCCGATGAAAATAAGGACGCCGTTTATGAAAGAATGATCTCTGAAAGAAACAATATTGCAGCTACGTATCAGGCGGAAGGCGAAGAAGAAGCAAAAGAGATCTCCAACAAGACCAAGGCGGAAATCATAGTGATGCAGTCAGAAGCAGATGCCAGTGCAGAAGAAATTATTGCAAAAGGTGAGGCCGAGTACATGCGTATCTTGAGTGAAGCCTACAATGATCCTGAAAAAGCAGACTTCTATTTGTTCCTGAGATCCTTGGATGCTGCAAAAGCGACTATGACAGGCAACAATAAGACACTGATCATCGATGAGACGTCGCCCATTGCACAGATCTTTTACGGGTATTGAAAAATTGCATTATTATAATATTGGAATGGCGTATGGAAAGGGCAAGGCAGAGGTGGTAAGATGAAGAGATTATATAAAAAGATGAATTGGAAAATATTAAACTTAGCCTTTTGGATTGAAATTATTTTATCTTATCTGTTACCTTTTAAGGTAATAGACAATTTTCAGTACCAAGTGGGGATTCCCATACCATTTATCTCTGTATATGCTGCGGGATTGAGTACAAGTCCTTTTATGTCAATGCATTTTAACCCTTTAGGGCTATTATTTAATGGAATTATAATTTATCTGTTGATCATTTTATGTACAAAAGGGTATCAAAAAATTATGAGTTATGGAGATTCAGGTAGATAAGCCATGAATGAAATTTTCCTCAAATTTCCTCAAATAGCAGGTGTAATGGATTGCAAAAATACATGCCCTATGATATAATGATGCCAAACGCAATGATAAAAAATTAACAATCATTGCAGCAGATAAAATCATTAGCAACAGTATAAGATTTTAATTAAACGGAGGAATGAATAATGGCAAAAAAAGTAGTTTTAGCCGGCGCATGCCGTACTGCTATCGGTACTATGGGCGGTTCTTTGAGCACAGTACCTGCAGCAGAGCTGGGAGCAATCGTAATCAAAGAAGCTTTAAACAGAGCCGGTGTGGCACCTGAAGCTGTAGATCAGGTTTACATGGGATGTGTAATCCAGGCAGGACAGGGACAGAACGTGGCACGTCAGGCTTCCATCAAGGCAGGTCTGCCCATCGAAGTACCTGCAGTTACCATGAACGTTGTTTGCGGTTCAGGTCTTAACTGCGTGAACCAGGCTGCACAGATGATCATGGCAGGAGATGCTGACATCGTTGTTGCAGGCGGTATGGAGAATATGTCCATGGCTCCTTATGCAATGCCTCAGGCCCGTTTCGGATATAGAATGAACAATGGCGTATTAGTGGATACCATGATCAAGGATGCTCTCTGGGATGCATTCAATGACTATCATATGATCAAGACTGCAGATAATATCTGTGAAGAGTGGGGACTTACCAGAGAAGAGCTGGATGAGTTCGCATTAAAGAGCCAGCAGAAGACGGAAGCTGCTCAGAAATCAGGAGCTTTCGATGCGGAAATCGTACCGGTTATGGTAAAGAAGAAAAAAGAAACCATCGAATTCAAGGTAGATGAAGGCCCTCGTGCAGGATCTACTATGGAAGGACTTGCAAAACTTCGTCCTATTAATCCGGGCGGTTTTGTTACAGCAGGAAATGCTTCCGGTATCAATGACGGTGCAGCTGCTATCGTAGTGATGAGCGAAGAAAAGGCAAAAGAGCTGGGCGTTAAGCCTATGGCAACTTTTGTAGCAGGTGCTCTTGCAGGTGTAAGACCTGAGGTTATGGGTATCGGTCCTGTTGCTGCTACTAAGAAAGTAATGGCTAAGACTGGCATGAAGATTGAAGATTTTGATATTATCGAAGCAAACGAAGCTTTTGCAGCACAGTCTGTTGCTGTAGGTAAGGATCTTGGAATTGATGTTGACAAGCAGCTCAATCCCAACGGCGGCGCTATTGCACTTGGACACCCGGTAGGTGCTTCCGGATGCCGTATTCTTGTTACACTGCTTCATGAGATGCAGGCAAAAGGTGCTAAGACCGGCCTTGCAACACTTTGCATCGGCGGCGGCATGGGATGCGCAACTATTGTAAAAATTGAAGACTAAACCATGAAAAGAACTTCTAGGGCTGCTGGAATACGCGGCCCAAGAAGTTCTATGTTTCATGGAGAAGAATGGCTCTAAAGAGCCATTCTTCGTTGTGTGTATGTGGGTCTTCATTGCATATAGAAAAATAAAAGAAAAGGAGTTGTGATAATGGAATTTATCGTATACGAACAAAAAGGCGCTTATGGTATTATTACCATCAGCCGTGAAAAAGCATTGAATGCTTTGAATTCAACTGTACTGGAAGAACTGGACAAGACTCTGGATGCTGTAAATCTTGACGAAGTAAGATGTCTTATTTTGACAGGTGCAGGACAGAAGTCTTTTGTTGCAGGTGCAGATATCGGAGAAATGAGTACTCTGACCAAGGCAGAAGGAGAAGCCTTCGGTAAGAAAGGCAATGATGTATTCCGGAAGCTGGAAACATTCCCTATCCCTGTTATAGCAGCAGTCAACGGTTTTGCTCTTGGCGGCGGCTGTGAGATCTCCATGAGCTGTGATATCAGGATCTGTTCCGACAATGCAGTGTTCGGACAGCCTGAGGTAGGTCTTGGGATCACTCCCGGATTTGGCGGTACACAGAGACTGGCTCGTCTGGTAGGCGCAGGCATGGCTAAGCAGATGATCTATACAGCAAGAAACATTAAGGCTGACGAAGCATTGAGGATCGGTCTTGTGAATGCTGTTTATACCCAGGAAGAGTTAATGCCCGCAGCAGAGAAGATGGCAGCAGGCATTGCCAAGAATGCACCCATTGCTGTGCGTAACTGCAAGAAAGCAATTAACGAGGGTCTTGATGCAGACATGGATGAAGCTATCGTAATTGAAGAAAAGCTTTTCGGTGACTGCTTCGAAACAGAAGACCAGAAGTATGGCATGGCGTTCTTCCTTGACAAGAACAAAGAAAAAGTAAAAGAGCCTTTTAAAAACTGCTGATACAGACAGCTGAAAGTTTTTTAAAGAGTGTAGTGCTGTTTTAAAGCAGCGAAAAATATAATATCAAAATGAAATAGGAGGATTTAAAATGAAAGTAGGTATTATTGGTGCCGGTACCATGGGACAGGGTATTGCAAAGGCATTTGCCCAGATTGACGGATATGAGGTTGCACTTTGCGATATCAAGCAGGAGTGGGCTGAAGGCGGAAAAGCAAAAATCGCAAAAGGCTACGCTAAGCTTGTAGAAAAAGGCAAACTGACACAGGAAGCAGTAGATGCTATCCTTGCAAAGATCACACCGGGCTTAAAGGAAGATCTTTGTGCAGACTGCGATCTGATCGTGGAAGCTGCATTTGAAAATATGGAAGTTAAGAAGACTACATTTGGCGAACTGGATAAGATCGCTAAGCCGGAATGCATCTTTGCATCCAATACATCCAGCCTTTCCATTACAGAGATCGGAAATGGTTTAACCCGTCCTATGATCGGTATGCATTTCTTCAATCCTGCAGACCGTATGAAACTGGTTGAAGTAATTGCAGGCGTTAATACTCCAGCAGAAACTGTTGATGCAATCAAGAAGATCTCTGAAGAGATCGGTAAGACTCCTGTTCAGGTAAATGAGGCGGCAGGCTTTGTTGTAAACCGTATTCTGATTCCTATGATCAATGAAGCTGCTTTCATCAAAATGGAAGGCGTTTCCGATATCGCAGGTATTGATGCAGCTATGAAGCTTGGTGCAAACCATCCCATGGGTCCCCTGGAGCTGGGCGATTTCGTAGGACTTGATATTTGCCTTGCTATTATGGATGTTCTTTATAACGAAACCGGTGACAGCAAGTATCGTGCCTGCCCGCTGATCCGTAAAATGGTTCGCGGAGGAAATCTTGGTGTTAAGAGCGGCAAGGGCTTCTATGTATATAATGCAGACAGAACCAAGACCCCTGTAGATGCTCAGTAAGATTAAGAATTCGTAACTGCCCGGAACGGTTCAATGGCCGTTTCCGGCAGTTACAAACAAATAATATTTAATGGAGGAATTAAAATCATGGATTTTATGTTAACAAAACAACATGAAATGGCAAGAACTCTTTTCAAAGAGTTTGCAGAAAAAGAAGTAAAGCCTCTGGCACAGGAAGTTGACGAAACAGAAGTTTTCCCCAGAGGAACTGTTGAGAAAATGGCTAAGGCAGGATTCCTTGGTATTCCTGTTCCCAAGGAGTACGGCGGACAGGGATGTGATCCCCTCACTTATGCTATGTGTGTAGAGGAACTTTCCAAGGTTTGCGGTACTACAGGCGTTATCGTTTCCGCACATACTTCTCTTTGCTGCGATCCGATCATGACATATGGTACAGAAGAGCAGAAGCAGAAATACTTAGTACCCCTTGCAAAAGGTGAGAAGTTAGGCGCTTTCGGTTTAACAGAGCCCGGTGCAGGTACAGACGCACAGGGACAGCAGACAAAGGCTGTTTTAGATGGTGACGAGTGGGTTCTGAACGGATCCAAGATCTTTATCACCAACGGTAAGGAAGCTGATGTTTATGTAATCTTTGCTGTAACAAGCGTAGTAACAGATGCTAAGGGCAGAAGTAAAAAGATGATTTCTGCATTTATCGTAGAAAAAGGAACGCCCGGATTCACTTTCGGTACCAAGGAAAAGAAGATGGGTATCCGCGGTTCATCTACTTATGAATTGATCTTTACAGACTGTCGTATCCCCAAGGAAAACCTGTTAGGCCAGGAGGGCAAAGGATTTGGTATCGCTATGCATACTCTTGACGGCGGACGTATCGGTATTGCTGCTCAGGCCCTTGGTCTTGCAGAAGGTGCATTAGAGAGAACCATCGAATATGTAAAGGAAAGAAAGCAGTTCGGCAGAGCGATCGGAGCATTCCAGAATACCCAGTTCCAGCTTGCAGATATGGCTACCAAGGTACAGGCAGCTCAGTATATGGTTTACAGAGCAGCTATGGCTAAAGCTACTCAGAAGAGCTATACAGTAGAAGCAGCTCAGGCTAAGTTATATGCAGCAGAAGTTGCTATGGAAGTTACAACCAAGGCTGTACAGCTTCACGGTGGTTATGGTTACATCAGAGAGTATGACGTAGAGCGTATGATGAGAGATGCTAAGATCACAGAGATCTACGAAGGTACATCTGAAGTTCAGAGAATGGTCATCTCAAGTGCACTGCTGAAGTAAGCGGCCGGGATTTGACTGAAGCATTTTTAAGTGCCGCATAAATCGGCGGCATATAACAAATAGATTAATTTATAAGGAGAGATAATACAATGAAAATCGTTGTTTGTATTAAACAGGTACCTGATACTAAGGGCGGCGTTAAATTCAATCCCGATGGTACACTTGATAGAGGTGCAATGCTTACAATCATGAACCCTGATGATAAAGCAGGTCTGGAAGCAGCGCTTAGATTAAAGGATCAGTACGGTGCAGAAATTACCGTAGTTACAATGGGTCTTCCCAAAGCAGAAGAAGTTCTGCGTGAAGCAATCGCCATGGGCGCAGACAAGGGAATTCTGGTAACAGACCGTGTACTCGGCGGTGCTGACACATGGGCAACTTCCCAGACACTGGCCGGTGCTATCCGCAATCTGGAGTATGATCTGATCATTACAGGCCGTCAGGCTATTGATGGAGATACCGCACAGGTTGGTCCTCAGATTTCCGAGCATCTTGGAATTCCGGTTATTTCTTATGCACAGAAGATCAAAATTGAAGGTGACAGCGTAATCGTTGAGCGTCAGTATGATGACAGATACCATGTATTAAAGGCAAAGATGCCCTGTCTGATCACAGCACTTGCTGAATTAAATGAGCCCCGTTATATGACACCCGGCGGAATTTTCGATGCATACAAAGCTGATATTACCGTATGGGGAAGAGCAGACCTGAAGGATGTAGAGGATTCCAACTTAGGATTAAAAGGATCACCTACTCAGATTGCTAAAGCTTCCGATAAGGTCAGAAAAGGAGCTGGCGAAAAGGTTAATCTGGACGCAGCAGAATCAGTTGACTATATCATCGATAAGTTAAAAGTAAAACATGTAATTTAAGAAATGCTTTACGTAGTGGACTAAATATATTAATGGAGGTTCAAAATGAATATTCAAGATTATAAGGGCGTATTTGTCTTCGCTCAACAGGTAGATAACGTACTTAGCGGAATCGCTTTGGAATTAGTAGGCAAAGGAAAAGACCTTGCCAAAGATTTAGGCACAGAAGTAACAGCAGTTTTAGTAGGTTCCGATGTAAAGGCACTTGCTGATGAGCTTGCTGAGTACGGTGCTGATAAGGTCATCGTTGTAGATGATCCTGAATTAAAAGAATACAGAACGGAGCCTTATGCACATGCTCTTGCATCTGTTATCAATGAATTCAAACCTGAGATTTTCCTGGTTGGCGCTACAGCGATCGGACGTGATTTAGGCCCCAGAGTATCAGCAAGAATTCACACAGGTCTTACAGCAGACTGTACACAGCTTGATATCGGTGATTTCCCGATCAACCCTATTCCCGGTAAGGAACAGCTCCATAACCAGCTGTTAATGACTCGTCCTGCATTTGGCGGTAATACCATTGCTACCATTGCATGTCCTGACTTCCGTCCTCAGATGGCTACCGTTCGTCCTGGTGTTATGCAGAAGGCTCCCAGAGAAGCTGGCAAGAAGGCAAATATCGTTGAGTTCAATCCCGGATTTACACCTAACGATAAGTATGTAGAAATTTTAGAGGTAGTTAAGGCAGTTTCCGACGTAGCTGATATTATGGACGCTAAGATCCTGGTATCCGGCGGACGTGGTGTAGGAAGCCCTGAAAACTTCAAGATCTTGGAAGATCTTGCAGAAGTACTTGGCGGTACTGTAAGCTGTTCACGTGCAGTAGTAGATGCAGGATGGAAACCCAAGGATCTTCAGGTTGGTCAGACTGGTAAGACAGTTCGTCCTAATGTATACTTTGCAATCGGCATTTCCGGAGCAATCCAGCACGTTGCAGGTATGGAAGAAGCTGATATCATCATTGCGATCAACAAAGATGAAACAGCGCCTATCTTTGAAGTAGCTGATTACGGTATTGTTGGTGATCTTAACAAGATTGTTCCTGCTTTGACAGAGAAATTGAAAGCAGAAATTGCTGCTAAATAATTTAATTAAAAAGTAAAATAAAAGCCCGGCAGGAATCTTTATCAGGTTCTTGTCGGGTTTTTGAATGTAAGTAACTATTCTCTTGTAAGATGATATGATCCAGATAAGACCTGTTTCAGATTTGAGAAATAAATTTCCGGATATTGAAAAAATAGTCAATGAAGGAGAACCTGTGTACCTGACTAAAAACGGATACGGTGCAATGGTGGTACTCAGTCTTGATCTGTATTCACAGTTGATCGGTCGTGTGGAAACAGCGCTGGATGAAGCAGACCTGTTTGCTAAAGCAGATGACAAAAGAATACATCCTGCCATATAAGCAATAGTAATAAAAATAAAATTTTATGACTTCGCGGATAAATCATTCCTTTACTGCGGAATTCAAATTTTTCCACCTTTTCAAATTTGGAAAGATATTCAACATATTTTTTCTAGCTGTTTCTTCATCAATCCCCTTCTCTTTATCAACCCAAAAGGGAATACAACTCTCTATCATTTCTTCCATTGTTTCATCTTTTCCGAATTTTCCATAGTTAAAACAATATTTGCAATAGTCTTCGCTGATACTTCCATCTGAATTTGTTCCATGTCCATTTTTTTCCATGATCATCCCACAACTTTGGCATATGTTATTGAGCATCCTTTTCTTCCTCCGATAAATGATATCCACCTGTGATTTCACAAACATTATTATCCGGATCTTTCAGGCTAAAATAATAGTACCCCTCATTGACTTTTTCTAGTTCTGTCATCTCTCCTATATTTAATACTTTGAGCCTGTTGTATTCTTTCTCCAAATCTTCCACCCAAAAATTCAAAACGAATTTGTGATCTCCATCCACATAATGGTGCCCCTGCAAATTATCTTCATTCATGAGTGCCAGACATTTATTGTCAAAATAAAACTCTGCAAATTTATTTCCACAGTTCCTTGTGGATACAGTCATTGATAACAATTTTTCATAAAATGAAATAGACTTTTCAAAGTTTCTTACAATCAAATAGATAGAGCCCAGATGTATTTCCTGCGGTCTGAGATTTTTTATTTCTTCATCCTCCAGTAAAATATCATCGGTACCAACCGAAAACAATTTGCTCATCATAATGACCTTATCAATTTCCGGAAGTGATTGATCCATTTCCCATTTAGAAACGGATTGCCTTGATATCGAAAGCATTTCTGCTAATTGTTCTTGCGTCAATCCATTATCAATTCTAAGTTTTTGTATTCTGCTGCCTAGTCCCATTTTCTCCTCCAGATGTTTTTTTATTATTGTAATAATTAAGTGTTTTTCCGTCTACCAAGTATAATTGGAATTTATGCAACCAGAGGTTGCCCTGTGGAGAAATATCCATCTGCCGCACAATCAATAACTTATTCTAAAGTGTAAATAATCATTTTTTCATTTTCCAGCAGTTTATCTAATTCTTCCGATGTTGGCAAAAATTCATTCCTGAAATCTGGTTCCAGAAAATGTAATTCCGTTGCGTGTTCCTTCGGTTTTACTTTCTCATTTTCTTTCTTGCAATAATGCCATTGGGAATATCAATGATTTCAAATCCATGGTCTATATACATTGAAGCAGAACCACCACAGTCATTTATCGTAAATTCTCCTTTAGGCGGATACGCCTCTACATAATCATATCCATTCTCTTCTGCATATTGGCAGACAGACTCTAACAAAGCTTTCGCAATTCCCATTCTACGCATATTGGGAGCAACAATAAAACATACAATAGAAAGTATTTTTTCGTTCTCATTCACACCCTTCCAACTGTTCGGATGATTTTCCCTGCTCAGCCTGAAATAATTATCTTTTGTATCTGAATTGCAGAATCCAACGATTTGACTATCATAGAATGCTGCAAATCCATTTAATAAGCCATTTTGTATAAGCTCTTTTGCATAATTCCGCTTGCGGTATGGTTTTTCGTTTTCCGGCATTAAGCTGCGTTCCTGTTCGTGTTTCGCTGTCCAATGATGCCAGACGCAATAGCATCCTTTTTCTGCACTTCCGTCAGAAAAAGCTCTGTTATCAAAAAAATCAATATACTCCTCTACCATATTCTTGTTAAGCTTGTTTACCTTGATATCCAATATTGATTGTCTCCCTTCTCCCTCAGACCGGTAAATTATATTATAACGGTCTTTGGTACTAACTGCAAGGAGATCGCGATATTCCGTGTCTTGTCCTACCAACCGAAGAAGAAAAGCCTATTGGCATATGGTTGAAAGAGATGTTTTAAGCAGATTGATAAAGGGCGAATTATTTCATGGCCAAACTGCTGGTTATTTCCCATACCCGTGAAAAGTAACAACTGCTGCATCAAATTCAAAATTTTTATAGCCATTCTTGCAGGAGAGAATAGTGTTTGATAAAATATGAATAGAAATCTTAAACAGTCAAATGCAGGAGGCAGATCAGATATGGAAGATAACAAGATCATTGCACCTATGAGCAGGATACATATGGTGCCTATGGATGTGGTAGCGGGGTTCGAAGTTCGGCCGGGAATGTATGATATAAATGGTGCTACCGCAATTCCCTGCGGTGTTAATTTTACAGTCTATTCTTACGGAGCAACTGCCTGTGAGCTGCTTTTATACAGGCGTATGGAGGATGAGCCCTATGCGGTAATTCCGTTTCCCCAAAATTATAAGATCGGTAAAGTATATTCCATGATCGTATTCGGACTGAATATCAACGATTTTGAATATGCTTATCGTATGGATGGCCCTTATAATCCCAAGGCGGGGCTTCTTTTTGATAAAAAAAATGTACTTCTTGATATTTATGCCAAGGCGGTGACGGGTCAGAGAATATGGGGAGTTCCCAAGAAAGAAAATGTGGCCTATAAAGCAAGAGTAGTAAAGGATGACTTTGATTGGGGGAATACTGCCAGACCTTATATTAAT
The DNA here is from genome assembly GCA_014803415.1 of Lachnospiraceae bacterium. Taxonomy (GTDB): domain Bacteria; phylum Bacillota; class Clostridia; order Lachnospirales; family Lachnospiraceae; genus Suilimivivens. The sequence continues at coordinate 33,770 of JAAVBZ010000023.1, forward strand.
ATGGAAGACCTGATCATTTATGAAATGCATGTCCGGGGATTTACCAAACACTTCTCGTCGGGTGTGGAACATCCCGGAACCTTTGCAGGAATTAAAGAAAAAATTCCCTACTTAAAGGAAATCGGTGTGAACGCCGTAGAGCTGATGCCTATCTTCGAATTTGATGAGATGAAAGATTACCGTGTGGTGAACGGAAGAGCAGTCATGGACTATTGGGGATATAATACGGTCAGCTTTTTTGCACCCAATACCAGTTATGCAGCCAGAACGGAGTACAATAAAGAGGGAACGGAATTAAAAGAGCTGGTCAGTGAACTGCATCATAACGGAATTGAATGTATTTTGGATGTAGTATTTAATCATACGGCAGAAGGCAACGAAATGGGCCCATGCTTTTCCTTTAAAGGGTTTGACAATAATATTTACTATATGCTGACGCCGGATGGCTATTACTATAATTTCAGCGGATGCGGCAATACTCTGAACTGCAATCATCCAATCGTGCATCAGATGATACTGGAATGTCTGCGATACTGGACCACAGTTTATCATATAGACAGCTTCCGGTTCGATCTGGCAACCATTCTTGGAAGGAATGAAGACGGTTCCCCTATGAGCAAACCGCCCCTTTTACAGAGTCTTGCTTTTGATCCCATTCTGGGCAATGTTAAGCTGATCGCGGAGGCATGGGATGCCGGCGGGCTATATCAGGTAGGAAGTTTCCCCTCATGGAACAGGTGGGCGGAATGGAACGGCAGATATCGGGATGATATGCGTAATTTCTTAAAAGGGGATTACGGTATGTGGGAAGCTGCGGCCAACAGGATTACCGGTTCCAGGGATATTTATAATCCTGAATACAGAGGAAATAACGCTTCGGTAAATTTCATTACCTGCCATGACGGTTTTACTTTGCATGATCTGTATTCCTACAACGAAAAGCATAATGAGGCAAACGGCTGGAATAATACAGATGGAAGCAATGATAACCGCAGCTGGAATTGCGGCATAGAGGGTGAGACGGAAGATGAAGGAGTTCTCAGATTGAGAGGGCGCCTTGCTATGAATGCTTTTGCGGTCCTGATGTGCAGTCGGGGAACGCCTATGTTTTTTGCCGGAGATGAATTTTTGAATACCCAGTATGGCAATAATAATGCTTATTGTCAGGATAATGAGATTTCCTGGTTGAATTGGGACGATATAGAAAAAAATAAGACTCATTTTGAATTTTGCAAGTATATGACAGCTTTCAGAAAAAAACATTCTGTACTGCGAAAATTTACAGGAAACAGTGAAACGAGATTTCCTGAAATTCAGGTAATGGGAGTGGATGGCTATACCAAGGTGCTCAGAGTCATCTTTGCAGGAAGAAACGAGAGCAATACAGCAGATGATATTGTCTGCCTTGCCATTAATACATTCTGGGAAGAACAGGAATTTACACCGCCATATCTGGGAGAAGGAAAAAGCTGGTATGTGGCTGCAGATACCAGCGGCCGATATCTGTCATCTTTTATACCGGATGAGGAGCCGGAGAAACTTGCGGGAAATACAGTGAGAATGGGTGAGCGCAGTGTATGCATATTAGTGGCGGAGTAAAAAGTGAAAAATATATTGGTAGTAGAGGATGACAGAGGACTTCGGGAAGGAATAGAGCTTGCCTTAAGAAGAGAGGAATTTTCCTTTGTGCTGTGCGAAAGCCTTACGCAGGCAAGGAAAGTACTTACGGAAAGTCAGTGTTTTGACTTGATCTTACTTGATATCAATCTGCCTGACGGAAGCGGTTATGATCTTTTGAAAGAAGTAAAAAGCAAAGAAGACATTCCGGTTATTATACTGACAGCGAATGATTTTGAACTGGATGAGGTGAGAGGACTGGAACTTGGAGCTGAGGACTATATTACCAAGCCCTTCAGTCTGATGGTGCTTCGTGCCAGGATCGATAAGGCGCTTAAGAATGCAGGGCGGAACAGAAAAGTAACTTATCGATTTGGAGATATGAACTTTTGCTTTGAAGAGATGCAGGTAAAGATCGGAGAAGAGGAAGTAGAGTTAAGCAAGACGGAATTAAAGCTTCTTCAGATTCTGGTAGAAAATAGAAATATTGTGCTGGGCAGAGAAAAGCTGATCGACAGGATCTGGACAGACGGTGCGGAATATGTGGATGAGAATGCTCTCAGCGTTACCGTCAAAAGACTGAGGGATAAATTAGGCAAAAGCGGAGAAGGATATTTGCAGACAGTATATGGGAAAGGCTATGTTTGGAAGGGATAAGAACAGGAAAAGACTGCGGACCGGTACGATGAATCGTCTGGAAGATATGCTGGAAGATGCCATAAACGGTACTTTTGAAGAGCGTAATTATGATGAAAGCAGACTTTCCAGGCTGGAGGTAAAGTGGAAACGTTTTTTATCTTCCTCCGTTACATCAAAGAACAGAATAGAAGAGGAACAGGAAAAAATAAAGAGACTGATCTCCGATATTTCTCATCAGACCAAAACGCCCCTTGCCAATATCCTGCTGTATTCGCAGATCCTGCAGGAGAAGGGATCTGATCCCGAATTGACTCCAATAGTCGAAAATATAAGAAATCAGGCAGAAAAACTGAATTTTCTGATCGAATCTATGGTCAAGGCCTCCAGGCTGGAAAGTGAAATATTTATTTTGACGCCCAAAAGACAGCCTGTACAGCCCATGCTGGAAGCAGTGATCTCTGTGTCACTGGAAGCGGCCGATGCAAAGAATATCAGAATCAGTCTGCAGTCTGATCCCTTGACAGAAGCCTGTTTTGACAGAAAGTGGACGGAAGAAGCCATTGGCAATCTGGTGGATAACGCGATTAAATACAGTGCTCCGGGCAGTGAAGTCAGAGTCAGCGTATCAGATTATGAGATGTTTGCAGCGGTTCATGTAGCGGACTTTGGAATAGGGATCAGGGAAGAGGAGCAGGCCCAGATTTTTGAACGGTTTTACAGAAGCAGGGAGGTTTCGGAAGAAAAAGGCATAGGAATCGGCCTGTATCTGGTAAGGGAGATTGCCGCCAAGCAAAACGGATATGTAAAAGTGAGATCAAAACATGGCAAGGGAAGTACATTTTCTTTTTATATGAGAAAGGATGATAAATGAGAGTAACGGGGACTGCAAAAGCAGTCCTTTTTCGATTCTTTCAAAATTGTTAGATTTCAGAAAGCTGTGGGAAAGATTGTTTTGTTATAGTTTCTTTGAAAACAAAGTAAGATGATAGGAGGTCAGTATTTAGATGGATATTTTGGAAACAAAGGGACTGAAAAAATATTATGGAGAAGGAGAAAGCCTTGTGAAGGCTTTGGATAATGTGAATCTGAAGATCAGGCAGGGAGAATTCGTTTCCATAGTGGGTACATCGGGAAGCGGTAAATCCACACTGCTCCATATGCTGGGTGGACTGGATTATCCCACGGAGGGAAGTGTAACTGTAGACGGCAAGGATATTTCCGCGTTAAAAGAAGATGCATTGGCAATTTTCAGACGAAGAAAAATAGGTTTTGTTTTTCAAAGCTATAATCTGGTGCCGGTGCTGAATGTATATGAAAATGTTGTTTTTCCCATTCAGCTGGACGGAAATCAGGTGGATGAAAAGTATATTGATTCTATTATTAAGACACTTGGACTGGAAAGTAAAGTAAACAGTCTGCCCTCCCAGCTTTCCGGCGGACAGCAGCAGAGAGTTGCCATAGCAAGGGCACTGGCGGCAAAGCCCGCTATTATTCTGGCGGATGAGCCTACCGGGAATCTGGATTCAGCCACCAGTCAGGACGTGCTGGGCCTTTTGAAGGTAACGGCAAGAAAGTTTGAACAGACCATTGTGATGATCACCCACAATGAAGAGATCGCCCAGCTGGCGGACCGCATGATCAGAATCGAGGATGGTAAAATTACGGTAGGAGGCAGCAGGGAATGAAAAAAGTATCCAATAAGAAAGTTATACGCAGGATCACCTACCGCACCATGAAGGAAAAGAAATGGAAGAACCTGATCGCAGTTCTGGCTATTGCACTTACTACGCTGCTGTTTACAGCGCTTTTTACAGTAGGCGGTTCCATGCTGGATTCTATCCAGGAAGCAACTATGCGTCAGGTAGGAACCAGCGCCCATGGCGGTTATAAATATCTGTCCATGGAAGAATATGAACAGATTAAAGCAACAGGCGGTTATAAGGATATTTCCTATAACATTATGGCGGGCTTTGGCGCCAATCCCGAACTTGCCAAGATCCAGACAGAAGTACGTTTTTCGGAGGATCAATCCGCAAAGTGGTCATTCTGTTATCCGGAAGAAGGCAGTATGCCCAAGGAGATCAATGAATGTGCGGCAAGCAGTAAAGTGCTTGAGGCTTTGGGAGTTCCTCTGGAACTTGGAGCCAGGGTTCCTCTCATTATTTCGACCCATGATGCGGATGGAAGCGAAAGAATTCTTAAGGAGGAATTTATTCTGACCGGTTTCTGGTATTCCAATGAAGCCTCCCATGCCCAGGAGTTTTGGGTATCTGAAGAATATGTGGCAGAAAATATAGATGTGGTCCGGCATAATGAGAAAACGGATTTCTGGCGTTCTGAGGGAACGATCGCAGCAGATATACAGTTTGATTCTTCTTTTGATATAACGTCTCAAATGTATGATCTGACTAAGCGGGCCGGTTTTTCAGAGGACGATGTGAGGATTGGTGTGAACTGGGCGTACGGGACTGCAAAAGTGGATTCCACCTCATTGTTCTTGGGAATAGGACTTCTGGGAATCATCATCTTATCGGGGTATCTGATCATCTATAATATTTTTTATATCAATGTAACTATCGATATCCGCTATTACGGACTTTTAAAAACCATAGGNACNACGGGCAGACAGATCCGCCGCATGGTGCGGGGNCAGGCGTTTATGCTTTCGGCAGCAGGTATTCCGGTGGGACTTTTGACNGGATGGTTTGTGGGAAAAGGAGTGCTTCCNTTCATNTATGTTACGATGGATATGGGAGGGGTGAGCAATGTGATCATCAATCCCTGGATTTTTCTGGGGGCNGCAGTATTTGCATTGCTTGTAGTTTATTTNAGCTGTATNANACCCTGCCGTCTGGCGGCGAAGGTATCACCCATAGAAGCGGTGCNCTATGTGGAAAATGCGCAGTACAGGAAAAAAGAAAAGAAATCAGCCAAAGTTTCACCGGCCCGCCTGGCATTGGCAAATATGGGAAGGAATAAGAAAAAAGNNGCAGTGGTANNCGCTTCTTTATCCTTGAGCTTTATTTTACTGAATGCNACCAACTGTCTGGCAAATGGTTTTAGNTTTGATGATTATGTGAAAAGCTATCTGCTGACGGATATGCAGCTCAGTCATTCTTCCGCAGTTAATTTTTCTGTNGGAACGAGAGATTATGAAGCGATAACGCCGGAAGTGGTTTCCGAAATAGAGAATACTCCGGGAGTGGAACAAGTGCGTACGATCAAAATAAAAGCAGGACAGGCNGATATTTCNGATGAAATGGTTCAANGATTTGTNAATTTTAANGATACGGATCCGGAACCGNTCTGGATAGAGGAAGTCAGAGAGCGGGAAANAACAAAAATNATGTTTCCGGACAGTTATNCTATTGATGATGAGNTGTTTTCTTTCCTTACGGTAGAGGAAGGNAGTTTTGATAAAGAAAAATTTGAACAGGGCGGATATGCACTGCTGATGAAGGACCGNTTTACAGGCTGGATCAATGTAGGAGACAGATTTACCATTCGTTCCTATGAAGGGGGAGGTCCGGAAAAAGAAATGGAAATTATGGCGGTCATAGATTATCCTTCCGCCATCAGTACAGGCAGAAGCTTGCCGTGCGGATTCAATATGCTGCTGTGTGAAAAGGATTTTGAAGAATTATATGATGTAAAAGGCGCTCTGCATGTCTGCATTGATGTGGAAGAAGGAAAAGATGAACAGGTAAAGACATCATTACAGGCGTTGCTGAAAGAAAACGATACCGATCTGGTGCTTACCACCAAGGATACTCTGCGGAAGGAATTTGCAGCGGAAACCAACATGTTCAATGTGGTNGGAGGCCTGCTCAGTTTTATTCTTGCCGTAATAGGAATTTTAAATCTGGTCAACGCCATGATCACCAGCATATTGTCAAGAAAACAGGAATTTGCCATGATGCAGGCGGTAGGTATGACAGGAAAGCAGCTGAAACAGATGCTGACCATGGAAGGAATCTGGTACGGGGTATATACTTTGGTTATTGTAATGACGCTGGGAAATATCATCAGCTATGGGACGATCTATCTGATGAGCCGTAATATGACCTATTTTGAATGGAACTTTCGGATCATACCGTTACTGATCAGTATNCCTGTTATTNCAATCGTATCGGTAGTCCTGCCCATCATCTGTTATCATACTCTGTGTAAAAAGAGTATTATTGAAAGACTGCGGATGGCGGAAGTATAAAGACATTATGTAAGTGGAATATGGAAGATGAAAGGGGGCATGTCACTTAGTGTGACGGCCCCCAGTTTAGGATTATCTATTTTCTGACGGTTTCCTTTTACTATGTTAAGAGAAAAAGAAATTTACCATTCGGAGATGGAACCGTCTGCATGCCGCCAGATGGGATTTTTCCAGTGATGGGGAGAACAATTTTCTTCAAGTACAAGCTCTCTGTTGATATCAACGCCCAGTCCCGGAAGAAGGGGAAAAGCAATATAGCCATCGGTAAAAGTAAAATCGTCTTTATTTCTGACATAGTCTAATACGCTTTTTCCCACATTATAGTGGATGCCCATGCTTTGTTCCTGGATAAATGCATTATAGCTGACAGCATCTACTTGAAGGCAAGCAGCAAGGGCGACAGGGCCTAAAGGGCAGTGAGGAGCCAGCGCGATATCATGTGCCTCAGCCATGGCGGCGATCTTTTTTACTTCTGTGATACCACCCGCATGGGAAAGGTCAGGCTGGATGATATCGACACCGCCTGCTTTGAACAGACGCTTAAAGTCATATTTAGAAAAAAGACGTTCTCCGGTTGCAATCGGAATGTTGCAATGTCTTGCAATTTCTTTAAATTCTTCCATATTTTCGCATAAAACCGGTTCCTCAATGAACATAGGATCAAATTCTTCCAGCTTTTTTGCCAGGATTTTTGCCATAGGTTTATGGACTCTTCCGTGGAAATCGATTGCTATGCCGAAATATTTTCCAACGCTTTCCCGGATGGAGGCAACACGCTCTAAGACAGCGTCAATTTTATCATAAGAGTCTACAATTTGTAATTCTTCAGTGGCATTCATTTTGACAGCTGAAAATCCTGCTGTCTGCCTTTCTTTTGCAGCTGCGGCGACATCACAGGGACGGTCACCACCAATCCAGGAATAGACTTTCATTTTTTTGCGGCAGGATCCGCCCAGGAGATCGTAAATTGGAGCATTGAACTTTTTGCCTTTGATATCCCAGAGAGCCTGATCGATGCCTGAGATAGCACTCATAAGAATTGGACCGCCCCGATAAAAAGCGCCTCGATATAAAGTAGTCCAGATATCTTCAATCAGGGAAGGATCTTTGCCTATCAGATATTCTTGCATTTCTTCCACACAGCTTCTAACGGTGGATGCCTTTCCTTCTATGACAGCTTCGCCCCATCCGGATAAGCCGTCGTCGGTTTCGATTTCTACCATACACCATCTAGGACGTACGAGAAAAGTGTTGATTTTAGTTATTTTCATTAATATTCTCCTTTGATTTAACCGATAATATCAAAATTTACATTTATACTCTGGAAGATATGTTCCAGACGCTGCTTGGAATTTTCCAGCAGGTGGAGGATTAAATCTTCTTTTTCAGAGGTATAGCGAAATACAGGAATGGCAACACTGATAGCTGCTATTACTGTTCCATTTTTTCGAAGAGGAACTGCAAGGCAGCGGATATATTGAGTGGATTCTTCTATTTCACAGGAAAATCCGCATGAGCGTGATTTTTTCAGCTGTGCTGCCAGTTCATTAAAGTCTGTGATTGTTTTTGGGGTAAGGGAACGAAGTCCTTGGGGATAAAGCTTTTTTAAGTCAGCAAGGGAGTAATCTGTCAGCAGTGCTTTTCCGATTCCAGTGCTATAGGCAGGCAGGCTATGGCCGATGGCAGCAACCATGCGAATAGATTCAGAGGAATCTGCTTTTGCAATATAGAATGCTTCGCCATCTTTTAAAGTAGCAAAGTAAGAGGTTTCGGAACAGACATTGGTAATATTATGAAGTTCCTTGGTTATTTCGCTCATAGTATCAAAGTTTTCAAGGTAAGCGTTACCAATCTGAAAAGCATAGGAGCCAATTGTATATTTGCCGCTGACAGAATCTGTAGACAAATAGTGACGATGAACCAGAGTATGCAGTATGGGAAGCATACTGCTTTTTGCGACATCCAGCTGCTGGCAGATTTCAGTGAGAGTATACCCACTCTTTCCTCCTTGGGCGATAAGTTCCAAGGCATCCAGAACACGGGTAGTGGATCGATGTTCATTTGAGGTAGCCATATAAGTATCTCCTTTGATTCTTATTAAGAATTATATTCGCATATACGTATTTACAATATGAGGATAGCATAGAGGAAGAAAAAAGTCAAACAGGGCTTTTTCAGGTTAATATAAGAAAATAAGCTTACTGAAAAGTGCAATATGAACAAAATTAAAGGTAGTGTATTGTCAGATTTATATAAAAAGGGGAGATGTTTTAAAATAGGGTTGCATTTTGGATAATGTCATGTTAATATGAATTCACAAGTTCCAAATAGAGAACTAAATTCGTATATACGAACATAAGGAGGAAAACATGAGAAAGAAAATTTTAACAACAATACTTGCAGCATCACTTGTGATGAGTCTTTTAGGATGCAGCAGTCAATCAGATTCCGCTTCAAATGCAGAAAATGAAACCGCAGTGGAGGAAAAGGATACCACAGAAACGGTTAAAACAGAGGAAACACTGGAACCTTCTGGAGAAGAGACAACAATTACGGTATGGGCATGGGATGATAATTATAATATTCCGATCATGAATCTCGCTGGCGAATATTATGCCAAAGATCATCCAAATGTAAAGGTAGAGGTTGTCAGTCTGGCAAAAGAGGATGTATATACCAAGATGCAGACAGCTTTGGCAGGAGGAGGAAGTGGAATGCCGGATATCGTCTTAATGGAAGATTATGTATCTGGAAAATATCTGCAGGCATTTAAAGGAAGCTTTGCGGATTTGACTGATAAGATCGATTATTCTGATTTCCTTGCATTTAAGAAAGATGCGGTAAGCTATGACGGACGGCAGTACGGAGTGCCTCTTGATACGGGAGCATCTGTATTATTCTATAGGACAGATCTCCTAAGTCAGGCAGGCTACACAGATGCTGATATTCAGGATTGTACATGGGAAAAATTTATCGAGATTGGCGAAGCGGTCAAAGAAGCAACAGGGTCTTACATGATTGTGGAAATGGCAGCAAGCAAGACAACTCTTTTAAGGTCTATGATGCAGTCGGCCGGGACATGGTATTTTGATGCAAACGGTGAAATCAGTATTGAGGGTAATGCAGCGTTAGAAGCGGGGTTTGAGCTGGTTAAGGAAATGAAGGACAAGGGAATCCTGTATGAAGCGGAAAGTACAGGAGACAGGGCAGGTGCTTTAAACAACGGAACGGTTGCAGCAATTGTAAACGGACCTTGGATGGCATCTACGATCAAGGCCGCAGAGGATCAGAGCGGACTGTGGAAAGTTACAAATACACCAAGATTTTCTAATGTAGAGGGTGCTGTTAATGCATCTAACCTTGGAGGAAGTTCATGGTACGTAATGGATACATCCGAAAGTAAGGATGTTGCAATAGATCTCCTTGGAACGGTATATACCAACACAGAATACTACAATGAGATCATGCTCAATCAGGCATGCGTATCAGGATATCAGCCGGCGCTTAGCGGTGAAGCTTTTGAGACTGAGGATGAATATTTCTGCGGACAAAAAATCTATCAGATATTTGCCGAAACATTGGAAAAGGTTCCTGGCGTAAATTATGGAGGATATGTAGCGGAAGCTAATGATGCAATTACAATCGGGCTGGCTGAATACATGAATGGGAATACAGATATAGCTGGCGGAATGCAGATGGCATCAGAGCAGTTAAAGAATCAGCTTAATCGATAAATATATTCGGAAGGAGGCATGCCTCCTTCCGAGTCAGTAAAAAGGAAAACAGTGAAAATATGAAGAAAACAAATGCAAAACTGGTTAATTACAATAAATATGGTTGGTTTTTTATTTCTTTTGCGCTTGCGGCATTTTGTGTTTTTACAATTTACCCGGCCGTTTATTCTATATGGTTGTCCTTTCAAACCTTTGATGCGGGAGAATTTCATTTCAGCGGCCTTGACAATATTAAGCGCATGCTGGGGGATAAGGTGTTCTTGAAATCACTTAAAAATACGTTTTTCTTTGTAGTGATTCAAATTCCCATTATGAAAGTTCTGGCATTATATTTGGCAACTTTACTGAATAAAACAAAGTTGAAGGGCAAAGGTTTTTTCAGAACCTGTACCTTTCTTCCATGCGTAACCAGTCTGGTAGCATATTCCGTATTGTTTAAAATGATGTTTTCCCAGAGCGGAATTGTTAATCAGGCACTGATGAATTTAGGCGTACTTGATGAACCCTTTCAATGGCTTCAGGATGCCGGATGGGCAAGGGGAATTATTATTGTGGCGTTGACTTGGAGATGGACGGGCTATGATGTGATTTTTTTCCTGGCAGCTATGGCGAATATACCGGCTGAAACTTACGAAGCAGCACAGATCGACGGCGCCGGTGGATGGAATATTTTCTGGAAAATTACATTGCCGCAGCTTAAACCGATTATTTTATTGACGATGATCATGTCAACCAACGGTACGCTGCAGCTGTTTGATGAACCTATGAATATAACGGCAGGAGGTCCCATGAATGCAACGCTTACTATGTCTCAATATATTTATAACCAGTCATTTGTCTATTCACCTAATTTGGGATATGCAGCCACGTTGTCTTATGTCATTGTGTTTATCATGATTATCCTGGCAATCATACAGTTTAAAGTAACAGGAGGTGATGAGACATAATGAATACAGAAAAATGGTATAAGCTTCGCAGAAAGGCAGGAACTGTCAGCGTGTATCTGGTTTTAACTTGTGTGGTGGTGGTATCGGTATTTCCTTTTTTCTGGATGGTTATAGGAGCAACAAATTCGAGTGTGGATATAACCGGCGGGGTTATGATATTTGGAAAAGCGCTTAGGGAAAATTGGAGGAATCTGACAGAAAATGCATCAATTGTGAGAGTGTTTTTCAATACGACTAAGGTTACGGTATTATCTACTGTTCTCTCGGTGTTGATTTGTTCTATGGCCGGATATGGATTTGAAAAATATCATATGAAAGGAAAAGAATTTCTGTATTCTTGCTTTTTGCTTGCGATGATGATTCCTTTTGCAGCACAGATGATACCGCTGTTTAAGATGATGAGCGCATGGAAACTGCTGGATACACACTTGGCAGTGGTGCTTCCTAGTCTGGCAATGCCATTTATGGTGTTCTTTTTTAGGCAGAATTTTAAAGCCTTTCCTACGGAGGTAATCGAATCTGCGCGGATAGACGGTGCGAATGAGATCTTGATTTTCTTCAGGGTGGTTCTTCCACCCATGAAATCCGTTATGGCAGCAGGCGTTATATATGCGTTTATGAAACAATGGAATAACTATCTATGGCCATTGATTGCCATACAGTCCAATGAGCAGAAGACATTTACCTTGTTGCTGTCTTCTCTATCATCAGCTTATTTTGTGGACTATGGGCAGCTGATGTTGGCAATCGTGCTGGCGACGCTTCCGATTTTGATCGTATTCCTTACGATGCAGAAGGAATTTGTCAATGGCATTACAGGATCCTGTAAATAACAGAGTGGAGGAAAAAATGCGAGATTATCATTTGAAAATAGAACAGATATATAATCCCATCTATCCGGCAACCCTTTTAGACACGGGGGAGAATGATGCCGGAATATCCATGACGAATTATTATATGCAGATGGATGGAAAGCCGATGTTCGTGGTTTGCGGGGAGGCGCACTTTTCCCGGATGGAAGAAGCGACGTGGGAAGATGAAATCATTAAAATGAAGATGGGGGGACTGAATGTTATTGCAACTTATGTTTTCTGGATCCACCATGAGGAGATAGAAGGAGTTTTTGACTGGTCCGGAAACAAGAACCTGAGAAAGTTTCTTGTATTGTGTCAAAAGCACGGTATGAAGGTAATTTTGAGGATTGGTCCCTTTGATCATGGGGAGTGCAGAAACGGAGGGTATCCGGACTGGATGTTTGGCCGTCCGTTTGATGTCAGAAGCAATGACCCGGAATATCTTTTTTATGCAGAAAGGCTCTGGAAGGAAATCGGTAAACAGGCAAAGGGGCTTCTTTTTAAGGAAAATGGTCCCATAATAGCAGTTCAGTTGGAAAATGAGTATGAACATGCATCAGCACCTTGGGAGATGACAACTGAAAACAGTAAGGAATGGATTCCCAGCGGAAATCAGGGGGAAGAGCATATAGAGAAATTGAAAGAACTTGCCATAAAGAGCGGACTGGATGTTCCTTTTTACACGGCTACGGCATGGGGAGGTTCTTGTGCACCGTTTAAGATGGTGTTGCCGCTATGGGGTGGATATGCTTTCCGTCCGTGGATGTTTTATGGTGATTTGAAAGAGCATCCAGCTACAGCAGAATATCTGATGAACGATTTTCATAATAATGCGTCCCCACAGTATTATAATTTTGATCCTGAGTATCAGAAAGAAACGATGCCTTTTGCCTGCTGTGAGATGCAGGGTGGTATGACAGTATTTTATCAATACCGATTTCAGCTTCCCTTTGAAAGTGTAGGTGCAATGGCAGCAGTTAAGGTGGCGGGAGGATGTAACTTCCTTGGGTATTATATGTATCATGGTGGAACTAATCCTTCTGGTAAAAAGACACCGTATTTAAACGAAAATGCAGTTCCGAAGTTTTCCTATGATTATCAGGCGGCAATCGGGGAATTTGGTCAGGTGAGGGATAGTTATAAGCATTTAAAACTCCAGCATCTTTTTTACAGTGAATTTACGAATTTAATTTGTTCTGCGAAAACTTACCTCCCAAAAGAAGCGCTTATTCAGGAACCGGAAGAGACGGATACGCTAAGATATGCGGTGCGGGTAAATGAAAAAGGAGAGGGATTCCTTTTTATCAACAACTATCAGGATCATGTCATCATGCAGGATCAAAAAGAGTTTGCAGTCAATCTGGAATTGCCGGAACATACCCTTCGCATTCCGGCAGCAGGCGGGATCAGTCTTTTGGCAGGAAAATACGCAATATTTCCGATTGCGTTAAGACTTGAAGGGATCTATATAGAATATGCAACCGTCCAGTTGATTACTAGGATGGAATATGCAGGGGATAAATGGCTGTTTTTTCATAAAATTGAGGGAACGGAATGCGAATTTTCACTTCCCGGAGCAGAAATTGAAGATGTGACGAATGGATGCAGGGAGGATAGCCTTATTAAATTGAAAAGTGAGGGGTATGCAGAGATTGTGTGCAGGTCACAGCAGGGGAAGGTACATATTTGTGTACTTGATTACAGCGATGCGATGAATCTTTGGAAGTTCCGGTATAAGAAAAAGGATTATATTATGCTGACAGATGCATCCGTTCTTGCGGAAGAAGAGAATGTCCGATTAGAATGCAATACGGACTATGACCTGATTGTATATAAAATATTTCCTCCGGTCTTGATGGAAGAAAACACTAAGATGGAAGGAATATTCCAGGTCGTTACAGAGAAAGGAAGAGACAGGAAACCTGAGTTTTCATGGGAAAACAAAAGCTCAGAAAACTCAACCGGGGGAAAGTTGAAGCGACCTGTGGTGGGAAGTCCAGTCACGTCTTCGGGTGTAGTAAATGCAAGAGCAGTCATTCATGTGCCGGCAGATTCATTTGAGGAATATAAGCATCTGATGCTTCAAGTGTTTTATGAAGGAGATATAGGATATGCCTTCACAGATGGGCAGATGTTTCATGATAATTTCTGCAATGGAGCGCCCTGGGAGATTGATTTAAAGCTCCAAGAGCAGAAAATCATAGAAAAAGGCATGTACTTATATATCTCTCCCATAAGAAAAGGAGCAACAGTGCACAGTGAATCTGCAATGGCGGCACGATTTGAGACATCAGAAGAGCAGACAGCGCGTCTTAATGATATTAGGCTCGTAGGGGTCTATGATATTACAGTCTCTGATAAATGGAAAGAAGACGGGGATTAAGGAGAAAAGCTATGTGCGGAAAAAGAATACGGCAAGTGATTGAAGAAATCAGGCGGTACAAAATTGTTGTTATCGTCAGAGGAATGGAACCGGAGCTTTGCAGCACGCTTTCAGAAGCATTGTATGCAGGAGGAATCCGGTTGATGGAAATTACCTTTGACCAGAACGGGCGAATACCCTTTGAGAAGACGAAGGATGCCATTTTAACACTGAGTAAAATGTGGAAGGATAAGATGCAGATAGGAGCGGGTACTGTACTTTCAATCCAGCAGTTATATATGGCGAAGGAAGCGGGAGCAGGGTATATTGTGACACCCAATACGAATCCTGCGATCATCCGGGAGGCAAAGAAGCTGGATATGGCAGTGTTGGCAGGTGCCATGACGCCTTCAGAGATTGAGGAGGCATATGAGGCAGGAGCGGATTTTGTAAAACTGTTCCCGGCTGCAATTGTAGGAACGGAATATGTGAGGGCAGTAAGGGCGCCCCTTAGTCATATTCCGATGCTGGCCGTAGGCGGCGTAAATGAAAACAATATTTCGGACTTTTTAAAGACAGGCGTGGCAGGTGTGGGAGTAGGCGGAAATCTGGTGGACCCGAAACTGGTCATGAATAGAGATTATGATAAGATTACGGCATTGGCGAGGCAGTATGTGATCAGTGCAGGAGTGGAGGAAGTGGTATGTCCAGGATAGTCAGCTTTGGAGAAATTATGCTTCGGTTAAATCCGGAAGGGTACCGCAGATTGGTGCAGGCAGAACGGCTGGAAGCCAGTTATGCGGGAGGTGAAGCAAACGTTGCAGTTTCATTGGCAAATTATGGGCATGAGAGCGTGTATGTGACTAAACTGCCGGAAAATGAACTTGGACAAAGCGCTGTTAATGCACTGAGAAGATATGGGGTGGATACTTCAAAGATTGTAAGGGGCGGAAACAGAATCGGAATTTATTTTGTTGAAAAGGGAGCATCCCAGAGAGCGTCCAAAGTCATTTACGACAGAGCCGGTTCTTCAATTTCTGAGGCTTCTGACAAGGATTTTGACTGGGATCATATATTTGAAGGTGCGCAGTGGTTCCATTTTACAGGAATTACGCCAGCGCTTTCTGAGCATTTGCCGGAAATATGTCTTGCCGCCTGTAAGGAAGCAAAAAGAAGGGGCATTACGGTCAGCTGTGATTTAAATTACAGGAAAAAGTTATGGAGTGAAGAAGAGGCATGCAAAGTCATGAGTAGGATTATGCCCTATGTAGATGTGTGCATTGCAAATGAGGAAGATGCAGCATCAGTATTCGGAATTCATGCTGAAAAGACGGATATTATGAGCGGAACGCTGAGCCGGGATGGATATAAAAAGGTTGCAAAGCAGCTGACGGAAAAGTTTCACTTTCGGATGGTTGCAATTACGCTGAGGGGAAGTATTTCTGCAACGGATAATCAGTGGTCAGGAATGCTTTATACGGAAAATCAGGCATATTTTTCAAAGGAATATAGCATTCATATTGTGGATCGTGTGGGCGGCGGCGACTCCTTTGGAGGGGCACTTATACACAGTGTCATCAGCGGACAAAAACCGCAGGAAGCAATTGAATTTGCGGTTGCGGCTTCCTGTCTCAAACATACAATCGAACAGGACTTCAATTTGGTTTCGGAAAAAGAGGTAAAAGCCCTAATGTATGGAAACGCATCAGGGCGTGTACAGAGATAAATATGGAAGGTAAATCTGCGCTAAGCAGAAAAAGGGAGAAAGATTATGAATAAGGCAAAGGTTTGGGTGGAAAAAGTGACCATTCCAACTTATGAAATCGGTGATGCCGAAAAAAATCCGATTTTTCTGGACAAAAGAGTTTATCAGGGGAGCAGCGGAAAGGTATATCCCTATCCCGTTATTGAGAAGATCAGCGATGAAAAATCGGATAAGGAATACGAAGCTGTTTTTCTGGAAAATGAATATTTAAAGGTGATGGTGCTGCCCCAGCTTGGCGGCAGAATCCAGAGAGCATATGACAAGACTAATGGTTATGATTTTGTTTATTACAATCATGTCATCAAGCCGGCACTGGTAGGGCTGACAGGGCCATGGATATCAGGCGGTATTGAATTCAATTGGCCTCAGCATCATAGACCCACTACCTATCTGCCTGTGGATTATGAGCTTTCGGAAAATGAGGATGGAAGCAGTTGCGTACTGCTTCATGACGTGGATCAAATGTATGGCACCAAAGGTATGGCGAAAATTACGCTTTATCCGGGCAGGGCTTACATTGAAATTACAGGTCAGCTTTATAACAGGACTTCGACGCCTCAGACCTTTTTGTGGTGGGCGAATCCAGCGGTGCCGGTAAATGAGGATACACAGTCCATCTTTCCGCCGGATGTACATGCGGTAATGGATCACGGCAAAAGGGATGTTTCCCGTTTCCCCATTGCTACCGGTATCTACTATAAAAAAGATTACAGTGAGGGTGTGGATATTTCCAGGTACAAAAATATTCCGGTGCCCACTTCCTATATGGCGGAAAAATCCAGCTATGATTTTGTGGGTGGATACGATTACGGAAAAGAGGCGGGGATTTTGCATGTGGCGGATCATCATATTTCTCCGGGTAAAAAACAATGGACTTGGGGATGTGGGGATTTTGGCAAGGCGTGGGACAGAAATCTTACCGATGAAGATGGTCCTTATGTGGAATTGATGACAGGGGTTTTTACTGACAACCAGCCGGATTTTACCTGGCTTAAGCCTTTCGAGGAAAAGACCTTTAAACAATACTTTATGCCCTATAAGATGGTAGGACAGGTGAAAAATGCCAGCACAGAAGCTGCGGTTCATTTTTCCTATGATGGGCAAATGGCTGAAATTATCGTATATGCAACAGGCGTATATGAAAATGCCCATATTGTACTGACTGTAAACGGAGAAAATCTATTAGATGTAGTGGAAAAAATTTCTCCTGTTGATATTTATAAAACGAGTATTGCTTGTCCCGGGCAGCGGGAAGAGCAGTTCTGTTTAGAAGTCTGGGAAGAGGGAAGGTGTCTGGTGAAATACCAGCCGGAGCCAGCCGGTATTCCAAAGATGCCAGAGCCGGCCAAAGCGGTAAAGGAACCGAAGATGATCATGACTAATGAAGAGCTTTATCTGGCAGGTCAGCATATTGAGCAATATCGTCATGCCACCTATCTTCCAGATCCTTATTATTTGGAAGCCTTAAAGAGAGATGAAGGAGATATCCGTGTCAACAATGCGTATGGCTCGTTACTGATGCGCAGAGGAAGATTTAAGGAAGCGGAGAAGCATTTCAATAAGGCACTGGAGAGGCTGACAGAGAGAAATCCCAATCCCTATAACAGCGAAACATACTATTTGCTTGGTTTGACACTTATGTATCAGGGAAGGGATGCGGAAGCTTATGATGCTTTTTATAAAGCAACATGGAGCAGTGAACAGCAGGAAACATCTTTTTACTATCTGGCCGCAATTGATGCAAAGCAGGAAAATTATGAAAAAGCCTATGAACATATCGAAGGGGCGTTGGTTAAGAATGGTCATAACATCAAAGCAAGGAGTTTAAAGGCTTATCTTCTGCGAAAACTGGGAAGAAGGGCGGAAGCAGCTGGATGGATTGACGATAATCTGATGCTGGATCCCTTTGACTTTATGTCGTGTAATGAACAGATTTTACTGGTAGAAGAGGAGAACCCGGCTGATTCGGAAAGAAGCGAAGTATTGAAGCGGAAATTAAAGGAAAAGATGCGTGATTTTCAGGAAAACTATCTGATGACGGCAAGAGATTACGGGGAATTCGGCGCATATGAAGAGGCAGCAGAGTTTCTGAAAGGCTGCACTAGAGAATATCCCATGCTTTTTTACTATAGAGCATATTATCGGAGCCTGTTTGGAATGGCAGAAAGTTCGAGGAATAATGCAGTAGGAGAACTTCTGGCAAAGGCAGAGAACTGTCCGGCTGACTATTGCTTTCCGAATAAGCTGGAAGATATTACAGTGCTGCGTTTTGCCATCGCAAAGGGCTGCATGGCCAAAGCTGCCTATTATCTGGGCAATCTGTTTTATGATAAGCTCTGGTGGGAGGAGGCGGTTGCCCTATGGGAAGAGGCGGTGAAAGCAGATCCCGCCTTCCCTACTCCATATCGTAATCTGGCGCTGGCCTATTACAATAAAATGAAAGATCCCGCTCGTGCACAAGGAGCGCTCGAAAAGGCTTTTGCTCTGGATGAGACCGATAGCCGTGTTTTCCTGGAATTGGATCAACTGTATAAAAAAATGGGTTGGACCTTTGAACAGCGTTTAGAGAATTATGAAGCACACAAGGAATTGCTTGCCCAGAGAGATGCCCTGTATGTGGAATATATTACGCTGGTGAATCTATCCGGAAATCATGAAAAGGCATATAATCTGATGCAGGAGCACCATTTTCATCCATGGGAAGGCGGAGAAGGGAAGATTACCACGCAGTACACGCTGGCTTTACTGGAAATGGCAAAGAAAGCTCTGAGAGAAGCTCATTTCGAAGATGCGGAAAAGCTGTTAAGGGGTGCGCTGATTTATCCGGATAATCTGGGTGAAGGTAAGCTGGAAGGTACTAAGGATAATCATTTGTATTATCATTTGGGTCTGGCACTGGAGGCACAAGGTAAAAAGGAAGAGGCACAAGCATGTTTTGAGAGGGCTGCATCAGGTGTCGGCGAGCCAGCAGGCATAATGTACTACAATGACCAGCCTGCGGATATGATTCTGTATCAGGGACTTGCCAATTTAAAGCTTGGTTGTATTGGAAAGGCAAATGCTTGCTTTTATCGTCTGATTGATTATGGAGAGCAGCATTTGGAGGATCAGGTCAAGATCGAATATTTTGCGGTTTCGTTGCCTGATTTCCTGATTTTTGATGAAGATTATACAGCAAGGAATCGTGCACACTGTTATTATCTGATGGGGTTAGGTAATATTGGTCTTGGACAAAAGGAAAAGGCAGCTGACTTTTTGAAGAAAGCGATTGCAATAGAACCTTCTCATATGATGAGCAGAATATATGGAAAAGAACTTTTCTAGAGGTATCGGGGAATGCTTGAAGGGTATCGCAAAATTATCAAATTAGATAATTGAGCGATGCCCTGTTTTATTCTTATTATGGCGGATTTTCCATAATTACGGAGTTTTTGACTTTCTTCAGAAGATATGAGAGAATAGTACATAGATAAAAGAGGAAATATTAAAGCAGGGAGCTTGTATCACTATGGCAAAAAATAAAGAGATCAAAACCAACGCCATGCGTATTCTGGAAAAAGAGAAGATTCCTTTTTCCCACTACACATACGAGTGTGATGAATTTATCGACGGCATACAGATAGCGGATAAGCTTTCGCTGCCTTATGAGAAAGTATATAAGACGCTGGTAACAGTGGGAAACAGTAAAAATTATTTTGTATTTGTGATTCCTATTGCCGAAGAGCTGGATCTGAAAAAGGCAGCCAGGAGTGTGGGAGAAAAATCAGTGGCTATGATCCATGTAAAGGATATCAATGCTGTGACAGGATATATCCGGGGTGGCTGTACGGCCATCGGCATGAAAAAACAGTATGTGACAAGAGTGTCAGATATGGCGAAAGAGCAGAAAACCATAATTGTCAGCGGCGGACGGATCGGTTCCCAGATTGAACTAAAGCCGGAGGATCTTTTGTGCGCCTGCAGGGGAGAATATGGGGATATTGTTGCAGAAAAAATATAGACCGGGAGAGTCAATAAATATGACAAAATTATCAAAAACCGAAAAAGAAAAGAAAAAGCTGTCTAAAAAGCGTCAGAAGAAACTGCAGAAGAGGGTGAAGCGTTTTACAGCCCAAATGGAGAGAACAGTGTCTTTTTTTGCGGTATTTCTGTGTATTGTAATGGTAACTTTAGAAACGTTGGATGCGAAAAAACAAAGAAACGAAAGGGCCGTGTAAACGGCAGAATGGGAGGCTGCAATGAGTAAGAATATTATGGAATATGAAACAGTGGATCTGGACGATCATGACAGTAGTGTCGTAATTATTGACCAGACAAAACTACCCGGGACAACAGAGATCATACGACTGCATACGGCGCAGGAGATCTGGGATGCCATATATCTTTTAAAGGTCCGGGGGGCTCCGGCCATCGGTGTGGCAGCAGCTTTCGGTATTTATGTTCTTTCTAAAGAAATCTTGAAAAACATAAATTTCGAACAGGAGCAGGAGAAGGCTTTTGCGGAGTTTTATGAGAAGTTTAGTGAGCAGAAAGAATATTTGAATTCATCTAGGCCCACTGCCGTAAATCTTTCCTGGGCTCTTAACAGAATGGAAACGATCTGTTTAAAAGCAGGAAAAGAAGAAAAGAAATCTGTAGAAGAAGTAGTAGAGGCACTCCATAGGGAAGCAATTGCCATTAAAGAGGAAGACATTTGGGTGTGCAAGACTATCGGAGAGTTTGGCTTAAGCCTGGTAAAGCCGGGAGACGGGATTCTGACCCACTGCAATGCAGGACAGCTTGCCACCAGTAAGTACGGAACGGCAACGGCGCCTATTTATTTAGGACAGGAGAGGGGCTATAATTTTCACGTGTTTGCAGATGAGACCAGGCCTCTTTTACAGGGCGCAAGACTGACAGCCTATGAGCTGCATTCTTCAGGAGTGGATGTGACGCTGATCTGTGATAATATGTCCGCCATGGTAATGAAGAACGGATGGGTCAACGCCGTATTTGTAGGCTGTGACAGAGTAGCGGCCAATGGAGATGCGGCCAACAAGATCGGAACCTCGGTAGTAGCCACAGTGGCAAAGAGATATGGAGTTCCTTTTTATGTATGTGCTCCTACTTCTACCATTGATTATGATACCCCTACAGGAGCAGAGATCAAAATAGAGCAGCGTCCTGCAGGCGAAGTAACGGAAATGTGGTATAAGGAGCGGATGGCACCGGAAGGGGTCAAAGTATTTAACCCGGCGTTTGACGTAACGGACAATGATCTGATCACAGCCATTGTAACGGAATACGGTATTGCCAGAGCGCCTTTTAAGGAGTCATTAGAGGAGATCAGGAAGCAAAAGCAGGAAGCAAAAGCAGAGAAAGAATAGGGAAGAAATGAAAGAGAAAGAGGCAAAAAAAGCTATTATCGATATAGGCCAGCGGATGTATGTCAGAAATTTTGTGGCGGCCAATGACGGAAACATATCCATTAAGACAGGGGACAATGAAGTATGGGCAACCCCCACCGGCGTTTCCAAGGGCTTTATGAAAAAGAAGATGCTGGTAAAAGTGGATTTAGACGGTAATATTTTGGAAGGAACCTTAAAGCCTTCTTCGGAACTTAAGATGCATCTTCGGGCCTATAAGGAAAATCCGGATATTAAGTCAGTCTGCCATGCCCATCCGCCCATCAGTACCAGCTTTGCTATAGCGGGGATACCGCTGGATACGCCTGTACTGGCAGAAGCTGTCATTTCACTGGGAGATGTGCCCATAGCGCCTTATGCGGAACTTGGTTCTAAAGAAGTACCGGAAGCTGTTGCACCGTTCTGCCATACCCATAACGGAGTTCTTTTGGCCAATCATGGCGTGGTTACCTGGGCAGAAGATGCATATGCAGCCTACTATCGCTTAGAATCCATAGAGTATTATGCCAACATATTGATGATCACGGAAAAAATAATCGGGAAACAGAATACTTTAACACAGGAACAGATAGACAGACTCCTTGCCATGCGTGAAAAATTCGGGATCCGCCGGGGAGGAACGCCTAAAAAAGTATAGGAATAGTGGGGGAAAATAATGGAAGAGAAGGGACTTTATCAGCCGCATGATAGAAATGACCGAAATCGGTTTGCGTTAAGTCAGGAAGAGCAATACAGACAGGCAGTACTTTCTAATGCTATTCTGGTCTACAATATAAATCTAACTAAAAATCTGATAGAAGATGAAATTTATGAAACGGTTAAGGGGAAGCAGATCCCTCTCATCTCAATGGCAGGGTTCACGCTTCCATGTAATTTCGATGCTTTTTCGAGAACCTGGGCAGAAAACTATGTTGATTCTGAAACCAGGAAGACTTTTTCTGCGCATTTCAATCGGGAATATCTGCTGAAGACCTATGAGCAGGGAACAAATGAAGTAGAATTTGAATTTCGTTCTAAACTGGGACTTGGAATATACAAAAATCTCCGGAATACTATTTTTTTGATCAAAGATAGGGAAAGCGGAGATTTGATCGCAAGATGCAATGTTAAAAATATTTCGGCTGAAAAAGCAAAAGAACGCAAGCTTCATCAGTATGAGCAGATGTTCGTCAATGCAGCTGCAGATATTTATACGGAACTGATGCAGGTGGATATGGAAAACTGGGAGACCATACGGATCAGCACCCAAAACAAAAAATTCACCAGTGAAAATGTAGGAAACTGGGAGGCTTTTCAGGAAAAGCTCCTTACCTTTGTCCATCCTTCCGATAAAGAGGAGGTCAGAGCTGCATACTGCCGTCAGAAGTTAGAGAGTATGAATGTGGGGGAGAAATTTGTCCAAAATTATAAAGGAGTCAGTGAAACGGCAGAAGGAGAGGAGCGTTACTTTTCATCTAACATCATTATTTCAGAAACGGATGGTCATAGGTTTGTAACTATTTTTACCATGGACAATACCAGCGCAGTGGAAAATGAAAGGAAGCAAAAGGAACTGATCGAGGATGCGCTGTTTCAGGCAAAACAGGCAAATAAGGCCAAGAGTATATTCCTGTCAAACATGTCTCATGATATTCGTACCCCTATGAATGCAATTATCGGATTTACGACGCTTGCATCTACGCATATTGACAATAAGGAACAGGTGAAGGATTATCTTGCCAAGATCATGTCTTCAAGCAATCACCTGTTATCTTTGATCAATGATGTGTTGGATATGAGCAGGATTGAAAGCGGTAAGATCCATTTGGAAGAGACAGAGTGCGGTGTGTCGGAGATCATACATGAGCTGCAAAGTATCCTGCAGGCTGACATAAAGTCAAAGCAGCTGGATTTTGTTGTGGATATGGTAGATGTATTTGATGAAAATGTATTGTGCGATAAGTTAAGGCTGAATCAGATATTACTGAATCTTCTGAGCAATGCAATTAAGTATACTGATCCGGGAGGAAGCATCAGGGTACGGATCACGGAAAAGGAAGGCGCACCAAAGGGCAGCGCTAATTATGAGATCCGGGTAAAGGATACCGGTATCGGAATGAGCAGAGAGTTCATGGAGCATATATTTGAACCCTTTGAACGTGAAAAAAATACTACGGTAAGCGGCATACAGGGATCAGGTCTTGGAATGTCGATCACCAAAGGTATTGTGGAAATGATGGGCGGAACTATCAGTGTCTGCAGCGAGAAAGGACAAGGAACGGAATTTATTGTAAATCTTACGCTGAAGCTGGCCGGAAATTCGGAGACAGAGATCAGATTGGGAGAATTGGATAAGACAGAGCAAAACAGAGAACGGTTTAAAGGAAAACGCCTGCTTTTGACAGAGGACAATGAGCTGAACCGTGAAATTGCCGGCGCAATTTTAAGTGAAGCCGGATTTATTGTGGAGGAAGCAGAGAATGGCGCTGTTTCCATAGAGATGCTGAAAAAGGCTGGGCCGGGTTATTATGATCTGGTGCTGATGGACGTACAGATGCCCGTTATGGACGGCTATCAGGCAACGGAAGCAATACGTGCTCTTGAAGATAAGAAATTAAGCAAGATCCTGATCATTGCCATGACAGCCAATGCTTTTGAAGAAGATAAGAAAAAGGCTATGGAGTGCGGTATGAATGCACATATAGCAAAACCTATCAATGTGGACACACTTCTTACTACATTAGCGCAGCTGCTGTAAGTTTAATAGCCCATTTCTTTTAACTGTGATACGATTTTTACATAGGCTTCGATAACATCGAAGCCTTTATAGTCTTCGCGTTTCAGGTCGATCATATCACCATGGGAGATCCCGCGCCTTGCGCTGCTGATGAAGGTGCCCTTAAAATTCCCCCATTTTGCGGACTCTTCGGAAACCAGTCCGTCATTTTTAGGGGCTCCCGCAAAAAGCATAAGAAGATTGGGGATCCATAAAAGTCCGTCTCCAAAGGGCTGTTTTACGATAGAAGCATAGCTTTGATAATAGACTTCCGGTGCATTAGGATACTTTTCGTTAAATTCCCTGCAAAAAGACGGGGAAAGCTGTTTGCTGGAAGTATAGCAGTCAGGATGCTGGTCACCGAATCTGCCATAGCTTTTATCAAACAAAGAAGCAATAAAATGATAAATGTTATCCGGCAGGATATTCAGGATATTTAGAAGTTCGGAGCCCAGGTGAGGGGTGGACATAGTAGTAAGGGAAGCTATCTTTTCTTCCATATGTAAGCCGGAGATCAGATATCTGGCGTCTAGCCCGCCCTTGGAGTGGGCGATGATATTTACTTTGTCACAGTGATTTTCTTTCAGGATCTCCTCTATTTTCTCCTTAATGATTGCGGCGTTGTTCTCAATGGTTCCCCAGGCTTCCTGGTGGCCGTAGTAAATGACAGCGCCGTTTCTTACCAGTTCTTTTGGGATCCTTCCCCAGTAGTTAAAGTATTTGAAATCACGAAAGCCGATGCCATGCAGCATAATGATCGGATAACGTGTGGCGCAGATCAGGGATCCGTCCCGCTGCTTTCTGTTTTCAAAACGGCAGTTTTCCGCGTCATATTCGATCTTTGCCCTTCTGCTTATGTATTTTAAGAAAAACAGATGGACCACAGGCACCCACAAAAAGCAGATAAAAAGGACCCTTTTCCAGACGCCCAGACTTCTGCAGGAGGCCAGGATACAGATACTGCCAATTACAATAAGCAGATAAAGATATCCAAAGCCAAGCAGGACATCCAAAACAGGTATCAGAGTCTGAAGTACGCTCCCTATACCTTCTGCAGAAGAAGGAGCAGGAATCCCCCTTAATAGCAGAATCAGACAGTACAGGATATGCAGCCAGGTAAGAGGATGGCAGAACCGTAAAAGCCTTCGTCCATAGTACAGGATCTGAAGGCGCAGCGGCAGCCGGTTTGGATTTTTATGAGAGATCATCCGGACGATGAGCCAGATCAATGTTAAAGTAATATATAAAAGAACCATTTTGTGATCAACCTTTCTTTGGTACAAGTATACCACAAATTCTTCTGAATTCAAAATAGTGGACAGAAAAGGGGAAACGTAGTAGATTATTAATAGTGATATTTTCGTAAAAGTATAAGAAATGAGGTATAAAGAATGGCAAATATCATTTCAGATGAGACCATTGAATATGTAGGTATTCTTGCCAAGCTGGAGCTTTCCGGAGAGGAAAGGGAGCAGGCAAAAAAGGATATGGGAAGTATGCTGGATTATATCGACAAACTGAGTGAACTGGATACTTCGGATGTAGAGCCCATGTCTCATGTGTTTCCGGTCAATAATGTATTCAGGGAAGATGTGGTGACTAATGGGGATGACAGAGAAGCGATCCTGAAAAACGCACCGGAAGAAAAGGACGGGATGTTTTCGGTACCCCGTACATTTGAATAGGAGGACGGCAGAAATGAGTATACTGGATATGACTGCCGTAGAACTTGCGGCAGCAATTAAAAGCAAAGAAGTGACGGTTAAGGAAGCTGTTCTGGCTGTACTTGATCGGATTGAAGAAAAGGAAAGCACTTATCACTGTTATGTAACCATAGACAGGGAAGGGGCGTTGAAACAGGCGCAGGAAGTGCAGCAAAAGATAGATGACGGAATTTTGACAGGGCCTCTGGCAGGCGTTCCGGTTGCCATCAAAGACAATATGTGCACGGAAGGTCTTTTAACTACCTGTTCTTCCAGAATATTGGGAAATTTTGTTCCCACTTTTTCATCAGAAGCTGTTCTGAATCTGGAAAAAGCAGGAGCAGTCATTCTGGGTAAGACCAATATGGATGAATTTGCCATGGGTTCTACCACAGAGACTTCGGCTTTCGGTGAAACAAGAAATCCCTGGAATCCCGATCATGTGCCCGGCGGTTCCTCAGGAGGCAGTGCGGCGGCAGTAGCAGCCGGGGAATGCTTTTATGCATTGGGTTCCGATACCGGAGGATCTATCAGACAGCCTGCTTCTTTCTGTGGCGTTGTAGGATTAAAGCCCACTTACGGAACAGTATCCCGCTACGGTCTGATCGCCTATGGTTCTTCTTTGGACCAGATCGGACCTCTGTGCAAAGATGTAACGGACTGTGCTGCGATCATGGAAGTGATTGCTTCTCATGACCCGAAAGATTCTACTTCCGTAAAAAGAGATGACACGGACTTTACCAGCGCGCTTGTGGATGATGTAAAGGGAATGAGGATCGGTATTCCCAGAGATTATTTCGGGGAAGGCCTGGATCCGGAGGTGAAAGATGCCGTATTAAAGGCAGCTGAGATCCTGAAAGAAAAAGGCGCTGTTGTTGAGGAATTTGATTTAAGCCTGGTGGAATATGCGATCCCTACTTATTACACCATAGCGGCAGCGGAGGCCAGCTCCAATCTGGAACGTTTTGACGGAATTAAGTACGGTTATCGTACGCAGGACTATAACGGACTTCATAATATGTACAAAAAATCCCGTTCTGAAGGCTTTGGCCCGGAAGTAAAGAGAAGGATCATGCTGGGCAGCTTCGTGCTCAGTTCCGGTTATTATGACGCTTATTATTTGAAGGCCCTTCGGGTAAAGGCGCTGATCAAAAAAGCCTTTGATGAAGCCTTCGCAAAATATGATGTGATATTAGGACCTGTTGCGCCTACCACAGCGCCTAAGTTAGGCGACAGTTTATCGGATCCTATTAAGATGTATCTGGGAGATATTTATACGATCTCCGTTAATCTGGCGGGACTGCCCGGAATCAGTCTGCCCTGCGGTATTGACAGTAAGGGTCTTCCTATCGGACTTCAGCTTATCGGCGACTGTTTTAAGGAAAAGAAACTGATTCAGACAGCTTATGCTTATGAAAAGGCAAGAGGCACCTTTGGCAGAAAGGAGGGGAACTAGTATGGAAAAGCAATATGAAACCGTCATAGGTCTTGAGGTTCATGTAGAGCTTGCGACTAAGACCAAAATTTTCTGTGGATGTTCTACTGCTTTTGGCGGCGCTCCCAATACCCATACCTGTCCGGTGTGTACCGGTATGCCGGGTTCCCTTCCTGTATTGAATAAGCAGGTATTGGAATATGCAGTGGCGGTAGGACTTGCTACTAACTGTGATATCACAAAGTACTGTAAATTTGACCGTAAAAATTATTTTTATCCCGATAATCCCCAGAACTATCAGATTTCTCAGCTGTACCTGCCTATCTGCAGAAACGGCAAAGTGGAGATCGAGACAGAAAGCGGCAAAAAGTTCGTAGGGATCCACGAGATCCATATGGAAGAAGACGCCGGCAAGCTGATCCATGATGAATGGTGGGACTGTTCTTTAGTAGATTTTAACCGTTCCGGCGTGCCTCTGATTGAGATCGTATCGGAACCTGATATGAGAAGTGCCGAAGAAGTCATTGCTTATCTGGAAAAGCTGCGTATGACCATTCAGTATCTTGGGGCTTCCGACTGTAAGCTTCAGGAAGGCTCCATGCGTGCCGACGTAAACCTTTCCATCAGGGAAGTTGGGGCGAAGGAGTTTGGCACCCGTACAGAGATGAAGAATCTGAACTCCTTTAAAGCCATTGCAAGAGCTATCGAAGGAGAAAGAGAGCGTCAGATCGATCTTCTGGAAGCAGGAGAAAAGGTAATACAGGAAACAAGGCGATGGGACGATAATAAAGGGGAATCCTATGCTATGAGAAGCAAAGAGGATGCGCAGGATTATCGTTATTTCCCTGATCCCGACTTGGTACCTATCGTTTTAAATGACGAATTCCTTGATGCCGTCAGGGCAAAGCAGCCCGAATTCCGTGAGGAAAAGATGGTACGTTACAAGGAAGAATTCGACATTCCTGATTATGATATAGAGATCATTACAGGAACCAAGCATATGGCTGATATCTTCGAGGCTACTGTAGCCCTTGGGGCACAGCCCAAAAAGGTAT
Organism: Lachnospiraceae bacterium; assembly: GCA_014803415.1. Lineage (GTDB taxonomy): Bacteria > Bacillota > Clostridia > Lachnospirales > Lachnospiraceae > Suilimivivens. Next base: position 62,251 of record JAAVBZ010000023.1, read on the forward strand.
CCAACTGGCTGATGGTAGAAACACTGCGTCTTTTAAAAGAGCATGAAATGGAACCGGAGGATATCCGGTTTTCACCTGAGCATCTTGCCGGACTGATCAGGCTTACGGATTCTAAGGCGATCAACAGCTCCGTAGCCAAGGAAGTTTTTGAAGAGATGTTTAAAAATGACGTGGATCCCGAGAAATATGTAGAGGAAAAGGGTCTTAAGACAGTGAATGATGAGGGCGCTCTTCGAAAGACAGTGGAAGAAGTGATCGCAAACAATCCTCAGTCCGTAGAGGATTATCGTAACGGTAAGGAAAAAGCCATCGGCTTTTTGGTAGGGCAGACTATGAAAGCCATGAAAGGAAAAGCTGATCCCGGAATGGTGAACCAGCTGCTGAAAGAATTGTTATAGAGAAATATTGCTGTAAAACGGTTCAGAGAAAACATTGTGTTTTTCTGAACTGTTTTTTTATAAAGTTTTGAAGGAATGCCTTTGTCATATATTCCCTCTTTACAAAGGAACATATGTTTGCTAATATAATAACAAACCTGTGTTCGAGAAAAGAGGTGAGACGGAATGGAAGGAAGAACGAAGCAGTGCAGGGCAGGAGAATTGTCACCTGTGAATATCCCCATACAGATGATCTGCGGAATCGATACAACGGGCAAAATTACGCCAATCCGTTTCCGGTTTCAGACAGCGGAGGACATGATCGAGACAGTTACCATAGAGAAAGTCATTTCACGTGATGAAAAAAATTATGTAGGGATACGGGAGAAACAGTTTATCTGCGCTGTACAGATTGGTGATATACAGAGAATAATAGAGATCAGATATAATGTAGAGAGCCAGAAATGGAAGATCTTCCAATTCCTGTCCTGATGAGTAAAAGATATATTTTTCATGTGGACGCCAATAGTGCGTTTTTAAGTTGGACAGCCGCATACAGAGTAAATATACTGGGAGAAAAGGAAGACCTTCGGCTGATTCCCAGTATTGTGGGAGGAGATCAGGAAAAAAGACACGGTATTGTTCTTGCCAAAAGTATGCCGGCGAAAAAATATGGAATCCAGACGGGAGAAGCAATAGTAACAGCACAGAAGAAATGTCCCGGCCTTGTGGTAGTTTCTCCGGATTACGGTCTGTATGTGAAAGCTTCCAGGGCTTTTATCGGAAAGCTGAAGCAGTATTCCGATCAGGTCATTCAGTATTCTATTGATGAGGCGTGGTGTGTGCTTGACGGATTTGAAGAATTGTACGGAAAAGGCCAGATGAAGAATCTGGCATACCGGTTAAAGAATGAGATTCGGGAGGAACTGGGATTTACCGTTAATGTTGGCATATCCACCAACTTTCTGCTTTCCAAAATGGCCGGAGATTTTAAGAAGCCGGACAGAGTTCATACCCTGTTTCCCAATGAGATTCATAGGAAAATGTGGCCGCTTCCCGTCTCAGAACTGTTCTTTGTGGGGAAAGCTACGACTGCAAAGCTCCACAGGCTTGGAATCTATACTATCGGGGAACTGGCAAATGCAGATGAAGATATGATAAAGGCCCATCTTAAGCAGCCGGGACTGATCGTGCAGGGATATGCAAGGGGAGAGGATCTTCAGCCATATATGGTAGGTCATGAGAGCAATAAGGGATATGGGAACAGCCTGACTGCACCTGTGGATATTACAAGTACCGAATATGCGAGGCATCTGATGCTGTCCTTATGTGAGACGGTGGGAGCAAGGCTTCGAAATGACAATGTCCGGATCAGTCTGGTCAGCGTTCATATAACGACCTGTGAATTTCATCATGAAAACAGGCAGATGCAGCTTTTGACGGCAACGGATGTAACGGAGGAGATCTATCAGGCAGCATGCCGGATCTTTGACAGACTTTGGGATAAGAAGACGCCCATACGGCAGATCGGCGTGCATACTTCCAACGTACAGACTGATGTCGGACGACAGTATAATCTGTTTGATCTGCAGAAATACGACCGTCTGGAAACTTTAAACAGAACCATGGATGAAATACGGAAGAAGTATGGAGAGGATGCAGTTTTCCGGGCCGGATTTCTTAAGAGCAATGTATCGCATATGAGCGGGGGACTGGATAAAGAACGCAGGTCCGGGGTAACAATAGGAATAGATGTGGCAGGTGAAAATGCAAGGATCATTTAGCTGTGTGGCATAAATCATTTAAGAAAGAGGCTAAGATATGTGCGGAAGGTTTTATATTGATGACGAAACAGCAAGAGAGATAGAGAAAATAGCCCGAAAGATCGACATGGAAACAGCAAAAAAGGGCGATGTATATCCCTCCCAGCCGGCTCTTATACTAAAGGCACTGAAAAATGAGATGGTGTCACAAGTTCAGAAGTGGGGATATGAAAGGTCTGGAAAGAACAACCTTATTTTTAATGCCAGAGCCGAATCCGTACAGGAGAAACCCATGTTTCGCTATGATTATGAGACCCACCGCTGTATCATACCGGTTAAAAAATTTTATGAGTGGAAGAAAACAGGAGCAAGGGAAAAGGAAAAATATGACTTTTTTGTGCCGGATGAGATTTTGTTTCTGGCAGGTATTTATCATAAAGATCCGGGCGGTGACAGATTCACCATCCTGACCAGGGAAGCAGAAGGATGTATGACAGAGATTCATGATCGGATGCCGCTGATCCTGAAAGCCGATGACATGGAAAAATGGCTGTTTTCCAGAGAAGAAGCGGTAAAATTACTGGACAGCCATTTTGAAAAACTGCAAAGAGGAAAGAGCGGGCAGGAGGAATACGTACAGATGAGCCTGTTCTGATGAAAAGTATCCCGGAAATCGGGATACTTTCTTCAGTTTTTTCGTTCCTCAAGGGCCAATCCGATCAACCGATCTGCATGGTCTGCCATAAACAGCGGAATGTTCAACACATCATTATCCAGCTTTAAATTATCCAGAGAAAACCGCACGCGGAGTTTAACCTGATCCGGGAACAGTTCTTTGAATTTCTTAAGGCTCTTACTGGTTGTGTTGGTTTCGGACTTGACTTCTACAGGGAAAATATCATTCTCCCGCTGGATCAGGAAATCCACTTCATAAGGAGGATTGCTCTGCGTCCAGTACCGGGGGACCACTTCAAACTGCGTGATCAAGGTCTGCAGCACAAAGTTTTCGGTCAGAGCGCCTTTGAATTCAGTGAACAGGCGGTTGCCTTCTCCAAAGGCTGTCGGGGCCAGTTGCGCCAGACGGCGGAGCAGGCCCACATCTACCAGATAGATCTTAAATGCAGACAGGTCATCGTAAGCTGCTACAGGCAGACTGGGAGCGCTGCTGCGGTAGATTTTGTGCACCAGCCGGGCATCTACCAGCCACTGCAGGGCATCTTCGTATTCCCGGGCTCTTGCCCCTTCTTTGACAACCTTATATAAAAATTTTTTATTTTCTCTTGCCAGCTGGGACGGAACAGATTTCCAAATCATAGAAATCTTTGGAAACTCACTTATATTAGGATGTTTGGCGAAGTCCCGCTCGTAGGAACCGATGATTCCGGACAAGGCTTCCTGCATGGCAGAAACGTCCCGCGCTTCCGTCCACATTAGTACCGATTCCGGCATGCCGCCGGTGACATAATACATTTTCAGTTTCTCGCAAAGAGGATTAAAGAAGGCGTCGGGAATCGGTCCAATGGCATCCACACTCTCCAGATACTTGGCGAGATTTTCGTTGCCGTTGGCAAGCAGGAATTCCGTGAAGGTCATGGGATCGATCTGCATGAAGTTGACTTTGCCCACGGGAAAAGAAGAAGGTTTCGCCAGGGCAATTCCCAGCAGAGAACCGGCACAGGCAATGTGATACTGCGGGGCATTTTCGCAGAAATACTTCATAGAGTTGATGACATTGGGACAATCTTGTACTTCATCAAAGATGATAAGAGTCTTTTCCGGTATGATCTTCTGGCCGCTGGCCAGTATCAGATTCTGCAAGATGCGATCCACATCTTTGGTAGTCTCAAAGAACTGCTTGTATTCTTCATTCTCATCGAAGTTGAAATAGGCTGTATTTTCATAATAACGTCTGCCGAATTCTCTGAGAATCCAGGTTTTGCCCACCTGACGCACACCTTTTAAAATCAGTGGTTTGCGATAGGGTGAATTCTTCCAATCCACCAGCTTATTCAAGATCAATCGTTCCATAGAAACGCCTCTCACATTTTTGTTATGATTTTTGTGTATAATAATCACATTTTTATTATATACAGAACTGGCGGAAATTACAACTCATATCACGGAAATATTTAGATTTAAGTAAATTACAAATTAGTAAACCATAAACAAGTAAATCGTAATTGACTAAAATTTAACAACATGGCATAGTATAAACGAGTAAGTATCTTTCAAAGACCTATTAAAGAAAATTATGCTTGCAAGTACCGAAAGTATGTGATAGAATATCCATCGTTGACGTACAAATGTCTTTGTAATAAAGACGGAAAAGACAGAAATATACAGAGCATGAAGGATTTTCATGAGGTAGTTTATGGGCAAGCGATATTATGTAGTAAAGGAACAGGCTGTGCCGGAGGTGCTCTTAAAGGTGGTGGAAGCCAAGAAACTTCTAAATACGGGAAAAGCGCACACCATAAATGATGCGGCTGACCGGGTCGGAATCAGCCGGAGTTCCTTTTATAAATATAAAGATGATATTTTTGAATTTCATGAGCATTCGCAGGGAACTACTATTACGCTTACTTTTCAGATGGAAGATGAGCCGGGGCTTTTGTCAGATGTACTTAAGATCATTGCGCAGTCCGGGGCAAACATTCTGACTATCCATCAGAGTATTCCCATTAACGGAGTGGCTTCCTTAAGTCTCAGTGTACAGGTACTCCCCACTACGGGAGATATTTCCGAAATGCTGGAGACCATGGAAAATCAAAAAGGCGTCAGAAATGTTAAAATACTGGCTCAAGAAGGAGGAAGATAAAAATGATACAGGTAGCGGTTTTAGGATACGGCACAGTAGGAAGCGGTGTTGTAGAAGTAATTGAAAAAAATAAAGAGGAGATCAACAAAAAGTCGGGAGAACAGCTGAACATTAAATATATTCTGGATTTAAGGGATTTTCCGGGAGATCCCTATGAAGATAAAGTAGTGCATGATGTAGATCAGATCCTGAATGATCCGGAAATAAAGATCATCTGTGAAACTATGGGAGGGCTGAAGCCGGCATATGACTTTACTAGGCGTGCCCTTCTTGCCGGGAAAAGTGTATGTACTTCCAACAAGGAGCTGGTAGCGGTACATGGGCCTGAGCTTATCAGAGTTGCACATGATAATAAATGCAATTACTTATTTGAAGCCAGTGTAGGCGGAGGTATTCCCATCATCCGTCCCTTAAATTATTCTTTGACAGCAGAGAAGATCGATGCCATTACAGGTATTTTAAACGGAACTACCAATTATATTTTATCCAAGATGGAAAAGGAAGGGGCAGACTTTGAAGAAGTATTAAAGGAAGCTCAGGAAAAGGGATACGCGGAGAGAAATCCGGAGGCTGATGTAGAAGGTTATGATGCCTGCCGTAAAATAGCGATTCTTTCTTCTCTGATGACAGGAAAGAACGTAAAATATGATGATATTTATACAGAAGGAATTACCAGGATCACATCAACTGATTTCATCTATGCCCATGCCATGGGTAAAACCATAAAACTGCTTGCGCAGAGCAAGGAAGTGGACGATAATTTCTATGCGATGGTGGCTCCTTTTATGATCAGCAAGAGCCATCCCCTTTATATGGTAAACGACGTATTCAATGCAGTATGCGTTCATGGCAATATGCTGGGAGACTCCATGTATTACGGAAAAGGAGCAGGGAAGCTTCCTACAGCAAGCGCGGTAGTTTCCGATGTGGTAGACTGTGCAAGGCATATCGGCAAAGTGATCATGTGTTTCTGGGATGATGAGGATGTAGCATTGACGGGAATAGAAGAAGCAAAGAGAAGCTTCTTTGTAAGAGTGTCGTCTGATAGGGAAAGAAAAGCAATCGACGTGTTTGAAAGCCTCAGAGTGATCGAAGCAGATGTGCCCGGAGAATTTGCATTCGTAACAGATGTGATGAGTGAAAAAGAATTTAATAAGAAGGCTGAAGAAGTAGGAATCATCAGCCGTATCAGAATCGAGGAATAATGACATGGGTAATCAAAAATTCATAGTGGTCTTAGGTGACGGTATGGCAGATGAACCTATCGAAGCTTTAGGCGGTAAAACTCCTATCGAATATGCAAAGACGCCTGCTCTTGACAGACTGAGCAGGGTTTCGGAGATCGGTCTGGTGCATACCATACCGGAGGGAATGAAACCCGGTTCCGATACGGCCAATCTTTCCGTGCTGGGGTATGATCCGAAGCTTTACTATTCAGGACGTTCTCCGCTGGAAGCACTGAGCATCGGCGTACCTATGAAGGATACGGATATCGCGCTTCGATGCAATATCGTGACCATTTCCGAAAAAGACGTGCCTTTTGAAGAACAGACTATTATCGATCACAGCTCGGGTGAGATCAGTACGGAAGACTGTGCAGTGCTTCTTGAGGCTGTCAGAAAAGAGCTGCAGAATGAAACTTATCAGTTTTATACAGGTACCAGTTATCGTCATTGCCTTATATGGGATCAGGGTCAGGTGCTGGATCTGTCCCAGCCTCATGATATATTGGGGCAGGTAATAGGGCAGTATCTTCCTTCTGATGAAAACCTGCTTTACATGATGAAAAAAAGCTATGAGATCTTAAAGGATCATCCGCTTAACATAGAGCGAAAGAAGAGGGGAGAAAACCCTGCCAACTGCTGCTGGTTCTGGGGAGCAGGCACCAAACCGAAGCTTACTTCCTTTGAAGAAAAAAGAGGATTGAAAGGAATGATGGTCTCTGCAGTGGATCTGCTTAAGGGGATTGCAGTAGGTGCAGGCATGGGAGTGGCAAATGTAGAAGGCGCCAACGGAGGCCTTCATACCAACTATGAAGGAAAGACACAGGCGGCTCTTGACGCCTTAAAGAACGGATATGATTTTGTTTATATTCATGTAGAGGCTCCCGATGAGATGGGACATCAGGGAAGTGTGGAAAAGAAGGTACAGGCAATCGAATATCTGGACCAAAGAGTGATAGGGCCATTGACGGAAGCCTTGGATAAAGAAGGAACAGACTACAGACTCCTTGTTATGCCGGATCACCCTACGCCTATCCGTGTCAGGACACATACCGCTGACAGTGTGCCGTATTTGCTTTTTGACCGCAGCGATCTGCAGGAGCACAATTGGAATTACAATGAAAAAGAAGCCGGAGAAAGCGGCATTTTTGTTGCCAAGGGGCATACAATAATAGATAAGCTTTTACAGAATTAAGATAAATGAGACCATGACAGTGGAGGATATTATGAAAAAGGTAGTAAAATTTGGCGGAAGTTCACTTGCCAGTGCAGAGCAGTTCAAAAAAGTAGCAGATATTATCCATGCAGATAAGGAAAGAAAATATGTGGTTCCTTCAGCGCCGGGAAAAAGATTTGACGGGGATACGAAGGTGACGGATATGCTCTATGAATGTTATCATCTGGCAGAAGCGGGAAAAGACTTTAAGAAAGAGCTTGCAGATATCGAAGCACGTTATCAGGAAATAATTGACGGATTAAAGCTGGAGCTGTCTTTAAAAGATGAATTTAAGATTATTGCAAAGAATTTTAAAGAGAAATCAGGAGAAAATTATGCGGCTTCCAGAGGTGAGTATTTAAACGGCATCATCATGGCTGCTTATCTGGGATATGAATTTGTGGATGCGGCAGAGGTGATCCGTTTTGATGATAACGGAGAATTTGATCCGGAAGTTACAAACCGGATTTTGAGCGAACGTCTTGCAGGCATGGAGTGTGCTGTTATTCCCGGTTTTTACGGAGCTTATGCTGACGGCAGGGTAAAAACCTTTTCAAGAGGCGGCTCGGATATAACGGGTTCCATTGTGGCAAGGGCAGTAAAGGCCGATGTATATGAGAACTGGACAGATGTATCAGGATTTTTGATAGCGGATCCAAAAGTCATTGAGAATCCAGAGGTCATTGAGAATATTACCTATAGGGAACTGAGGGAGCTTTCCTACATGGGAGCAGGTGTTTTACATGAAGATGCCATCTTCCCTGTAAGAAAAGAGGGAATTCCCATCAATATCCGCAATACCAATAAGCCGAAAGATGCAGGTACATGGATCGTGGAAAGTACCTGTCAGAAATCCAAGTATGTGATCACAGGTATTGCAGGAAAAAAGGGATTCTGTTCCGTGAATATAGAAAAGGCTATGATGAATTCCGAGATCGGATTTGGCAGAAAAGTACTCCAGGCTTTTGAAGATAACGGTATTTCCTTTGAACATGTTCCTTCCGGCATTGATACTATGACCGTATTTGTTCATCAGGATGAATTTATTGATAAGGAACAAAAGGTGGTATCGGCGATCCACAGACTGGCAGATCCCGATTCCATTGATATTGAAGCAGATCTTGCGCTGATAGCCGTAGTGGGACGTGGAATGAAATCTACAAGAGGTACCGCAGGACGTATTTTCTCGGCACTTGCCCATGCCAATATCAATATCAAGATGATCGATCAGGGTTCCAGCGAGCTGAATATTATTGTTGGCGTTGCCAATGAGGATTTTGAAGATGCCATCAAAGCAATTTATGATATTTTTGTGATGGTACAGATCTGATACAACTTAATTAACGGTAAAAAAGGCAGTTCCGGAAGATTCCGTAACTGCCTTTCAATATTGGCCATTAATATATAAGAATCATATCTCCAAAAGGAATATTCTCATCCCATAGAAATTCCAGATATTGCTTTGCAGTATCGGTTCTCTGGCTGGATGCTGCAATGCCGTAAACGGGGATCAGCTGAATATAAGCGTTTGTTTTCTTTGCAAAAGGTGAATCATCGATAAGGATACCGACAGGTATGGGATCAGCCATATTTTCAGGATGCGTATGGATCTCTATATCGGCTGTGATCTCTTCCGTGGTGACCTGGCGAAGATCTTCGTAGTCATTTGAAAGCTCATCAGCATTCAGTTCCGCTTCTTCCGCTTTCAGGATCTCTTCGTAATCAACATAGAAAATATAACCCTCGTATTTGGAAAGCTCCTCATCGCTGAAGACAGTTCTGAGGTCTAAAAACATTTCACTATAAGAATAATTCGAAAAGATCTGTTCATCGAAAACAAGCACATCAAGTTCCTTTACCTGCATCATTGCCATGATCTTTTGAATGGTGGCCAAATCATATCCTGACTGGGTCTGAAAAGATAACGTGGAGGCTGTGTCAATATAACATTGATAGTTTTCGGAATCGAGCTCAGCGTATTCGGTGAAAGAGGATACCAAAAGCTCGCTGTCAAGCCCGCCGGAATTCAGCATGATACCATAAAAACTGTAGTCCTTGCCAGCTGCCATATCGCGAATAAAGATTGCGATCAATAAAACAGCGGCAATACCGATCAGGGTATGTATCTTGTAATAATACCAAAAGTAATTCAGCTTACCCATAAACCCCATATCCTTGGTCTTCATGTGCTGCTGTTTGATCTCATCGCTAACGCCTTTGTATTCTTTGGGCTGCCATCCTTGAAACATAATTAAAAACCTCTTTTTGTACTTGCTTTTATCAAAAGAGTATATTAAAATACTCACTAATACTCATTTATAATTATAACGGTATTAAAAAATGTGTCAACGAAACAAAATAGATTATATATAAAAAATAAGTAAAATTTTTATAAATATAATCGAATGAGGCGAACAATACGGCTGTGTCTCTTGAAAAATCAGACAAAATATACTATCATTAGATTATTATACACTTTAATATTCAGGGAAGAAAGGTATGGGACTGATATGAACGAAACATATGTAGAATGGCTTGTGAAGAAAAAAACTCCGGGATATATGAAATTTCTTAAAATGCTGATAACGATGCTGGCAGTCTGCTTTATCATTATAGGATTTGCAATTTTGCCGGCGTTGATTATCGGTATCGCTTTAGGCGTCGGTGCCTACTTTATTAATTTAAATGCGGATCTCGAATATGAATATCTTTATCTGGACAAGGAACTTGTGATCGATAAGGTCATGGCAAAGAGCAAAAGAAAAAGAGTTGCCAGTTTTGAACTGGATAAAATGGAAATAGTGGCACCTGTTAAATCATGGCATCTTGACAATTACAAAAACAGAGACGTAAAGACAATAGATTACAGCTCAGGAGAAGAAAAGCAGCCGGATCGCCGCTATGTATTTTACTATGAGGGTAATCAGAAGGTGATTTTTGAACCCAATGAAGAAATGGTCAAAGCCATGCAGCTGTCAGCACCCCGTAAAGTATTTAAGGATTAGGAAGCAATTAAATTTACTATAAAGAATACAGGAGGAAAGAAGATGGGTCAGATAATTGGCGAAGGAATTACTTTTGACGATGTGCTTTTAGTACCGTCTTACTCTAATGTAATTCCCAATGAAGTGGATTTGACAACATGGTTAACAAAAAAGATCAAGTTGAACATTCCCATGATGAGTGCGGGAATGGACACAGTAACAGAACACAGAATGGCAATAGCCATGGCCAGACAGGGTGGTATCGGTATCATCCATAAAAACATGTCTATTGAAGCGCAGGCGGAAGAAGTAGATAAAGTAAAACGTTCTGAGAATGGTGTTATCACAGACCCCTTTTCATTAACTCCGGATCATACTTTGGGCGATGCAGATGCATTAATGGCCAAGTTCAGGATTTCCGGCGTCCCTATTACAGAAGGCCGTAAACTTGTAGGTATCATTACCAACAGGGATCTCAAATTCGAAAAAGATTTTTCCAAAAAAATTAAAGAATCCATGACGTCGGAGGGATTGATCACAGCAAGAGAAGGTATCACCCTCGAGGAGGCCAAGAGCATTCTTGCGAAAGCAAGAAAGGAAAAGCTGCCTATTGTAGATAAAGATTACAATCTGGCAGGTCTCATTACCATCAAAGATATAGAAAAAACGATTAAATATCCCTTAGCTGCAAAAGATGCGCAGGGAAGACTTTTATGCGGTGCAGGAGTGGGGATTACGGCCAATGTGCTTGACAGGGTAGGAGCCCTTGTAGATGCCAAGGTGGATGTAATTGTGCTTGACAGCGCCCATGGACATTCTCAGAATGTACTTAACTGCCTTCGTATGATCAAGGAGAAATATCCTGATGTTCAGGTCATTGCAGGTAATGTGGCTACCGGTGAGGGAACCAGAGATCTGATCGAAGCCGGAGCAGATGCTGTTAAGGTGGGTATTGGTCCGGGATCCATTTGTACAACACGTATTGTAGCAGGTATCGGTGTGCCTCAGATCTCAGCGATCATGGATGCTTATTCCGTGGCCAAAGAGTATGGTATTCCGATCATTGCAGACGGCGGTATTAAGTATTCGGGCGATATGACCAAGGCGATTGCCGCAGGCGGTAATGTTTGTATGATGGGAAGCATATTTGCCGGATGTGACGAAAGTCCCGGAACTTTTGAGCTGTATCAGGGACGTAAATATAAGGTATACCGCGGCATGGGTTCTATTGCCGCTATGGAGAATGGAAGTAAGGATCGTTATTTCCAGGAAAATGCCAAGAAGTTAGTGCCGGAAGGTGTGGAAGGCCGTGTTGCTTACAAGGGAACAGTAGAAGATACTGTTTTCCAGTTAATGGGAGGCCTTCGTTCCGGTATGGGTTACTGCGGAACAGGGTCCATTGAGGAATTAAAAGAGAAAGGCAGATTTGTAAAGATCTCGGCAGCTTCTTTAAAGGAAAGTCATCCTCATGATATTCATATTACCAAAGAAGCTCCGAATTACAGCTTAGATGAATAGGGGAGGAAATACAGGTGGCTGCAGTTAACTTGGATGAAAATAGCTCTGGGTCAGAAATATCGCATTTGATCCAAAGTCTGCTTGAAGGAAAGAAACTGGAAAAATGGCAGCGATATTTTTGCAGAATGGCCAATATTTTTGTCTGTTGTGTTGACAGAGGCGGCGATCCCCTTACCGAATTCGGCGGTGATCCGAATGAAGTTCCAAGAATATTAAAAGCAGTAAACAAAGATCAATTGCAGAATATGTTGTTAAGAGTATCTGAAAGCACACTGGAAGATCAGGCAATTGAGACCGGGAGTTATCCAAACTTACGTCTGGCAGTAGTAACTGCCAAGACGGGAAATAAACCGGTGCTCAGCTGGTTGATTTGCGGTGTGCTTTCTGACGCGTCTGAAGCGTCAGAATCTTCAGATGTGTTGCTGAGCGGATTTGAAAATACACTTACAGAAAGAGAATTTGAAAACGCAGTTGATATTGTCAGAAACATTTCCGAAGAGTTGATCTGCCATGAAACTGCTGTTTTGACCATTGAAGCGGAAAAAAGAAAAAGCCGGGATTGCGAGAAAAGAATGAAAGCGGCCATAAAGAGGATGGAGGCGCTTGCAGAACTTGTCCAGCTTCTTGAAAATGATGACGCTATTGAAGGCGCCATGATAAGAGTGCTGGGGACAGCCGGCAGGTTTTTGGATATCAGTTCGGCGGCTCTTTGTCAGGTACCGGATGATGCATCTTATATGCATATCGCGGCTCATTGGTGCAATAAAGGCAGAAAATGGCTTTATGAAGGTGAAAGTACCCCTCCAAAGCCGTTTTTCCTGCGCGGCGAAAAAGTATTTATCGTTTCAGACAGCTCTAATCTGACAAAAGAAGAGCAGGAGGAGCTTAAGTCTCTTAATATCAGATCAATCATTGTGCTGCCCATTGCTGTGAACGGGAGCATAAATATGTATGCCTGTTTTATGGAGCAGGACAGGGAGAGAAGCTGGGAAGTCGAAGAGATCAAATTTCTGAATGACTCTGTTAAAATTCTCCAAAGTGTTCTTACTAGGAGAAGTCAGAAGAATTCTCTGGAAGGTTTTTATTCATCATTGGAAGCAATACTGAATCAGGTAGAGGGCGCTGTTTATGTTGAGGATCTGATCACAGAGACCGGGGTATTTACCAACAGAAGCATGCATTCACAATTTGAACAGGAATTACAAGATGGAAGTATCAATGATCTTTTGAAGCAGCAAAGCAAGGAAGAAGACGGAAACAGTGAGTTCTTTCTGGAAAGCCGGGCCAAATGGTATCGCTTATCTTATACCCGGATCAAATGGATAGACGGAAATCCTGCACTTTTATATATCCTTTATGATGAAACAGAAAAAAAGATCGGTCAAAGGAAAAAGAGAAAATGAGATTAGCGCAGCTGGAACAGTTTGATCCAATCACGATACAGTGCCATGATAATCCTGATGCGGATGCACTGGCGTCGGGATTTGGACTTTATCATTATTTTAAAGACAAGGGGAAAGATGTCAGGCTTGTATATGCAGGAATGAATCGAATACAAAAAAAGAATTTGACTCTTATGGTCGATAAACTGGACATTCCTGTCATATATTTGAAAGATGTGGAAGTGCCCATAAAAGGCCTGCTTCTTACAGTCGATTGTCAGTACGGTGCAGGAAATGTGACAAAGCTGTCAGCAGAAAATGTTGCGGTGATCGATCATCATCAGATAGAGGTTTTTAATGTTCCCATGTCAGAAATACGTTCTGACTTGGGAAGCTGTTCTACTTTGGTATGGCAGATGATGAGAGAGGAAGGGTTTTGTTTTGAAGGTAAATATGAGCTGGGAACGGCTTTATATTACGGACTGTTTTCGGATACGAATCAGTTTTCGGAAATAAATTATCCTTTGGATATGGATATGCGGGATTCGATCCCTTGTATAAAAAGTCTGATAAACCAGTTCAAGAATTCCAATCTTTCGCTTCAAGAGCTGGAAATAGCAGGACTTGCCCTGATGAAACATATTTATAATACAAACTATCGATATGCTACGATAAAGGCGAATCCCTGTGATCCCAATATTCTGGGACTGATCAGTGACTTTCTGCTGCAGGTGGAAGGAGTGGATACCTGTATTGTCTATAATGAACAAAGAGAAGGGATTAAGTTTTCAGTGCGCAGCTGCGTAAAAGAAGTTAGAGCGGATGAACTTGCTGTGTTTTTGGCCGATGATATTGGGTCAGGCGGAGGACATAAGGAAAAAGCAGGGGGATTTATTTTGTGGAATCGTTATGAGGAACGTTATCCGCTGCTTTATACAGAGGCATATTTCAGAGACCGGTTAAACGACTATTTTGCTCACTGCCGGATCATTGATGCTGAAACATATGATATTGATATTTCTTCCATGAAAGCGTATGTAAAGAGAAAACGTCCCAGGGGCTTTGCAATAGCCAAAGAAATCATGCCCACAGGGACGCCTGTTACCATCCGTACCGTGGAAGGGGATTTTAATCTGACAGTAGAGGATGATACTGTTTTGATGATAGATGTCAGAGGAGAGGTCTATCCGATTAAAAGGGATAAATTCGAAAAAAGATATCAGATAATTGATGAAAAATATGATCAAAGGGAATATGCTTTGAAGAACGATTATGCGCCTACTATCAGAAACGGGCTGGATGGAAGCTCAAAGGAGATCTTTCATTTTGCCAAAGTATGTATTCCTATAAAAGAAACGTATATTTATGCAAGAATGCTGACAGAAATAATGAAAGTATTTCCATTGTGGGACAGGGAAAAATATATGCTTGGAAGGCCGGGGGACTTTCTTGCTGTACGGTGTGATGACAGACATGACATTTATATTGTGGAGAGAGATTTTTTTTATGAATCCTACGAAGAAATAGAAGAAACAAAAGAAATTTAACGACTTATCAGGTTTTAGTATTCCAATAAGTATGGAATATTGGAAAAATCTGTGTTATGATGAAGTTTAAGTTGACGTAAATCTGCAGGAGGTAAAACCGTGACCACCCATAAGGGGAACGGTATTAAACGGAATGAGTGAAAAAGAATTATTTGTAAATCTTGAAGAGGGCGATGAAAAAAATACGGCCCCCAGAAATTTTATCGAACAGATCATTGACAAGGATCTGGCAGGAGGTGTTTACGACAGCGTACACACCAGATTCCCGCCGGAACCCAACGGTTATCTTCATATCGGACATGCCAAAAGTATTCTTTTAAACTATGGACTGGCAAAAAAATACGGCGGCAAGTTCAATATGCGTTTTGATGATACCAATCCCACCAAGGAAAAAACGGAATTTGTAGAATCTATCAAGGAAGACATTAAGTGGCTGGGAGCCGACTGGGAAGACAGGTTGTTTTTTGCATCCAATTATTTTGAACAAATGTATGAAGCAGCTGTTAAGCTGATCAAAAAGGGAAGAGCTTATGTATCTGATCTTACGGCAGATGAAATAAGAGCGTACAGAGGTACTTTGAGGCAGCCGGGAAAGAACGATCCCAACAGAGACAGAAGTGTCGAGGAAAATCTCGAATTGTTTGAAAAGATGAAAAACGGTGAATTTAGAGATGGAGAAAAGACTCTGCGCGCAAAGATCGATATGACATCTCCCAATATTAACATGAGGGATCCGATCCTTTATCGCGTTGCACATATGAAGCATCACAATACAGGAGATAAGTGGTGCATTTATCCCATGTATGATTTTGCCCACCCGATCGAGGATGCCATTGAAGGGATTACTCATTCTATCTGTACACTGGAATTTGAAGATCACAGACCGCTGTATGACTGGGTGGTAAGAGAACTGGAATATCCTCATCCGCCTAAACAGATCGAGTTTGCCAAGATGTATCTTACCAATGTGGTAACCGGCAAGCGTTATATCAAGAAAATGGTGGAAAATGGAATTGTGGATGGCTGGGATGATCCGAGACTGGTTTCCATTGCCGCATTAAAAAGAAGAGGTTTCACACCGGAATCTATCAAGATGTTCGTAGATCTGTGCGGAGTGTCTAAGAGTAACTCTTCAGTAGATTATGCGATGCTTGAGTATTGTATCAGAGAGGACCTGAAATTGAAGCGGCCCAGAATGATGGCAGTTCTTGATCCTGTTAAGCTGATCATTGACAATTATCCGGAAGATCAGACAGAAATGCTTGATGTGGCCAATAACATGGAAAATGAAGAAATGGGTTCCAGGCAGATACCCTTTGGAAGGGAGCTTTATATAGACAGGGAAGATTTTATGGAAGAGCCTCCTAAAAAATATTTCCGCCTATTTCCCGGCAATGAAGTGCGGCTTATGAATGCATATTTTGTAACATGCACAGGCTGTGTAAAAGATGAAAACGGCAAAGTGATCGAGGTACACTGTACTTATGATCCTGAGACCAGGTGCGGAACAGGTTTTACAGGCCGTAAAGTAAAGGGAACCATACACTGGGTTCCTGCAAAGGAAGCAATTAAGGCAGAAGTCAGATTATATGAAAATATTATTGATGAGGATAAGGGGATTTATAATGAGGACGGAAGTCTTAACCTGAATCCTAATTCACTGACAGTGCTTAAGGATTGTTTTTTGGAGCCGGCCCTGAAAGATGCGAAAGCTTATGACAGTTTTCAGTTTGTAAGGCAGGGGTATTTCTGTGTAGATGCCAAAGATTCCAAAGAAGGAGCACTTGTTTTTAACAGGATTGTTTCGCTGAAAAGTTCTTATGTGTTACTCAAAGCTTAGGAGGAGATAAGATGGCAGGATTACTATCAGGATTTGGAAAGAAAAATGCGGAAAAAACGGCACAGAACCCAGCAAACGAAAAAACCGCTGCTACAGTAGAAGAAAAGCCAAAGGAACAGAAAAAAATCGTATACAATGAAGCGGACTTCCTGTTTGATAAAAAATATGAGTGCCCGGTATGTTACGGGAATTTTACAAGCAAGACTGTACGTTCAGGAAAGATCCGTGCGATCCGTGCGGATAAGGATCTGAAACCTGTATTTGAACAGCTTGAACCTATCAAATATGATGTGGTGCTTTGCCCGCATTGCGGCTATGCAGCTCTTACCAGATATTATGGCGGACTGGCATCAGTTCAAGTAAAAGCCATAAGGGAAAATATATCAAATGGATTTAAGGCCGCAGAAAACGGCAATGATTGCTACACATATGAAGAGGCCCTGAACCGGTATAAAATGTGCCTTGCCAATACAATAGTAAAACGAGGCAAGACCAGTGAAAAAGCATATATCAATCTGAAAACAGGATGGCTTTTGCGAAGTATGGGAGAGGCATTGGATCATACAGCAGAGGATTACGAAAAGAAGGCAGGAGAAATCAAAGAGCAGGAAAGAGAGTACCTGAAAAATGCATTGGATGGGCTGATAGAAGCAATGCAGACAGAGGATTATCCCATATGTGGAATGGATGAAGTCACTTATGATTATCTGATCGCAGTCCTTGCCATGGAGTTTGAACAATATGATGTCACTTCCAAGCTGATATCCAATATTCTGGTCTCCACGTCGGCCAGCAGCAGAATCAAGGACAAAGCAAGAGATATCAAAGAGGAATTAATCGTGAAAGTGAAGGAGAAGAAAGCCGGTCAGTCATGAATGATTTGTCGATTGAGCTGAAAACTGATACAGGAAAATGTATGTATCAGCAGATTTACGAGTATATAAGAAATGAAATCAGAACAGGGAAGCTTCAAAGAAATGAGAAGCTTCCCTCAACTCGTTCTTTGGCGGAGTATCTGCAGGTTGCCAGGAATACGGTAGATTCTGCCTACGGTCAGCTGTTGGCAGAAGGCTATATTATTGCCAGGCCCTGTAAAGGATATTTTGTCTGTGGAACAGATGATCTGCTCAATCTGTCCTGGACGGAAGAAGGATACCGGGAAACAAAGCCCGGCGGATCCGGAAAGAAGGAAGAGCGTGACAACAGGGTGATGGATCATGGGATAAAGTGTCCGGAAATAAAATATGACTTTTCGCCACATGCCATAAGTATGAAAAGTTTTCCTTTTTCCACATGGAAAAGAATCACCAGGGAGATTTTGGTAGATGCCAATACGGAAATGTTTGCTCTCGGAGATCCCAGAGGGGATCAGGAACTGCGCACTACCATCAGCAGGTATCTTCATTCCGCCAGAGGGGTAAATTGTGAACCGGATCAGGTCATCATTGGAGCAGGAAATGATTTCCTTTTAATGCTGCTTGAAAAAATACTGGGCCGCCATGTTCCCATTGCTATGGAAAATCCTACCTACAGACGTGCTTATCAGGTATTCCGCTCTTTTGCGTATGAGATCAAAACAATTCCTATGGATCAAAGCGGTATTCGTGTAAAAGAACTGGAGAGATCAGGGGCAAGGGTAGCGTATGTTATGCCTTCGCATCAATATCCCACCGGTATCGTCATGCCCATCGGAAGAAGGCTGGAGCTTCTTAAATGGGCTGAAAAAGAAGAGGACAGATTTCTGATAGAAGATGATTACGACAGTGAATTCAGATACAAGGGTAAGCCAATTCCATCCCTTCAGGCATCGGATCGAAGCGGTAAGGTCATTTACATAGGAACCTTTTCCAAGTCTATAGCGCCGGCCATCCGTGTGGGTTATATGGTACTTCCCGTAACACTTCTGGAAAAGTACAAAGAAAATTGCGGTTTTTATGCGTCTACTGTTTCCAGGATCGATCAAAGAATATTAAATGAGTTTATTAAAGATGGGTATTTTGAAAGATATTTGAATAAAATGCGCAAAACTTACAGGGAAAAACATGACTTTTTGATGGATCAGCTGAAGGATTTTACAAAGGAGTTTTCCGTTTCGGGAGAAAATGCGGGCCTTCATGTTCTGCTTACCAGTAAAAGAAAAGTACCGGAAAAGGCGCTTTTAGAGGCGGCGGCAAAAGAAGGGATCAGACTTTATGGACTGTCCGATGCACTGGTGGGAGCACCGGAAACAGCAGAAGAGGATGGACATACCATACTGCTGGGATATGGAGCGCTTTCGAGGGAAGAGATCAGGGAAGGAATGGAGAGACTTAAGGAGGCGTGGAGAGAGTTTTTGTAGGCGTCGTATGCCAGCTTCATCTGAACTCATAAATAAAACCCGCCATAGGGCGGGTTTTAGTATGTTTCGTGTTTAAAGTGTCGGGTCATCATCATCGAAGAACTCTTCTACCTGCTCTTCGGCTTCTTTGATTTTTTCGACAGCCTCAGCAGCTTCTTCTTTTACGGTCTCTGCAGTGGCTTCTACGGCTTCGGAAGCATTCTCGGCAGCGGCAGCAGCCTGTTCCTTTAAAGGCTCGGACAGATCTGTAAAGGAAGTGTGGGAGCTTTGGGAATCAGCAACAGACTTTACGGTTTCCTTTACCTGTTGAACGGAGTCTGTGAATACTTCTTTTGCTTTATGGAAAGCTTCTGCGGCAATTGCTTCAGCTTTATCAAGGTTTAAAGAAACGTAAGAGCGTTCCTTTCCTGAACTTAAATCCTCATCAAGATCTTCACTGAAATCATCAAAATCATCATCTGTGTCATCAACAGAAGGTGAAACTGCCTGCTCCTTTTTTTGGAGATAAGAATATGCACCATATGCGGCAGCGCCTGCTGCAGCAGAAAAAAGTAAAAATTTTCCAAATTTTTTAGACATGTAAGGGCTCCTTTCGGGATTATTATAACAATATCTTAATACTATTTTGTGAAATTGAAAAGAGAATATGTATAAAAAAATTATTAAATTTCGTATAGACAGATGGAAGATCAAAATACCATATCTTGGGGTATTAAAATTCTTGAACACAAGTTTGGTTCGGATAATTGAATCGGGTCCTGAAATATGTTATATTTAATTTCGACTAAAAAAGTCAATATTTGAACTCACAGGGTACATTTATACTGTAGGAAAACGGGGAAGGGTATGAACGATAAATTTTTTGACTTAAAAAAAGAAAAACAGGACAGGATGATCAATGCAGCATTAAAAGTGTTTGCCATGAATGGGTATGAACATGCCAGTACAGATGATATTGTCAGGGAAGCAGGTATCAGCAAGGGACTTTTATTTCACTATTTTATCAATAAGATCGGTCTGTACAGCTTTATTTATGATTACAGTGTAAAATATCTGATGCTGGAGCTTTCCACCGGTGTATCAAAGGGAGAAACAGATTATTTTGATCTGGTCCGTCAGATCAGGGGAGCGGAGCTGCAGGTCATGTATAATTATCCCTATATGCTGCAGTTTTTAAACGAGAGCAGAAAGGAAAACGTAAGTGAGGCACTGATGGCGACAGAGGACAAAAGAGGCGTACTGCCCCATCAGTATAATCAACTTATGCGTCGTGCGGATTTAAGTCATTTCAGGCCGGAAACAGATATTGAAAAACTGACTAAGATGATAGAACTGACTGTAAGCGGACTTATGACAGAGCGGTTTGTGAACGGAGATTTTCAGCCGGAGCTGTTCGGAGAAGAAATAGAAAAATATCTTATTATGTTAAAGAAGATGTCATATCAGGAGGTATAGCCATGAAAGAAACTTTGTATACGATTCCGTTAAATGATGCTGTTAATGCAAATGATGAGTGTCCGTTCTGCTTTATCGAAAGAGAGGTAGAGCAGGATCTTTTGGATTTTGTGCTGGGAAGCGGATCTTCTTATATGGAAAGCGATATAAGAGACGCTACTGACAAGGCGGGGTTTTGCAGAGCACATTATAAGAAAATGTTCGATTACGGCAATACCCTGGGGAATGGCTGGATCCTGAAAACCCATTATATGAGAATGAATAAGGAGATGGCAGAGCAGTTTAAAAATTTTACACCTCAGAAATCCTCATTAATGGGAAAATTCAAGAAGAATTCGCAGCGCCAGAATCCGATCGGAATCTGGGTAGAAGAAAAGGAAAAGTCCTGCTATATCTGTAACCGTTTTGCTGATACCTATGAAAGATATCTGGATACTTTTTTCTTTATGTACAAGAAGGATGAAGAGTTCAGAAACAGAATTAAGAACAGTAAAGGTTTTTGTCTCCATCATTTCGGAGATTTGTGTGAAGCTTCTGAAACCAGAATGAATGATAAGGAAAAAAAGGAGTTTTATCCCGCCATGTTTGAACTGATGGAAAAGAACATGGCGCGTATACAGGAAGATGTGGATTGGCTGGTGGAGAAATTTGATTACAAAAATCAAAATGCCGACTGGAAGAATTCCAGGGATGCCATCCAAAGGGGCATGCAGAAGCTCAAAGGAGGCTACCCTGCAGACCCCGTGTATAAGATGAATAAATAATGAATGATCCCCAGCGCCCAGCTGGTGAAGATCCCATATAGAATGACAGGTCCTGCGATGGTGAAGATCTTACATCCGATTCCGAAGACCTGTCCTTCTTTTTGGTATTCGATAGCAGGAGAAGCTACTGAATTGGCAAAGCCGGTAATGGGAACAAGAGCTCCGGCACCTCCGAATTTGACAATGCAGGGATAAATGTTAAAGCCGGTAAGGAGCACACTTAAAAGCACTAGGATCAGTGAGCAGAAACTTCCGGCCATTTCTTTGTCCATACCAAGAGAATTTTTGGCATAGTTCAGCAGTATCTGTCCTAAAACACAGATAATACCGCCTGTGAAAAATGCACGCAGCATCTGAAGTGCAAGATTGTGGGTGGGAGTGATCTTTTTGACATATTCGGCGTAATCTTTTTCCAATGAGATCTGTTCCTGTGATTTATTTCCGTCCATAAGCAATTCCTTTCTGTTTTTCTGATATATATTTTTCCGCATACCTCTCAATTTTATGCATCAATTTTTCCCAATGATTTTAAGCTTTTTTTAAGACTTTTGATTAAATGTGCTTCTTGTAGATTCATGGGGGGAATGTTACAATTGATAACACAGGACAAAAGAAAAGTGAAGGTTGAAGCAGATGGTTAACTTTGCAGGATTAGAATTTATTTTCCGGTTTCTTCCGGTGTTCTTGATCATATATTTTATCATTCCCGTTAAACATAGAGATATTGTACTTCTTATCGGCAGCCTGGTATTTTATGCTATGGGGGACCCTTATTTTGCAGCCCTTCTTTTTGTGCTTATTATCGTCAATTATCTGATAGGTAAAAAGATCAGAAAGCTTTCCCTGGGATTTGCGATCCATCAATGGCAGAAAATTAAAAGAAAGAAATTACTGATCACGATCCTTTCTCTGGATGTGGCGGTACTTGTGATCTTCAAAGGCTTAAGCACTTTTGTGGACAGTTCTCTTCTTCCGCTGGGCCTCAGTTTTTATATTTTTAAAATGATCTCCTATCAGGTGGATCTGTATCAGGGAGAAATCTGGGAAAGAACCGACCTGAAATCCACAGCCCTTTATTTTTCTTTGTTCCCTCAGGTGATTTCCGGTCCTATTATGCGATATAGTGACGGAGGAAGCGCTGACAGAAGAACTTATTCCTTAGAGCAGTTTGAAGACGGGCTTAAGTATTTTGTGGCGGGGCTTGGCATGAAGGTACTGCTTGCAGACCGGCTTGCAATTCTGTGGAAAGATCTTCAGATGATCGGCTATCAGAGTATATCCACTCCTCTTGCATGGCTTGGTGCAGTGGGTTATTCCCTTCAGCTGTATTTTGACTTTTGGGGTTATTCTCTGATGTCTTCGGGGCTTATGGTCATGATGGGATTTGAGTTTATTGAAAATTTTCATCATCCTTATTCGTCCAAAAGTATCGGAGAATTTTACAGAAGGTGGCATATTACATTGGGGAGTTTTTTCCGTGATTATGTATATATCCCCATGGGAGGCAGCAGGTGCGAAAAGGGCAGACTGATCCTTAACCTTTCGCTGGTCTGGCTCCTTACCGGATTCTGGCATGGCAATGGTGTGAATTTTATCATATGGGGAGCAGTGCTGGGATTATTGATCATTTTTGAAAAGCTGCTTTATGGAAAAATCTTAAAAAAGATTCCCGTGCTTGGCAATTTATATGTGATCCTGCTGATCCCTCTGACATGGGTGGTATTTGCCATTACAGATCTGAAACAGCTGGGGATTTATTTCGGAAGATTATTTCCTTTTATCGGAGGTCCCGGTATAGCGGTAAATACACAGGATATCATAAAGTATTCCCAAAGTTTCGGCGGACTGATCTTTGTGGGCATTCTGCTTTGTATACCGGCAGTATTTGAATTTTTGGAGAAACATAAGAAAAATCTGGTGGTTGTGCTGCTTCTTGCAGTAATATTCTGGTATTCAGTTTATTTTATGTCAAGCAGCTCGGCTAACCCATTTATGTACTTGAAATTTTAAGGTGGTAGGAATTATGAAACTTTTGAAGCGCAGTCCTTTGTTTTTTATCATACTTTGTACTGGATTATTATTCACCATTGCAGGGATATGCGGCAAAAACAATATTTATGGGGAGCAGGAATATGATCCTTTTAAAGCGCCACTTCTTTCCATTATGTTTGCAGGGATCAATGAGGATATTTATCCCTGGCAGATGTTTGCAGGGATCGAAGGTCCCGTAGAGGCTATGGCAATAGATACCACGGAATCAGATGCCACAGCAACAGATGCCGCAGCAGAAGAAGAAACTAAGATCTCCGGGCCGCAGGAAGAAGGACAGGGAGAGGAAGGCGCAGCGGCAGAAGAAACGCCGGAACCCACACCTACGCCTACACCGGCAGAACCTACGCCGGAACCGACTCCGACTCAGGCGCCTTTTGGCGAGGGAAGACCGGAGCCGCTTAGAGAAAGCACGCATGAAGAGTATTTAAATCATATCTCTGCTGATATATATGGCGATATAGGAATTACGAAAGCCGCTTCATACGAATTCCAGCAGGTGGATGAAAGTTATTTCGACGATGCACTTTTTATCGGTGATTCCAGAACGGTGGGGTTACGTGACTATACCGATTTGTCAGAACATGCAGATTTTTTCTGTGAAACTTCTCTTACGATTTATAAAGTGATGGAAGAAGATTTTAAGAATATGGGTACCATAAAGGAAGCGCTTGAAAACAAGGATTATGGTAAAATTTACATTATGGTAGGGATCAACGAACTGGGAAGAGGTACTACCGAGGATTTTATGAGCAAATACACAGAAGTCATTGATACACTTCATGAATTGGAACCGGAGGCCAAAATATTTATCCAGGGTATTTTGAGAGTGACCGGCGACAAGGACCGCAGTGATAAAATTTTTAATAATGCTAATATCAATGCAAGAAATAATGCGATCGCAACATTAGCGGATAATCAGCAGGTATTTTACATTGAAGTAAATGAGGTGGTCTGTGATGAGGAAGGAAATCTGAATTCCAACTATACTTCTGACCAGATCCATCTTTTGGGCGTATACTGTGATCTGTGGAAACAACAGCTGCTTAGTCATGGCGTCATATGAAACAAATGATGACAGCTGTCTGAAAGATATGAATAAAAACCTTCAGATATGAGAAACTATGTGAAAAAGTAATCTTATCTGGAGGTTTTTTATGGATGATAGAGGCGGTGCAATTTTTGAACAGGGAGAACAGAGCATTAAGATACCCGTACCGGTTTATATAAGAGCAAGCGCCAGTGTGGTGGGCAGTAAAGAAGGACAGGGACCGTTGGGTGATCTGTTTGATATGGTGGGAGTAGATGACAAGTTTGGTTGTGATACATGGGAAAAGGCAGAAAGCACGCTGCAGAAAGAAGCCCTTCAGCTTGCAATAGGAAAAGCGGGACTTACCAGTAAGGATATCCGGTTTTTATTTGCCGGTGATCTTTTGGGACAGTCCATTGCCAGCAGCTTCGGACTTGGAAGCTTCCAAATACCGCTGCTTGGCATGTATGGAGCCTGTTCTACATGCGGACTTACTCTGTCGGCAGCAACTGTTATGATCGCAGGAGGAATGGCGCAGTACGCTGCCTGCGTGACGAGCAGCCATTTTGCCAGCGCGGAAAAAGAATTCCGTTTTCCTCTGGCTTATGGCAATCAGAGACCTCTTTCGGCAAGCTGGACGGTAACGGGCAGCGGTGCCTTTGTGGTCAGCAGTGTGAAGGGAGAACATGACAGAGCCATGGTCACAGGGCTTACGATCGGAAAGATCATGGACTTTGGCCTGAAAGATTCCATGAACATGGGAGCATGCATGGCGCCTGCAGCTTGTGACACCATTTACCGGCATCTTGCTGACTTTGGAAGAAAGCCTTCCGATTATGACAAGATCATAACGGGAGATCTTGGCAGCGTGGGGAAAAAGGCCTTACTGGACATGATGAGGGAAAAGGGCATGGATATAGAAAAGGAGCATATGGACTGTGGAATTGAAATTTACGATCAGAGCCAGGACGCCCATGCAGGAGGTTCCGGCTGCGGATGCAGCGCGGTCACGCTTTCGGCTTTTATTTTAAAACAGTTAGAGGAAGGCAAATGGAAGAGAGTTTTGTTTGTGCCTACCGGCGCGCTTTTAAGCAAGACCAGTTATAACGAAGGACAGAGTGTACCCGGAATTGCCCATGGGGTGGAACTGGTAAGCTGCAAGTAATTATGATGTTTAAATGGTGATCCCGAAGACTTTAAAATCTTCGGGATTTTCATGTTTTGCAGTGCACAAAAATAGTCAAATATTCACATGAATGACAATACCGCTGAAAAAATGTCAAAGTTATAATGAAAATAACTGAGAGTAAAGAGGAGGTAATCTTCATGCAATATGGGCATTTTGACAATAAGAACAGGGAGTATGTGATCGACCGGGTTGACCTTCCCGCTTCCTGGACCAATTATCTGGGTGTCGAGGACACATGTGTGGTAGTAAACCATACGGCCGGTGGTTATATGTTCTACAAAACGCCGGAATATCACAGGATAACAAGATTTCGGGGAAACAGTATTCCCATGGACCGTCCCGGACATTATGTCTATTTACGGGATGCGGAAAGCGGAGATTACTGGAGTATTTCCTGGCAGCCGGTAGGCAAGCCCTTAGATCAGGCAAAGTATACCTGCCGTCATGGACTTTCCTATACTACTTATGAGTGTGATTACAGTCATATCAAGGCAAGCCAGACACTTTCGGTACCCATTGGGGATGCGCTGGAACTTTGGGATGTAAAGATCAAAAATGAAGATAATGTGCCGAGAAAGCTTCAAGTATTTTCCTATCTGGAATTTTCTTTCCATCATATTATGATAGACAATCAGAATTTCCAGATGAGTATGTATTGCGCCGGAAGCAGTTATGAGGATGGCATTATTGAGCATGATCTCTTTTATGAAGAGTTTGGTTATCAGTATTTTACCATGAGCGAAACGCCGGATGGATTTGACTGTCTGCGTGACAGATTCCTGGGACTTTACCATACTGAGGACAACCCGCAGGCTGTTATAAATGGCAAGTGCAGCGGCTCCTTTGAAAAGGGGAATAACCACTGCGGTTCTCTTCAGAAAGACATTGTACTTGCACCCGGAGAAGAAAAGAGGATCATATTTATTCTGGGGGAAGGCAATAGGGAAGCCGGAAAAAAGGCAAGGGAAAAATACAGTGATCTTAAGACGGTAGACGCCGTTTATGATACATTCAGAGCTTATTGGGAGAACAAATTAAATAAGCTGCAGATAGACACTCCCAATGAAGGAATGAATACGCTGATCAATACATGGACCTTGTACCAGGCTGAAATAAATGTTATGTTTTCAAGATTCGCTTCCTTTATTGAAGTGGGGGGAAGAACAGGACTTGGTTATCGTGATACGGCTCAGGATGCCATGACCATTCCCCATTCCAATCCGAAGAAATGCAGGCAAAGGATCGTAGAACTTTTGCGGGGACTGGTATCTCAAGGGTATGGTCTGCATTTATTCCAGCCGGAATGGTTTGAACCGGATTCGGAGGTAAAGCCTTTTAAGTCCCCTACTGTCATACCGGAATTTGATAAAAGCAATATGATCCATGGAATTAAAGACGCCTGTTCTGATGATGCGTTGTGGCTGGTTTCTTCCATTGTAGAGTATGTTAAGGAAACAGGCGAGATGGATTTCCTTGATCAGGTCATCACTTACGCAGATGGAGGTGAAGGAACGGTCTATGAACATATGACACGGATCCTGGATTTTTCTAGTGAGCAGGTGGGCGCTACAGGTATCTGTAAGGGCCTTCGGGCAGACTGGAACGACTGCCTGAATTTAGGCGGCGGCGAAAGCGCCATGGTATCTTTCCTCCACTATTGGGCAATCCGGAATTTCCTGCAGGTGGCAGAATATCTTGATAGAAAAGAAGATGTAGAAAAATATTCTGCGATGGCCGCAAAAGTAAAGAAGATCTGTGATGAGCAGCTTTGGGATAAAGAGTGGTATATCAGAGGAATTACCAAAAACGGAAAGAAGATCGGAACCCAGGAAGATAAAGAAGGAAAAGTTCATTTAGAGTCCAATGCCTGGGCGGTTCTTTCAGGAGCTGCCGGCAAAGATAAAGGCCTTAAGGCCATGGATAGTGTAAGAGAATATCTTTTTACACCTTACGGAATCATGCTCAACGCACCTTCCTATACGGTACCTGATGACGATATCGGATTTGTAACAAGAGTATATCCGGGCCTTAAAGAAAACGGAGCAATTTTTTCCCATCCCAATCCATGGGCATGGGCTGCAGAATGTGAACTGGGAAGAGGTGACAGAGCAATGGAATATTACAATGCTCTGTGCCCTTACTATCAGAATGATATGATCGAGATCCGTGAGGCAGAGCCTTATTCTTACTGCCAGTTCATTATGGGGAAAGATCATACAGGCTTTGGCCGCGCAAGGCATCCTTTCATGACAGGTACGGGCGGCTGGGCATATTTCAGCGCTACACGATATATGCTGGGAATCAGGCCGCAGCTGGATCATCTTGAGATCGATCCCTGTATTCCGGCGCAGTGGACAGGCTTTTCGGCAGACAGGGTATGGAGAGATGCAAGGTTCCACATTCAGGTTGAAAACCCTGATAAGGTCATGAAGGGGGTAAAGGAGATCTGGCTGGATGGCCAGAAGGTGGATAAGATTCCTGTGATGGAAAAGAATTCAGAACATCAGGTAAGGATCGTTATGGGAAATGGAGGACAACAAGATGATTAAGTTTGGTACCGGCGGCTGGAGAGCTGTGATAGGCGATGAATTTACCAAAGAAAATATTCAGATACTGGCACGGGCGATGGCGGATAAAATGCGCGTGGAAGGAGTAGCAGAAAAAGGAATCGTTATCGGTTACGACAGAAGATTCCTTTCAAAGGAAGCAATGCAGTGGGCCGGACAGGTCTTTGCAAAAGAGGGGATCACGGCTTATCTGATCAATAAGTCAGCGCCGACTCCGCTGGTCATGTTCTATGTGATGAAGCATGAATTTCCCTATGGAATGATGGTTACAGCAAGCCATAACCCGGCGATCTATAACGGGATCAAGGTATTTACAGCCGGCGGACGGGATGCGGATGAAACACAGACCGCGGAAATTGAAAGTTATATCCGGGATGTGACAGATATTCCCCCGGAAGAGATGGAATATGAAGAGGCCCTTCAGAAAGGACTGATTCAGGAAATTTATCCTTTAAATGAATATCTGGATAATATCATTGCAGCCGTAGATATGGAAAAGATCAGAAATGCAGGCCTTAAGGTGGCGTTGGATCCTATGTATGGCGTCAGCGAGACATCCTTAAAGACCATCCTGCTGACTGCCAGATGCGATGTGGAAACCATTCATGAAAGGCACGACACGCTTTTTGGAGGAAAGCTTCCGGCGCCTACGGCTACAACGCTGCGTGCGCTGCAGAACTATGTGATCGATAAAAAAAGCGATATCGGTATCGCTACAGACGGAGATGCCGACAGGATCGGTGTGATCGATGATACCGGCAGGTTCCTTCATCCCAACGATATCCTTGTGCTCCTCTATTATTATCTTGTTAAGTACAAAGGCTGGAAAGGCCCCGTGGTACGGAATATCTGTACCACCCATATGCTGGATAAGGTAGCGGAAAGATTCGGTGAAAAGTGTTATGAGGTACCTGTAGGCTTTAAACATATTTCCGCGAAAATGTACGCCACAGATGCAGTGATCGGAGGGGAGTCTTCAGGCGGTCTTACCGTGCGCGGGCATATTAAAGGAAAGGATGGTATCTATGCAGCAGCGCTTCTGGTGGAAATGATCGCCGTAACAGGGAAAAAGCTGTCTGAGATCGTTAAGGATATTGAAAAAGAATGCGGCACCATATCGATGGAAGAGAGAGATTACAAGTTTAACCAGGAGAAAAAAGACAACATACGCAAAGTATTGCTTGAGGAGAAAAAGCTGCCGGATCTTCCTTTTGAGATTGCAGACATCTCTTATCTGGACGGAAGTAAAGTGTATTTTGCAAACGGCGGATGGGTAACGGCCAGATTCTCCGGTACAGAACCGCTTCTTCGTATTTTCTGTGAAATGCCGGTTAAGGAAGAGGCAGTACAGGTGTGCGGAATTTATGAGGACTTCTTGGGACTGAAGCCTGCAGCACCATAAGAGTAAAGATAAATAATGAGAATTTATATGACAGGCAGGGATTGCAGAAGGCGTTCCCTGCCTGCTATACTTATCCTGTGCATTTGTATCCGGCAGTATGAAGGAGGATAATGGTATGATAAAAAGAAGACAGTTAAAATGGAGCATGATCGCAATGCTGGCAGTGTGCTGGTTTATTCCCCTTATGATCTTGTCGGTGACAGTTTTTTTTATCGTAGAGGCTAATATCAATAAGCAGCTTGAAAATACCATCGTTACTTCTGCCGACAGAGTAGTTGAGATCTGTCAGATGAAGATCGATGATGTGATCGTGGCTTCCAAGGCCTCATCTTATATATCAACCATAAAAAAGAGCTATGCAGAATACCTGAAAGACGGAAATGAATATGAGCTGAATCAGGAAGTAACGCTTTTTATGTCTCAGCAGTATCGCTATAATACCAATCTGAATCTGACAGCCCTTTATTTTACCAGTGACCCGGAGGATATTTATTACTGCTATATCAATAACAATACAGTTACCTATTCGGCGGTGCAGGCGTTTAAGGATAATGCGAAGGATATTATACAGAAACATGCTCCTTCCATTGATACAGATGTTTCTTTTATGAATATCGGGGGCAGGGTATATCTGATCAGAAATATCATGGACAGCAGCTTTCATCCTTATGCGGTGATCGTCATGGAGCTGAACATGGAAAATATTCTGTCAAATCTTGACGGTGTATGGGCGTTTAAAGAAGGAGATCTGTTTGTGGACGGCGTATCGCTGATCAATCCGCAAAAGGAGGATCCCTGTTATAATGATTTCCCGGAGCGTATTATGAAAAAGAGCCACTATGAGCATAATATGACACAGGATTATGTGTATAAAAAGGTGGAAAGGAACAGGCATTTCTTTTCCTATATGGTATATCTTGACTCCTCTGCCATCATCAGTGAGATGGATACCATAAAATATGTGTTTTACCTGCTGTTAGTTTTTATGATTCCGCTGATCATAGTGGTATTCTGGTTCTTTCACAGTCGTGTAAATATGCCGATCAGGGTGCTGAGGAAAGCATACAAGGAAATTGAAAAAGAAAATTACGGTTATCAGATCAATGTAGATACCAGTGATGAGGAATTTTACGAACTGGGCAATGCTTTTAACAGCATGTCGGATACATTGAAAAATCAGTTTGAAAAAAACTATCTGGAGGAGCTGGCGCTTAAAGATGCCAATATCATGGCGCTTCAATCCCAGATCAATCCTCATTTTCTGAATAATACCCTGGAGATCATCAACTGGGAAGCAAGACTCACAGGAAATTACAAGGTCAGCAATATGATAGGAGCGCTGTCCACCATGCTGGAGGCTACTATGGACAGGAAAAAGGAACAGCTCATTCCTCTGGCAGAAGAATTCAGTTATGTAGAGGCATATTTATACATTATTGGACAGAGATTCGGCGACAATTTTTCGGTGGAAAAGGAAATTGATGAAAGTCTTTTAAGTGAAAAAGTGCCCAGACTGATCATCCAGCCTATTGTGGAAAATGCGGTGGAGCACGGCATGGATATCAGGCGGCGGGGAAAAATAAAGATCACTATACGAAAAGAAAATGAAATGCTTTTCATAGAGGTCATGGATAACGGTCATCTGACCGGGGAGTCAAAGGAAAAAATCGATAAACTGCTGAGTGCAGATAATACTGAAGAAACATCATCTTTAAGTCTGGGAATCCGTAATGTTAACAAGAGATTGAAGATCATATACGGGCCGGAATGCGGACTCACCATAAAAAGTAACAAGGAAAATCATACTGTAAGCACAATTATGGTCAAAATTAACAAAGAACAATAAAAGACAAATAATCACAACTCTAATCATTAACCTTTGTCTCCCAATATTATATGATGAATACAGATGAAATATAGACATCAAAAATAAATTTTAGGGAGGAAATACAATGAAAAAAAGAGTATTAGCACTCATTCTTGCATCTACCATGGTATTTTCACTGGCAGCATGCGGAAGCAAAGATGCAGGAAGCAGCCAGCCGGCAGCAGAGACTGGCAGCGCAGCAGAAGATACTGCCAGCCAGGAAGAAACACAGCCTGAGGCTGAGGCAGAACCGGCAGCAGAAGCAAAGCCTGTTGAACTGAATGTTACAACAACATTTGCAGGTGAGGACGGAAATGCACAGAACTTTAAATCAGCTGTTGAAGCATGGTGTGCCCAGACAGGAAACACTGTAGCAGATTCATCTGCAACTTCAGATGAAACATTCAAGGCACGTGTGGTTACAGACTTTGAGACAGGCTCAGAAGCAGACGTATTGTTCTTCTTTAACGGAGCTGATGCAAACAGCTTTATCGAAGCAGGCAAGGTTGTTCCTATCGATGATATCCGTGCAGAATATCCTGAATACGCAAGCAACATGAATGATGACCTGATCACAGGTTCATTAGTAGACGGAAAGAAATATGCAGTTCCTGTAAACGGATATTGGGAAGCAATGTTCGTTAACACAGAAGTTCTTGATGCAGCAGGTGTTGAAGTCCCCGGCGCAGGCTATACATGGGATCAGTTCATGGAAGACTGCCAGAAGATCAAAGATGCAGGTTATGCACCGATCGCATGCGCACTTGGCAATATCCCTCATTACTGGTGGGAGTTCGCAATCTTTAATCATACATCACCTGAAACACATCTTCAGGTTCCTGAATCTATAGACAGCGAGCAGGGCCAGGCATGGGTAGCAGGTATGGAAGATATCAAGGCTTTATACGAAGCAGGTTTCTTCCCGGATAATACTTTATCAGCAACAGATGATGAAACATTTGCAATGTTTACTGAAGGTAAGGCAGCATTCCTTATTGACGGTTCCTGGAAAGTCGGCGGTATCGTAAGTGCCTGCCAGTCAGACCCTGAAGATGCTTCTACACTGGATGCAGAGAAACTTGCAAAATTTGACGTAACATATGTACCCGGCCAGGGCAACAGAAAAGCAACCGATCTGATCGGCGGACTTTCCATGGGTTACTACATCTCAACAAAGGCTTGGGAAGATCCTGATAAGAGAGCTGCAGCAGTAAGCTTCGTAGAATACATGACATCTGATGAGATCGTTCCTGTGTTCTCACAGCATACAGCATCTGCACTGAAGAATGCACCTGCTGTTGATGAATCCGCATTCAATCCTTTACAGGTAAAGGCTATGAAGATGATGTCAGGCGTTACTTCCCTGACAGGCGCAGTACAGGATATGTTCATGGGCGAATGCAGAGTATCCACATTTGACGGAATGCCCGAGATCGTTACCGGCAAGGTATCAGCAGAAGACGCTGTATCAGAAGGTATCGAAGCATATCAGGCACAGTAATTGAATTAACACTCAGGTTCAAAAGGGCCAAAGACGTAAGGTCTTTGGCCCTTCTTTATAAAGGAAGGTGGCTGTTATGGGCGCAAATATATATAAAAATAAAAAACCACTGATTTTTTTCCTGCTTCCTGCTTTTCTTTTTATGATCGTTTATCTGTATTATCCATTCTTTAAAAACATTCTTCTCAGTTTCCAGCAGGTCAAAAGACTGGGAATGAGCAGCGGTCCGTGGAACAATCCGTGGTATGAAAATTACCAGAGGATGGTAACGGATTCTGAAGTCTGGACATCACTGAAAAATACACTGATCATGATGGTGGTTACTATTGTAGGCCAGGTGGGTATTGCACTGATCCTGGCGCTTATGGTAGATAATATCAGGGCAGGGGCCAAGTTTTTCCGTACTGTTTACTTTTTCCCTATCGTTATATCCGCAACAGCTTTGGGACTTTTATTTAATCTGATTTTCCTTTATGATAAGGGTATGCTCAATCAGATTTTGGAAACATTGGGGAAAACAACGCTGACGGACTGGAAAGATGAGAAGCACGCACTTTTTACTATGATGCTGCCGGTTATGTGGCAGTATGTAGGATTCTATTTTGTAATACTGATCACAGGATTAAACAATATTTCAGAAGAGCTCTATGAGTCGGCTTCTATAGACGGAGCCACCAGATTACAGAGGATCAGGTATATTTCTTTGCCGCTGTTACATAATGTGATCTGTACCTGTGTAGTACTTGCGGTAACGGGAGCGCTTAAGGTATTCGACCTGCCGTGGACCATGTTCCCCAAGGGCATGCCGCTTAAGTCAACTTTCCTGACAGGAACCTACATGTATTATCAGACTATGAATGCATCGGATGTGGATTATGCTTCAACGCTGGCAATCCTTCTGGTGGTTCTTGGCGTAGTGGTTTCGAAAGTAGTAAATCTGATCTTCAGAGAAAAAGATTATTAAGAGGAGGAATCAGTTATGAAAAAGAAAAAAATAAATTTATCCTCTGTAATCATATATTTTATCCTTATTTTTTGGTCGCTTACGACCATTTACCCGATCATTTGGGTTATTCAGAATTCCTTTAAGGGAAAGGATAAGATTTTAGCCAATTCTTTTGCAATCCCTACAGGAGATTTGTTTACACTGGCAAATTACCGGAAAGCCTTCAGTAATCTGGATATTTTCAGCGGATATCGGAACAGTATCTTTATATCTGCTATAGTAGCTGTTTCAGTTGTAGTCCTGGCAGGTATGGCATCTTTTGCGCTGGTGCGCTATACTTTTAAATTAAAGGGATTTTTACAGTCACTGGTAATGGCTGCTATGATGTTTCCTGTGTTTGCCACCATTATTCCTGTATTTAACATGGAATTTAGCTGGGGAATTGCCAATACCAGCAGCTGGGGGCTTACGATGCTTTCCGTGATCCTGCCGCAGATAGCGGGAAATCTGTCCTTTGCCATTGTGGTTTTGACAGGATTCATCAGAGGACTGCCTCTTGAACTGGAGGAAGCAGCATACATGGAAGGGTGTAATGCTTTCCAGATCTTCTTTAAAGTAGTGGTACCTCTTACCAAACCTTCTTTTGCAACAGTAGCGATTTTTTCATTTTTGTGGAGTTACAATGATCTGTTTACACAGATGTTCTTCTTAAGGACCAAGAAAATGTGGGGTATTACAGTGTTGCTGAATCAGCTGACATCTCAGGAAGGTACTAATTACGGTCTGATGGCAGCAGCGGTAACGCTGGTGGTGGTACCGGTGGTAATCGTTTATATTTTCCTGCAGAAATACATTATTAAAGGTATGACGGCAGGTGCGATCAAAGGTTAAACAAAATTATGTATAAAGTAGTGATTATTGATGATGAACCGATCATAGTGGAAGGGCTGAGCAGAAGTATTGACTGGGAGGCCGTCCATTGTTATGTGGCAGGTACTGCCTATAATGGAGAAGAGGGGCTTAAGCTGATCAGAAGCGAAAAACCCGATATGGTCTTTTCCGATATCAGAATGCCCTATATGGACGGACTGTCGATGATAGCTGCTATTAAGTCGGAATTTCCTGATATTCAGATCACCATACTTACAGGGTACAGGGATTTTGATTATGCGCAGAAAGCGATCCGATTAGGCGTTTGCAGATTTCTTTTAAAGCCTTCTAAAATGGATGAGATCATGGAAGCGCTGGAGGCTATGACAGGCAAGCTTAATACCAACAGAGAAAAAGAACCGGCTGAGGAAGGGCAGGCTGCGGAAGAAGAGATATTGGACAGCACGGCGAGTAGTTTTGTCGTTAATAATGCAGTTGCCTATATCGAAGAACATTATCAGGAAAAATTGAAACTTTCAGATGTGGCAGACCAGGTTTATGTAAGTCAATGGCACTTAAGCAAACTTATGAACCGTTATCTGGGACAGAATTTCTCAGAGATATTAAACGGTATCAGGATCGATAAGGCAAAGGAACTGCTGAAAGATCCCTCGCTTCGCATCGGAGATATAGCAGATGCTGTGGGTTTTATGGACATGGCACATTTTTCAAGGGTCTTTAAAAAGACAGTTGGAATTTCTGCCAACGAATACAGAAATCATTTATAGCTTTACCGATAAAACTATGCTATAGTAATAGCATCAATAGTCGGGAGTGGT
Source organism: Lachnospiraceae bacterium (assembly GCA_014803415.1). Classification (GTDB taxonomy): domain Bacteria; phylum Bacillota; class Clostridia; order Lachnospirales; family Lachnospiraceae; genus Suilimivivens. Next base: position 97,736 of record JAAVBZ010000023.1, read on the forward strand.
TGTAAAATGAAGAAGGCGCTGAAGCGAATCGGAATAGTTGTTATCATATTACTTATAGCAGTCGGAGCTTATGTTGCATACGTATTCGGCACATATTACCGGCTGCCGGACAAATTGACTTTGGAAGTCAAGAGAAACGGAGAGAATTCCTACTTTGATAACAATCAGGATATCACTACAGGTAAATTTTACTGGATCATGACTTACAATATTGGTTTTGGTGCATACCGGAGGGATTACAGCTTTTTTATGGATGGAGGAAAGTCCTCCTGGGCTAAGGATGAAGAAAGCGTGATAGCAGGCATTTGCGGTATGGGTGAGATCATCAATAATGTAAATCCCGATTTTGTGCTTTTACAGGAAGTGGATATCGACGGTACCCGTTCCTATCATGTGGACCAGCTGGAATTGATGAATCAGTTCGTAAAAGGGTATTATTATACTTATGCACAGGATTATGACTCGCCCTTTTTATTTTTCCCGCCCTGGGAGCCTCACGGAGCCAATGAGGCAGGAATCGTGACATATTCCAGAAATAAAATAACAGATGCTATGAGAAGAAGCCTGCCGATTTCCGAGTCTTTCAGTAAGCTGGTGGATCTGGACAGATGTTATTCCATATCCAGGATTCCTATGGATAATAATAAGTATCTTTGTATTTACAATATTCATATGTCCGCATATGGCAGCAGCGATGCGATCAGAGAGGGCCAGCTTGCCATGTTGTTTGGGGATATGGAAACAGATTTTAAAAATGGAAATTATGTGATCTGCGGCGGTGATTTTAATCATAATCTGAAAGCGGATAATGATGAAAACGCACCGGATTGGGCATTTCCTTTTCCAAAAGAAAGCCTGCCTGACGGCTTTCGAATGGCGATTGACGGAGCCAGAGAAGAGGATATTGCTCATAACAGCTGCAGGAACGCCAATGAGCCTTATAATGAGGAAACCACTTATACGGTTACTTTGGACGGATTTATCGTTTCGGATAATGTGACGGTTAACTATTATGCTAATATGAACTGGGGATATGAACTTTCTGATCATGATCCCGTTATCATGCAATTCAGATTGGATTAAGAATAGAAATGCCATAATCGCACATACTTGTCTGTAGTACAGAATGAAGAAAGGTGTGATAAAATGGCAGCTAATGCAGTTCTATATTTAAAAGCGCAGCAGAATGCGGAGGTAATGGAAGAGCACGTATGTGTAAAAGACATTGCCTCCGTTTATTGTTCTGACAGCAGTATCTGTGCAAAGGTCAGATCCCTTAAGGTCTATTGTTTTTGCGAGGAGAAAAGAAAACGTCAGGTGATCAGCATCTTAAAGGTAATAGAACTGATCGAAAAAGAATGTCCGGGTGTAATGGTAGAAAATATCGGAGAAACTGCAATATTGATCGAGTTGGTCAATGTAAATGCGCATAAAGGTCCCATTCAACTGCTAAAGCTTATTTTTGTAGCCTGTATCAGTTTTTTCGGTACCGGATTTACCATCATGGCCTTCCATAATGATATCAGTATTAATAAAATATTTGAAAGTGTATATGAACTGGTCATGGGATATCCTTCTGATGGATACAGTATTCTGGAAGTATCATATTCCATCGGTATGGCTGTAGGAATCATTGTTTTCTTTAATCATGTAGGCGGAAGAAGGCTGACAAAAGATCCCACGCCGATAGAAGTGGAAATGAAAATCTATGAGACTGATGTTAATAAAGCATTGATCGAAACTGCGGACAGGGAGGATAAGACAATTGATGTTTCTTAAACAGATCTTGCTGGCAGTCTGCGGCCTTTCTTTCGGCCTGCTTTCTTCTGCGGGTGTATTTACTGTGCTTGCCTCTGTAGGACTGATTCCGAGATTTGCAGGAAAAATGCATGTAGCGAATAAAGTATTTGCATTGGAGGAAGCTGTCGTTTTCGGAACGATAGCAGGTGGTTTTTTTAGTGTTTTTTCTGACTATGGAAAGATTGGAGCATTTGTACTGTCAAGGCAGATATTCGGCGGAAAAACTGTGCTGATCTGGAAAGCGGCGGGCAATTTATTTTTGATCCTATATGGCTCTTTTGCCGGGATGTTTGTAGGCTGCCTTGCTTTTGCCATTGCGGAAATGCTGGATTCCATTCCCATTTTTGCAAGAAGAGTCAGTTTCCGGCATGGGCTTGGGATAGCGGTGGCGGCAGCGGCCGCCGGTAAAGTGGCAGGAAGTCTGATTTATTTTTCACAGAAAATCTTTTTGTCGGGCAGATAGCCGGAGGTATTGAAAAAAAGAGAAAAGTTGATTAAAATAAAATGGTATGTACAGACAGGAGGAATGGATATGCGTTCTATGGAATTTAAAATGGAACGACCGGGGCTTCTTAAGGAAGGCGACGAGATTACAGTAACAGAAGGCGTGCTGCCCAGTAATTATTATTATACCATTGATCCTTCACTTGCCATGTCGGGAAATATTCCCTTCAGAGAGAGACTGAAAGCGAGGGAAGGCAAAGTGACAAGTGTGATACAGAATGAAAGAGGATTCTATGTAACAGCGGAATTTAATGAAGAGATGTGAGATATACGGCTTTGCCGTTCAAACATAAAGGAGGAAAAGAGTATGTTAAAGAAAATAGCAACAGACAAGGCACCTGCAGCGATCGGACCTTATTCCCAGGGAATTATTGTAAATGATCTTTTATTTGCATCGGGACAGATTCCCATTATTCCGGCAACCGGAGCCATTGCACAGGGAGACATTACCGTTCAGGCAAAGCAGGCAATTGAGAATGTAGGAGAAATCTTAAAAGAAGCAGGAACAGATTACGAACACGTGGTAAAGACCACATGTTTCCTGGCGGATATGGCGGATTTTGCCGCATTTAACAGTGTATATGAGCAGTATTTTACAGGAAAGCCTGCCAGAAGCTGTGTAGCGGTAAAGCAGCTTCCCAAAGATGTGCTCTGCGAAGTAGAAGTAATCGCAAGTCTTGAGAAATAAGGAATAGTAATCTGTTATGAATAATGTGATATTGATAGGAATGCCGGGCGCAGGAAAGAGTACAGTAGGAGTGGTACTTGCCAAAAAGCTTGGATACAGCTTTATGGATTCCGATCTGATCATTCAAAAACAAACCGGAAAACTGCTTCACCAGTTGATAGAAGAGAAAGGGGAAGCAGGTTTTCTTATGCTTGAAAATGAGATCAATGCCGCCCTTGACCTGGATCATCATGTGATCGCAACGGGAGGAAGCGCCATATACGGGCAGGAGGCCATGGAGCATTTTAAAAGAATAGGATGCGTGGTCTATTTAAGTCTTCCTTTTGAAGAACTAAAGGAGCGGCTGGGTGATCTGCATCAGCGGGGCGTGGTTCTTAAGGAAGGATTTACGCTCCTTGATCTTTATAAGGAAAGAATCCCCCTGTATGAGAAATATGCAGATATTACCATTGATTGTGATCAAAAGAGGATCAGAGAAATTGTAGAAGAGATCAGCAGGAAGTGTAAGGAGTGACAGAAATGAAAAAGGCATCGTTAAAAAGCAGTTTTCTGTTATTTTTGGCGGCTTTCATATGGGGCGTTGCTTTTGTGGCACAGAGTGTTGGCATGGACTATATGGGGCCTTTAAGCTTTAACGGAGTCAGGTTTCTGATGGGAAGTCTGGTGCTTTTGCCCATAGTGATCCGGAACAGGAAAAAACGAGCAAAAGAAGGAATAAAACAGACAGAGTTGAAAGCAGCCTTTAAGGGCGGAATATGCTGCGGATCGGTACTTTGTGTTGCAGCTCTTCTGCAGCAGTACGGAATCATCTATACAACAGTAGGAAAAGCAGGATTCATCACCACCCTATATATCATTCTGGTGCCTGTTTTCGGAATCTTTTTAAAGAAAAAAATACCAGGAAAGATATGGACCGGTGCGGCTGTTGCAGCTCTCGGAATGTATTTTCTGTGTATGAGTGAAGAATTTAGATTAAGTAAAGGGGATACACTGGTATTTATCTGTGCCGTTCTTTTTTCCGTACATATTCTGGTAATCGATTATTTCTCACCGAAAACGGACGGAGTGGAATTATCCTGCTTGCAGTTTCTGACGGCGGGGATCATGGCAAGTATTGGAGCCGCCGTTTTTGAACACCCTCATATACAGTATTTCATAGACGGTATTCTCCCTCTTGCCTATGCCGGAATTCTTTCTATAGGAGTGGCCTATACCCTGCAGGTGATCGGTCAGAAGGATACCGATCCGGCAGTGGCTTCACTGATCCTCAGTATGGAATCAGTGGTTTCCATGCTGGCAGGCTGGGTGATCTTAGGACAGGAGTTAACCGTTAGAGAGCTGTTTGGGTGTATGCTCGTATTTTTTGCAGTAATTTTAGTTCAGCTTCCTGACAGAAATAAAAGCATAAAATCATAGAAATAAGGATATGATATATTTCATAATCAAGCTTAACTGGAGGTTATTATGGAATATTTCAATGCTTTTTGGGTAGGTGGACTGATCTGTGCACTGGTTCAGATACTGATGGAAAAAACAAAGATGATGCCGGGAAGGATCATGGTACTGCTGGTATGCCTTGGTGCAGTACTCAGCTTCTTTGGATGGTATGAACCCTTTGTGGAATATGCGGGAGCAGGAGCGTCGGTACCTCTTTTGGGATTTGGCAATATACTTATGAAAGGGGTAAAAGAAGCGGTGGAGTCAGACGGGATCATGGGGCTCTTTTCAGGCGGATTTAAAGCTGGGGCCGTGGGAACATCAGCGGCGCTTATATTCGGATATCTGGCAAGTCTGATATTCAAGCCCAAAATGAAAAAATAAAGGAGGATGGTTATGGTTAAGGAGAGAATGGAGAGGCTTCGGAAGGTCATGAAGGATAAGGGAATTGATTGTTATATTATTCCAACTTCGGACTATCATAACAGTGAGTATGTCAGTGAGTATTTCATGGTACGGGAGTTTTTCAGCGGATTTACCGGTTCCGCAGGAACATTGGTAGTGTTTGCCGATCAGGCGGCGCTGTTTACGGACGGGCGTTATTTTATTCAGGCAGCCAGGCAGCTTGAAGGAAGCGGCATTGCCCTAATGAAGATGGGGGAACCGGAAGTTCCTACATTGAAGGAATATGTGGAGCAGGAGCTGCAAGAAGGCGGGTGCATCGGATTTGACGGAAGAGTGATCACGGCAGGAGAAGGATTGGATTATGAAAAAATAGCCGATAAAAAAGGCGGCAGAGTAATTTTTAACATGGATCTTGCCGAAGATGTATGGGAGGAGAGGCCTTCTCTTGTATTTACGCCCGCATTTGTGCTGCAGGAAAAATACAGCGGGGAAAGCACGGCGGAGAAATTAAAACGCCTTCGGGAGAAAATGAAAGAGGAGAAAGCGGAGGTGCATCTGCTGACCACCCTTGACGATATTGCATGGCTCTTTAATTTAAGGGCTAATGATGTGGAAAGCTGCCCGGTACTTTTAGCCTATGCGGTAATTACAGATTCTGATGCTATTCTTTTTGCGGGAGAGAGTGCCTTTGATGGTGAAGCAAAGCAGTATCTTACGAAAAACAGCATCAGCTTAAAACCTTATGATGATTTTTATACATATGTAGCGGATATGGTAAAAGAAAAAACGGATACCAAAATCCTGGTATGTGAGAAGAGGATCAATTACCGTCTCAAGAAGGAAATGGGAGAGAAGGTTACTATTATTGACAAACCCAATCCTACAACGCTTATGAAAGCAGTAAAAAATGAGACTGAGCAGGAAAATCTGCGTAAAGCCCATTTGATGGATGGAGTTGCAGTAACGAAATTTATGTACTGGCTGAAGACGAATGTGGGCAAAATTCCGATGACGGAGATCAGTGCTTCCGATCATCTGGAAAGTCTCCGGGCGCAGAATGAATCGTTTATTGAACCCAGTTTTTCCACAATCTGTGCTTATGGCGCCAATGGCGCTATTATCCATTACAGCGCAACTCCTGAATCCTATGCAGACATCAAGGCGGAGGGAATGCTTATGGTGGACAGCGGCGGACACTATTATGAGGGAAGTACGGATATTACCAGAACCTTCATATTAGGGGAGATCAGCGAAGAAATGAAGCAGCACTTTACGCTGGTGGCAAGAGCCATGCTCCGGCTTAAGAGCAGGAAATTCCTTTATGGATGTAATGGAGTCAGTCTGGATGTAGCGGCGCGGGAAGTATTCTGGGAAAAAGGACTGGATTATAAGCATGGAACGGGGCATGGAGTAGGCTATCTGTTAAATGTTCACGAAGGTCCTAACGGCTTCCGCTATAAGATTCTGCCCGGTGGCGGCAATGACTGGGTATTTGAAGAGGGCATGGTGACTACAGATGAACCCGGCATTTATATTGAGGGAAGTCATGGAATAAGGATTGAAAATGAGCTTTTATGCCGTAAAGAGCAAAATAATGAATACGGACAGTTCATGGGATTTGAAGATCTGACTTATGCGCCAATTGACCTTGACGGAATCGATGTAACTGCCATGGAAAAGAAAGAAATAGAAACATTGAATGAGTATCACAGAATGGTATTTGAGAAGCTTTCCCCTTTCTTTGAGGGAGAAGAGCTTAAATGGCTGAAAAATGTTACCAGAGAAGTTTAGATAACCAAAATGGTATATTTGCTTGACGAATATACCATTTTTTGATATGTTATACCTTAAAGGATTTTGGCCATAAGCAGGCTTTGATCCTTAAGCTATGGCAAAATTACATATGGAGGAGAGAGAAATGAGTAAAGAAAACGTGAATGTCGGCGTAGAAGGCATCTTCGACGCAAAACAGCTTGGCGTACCCAAAATGTTGATTCTTGGGATACAGCATATGTTCGCAATGTTTGGAGCAACGGTAGTCGTTCCCGCACTGACAGGTCTGGATGTTTCCACTACACTGTTATTTGCAGGTCTGGGTACTTTGTTGTTCCATTTTTTGTCTAAGGGAAAGGTGCCGGCGTTTCTTGGCTCTTCCTTTGCATTCCTTGCAGGTTATTGGGCAATTGCACCGGGCGGTGAAGCGGATCTGCTTCCCTATGCATGTTTCGGTGTGGCCTGTTCCGGGCTTTTGTATCTGATTCTCGCAGGCTTGATCAAGGCCTTCGGTATCAATAAAGTTATGAAATTTTTCCCGCCCATCGTTACAGGTCCTATCATCATTGCAATCGGACTTAACTTATCACAGTCGGCGATCGACAACTGTGCAGCGAATTGGTGGATCGCAGTAGTAGCCATTGCGGTGGTTGTTATCTGCAATATCTGGGGAAAAGGAATGATCAAGATCATTCCCATCATCATGGGCGTAGTGGTTTCCTATGTGCTTGCTGCGATTACGGGTAATGTGGACTTTACACCGGTAAAAGAGGCAGCTTGGATCGGACTTCCCATTCACTGGGACAGAACAGTATTTTCGCTGATCGGCAAGGCAGATGCATCGCTGCTGATCACTGCAGTGATCACGATCATGCCGATCGCACTTGCCACCATGGTAGAGCATATCGGTGATATTTCCGCTATTTCTTCTACTGTCGGAAAGAATTATATCAAAGATCCCGGTCTTCATCGGACATTGCTTGGTGATGGCCTTGCAACTACACTGGCATCTCTTTTCGGAGCGCCTGCCAATACTACTTATGGGGAGAATACAGGAGTGCTTTCCCTTACCAAAGTTTTTGACCCTGTTGTGATCAGACTCGCAGCAGTTTTTGCCATGATCTTTTCTTTCTCACCCAAGATCGCAGCTGTAATTTCATGTATGCCCACGGCTACACTGGGAGGTGTATCTTTGGTACTCTACGGTATGATCTCTGCAGTAGGTGTTCGTAATGTGGTAGAAAATCAGGTAGATTTTTCCAAGAGCCGCAATGTGATCATAGCTGCTCTGATCCTGGTACTTTCCATCGGTATCAATTTCAGCGGCGCCGGAGCAATTGCATTTTCTGTTGGGGCTGTTACGATCCAGCTTTCCGGTCTGGCTGTGGGTGCACTTACAGGGATTATCCTGAACGCCGTGCTGCCGGGTAAGGATTATAAATTTGACGAAGATATACCTTCTGATACAGGGGTAAATTTTAAGGTTTAAAAATAAGAAATCTGACGGGCCACCTGCTAAGAGGTAAGCAGGTGGCCTTTTGGATGAAAATAAAGGAGCAAAGTAACGATGAAACAAATTCCCGAAACAGATAAAGACGCAGAGAGCAGGCTGAAGGAGATCACCTGTTTTGCTCTGGATATGGACGGTACGGTATACCTGGGAGAGAAGTGGATAGACGGAGCATTGGAATTTCTGAGAGCAGTAAAAAAGGCAGGAAAACAGTATTTTTTTCTGACTAATAATTCTTCGAAAGGGCCGGAAAATTATGTGGAAAAATTAAAGCAGATGGGACTTACCATAGACAAAAGCCGGATCGTCACATCGGGCCAGGCAACCATTGATTATCTGAAAAGAAATTTCCCGGGAAAAAGGGTATTCTTACTTGGAAATGAATTACTGACCAGGGAATTTGAAGAAGAAGGGATACTGCTTGACGACAGCTCGCCGGAGGTAGTGGTAACAGGATTTGATACCTCCCTTGACTATGCCAAAATGTGCAAGGTATGCGATTTTGTCAGAGCCGGACTTCCCTATATCGCTACGCATCCCGATTACAATTGCCCTACAGAAACAGGGTTTATACCCGATGCAGGAGCTATTCATGCTTTTATCCATGCATCGGCATTTCGCTATCCCGACCATGTGATCGGTAAGCCAAGCGGAGATATCATGGATTATCTGGCAGGGCGGGCAAAAACGGAGAAAGCACAGACAGCAATGGTGGGAGACAGACTTTATACCGATGTGGCGGCAGGAGTAAATAACGGATATACAGGGATCCTGGTGCTCAGCGGGGAAGCAGGCATGAAGGATGTGGAAGAATCTGATGTGGTACCGGATCTGATCTTTACATCAGTGAAAGAGATGATACCGTTTTTATGAATGTGAGGGCTGAACTGTTACTATTTGTAGAGGAAAAATAAAACATGAAGAATAAAATAACAATAGTTTTCTTATTACTTAGCGTAATCTTTTGCGCTGGCTGTGGAGCTAAAAAGGATACTACTGCTTTTTCAGATTTGAGCAGGCGAATCATTAAATTAGTGGAAGAGAACAATGAAATTTTTTACAGTGCCGAGGATATTGTAATTGACAGTATTTCTTACGGTTCGTTTTCAATGCAGGGTGCCAATGAAGCACTGGTGCTGTGCAAATTCTTAAATATGCCTCATGTAGGAGGACTGGACAGAACTGCGGCGGTGATCCTATCGGTGGATTCCATGGAAATGGTATCATATAACGAATTTGGAGCAGATGAAGTATCCATGACTTGCCTGAAAACCAACAGCGGTGAGGTCAGAATATTTTTTATTGGGACATCAGCATCTACAGGGATGAGCGGCCAAAGCGTTAAGCTTTTTGCTATTCGGGATGGAAAGTGGGAAGAGCTGCCGTTAGATGCATTGGAAGAACTTAATGAGGATTGCTTTTGCTTTATGCAGGGTGATAATACGCTGATCTTTACAGCTAATACAGGATTGGCAGAATTAACAGATTCTTCTGAGATTCTGGCAGTGTACCGGTGGAATCCTGACACAGAGCAATTTACCAGGTCAGAATGAGAAGGGATAAAAGATGATGATACGTGCCATGAAAATAAATGATTATAATGCTGTATTTGATCTATGGATGCAGACAGAGAATATGGGATTAAGAGAGCTGGATGACTCGAAGGAAGGGATTGGAGCTTTTTTGAAAAGAAACCCCGATACCTGTTTTGTTGCGGAAAAAGAAGGAAAGATTGTTGGCGTTATTTTATGTGGAAATGACGGCAGGAGAGGCTATATTTATCATACGGTAGTCCATAGAGATTACAGAAAGCAGGGAATTGCATCCAGGCTAATAGAAAATGCCGTTCTTGCTCTGCAAAAGGAAGGAATTACCAGGGTATGTTTAAATGTTGTGGAAAGCAACGAAGCGGGAAAAGGATTCTGGCAGAAAAGGGGATGGGAAAAGAAAGATTTTCTTGGGTTCTACAGCAAATCTATTACAGAGCGAAAAAATGAGCCTTTGTTTGAAATATAAGGGGATAATTTTGGGAATCAACCGCAGGTTGACAAAATTCCAGCCGAAAATGGTGGTAATGCAACCGTGATGCAGGATAATATGACGCTATCAAAACAAAAGGAGTGTCAGATATGAATGTAGCAGACAGAATACAGAGTTTACGTAAATCAAAAGGAATATCCCAGGAAGAACTTGCCGATCAGATCGGAGTATCCAGACAGGCGGTTTCCAAATGGGAGAGCGAACAAAGTACTCCCGATATTGAAAAAATTATTCTTTTAAGCGATTACTTTGAAGTTACTACAGACTATTTACTTAAAGGAATTGAGCCGAAGCCGGATTTGGAAGTAAAAAAACCCAGGGCATGTATCTTTGCTGCTGTAGGAACGGCCATCAACGTAATCGGGCTGCTCACGGTAATTGCAAACTGGATAGAAAAAAGGCAATCTTATGCAGTGTCAGAAGGTCTTATTTTTATGACAGTCGGTCTGGTGTGGTATGTCATTGGACAGATGACAGGAGAACAGGAGGAAAAGAAGAAGGCAAAAAGGAATTTCTGGATGATCAATATATGGATATTACTGATGATTCCAATTTCCTGTTGTCTTAATCTGGTGGACGGTCTTTTTGGAGGTTATTTTGGAGTTATCGCACCGATTCCCGTTTTGGGCAATTCTCTTATTACCTATGGTTTACGATGGCTGCTTTACTTTACCATATGTATTTTAGGTGATCTGATCATTAAGAAGAAATTAAAATAAGGAATAAATATCATATGTTATTCAATTGTTTGCATCTTAATAAATTCGGCGAATCTGGGCAGGATAAAAGATACTTCCCCATACTTTCGCGTGTCTAAAATTCCTTTACGTTTTAAACGGTCCCGATATACAGAAAACAGTTCGGACTTCATTCCAAGCTGTTTTCTGATATTTTTAACTTTAGTTTCTCCGCTTTCAGCCATTGTGATCAGAACTTTTCTGTCCAGTTCGGAAAGTTCGGACCAGATCTTTTCATAAACGTATTCTTCAAGATACTGGTCATATTCAGGTAGAATTTGATCTATGGAAGCTGCATTTTGATTTTCCCAAAAAAGATAACCTAACACCTGAAATGCAAAAGGATATCCTTTGGTTAAGGCAGTCATTTCTCCCGCAGCGTCCACATTAAGTCCGAATATATCCATATATTGTTTTCTGATGGCAGTATAGTTTAAAGGTTCCAGAATTATTTTTGGCGCCCGATATAAAAGGGTAAGAGATTTTTCGTTTTGCAGAGCATAAATATTCTCATATAAACCTGTCATCAGTAAAAATATAGGATAATCATGCCTTAAAAAGATCTGAAATGAGCTTGAAAATATTCTGATATACTCACAATTTGTAACCTCGTCAATTGTAATAAGCAACCGCTTCTGTCTTTTTTTGATTTCCATAAGCATCAGTTCAATTGCATTTTCAATATCTGTTAAAGGAATAGCATTTTCTAAAGACACACCCAATCCAAATGCTGAAAAATCAAGTTTTGCATGAATAAAGTAAGGGTGCATTTCCGGTAAGCTATACAGCTTTGCAGCCAGGCTCTTAAGAAGATCTCTGGCCGGATCCCCTGACACCTGTAAGCATGTATATCTGATTGGAAGGTTCCTTTGCTGTGAAATTGTCGATGATCTCATTGGTTTGAGAAATCCGTGATATATATTGCAATGGTTTTTTCCCGAAAGATATTGAAAATTATATACAAAATATTTTCAAGAAATTAGGTTATATTAGACAAAAATAATATAATTGATTGACAAAGAGAAAATGATATGGCATTATTAATATATGGAATAGAGATTTCATATATGAAATATAAATTCCGAATAAACTCCGAATAATTCAAAATGCCGGCATGAATGGTATGGAGTTAATCAAAAAAGTAAAGTTGGAGGTATGGAAAGGAGAAACTATGAAAAAGGTATTCAGTTTATTATTAGCAATAATGCTGATGGTTTTCGGAATGACAGCATGCGGCAATCCGGGAGGTACGGCAAAAACAGAAAATAATGAAGCGGGAAATGCGACAGGAGATCAGACAGAACAGATCAGTACAGAAGAGGGCGGTGAAATTCTGGTCTGGGTGCATATTGAATCTTGGGGAGCAGCAGCAAAAGAAGAGTTTGAAAAGAAATTTCCCGAATATACAGTAACATATGAAGTGACCAACAATCTCGATATGCTTCAGAAGTTCCAGACAACAAAAGCTTCAGGCGGCAGACTTCCTGATGTTTTATTCCTGGATCTGATGGATGGCGGTTCCGTGGTAACCAGTGATAAAGCTTCTGACCTATTTTATGATATGACAGCAGAGCCATTTAACTTGAATAAAGATGAGTTGGTTGACTGGGTAGCTGATATCTATTCTGATAAAAATGGCAGCCTCTATGGTTTGGAGATCGGGCCTGCACCTTCTACTTATCTGGTAAGAAAGAGCATGGCGGAGAAATATCTGGGTACAACAGATCCGGATGAAATTTCTGAAAAACTTGCATCATGGGAAGATGTAGTTGAACTGGGAAGGAGAATTAAGGCAGAGGGCAACGGAGAGGAATATCTGGCAGCCAATTTAAATGAACTGATCGGTATTCTGAAGCAGAACAGTAAAGGATTATTTGAAGGAACCAAATGTAACATTAAAGAAAATTTGAATGATGAATTTGAAATCCTCCATACATTGGCTAGTGAAGATTTAGTGGATACATTGGAAGCAGAAGGACCGGAAATCCCGGCAGCAATGGAAAGCGATAATTATTTTATGTGGCAATGTGCAATGTGGCAGCCACAGTGGACGTATATGGCTTCTGCTCCCAATTCTGCAGGAGAGTGGATATTAATGACAACTCCTCCCGGAGGAAAAATGTTTGTCGGAGGCGGTATGCCCATCGTACTGCCAAAGGGATCGCAAAACCCTATGGGCGGATTTAAATTCGTTTCTTACTTTAGGGCTACCATGGATGGTTCTGCATTTACGAGAGATAATTTCGGGGATGTTTCCTTACTGAAAGAGGCATATAAGGATGACAGTTTCCACAAATCGCCACAGGCAATGATCGATTATTTTGGAGTAGATGTTATTGCACAGTATGCAAAATATATAAGCAATACGGAAGTGCTGGAGTTAACACCATATGATAAGGTGTTGTGGAGCGATGCTGTAAAGATTGCTTTCCAGAAGTTGGAAAGCGGCGGCAGTGCACAGGAAGCAGAGCAAGCGATGGTAGATGAGTTAGTAAGAGTTTATCCGGAGATTACTCAGTAAACAGTATTTAAGTATGACAGGGGGATAGACAATCGATTTATCCCCCTGTATTTGGGAGAAAGATATAAATGACAAAAAAAAGATATACAAAATATGGGTATTTTTTCTGTATTCCATTTATAGTTTTCTTTTTAGCGTTTAATATCATTCCGCTGCTTTTCAGTATCGTAATATCTTTTACGAATTGGAATGGTATAGAAATGGCATTTACAGGATTGGAAAATTATAAACGAGTGCTGGGCGATACGAATTTTATAAAATCCATCAAGAATACATTTTTAATATTGATATTTATATCAACGCCTTTCACCATGTTTTTTAGTTTGTTGTTGACTTATTTTTTGAATTTTAAAATAAGAAAAATGTCTAAATTTGTACAGATGGTAAGTCTGATTCCCTATTTCACCTCTACGGTGGCAGTAGGAGCCATATTTTCCTTCCTATTTAACAAAAATGTAGGAATCGTCAATTCCATATTAGTCAATATCGGCTTGATTGACTCGCCCAGTATTGATTGGCTGGGAACTCCTTTTTTAGCAAGAGTTATCGTGGTGATCATTAATCAATGGACCTATGTAGGTTATACCTGCATTTTCTTTATTGCGGGACTTACGGGAATTTCTGACGACATTCTTGAGGCTGCCAAGGTAGACGGAGCAAGGGAAGGGAAAATTTTCATCAGTATATGTCTGCCTATGCTGAAGGAAGTTCTGTATTTCGTTGTTTTAACGTCGATCATAGGTGCGTTCCAACAGTTGGAGCAGGAATATATGATGTTTAACGGAGGTATTTTCGGAAGCAATTATCCGGTAGGCGGACCTGATGGCGCTTGCCTGACCATGGGGCTGAATTTCTATAACACCAGTTTTATTTCCCTGCAATATGGCTATGGAGCATCTATCGGAATGACGAATGCGGTTATTATCGGTCTGGTGAGTATTTTGCTGATCAAATTCCTGAAAAAGGATAAGTCCTGAGAGGAAAGGAGATAGAATATGAAAAAATTGATTGGCAATATTTTTAAGATACTGATATGTGTTTTTATCATTGGCATTGTACTGTTTCCTTTTTATATCATAATTTTAACGGGCACGTATAGCACACAGACAATGCATTTGGCAGTTACTTTAAAACCCGGAAAAGATTTTTTGTATAATTTGAAACTGGCTTATGCTGACGGCAAATTGATTTACTGGGTTTTTAATTCCTGTTATGTGGGAATTGCAAGAGCTGCGGTTACCTGCATAGTCTGCCTGATGTGCGGCTATGGCCTGACCAAGTACCAGTTTAATGGAAACAAAGCGCTTTCAGCGATCATTATGGCAACCCTGATGATTCCCACCTCTCTGGGAATGGTTGCACTATTATATGAATTCAGACTGCTTGGCTGGATCGATACCCATCTGCCGCTGATCTTTGCCGGTGCGGGGAGTTCCTTTGCCGTATTTTGGTTTCAGCAGACTGCTTCGGAAATACCCAATGAGCTGCTGGACAGTGCAAGGATCGACGGAAGCGGTGAGGTAAATACTTTCTTTAAGATAGCAGTGCCGATTATGAGGCCCGCCATTGCAACAATTGCGCTTATTACCTTCATCAATTCCTGGAATGATTTTGTTATGCCGAGTATTGTGCTTCAAAATACGAAAAAATTTACGATACCCGTGGGAATGACAATTGTAAATGCACTGTACAGAACGGAACATGCACCTAAAATACTGGTAGTAGTACTTGGGATACTTCCTATTATATTGATATATGCATTATGCTCCAAACAGGTAATCAAAGGATTGACTGCAGGTTCAGTAAAGGGGTAGTCGGTTATGTATCAAATAGATAACGATATTCTTACGGCGTCATTTGATGAGAATGCAGGAATAACAGGTCTTTTTGACAAAAGATTAAACAGAGAATATATAACAGAAAAAAAAGAAATAAGTGTCTGCAGGGTAATGATGCCTAATAAAAAGTGGGATGGTCGGTTTGCCGATACTGGTAAGCAGACAGAACGGATCATAAAGCAGGAAAAAGATAAACTGATCTTTATATTTCCCCATCTTGTAGCAGAAGATGATAAAAAAACAGATGTTACACTAACAATTCATTATCAACTGACGGGAGACGAGCTGCATACATTTTATGAAATTAATAATGATGACCGGGAAGAATATATATCGCATGTTATGTTTCCTATTGTTAGTGGAATTACGGAAAAAACACTTCGCGGGAAGCTGATCATGCCGGAACAGTCCCCCTTTGGAGATACCAGAGAAGAAGATCCCTTTGCTTACGGAGACGGAAATCATAAAGACTGGATAAGGAGCAATAATCGAAAAATGGTTCGCTATCCGCAGCTTCTGGTGACATCATGGATGGATTACAGTGATGAGAAGGGCGGAATCTGGTTAGAGCAGAGAAGTGAGCGCTTTGATATCTGTGATTTCGGGTTTGAGCGTCTGATCGTGAAAGACAGGGAACGTAAGGAAAAAAATACGGATTGCCTGCAGTTTGCCCTGCAGAGTTACCCGGGTGTGTTATGGCAGAAGAAGAAAAGATCGGCTCCTTTTGTTATAGGGATTCATGAGAAGGATTGGAAGATTCCGGCCATCAGGCATAGGGAATGGCTGAAAAAGCATATTCATCTGCCGCAGATACCGGAAGGATTTAAGAGAGCATTGGGATGGCACTTTTTCTTTATGAAACAGCAGGATGGAACCGTATATTTTGATTATCATGATCTGCCGGATATGGCAGAGGCTGCCGCGCGGGCGGGGCTTCATCACATCATGGTCTTTGGCTGGTATTTTGCGGGACATGATAATGAATATCCTTTTGGATACTATACAAATAAAGAATGGGGTGGGGCAGAAATACTGCGTGAGCAGATAAGAAAATGCGAAGAAGCAGGCAGTTTTGTAATACCCTTTTTTAACGGGACACTGTTAGATATTTCTACAGAAGAATATAAGAAATACGGCTGGCGCTGGCCTGTTTTGGGAAGAACAGGAAAGCCTTATTGCGGAACCGAGTTTTCAAGGGCCAATACGGATATGGGGTTTTCCAATGCCTGTATTCCTACTACAACACGAAATATGACTCTGCTTGATATCTGTATTACAGCTGAGGAAGTAAGGTCCTTTTGGAAGGATACTGTCAAAAGAATTGTGGAAGAATACGGTTTTCATAATCTGCAGTTGGATCAGATCGCCCATAAAGCTTATGTCTGTTATGATCCGGAGCATCATCATAAAAGTCCGGAAACTGCATATACCGAAGAAGCTGCAGAACTGCTTGCCATGGTACGGGAAATTGTCAGGACCCAGGAAAAGGAAGGCATCATGATAGGGGAAGGAATGACTGATCTGGTAATGCAGTATTGTGACGGTTTCTGGAACTGGCATCAAGCTTATAACAAGCCGGAAATTATCCGCTACAGTGTTCCGTGGCTGAGTTATTCTCACGAGGTGGACGCCAACGAATATGATACAGTCAATCTGTGTTTTGCAGAAAGAATATTATTGGATCTGAAAATCGAGGGCGGCAATGGAATCATCACGGACTATCCCAGATTTTGTGATCATTTAAAGCAGCTGGCTTTGTTAAAGCAAGAATTGGGGCCCGCCTATATAGATGGAGAATATTTTTATCAGGACGGCCTGGAAATTACGGCAGACAGCCAAGTAGTGGTCCGTATGTACCGCAGCAGGGAAAAAGCAGCTATTGTTGCTGCCAATACGGCAGAAACAGAAAGCGAGTGCAGGATAAAAACAGCCTGGCCGTTTATGAAAGCAAGAATACTGTCTTCAAAGGAAAAGAGGTCTGTGGAGACGGAGGAAGAAGAGGCGTGGAAATTGCTACTCAGACCTTATGAAGTAATAGTAATAGAAGGAATCATAGCGGAAAACAGGAAAGAAAGACTGGAGGTATAAGGATTCATGAATATGAAAAATAAACAGTTCCAAAATCCTATTTTGTCTGGATTTTATCCGGACCCTTCCATTTGCAGAGTGGGGGAAGATTATTATCTGGTAAATTCTTCTTTTGTATATTTTCCGGGACTGCCCATTTTTCACAGCCGGGATCTGGTGCATTGGGAACAGATCGGATATGCAATAACCCGGGAAAATACCTTTGACTATCAGAATTGTGAAACTTCCCTTGGATTGTGGGCACCCACGATCCGCTATCATGAAGGAACATTTTATATTGTAAATACCTTTGTTTCGGGCGGCAGAGAAGTAAACAGAGATAATTTCATAATCACGGCCTCCCATCCGGCGGGCCCCTGGTCAAAGCCGGTATTTATAAAAGGAGCAGACGGAATTGATCCCAGCCTGTTTTTTGACGATGACGGCAGGATGTGGTATGCAGGGAATTTTATTTTTAAAAATCCATTATATGAAGGACATCATGGAATCTATTTATGCGAATTGGACCGAAAAACCTTTCAGTTCATAGGAGAAAGAACCGTAATCTGGGATGGAAACCGTGTACGTGGAAAATGGTCGGAGGCACCTCATATTTATAAAAAGGATGATCACTACTATTTAATGATAGCTGAAGGAGGAACCTTTGTAGAACATTCCGTGATGATGGCAAGAGCGGAAAAGATTACCGGACCTTATGAACCTTGCCCCCGAAATCCGATTTTAACACATCGGCATTTACCCCTTGATCATGTTATTTCAGTAGTAGGTCATGGAGATCTGGTAAAAACGCAGAATGACGAATGGTGGATGGTGGTACTGGGAGTAAGAAATTACCATCACCATCATTTTAATACCGGACGGGAAACTTATCTGGTGCCTATGATATGGGAAGACGGAGACTGGCCCATGGTGGGAAGTGAAAACGGTCTGGTCAATGAGAAGGAACGAATACCGGATCTGCCGGCCTTTTTGCCGATACCGAGAACTGGTTGTGATCAGTTTGAAGAAAAAGAACTGGCATTTATGTGGAATACTATACATCCGCCTGTGAGAAAATTTTATTCACTGGAGGAAAGACCGGGGTACTTGAGGATTTATCTGCAGCCGGAAATTATGGAAGAAATTTCTTCGCCGGCATTTATCGGAAGGAGACAGGAGCACAGAGAGTTTATTCTTCGGACGGTAATGGAATTTATACCTGCTTCTGAAAAGGAAGAGGCAGGAATTTCCCTGGTGCAGGATGACAGGTATCACTATCATTTTCTGAAAGGGAAAAAAGGAGAACAACAGGTAATGCGGTTATGGAAAGTGGAAGCAGGAAATAAGACGCTGATGGCAGAGAAGGCGATCGAGAATATACAGAAAATATATTTATCTGTGGTATGCAGGACGGCAAATTATTATTTCTACTATGGATTCAGAGAAAATGAATTTTGTCCGGTGGCCGGAGAGCAGCCGGCTGAGGTGCTGAGTTCCTGGGAAAATGAAGGATTTACCGGAGCCTATCTTGGAATGTACGCCACAGCAGGCCATAGTGGCAGCGAAAATATGGCAGATTTTGACTGGTTTTTATATGAAGCGATCTGAAGATAAAAGAAAATAATGGAGGCAGTTATGAAAGATAAAATAGAACAGTTATTTAATAAAAACAAAGGAGTTCTGCAGTTGACACCTACCTGGGTGCCCAGAGCTTTTAATGAGCCGGGGAGAAGACTTCGGCTTCATCCTGATGATTATTATGCATACGGAATGAAAAGAGGGGGAATCTGTGAGCGATGGCTTGGCTCCGTTACGGCGGCTCTGAACGGTCCCGATACGGAACCGGAGGAAGGTATGAGTCATGTTCTGTGCGACAGAGAGTCAAAAGAAACGCTGCTGTTTGCCGATGTAGTGGAGGCTTTGGGAGAAAGACTGATAGGACGTGAACTGTATGAAAAGTATGGAACCTGGCCCACCTTTGCAAAGCTGTATGATTATGATAAACCGCTGTTTCATCATTTACATTTGACCGAGGAAAAGGCAGAAAGGATCGGCAGACACGGAAAACCGGAAGCTTATTATTTTCCCAGACAGTATAACGCCTATATGGGAAGGTTTCCTCTTACCTATTTTGGCTTTGATTCTACTGTGACCAAGGAAGAGGTACTTGACTGTATCAGGAATTATGATAAATTTGATACCCGCATTACGGAGTTGTCCCGCGCATACAGGATTCAGCTTGGAACCGGATGGTATACGCCGGCAGGCGTGATCCATGCACCGGCATCCGTCGTTACCTATGAGCCTCAATGGAACAGTGATGTAAATACTATAATGGAAAATGTTACTATGGGAGAAGTCAATCCCTCTAATATGCTGACGGATTGTATTCCTGAAGAAGACAGGAATGATATCGAAAAGATTTTTGAGACCATAGACTGGGAGGAATCAGTCAGAAAGGACTATAAAGAGAAATATTTCCGGAAACCGGTTGAAAGAAAAGGATCCGGGGAAGGAATGAGCGAAAACTGGGTGGCGTATGGAAATGAATGGATAGCCGCCAAAGAAGTTACGCTTGCACCCGGATGCCGTGCGGTATTAAAAGACAGTGCCTGCTACTGTGCTTTGGTAATACAGGGATATGGTACATATGGGAGCTTTGCATGTGAAGCACCCCAGATGCTCAGGTTCGGTCAGTTTTCCGCAGATGAATTTTTTGTTTCAGAGGAAGCAGCAAAAGAAGGGATTGTCATTCAAAATAACAGCTGTTGTGAACCGCTGGTGATATTGCAGAATTTTGCCAATAATAATAAAGAGGTACCTGCTACATAAAGGAGGAGCTATGCAGAATCAGAAAGAAAAAGAGGAAGTTGTCATTATTTTTCATAATCATGTAGATCCTGTATGGGCGCGCTGTTTTGAAGATAATGCTTATAACGGACAATTTTTGACTAGAAGCTATATGGATATTTTTGAATGGATGCTGGAAGAGTTTATAAAATTGTCCGGGCAGGGCTTTTGTTACAGCGAAGGACAGGTTGTTTTCTGGGAGAAGTATCTGGAACGAAATCCGGAAAAAGAAGAAATGATCAGGAAATTGGTAAGAGAAGGGAACCTGGAATTTCTGCTGCAGGGATTTTTAACTTGTGACACAAATTATGTACCGGCGGAAGGAATTATCCGTAATTATCTTTTGGCGCAGCCTTTTTATAAAAAATACGGCGAGGGAAAGCCGGTGAAGCAGGCTTTTTTGTGGGATGCCTTCGGTTCCGGAGCCAATCTTCCTCAGATTTTAAAGCAGTTCGGGGCAGACAGAGTGGGAGGGACAAAATACAGGCCTTGTTTGGAAGATTACTGGGTTGGAATAGACGGAAGCAGCCTGCCCTGTATCGATAGAAGGCTGGGATCCTGTAATCTGAATGAAAAACCGATTCTTTATGTATGTGCACGCCATCCTCATTGTCCTGTGTGTGGCGGATACGGATGTGAAAGCTGCAATGGCAGAGGAATGCTTAACAAGCACCCTTTCAGGAAAGAGGAAGTTTTGGAAGTTCTTGAACAATGTGCATCTCTTCAGGGTAAAAAGAAGTTTGTTCTGATCGGTGGAGAAGAGGTAATACCGGATGAATGTATTCCGGAAGCAGTTAATGAATTAAATGAAAAGTATAGAGATAAAGCGGAGTTCCGATTTGGTCTTCTGCAGGAATTCTGGGAAGAGTACCGGCAGGAATACCAGGCGGTCAGTGATGATCACACAGAACCGGGTAAGGAACTGAATCCTGTTAATCAGGGAGGATATCTTACCAGAATAGAAAATAAGCAAAGGATCAGAAGGGCTGTTTATTTACTGTTGCAGGGGGAAGCGGCATATGCTTCTGAATTGTTTAGAAGCGGGGAAAAACCTCATGCGCCGAAGGATATGCAGCGCGCATGGAAATATCTGCTTATGAATATGCATCATGACGCCGTATCGGGAGCACATATTGACTTTGCACAGAGAGAACTGATGGACTACCTTAAAGAGGGAGAGAAAATCGCAGCCTCCTATTACAAGGGCGGAAAATATGGACATATCTTTGAAAGGAAGAGTCTGCTTTCCAAAGATGGGGTCCATTCTAAAAAACTGGGGCAGCTGGAAATAAAGTTTGACCTTCAGGGTATTGTATCTGTAACAAAAGGACAGGAGGATTTATTTGGCAGGTTTATCCACAAACTGACTGCACCAAGAAGCGGCGAGGAAGAGGTAAGGATCGGAGAACTGATCATACAGGATGATATTGGAGATTTATATGGAACCTATCTGCTGGGAGAATATATTTGTCTTGGAAAATATCATTATTGTGTTATGGAGGAAAAAAACGCCATAATTTGGAGGGGCATGAGAAAAACAGGAGATACATCGGCTCCAATGCTTGAATGGGAGACCAGAGCGGAGGCTTCAAATGATGGCAAAAGATTGGACTTTACGGTCAGACTAAACGCTGAAATGAGCAATAAGAGAGTCAGTGTGATCATACCCGTTAATGATTACAGTTCTGATAAAGCTGTCTATGAAATTCCTTTTGGTTTCATAGAACGGAGATATCTGACAAGAGAGGAAGCAGAGGAAGAGATCAGAGACTATTATGTACCTTCCCAATATGAAAGAACGGCTATCCTTCCTTTGGGGGATTATCCGGCATTGCACTGGATTCATCATGAGATCTCACCTGAAACAGGTGTGGCGGTGTTTAATAAAGGACTGCCCTGTAATTCCTATATGCCGGGCTGCTTTATCCTGGGACTTATGAGAACACCTCAGCTGCAGGGTGTGACGGTCATGCCCCATGCAGATGAGATGTGGGATATTACTGGGGTGAAAAGCCCGGGTGAAAATATTTTTGAGTTTTCTATCTATCCCCATTGGGAAGCCGTAAGTAACGGAGAATTGACTAAGATCGGATATCGATATAATGATGCAGAAATTAAAGTACCTTTTTGCATAGAAGGAAATGCCCAGGTATCTGCATTTAAAGTAGCAGAGGATGAAAAAGGTTTTATTCTCAGAGTATTTGAAACAGAAGGGTGTGATTCACCTATCCGCATTATTTATGAAGGCAGAAGGTGCACCACGGTAACAAAGGCCAATGAAGAAGTCAGGGAAGAGAAGATAGAAGGAAGCGAATTTTCCTATGTGCTTCATAAGCATGAGATTCTTTCACTGCGGATTGAATAAAGAGGTAGAAAAATGACGGAAATATTTAAAATGCACCAGCTGAATTATCAGGGAGTTACGCTTTTAAAGGGAATGGCCAGGAAACAGTTTGAAGAGGCATTGGACTATTTTATGAAGCTGCCCGATGATGATATACTTTACGGTTTCCGTAAAAGAGCAGGACTTGCCCATCCTGGCAGAGAGCTGGGAGGATGGTATTCAAACGACGGCAGTTTTAATATTTATGACTGGGATGAGATATTTAATACCTTCGGTCAATGGTTGAGTTTTTTTGCCAAGGCATATGCAGTTACAGATTCCAAAGAGGTGCATGGAAAGCTGAAGCACCTGATTCATGAATGGGGAAAAACACTGGAAAAGGACGGTTATTTTTTTTATTCCTGGAATAATAATGCTCATCATTATTCTTATGAAAAAATCATGACCGGTCTGGTGGATTCTTATGCTTATGCCGGATTGGAAGAAGCAAAAGAACTGCTTTCCCAAATTACGGTATGGGCAAGAGCAAAACTTCCTGCATTCAGAAATCGGGCAGATGGAAAGCGCGCCACTTTTACAGGGGGAGAACCATCTATCCGATGTGTGGACAATGAGTGGTATACACTTCCGGAAAATCTATACAGGGCTTATCTGGTAACAGGAGATGAGCGCTATAAGGAATTTGCGGAAAAGTGGCACTATCATCTTTACTGGGAAAGCATGAGACAAGGCGATTCTTCATATCTTGCAGGCGTACACGGTTACAGTCATGTAAATACTTTATGTTCTGCGGCTATGGCATATCAGATGACAGGAGATAAGAAATATCTGGATACAATTGTAGGCGCCTGTGAGATATTACATAAGTATCAGCTTCTTGCAAGCGGCGGATATGCGTTTGATGAGCATATGGCGGAACGCGAGGATTCCAATTATTATGCAGTGGAAAGCATAGGAAAATCTTTTGAGGCGGCCTGTGGAGCTTATGCGGTGTTTAAGCTTACCAGATATCTCCTTATGTTTACCGGAAAAGCAGAATATGGAGACTGGGCGGAAAAGGTATTGTATAATGCTCTATTTGCAGCGCTGCCCATGATAGATGATGATAAGAGAAGAGGCAAAACTTTTTATTATGCAGATTATCGGCTGGGAGGGGGAAGAAAGGTCTATTATGAGCACAGCTTTCCCTGCTGCAGCGGTACTTATCCTCAGGCAATGGCTGAATATCATAATATAATTTATTTTTATAATAAAGAAGAACTGTATATCAGCCAGTATCTGCCGTCAGTACTTGATATCTCTGCAGAAGACGGCAGAATGCGGGTTGAGATCAGAACCGGTTATCCGGTGGAAGAAAAGGTTAAGATTGTCTTTAAAGAGGATCTTAACAGACATCTTAAACTGCGGATTCCTTTATGGGTAAAGGATACTGAAGTGACAGTGGAAATAAATGGAGCGGCAAAAAAGTGTGAAGTGATACCGGGCGAGTGGTTGTGGATAGACAGAAAATGGAAAAGGGAAGATTCCTTAGAAATTAAGTTCCCTATGCATTTATACACGGTTCCGATATGCAACAGTCATCCGGAAAGAGCAGCGCTTATGTACGGACCGGTCATGCTGGCGGCAAAGGGCAGGCACAGTCAGATAAATGCAGATTTTAAAAATCCGGAAAATGATATTGAAAGGACCGAGGCTGGACTTAGATTTGAAGCGAAAGATAAAAGTATGCAGTTTATCCCCTATTGGGAATATAAGGAAAAAGAATGGAACACTGTATATCTGGATTATCTGAAAAAGTGATAGGAGGCAGATGAATGAAAAAGTTAATAAATGATCCCCGAGATGTGCCTATGGAGGTGCTGGAAGGATTTGCAGCAGCTTATCAGAGTGATTATGAGCTGGTAGAGGGCGTAAAAGGAATCAGAAAAAAGAATAGAGGGAAAGGACCGGCCGTTGTAATCGGTGGCGGGAGCGGTCATGAGCCGATGTTTGCCATGTTTGTTGGTGAAAATCTGGCGGATGCGGCCGCCTGTGGAAATATTTTTGCATCTCCGGATCCCAATACCATTGTAAAAACGGCATTATCTGTAGAAAACGGAAACGGGATTTTATTTTTGTACGGTAATTATTCAGGAGACAGGTTGAATTTCGATATGGCATCAGAAATATTGGAAGATATGGGAATTCAATGCAGGAGCATTCAGGTGTGGGATGATGTGGCATCTGCTCCGAAAGAAAGAATACAGGACAGAAGAGGGATTGCCGGTGATGTTTTTGTGATCAAAGCTGCCGGAGCAGCGGCTGGGGCAGGGAAATGTCTGGATGAGGTGTATCGGATTGCCCAAATGGCCAGAGACAATACATTCAGTGTGGGAACTGCATTGTCAGGAGGGACAATTCCGGGAGAAAAGCAAGCAATATTTACACTTCCTGATGGAGAAATAGAGTTTGGAATGGGAGTGCATGGGGAACCGGGAGTGAAAAGGATGCCGCTTTTAACGGCAGATGCAACGCTGGATATGATGCTGGATCTTTTAGTAAAAGAGGCAGGACTTGAGGCGGGTGACAGGGTCAACTGTCTGATCAACGGACTTGGATCTACCACATTGGCAGAGCTGTACATTATGAACAGGCGTCTTGTGAAAAGGATGCAGGAATTAGAAATACAAGTACAGGATTATGATGTAAATTCATACATAACATGTCAGGAAATGGCAGGCGTTTCATTGTCTGTCCTAAAATTAAATGATGAACTGAAAAACTATATGGATATGCCATGCAGCAGTCCGCATTATACGAAAGAAAGGAAATGAAAATATGGATAGGCTATCAATAGAACAGGTGCAGGATATGCTCTTATTCACGGCACATGAATTGATCGATAAGAGGGATGAATTGACCAGGATCGATGCGCAGATCGGGGATGGAGATCATGGTATCGGAATGGAAAACGGATTTAGAAGCCTGATCAGTGCTGTAGAGGGTCATTCTTTTGATACTATCAATCAGCTATACCGGGAAGCGGGCATGGCCATGCTGAACTCCATGGGAGGAGCTTCAGGAGTAATATTCAGTTCTCTTTTTCTTCAGGGAGTAAAAGGAATGGAGGATTTTGACTGCATGAGAAGCAGCGAACTGGTAAGCATATGGTCGAATGGTCTTGCAAGTATTAAAAAGCGCGGCGGGGCACAAAAAGGTGATAAAACTATGGTGGATGCTCTGGAGCCTGCAGTAGAAATTTTGCAGGCTTTAGAGAGCAGAGAGCAGGATATGACAGTTCTGATGGAAAAGGCGTCGGAAGCTGCTAAAGAAGGAATGGAAAGCACAAAGCAGTTTGGGGCAAAGTTCGGGAGAGCAAAATCACTCATGGAAAGAGCCATAGGGTATCAGGATGCAGGTGCCACCAGCACTTACTTTATAATTGATTCCATGTATAAATATCTGCTTTTGGAAGATGAGAAGCAGGAAAAGAGCAATGATGCAAAGCGGACAAGGATTGTAATAGGCTGTGATAATGCCGCTATAGATTTAAAACTCCCTATCGTGGAATTCTTAAAGGAAAAAGGCGTTATTGTGGAAGATGTGGGGTGTGATACTGTCACGGATATCACTACCTACCCCAAAATTGCTGAGAGAGTCTGCAGGAAGATACAGGAAAGCAATTATCAAAAAAGAGGAATTCTGTTATGCGGAACGGGAATCGGAATGGCGATTACGGCAAATAAATTTAAGGGAATACGGGCCGCAGTCTGTCATGACGCTTTTTCAGCAGAAAGATCGGTTCTGAGTAATGACTGTAATATACTCTGTATGGGAGAGCGTGTGATCGGAGTGGAGCTTGCGAAAAAGAACCTGAAGGAATGGCTGGAGCTTAAGTTTGTGCCGGGTCCCTCATCTGCCAAAATAAACGATATTTCTTTGATTGAAAGCGAGAACATGAAGTGAAAAAGCTATATATAGGAACCAATACCAAAATGTATAAGAACACAAAAGAGACGAAGGAGTATCTGCGGGAGCTGAGAACAAAGCTGCCGATGCTGCCTGGTGATCTGGAACTGTTTGTAATACCATCATTTACATCTTTGGAAGGCGCCCGCAGGGAGCTTTTGGAAAGCAATATTACTCTTGGCGCTCAAAATATGTGCTGGGAGGAAAAGGGCGCCTATACCGGGGAAATATCGCCGTTGATGCTGAAAGAAACCGGTGTAACACTGGTGGAGATCGGTCATTCGGAAAGGCGTCATATCCTGGGGGAAACAGATGAGCAGGAAAACAAAAAGGTTCTGTGTGCAATGAGAAATCAGCTGAAGGCGCTTCTGTGTATCGGAGAAACTAAGCAGGATAAAGAGGAAGGAAAATCAGACCAAGTGCTGGCATGTCAGCTGATAAAGGGGCTTCAAGGGATAGAAGAATCACAGGTCACTGAACTATGGGTTGCTTATGAACCTGTCTGGGCGATCGGAGAAAACGGAAAACCGCCGGAGCTTGAATATGTTAAAGAGCGTCATAATGAAATACGGAAGGTGCTTTGCAGCCTGTTTGGAAATAAAGGAAACGAAGTGCCCATACTTTACGGGGGCAGTGTAAACCGGGGTAATGCAGAAGACCTGATAAAGATAGAGGAGGTAAACGGGTTGTTCATCGGAAGAAGTGCATGGAATGCAGCAGAGTTTAAAGTGATCATTGAATCCGTTTATAAGTGTTGGAAAACAAAAAATGAGAAAAAACAGATACTATAATTCATATGTGAAATTTGTTTTGCAAATATTTTGAATATCAAATATAATATAATTAAAAATAGCAATAATTTTCCATATTAGCAGAGAAAAATGACGGATAGAAGGGGATCGTATGAGTGAAGAGAATAATATTGTACCGGCAGTGAACAGATCAATAGATATATTGGAATATATAGCACAGGCACCGAATCCTGTTACGATTAAGGAATTGTCTGATGCGCTTGATATTCCCACAGCCTCCTGTTTCAGAATTGTGAAGAATCTTCTTGCCAGGAAATATCTGATAGAGGACCGATATACAAAAGGCAGATATTTATATGGGTTCAGAGCCATTGAGCTGGCTGAATATGCGCTGTATAAACTGGATTTAAGAACGATTGCAATACCATTTATGAAAACGATCGCCATGGAGCTGAATCAGGCAGTACAGTTGTCTGTTCTGGAAACAGGCGGCGTTATATTTATAGAACAGACATTGCCCATTAATCCTATTAATGCCATGGCAAAACAATTTGTTCCCTCGCCTGTAAATGTAAGTGCCGGAGGCAAAATACTTTGTGCATATATGCCGCTTTACAAGAAAAATGATTATTTATCTCATGCAGAGCTCGCTCAATATACGGAGTATAGTATTACGGATCATGATGCTTTAATGAAGGAACTGGAAAAGGTGGCAGAGAGGGGATATGCCCTGGATATGCAGGAATTCAGTATTGGTGTCGGCTGTATCGCAGTGCCTATTTTCAATTATACAGGCAATTGTATAGCTGCCATCGGTATTACCGGGAGTTATCAGGAATACCAGGATCAGAAGAATATTGACCGCTTTTTTGAAATAATGAAGCATGCTGCTGATGAAATCTCATTACAGATGGGGTACAACTATTAGTTTGACAAAGACAGCACTCCTGTGATGGCATAATGAAAAATTAAGGAGTACACAGATGAACCGCAGCTTACATTCCCAAATGTATATGTACATGTATTATTATGGACGTATTTGCTTATAGCTACGCATTTAATGCACAGCTATAAGCCGATAGGTCTTATATGTCTGTGCATAGATGAGAATGTATGTTATCTGATTTTATGATAAATTTTACCTTATTCAGTTTCAGAGGATA
The DNA here is from genome assembly GCA_014803415.1 of Lachnospiraceae bacterium. Classification (GTDB taxonomy): domain Bacteria; phylum Bacillota; class Clostridia; order Lachnospirales; family Lachnospiraceae; genus Suilimivivens. The sequence goes on from JAAVBZ010000023.1 coordinate 126,113, forward strand.
TGCCCATTTACCGCGCTGACATATAAATTTCAGAGCGGTTTTTTTTGTGGGAAAAGGAGAGTTTATGAGAAGCTCAGCCACTTGCAGGGATAGGAAAGGAATGTTATTCTTTTTATAAAAGAAACTGACGCAGGATGGGCAGAAAGGAAAATAAATGTCACTGCAATTTTATTTCGGACCTTCAGGTTCCGGCAAGAGCAGAAAACTTCATATGGATATGATAGAGTGGGCCGCCAGGGAGCCTGATAAGAACTTTTTGTTTCTTGTCCCTGATCAGTTCACTATGCAGACCCAGTTCGATCTGGTAAATGCAAGCGAAAATAAGGGCATTATGAATATTGATGTTTTAAGCTTTGGCCGCCTTGCCCACAGAATCTTTGAAGAGACAGGCTTGGGGACAGGGCAGGTACTGGACGATACGGGGAAGAGCCTGGTGCTTCGTAAAGTAGCGGCAGATATCAGTAAGGATCTGCCCATGATAGGACCCAATCTTCATAAGATCGGATATATCCATGAGGTGAAGTCTGCACTTTCGGAGTTCATGCAGTATGGGATTGCACCCGATCAGGTCAATAAACTGGCTGAATATGCAAAGGGAAGAGGGGCCTTGTATTATAAGCTGATGGATCTGCAGCTTTTATATACCGGCTTTCTTTCCTATATTAAGGATAAATTCATTACGACAGAAGAAACTCTGGAGCTTCTGACCAGAGCAGTGGAAAAGTCAGATATCATTAAGAACAGCGTGGTGGTATTTGACGGTTTTACCGGCTTTACGCCTATTCAGAACAGGCTGATACAAAGATTATTGGAATTGACCGACAGAGTCATCATTTCGATAACGATTGATATTTCAGAGGATCCTTTTGAAAATACGGGGGATCAGGAGTTGTTTCACTTAAGTAAAAAGACTGTCCGGGATCTGTGCCGGCTGGCAGAAGAGGTAAGTGTTGCAAGAAAAGAAGATGTTTACCTGAAAGAGGAGCCTCTTTACAGATTTAAAGAGAACCCGCAGCTTTCCCATCTGGAAAAACACATATTCCGCTACCCGATAAAACCTTATGAGAACGAAGCGGATAAGATCAGCATCATGGAGGCAATGAATCCCTCCTCAGAAGCAAGACAGGTATGCATTAAGATCAAGGAACTGGTATTATCCGGAGGGTATAGTTACCGGGATATTGCAGTTGTGGCAGGAGATTTGGAAACCTATGGAGATTATCTTGAAAGAGAAGGGATAACATATGATATTCCAATGTTTATAGACCGCACCAGGGGACTTTTGCTCAATCCTTTTATAGAATTTATCAGAAGCAGTCTTAAGATATGTCTCAGTAACTTTTCCTATGAATCAGTTTTTCATTACCTGAGAAGCGGACTGGCTGACTTTGAGAATGAAGAGATCGATCGGCTGGAAAACTACGTGCTGTCCCTTGGAATCAAAGGGAAAAAGAAGTGGAGCGAAGCTTTTACCAGAAAACCGAGGATACCTGACGAAGAGGAGCAGCTGTTATTGTTGGATAGACTGAATCGGTCAAGAGAAAAACTGATGGATCAGATAGCGCCTTTACTGGAAAAGAAGGAAACGGCCGGGGAATATGTCAGAACCTTGTATGACTTTATTGTAAAGGCCAGGGTACAGGAAAAACTGGCGGGATATGAGAATTATTTCAAGGATTGCGGCGATATGGAAAAGGCCAAAGAATATGCCCAGGTCTATCGTCTTGTGATGGAGCTTTTTGAACAGATTGAAGGACTTCTTTCAAAAGAAGAAATTTCCATGCAGGAATTTGCGGATATACTGGATGCCGGTTTTGGAGAAATTGAGATTGGAATTATTCCGGGAGGTATCGACAGGATCGTAGTGGGAGATATGGAGAGAACAAGGCTTAAACAGGTCAGAGTTCTGTTTTTTCTGGGCGTCAATGACGGTAATATTCCCAGGAAGAATTCAAAAGGCGGCATTATTTCAGATATTGACAGGGAATTTTTGCAGGAGTCGGAATTTGAACTGGCGCCTACTCCGAGACAGCAAATGTATATTCAGAGGCTGTACCTTTATATGAATATGACCAAACCCTCAGAGCAGCTGCACCTGTCTTATGCAAGAGTGAGCAGTGAAGGGAAAAGTATCCGCCCCTCTTACCTGATCGACATGATCAGGCGCCTATATCCTGGAATCGCTACGGAAAAACCAGACCTTACGCTTTCACCCATGGAACAGATCGTGGGATTAAAGGACGGACTTACTGTTCTTTCGGAGGAACTTCGCAGTTACGGCGAGGGAGGTCAAAGAAGCGGTAAGGCAGAAGAAGTGACTGCTTTGCTGCGGCTTTATGAAAAAGATGAAAAATACCGTGAACTGGCCGGTAAGATGACTGAGGCCGCATTTATGAGATATCAGCATTCACCCTTAAGTCAGGCGGTATCCAGGGCTATTTACGGCAGTATGTTAGAGAACAGTGTAAGCCGTTTGGAGCAGTATGCAGCCTGTGCCTATTCACATTTCCTGCAATATGGTCTGATGCTGAAAGAACGGGAAGAATACAGCTTTGAACAGGTAGATTTAGGAAATATCTACCATAGTGTATTGGATATGTTTGCAGGAAAACTTGCAGAATGCCAATATACCTGGTTTGACTTCCCGGAAGAAGAAGGAGACAGGTTATTAAAAGAGTCACTGGAAGACTGCGCTGCCGCATACGGAGAGACTATCCTATACAGTAACGCACGTTATGAATATATGGTAGACAGAATCTTCCGCATCTTAAAAAGAACCATCAGAACCCTGAAGAGTCAGCTAAAAGGCGGTGCTTTTACACCGGCTCATTTTGAAATGTCATTTTCCAGAGTGGAAGATCTTGAGACGGTCAATATTGCACTGACAGAGCATGAAAAAATGAAGCTCAAGGGACGGATCGACAGGATCGATACTTGTGAAGATGATGAGCACGTATATGTAAAAATTATTGATTATAAGTCAGGAAATAAGAAATTTGACCTGGCGGCGCTGTATTATGGCCTGCAATTGCAGCTCGTGGTCTATATGAATGTAGCAGCGGAAATGGAAAAGAAAAAACATCCCGATAAAGAAGTAGTACCAGCAGCTCTGCTTTATTATCATGTAGGCGATCCTATGATCAAAGAAGAAAAAGAAGTAACCGCCGAAGAAATCAATGAAAGACTCCTTAAGGACCTTAGGACCACCGGAATCGTAAACAGTGAGGAACATGTGATCAACCTTCTTGACAGAAACTTTTCAGATAAGTCTTTACTGGTTCCGGTGGAACGGAAAAAGGATGGCAGCTTTACGACTTCTTCCAGCGTGATCTCCAAAGAAGATTATGAAACCGTATCGGCTTTTGTAAATGAGAAGATCAGACGATTCGGCAGGCAGATCCTGGCTGGAAATATTGAGATAAATCCCTGTGAGATGGGGACAGGGACTGCCTGCACATACTGCGCCTATAAAGGAGTATGCAGTTTTGACGAAAAAGTACCTGGATTTGAGACCAGAATACTGCCAAGGCTTTCGGAAGATGATCTGATGATGAAAATGAGGGAGGAACAGCCATGCCAGTAACATTTACACCCGAACAGCAGAAAGTGATCGATCTTCGCAAGAGGAATATTCTGGTATCTGCAGCGGCAGGTTCCGGTAAGACCGCAGTGCTCGTAGAGCGTATTATCCAAATAATTACAGATGAAGAACAACCGGTGGATATTGACAGGCTATTGGTGGTCACATTTACCAATGCGGCGGCAGCGGAAATGAGGGAGAGGATCAGCCAGGCAATTGACAGGAAACTGGAGCAGAATCCGGATAATCAGCATCTTCAAAAGCAGGCAACACTGCTGCACAATGCGCAGATCACTACCATTGACAGCTTTTGTCTGTTCATCATACGCAATAATTTTAATGATATTGGACTGGATCCGGGTTTTCGAGTGGCGGATGAAGGGGAACTGAAGCTCATGAAACAGGATGTGCTGACAGAGCTTTTAGAGCAGAAATACACGGAGAAAACAGAGGATTTCATAAACTGTGTGGAATATTTTACGGGTGGGAGCAATGACAGGCTACTGCAGGAATACATAGAAAAACTGTATGAGTTTTCCATGAGTAATCCCTGGCCCGAGGAATGGCTTGCAGACAGAAAGAATGACTATATAGTAACAAGTGTTATCGATATAGAGGAGAGCAGCTGGTGCCGCTTTCTTGTTAATTATGTAAGAACCTGCCTTAAAGAAGGCGCAGATACACTGTCCAAAGCGATCGTACTGGTACAGAGACCGGAAGGCCCGTATTTTTACGGAGAATTATTGGAACAAGAAAGGGAAATGTTGGAAACAGCAGCATCTAAGGGGAACTTCAGTGAACTTTCAGAATATTTTGAAACTATCAGTTTCGGAAGACTTCCCAGTAAAAAAGATGAAAGTGTAGACCCGGATTTAAGAGAAAGGGTAAAGCAGCTGCGAAACAATGTAAAGAAGCAGGTGGAGGGATTAAGAGACAGCTTCTTTTTGCTTTCTTTGGATCAGGTACTTTCACGTATGCACCTGGCAGGAGAACCGGTACAGACATTAATGGAGCTGGTGATTCAGTTTAAAAGGCTGTTGGATCAGAAAAAAAGAGATGAGAATATAATAGATTTTCATGATATGGAGCATTTTGCCCTGAATATTCTCCTTAAGAAAAATGAAACGGGTAAATATGAGGCGACGCCGGCGGCAAGAGAATACAGGCAGTTCTTTCATGAAATACTGATCGATGAATATCAGGACAGCAATCTGGTGCAGGAACTGCTTTTGCAAAGCATCTCAGGAGAAGAAGAAAACAGGTTCAACCGCTTTATGGTAGGAGATGTAAAGCAGAGCATCTATAAATTCAGATTGGCAAGACCGGAATTATTCATAGAAAAATACACCTGTTATACAAAGGTTGACTCAGAGAGACAACGAATTGATCTGCATAAGAACTTCCGAAGCCGCAAGGAGGTTCTTGACAGTGTCAACGGATTGTTTGCAAGGATCATGGGCAGGGATTTCGGAGGAATTGAATATGATGAGGATGCGGCCCTTTATCCGGGAGCGGTTTATCCGGAATACGAAGGGAATCAGACAGAAACAATTCTGATCGGAAAAGATCGGGAAAGCCGGCTGTCGGTAAGAGGGCAGGAAGCACTTGCTATATCCGGCAGAATCAAAGAAATGATCCGGGGATTTCAGGTTACGGATAAGGAGACGGGGCAGATGCGGCCGGTCAGGTATGGTGATATTGTCATTCTTTTAAGGACGACGTCGGGCTGGGCAGAGGATTTTAAGGAAGTTTTTGAAAAAGAAGGAATTCCTGCATATGTGGCATCAAGAACCGGATATTTTCAGGCAGCGGAGATAAGAGAAATTCTGCAGCTTCTTCATATCCTGAATAATCCACTTCAGGATATCCCTTTTTACGGAACCATGAAATCCTTTTTCGGGGGATTTGATGAGGAAGAAATTGCATGGATCCGCAGTAAAGGAAAAAAAGGCAGCTTTTTGTATGAAAATCTGCAGGACATGGAAACTACACCTAAAATTGCTGAATTCCTTGAACGGATAGAAATCTGGCGTATGAAGGCGTCTTATACCCCCATTCACAGGCTGATTCAGGATATTCTGACAGAAACGGGTTATATCCAATATATAGCATCTAAACCGGGAGGAGAGCAGAGAAGAGCCAATGTAGAAATGCTGCTTGTAAGGGCGGCGGCATTTGAAAACACCAGTTATTATGGATTATTCCACTTCCTCAGGTATATAGAACAGCTTGAAAAATATCAGGTAGATTACGGTGAAGCAGATATATTGGATGAGAATGCAGATGTAGTGCGGATCATGAGTATACATAAAAGTAAAGGTTTGGAATTTCCTGTCTGCTTTGTGGCAGGACTGTCCAAAAAGTTTAATATGCAGGATACTGCAGGGCGTTTTATTGCTGATGTGGATATGGGGATCGGCGTTGATTATATTGACAGCGTAAGACGGATACAGAGCAGGACCCTGCGTAAAAGCGCTATTGCCATGAAGCTGAAGCTGGATACTCTTTCTGAGGAACTGCGTATCCTTTATGTTGCCATGACTCGTGCGAAAGAGAAACTGATCCTTACGGCTGCTGTTCCTGATCCCGACAAACTGAAGGAAGAACTTAGCTGGGAGAGGACGCTGGCTGATAATACAGGAGGTGCCTCAGATAAAGTTGCTTTTTCGGTATTGGCAGGAGCTGGAAGTTTTCTGGATTTTCTTGCGCCCTGTCTGGATCCGGAGGAAGTTAAATGGATCTATCCGGAAGATATTGTGCTTTCGGATATTGAAGATACTCTTCGGGCGAACGATCTAAGGCAAAACCTACTATTGTCCGAGCCGGACAATCAAATAATGACAGAACTGTCACAAAGGATTGAAAGATACTATCCTTATCAGTATCTTTCAGGACTATTTGTTAAAACTACTGTGTCAGAACTGAAAAAGGCAGGAGCAGAGTATTTATCAGAGAAGTCAATGGAAGAAGTATATGGAGCAGATGGGGGAACCAGATCACAGACGGCGTTTACCAAAATGCTTTATGAAGAGCAGGAAGTAATTCCTTATATTCCTTCTTTTATGAAAGATGAGGAAGGAATGTCAGGTACCGACAGAGGCAGTGCATATCATAAGGTAATGGAGCTTTTGGATTTTGAAAGATTATATGATCTTCTGTCAAAGAATGCAGATAAGACGGCGTTGAAAAGGGAATTGATCAGTCAGCTTAACAGTATGGAAGAGAGCAGGAAGATCACCGCTGAATGGAGAAAGGCTGTTGCAGTTCCAAAACTTTTGGCTTTTATGGAAACGGATCTTGCACTGAGAATGGCAAAGGCATCTGCCGGGAATAAACTGCGAAAAGAACAGCCTTTTGTACTGGGGCTTCCAGCAGATCGACTGAATGAGTCATTCCCGAAAACGGAGATGGTGCTGATACAGGGTATTATTGATGTATTCTTTGAAGAAGAGGATCATATTGTAGTAGCTGATTATAAGACAGACCGGGTGGAGAAGGATGATGAGCTGATAAGGCGTTATCAGGTACAGCTTGATTATTATGCGGAGGCTCTCTATAAATTGACCGGAAAGCCTGTAAAAGAGAAAATCATCTATTCCTTTGCGCTTGGACGGGAAATAGCTCTTGACAAAAAAGACAGATAGCCTTATTGTAAGTGATGAAAAAATAAAATATATCGCTAGGGGAGCTTTAGCTGAGATTGAATTACCCTCTTTATCAGGGAATTCTAACCCTCATTACCTGACCCGGATAATACCGGCGTAGGGAAGCTGATTTTTTTAAGTCATTCAATGCAAATGGTACCGGTCATGGTATTTGTATGATGATTTGACAAATCAAAGGTTCCCTCCTGTGATGATTCAAAGGAGGATTTTTTATGTCACTTTTTGTAAACAGGGAAGATGGTTATTATGCATTGACTACAGGAGGCATTATTGCCGTAACTGCTGTTATCGCATTGCTGATCATACTGACGGCACTTTTAAAGGAAAGAGAAGACGGAGCAGAAAAGAAACAAAAAAAAGTTTTTTCGGCAAAGCAGCTGGTATTTGCAGCTGTGGCGCTTGCCCTGGGTTTCATTGCATCTTATATTAAGATCATAGATATGCCCTGGGGAGGCTCAGCAACGCTCTGCTCCATGCTTTTTGTAACATTGATCGGTTACTGGTACGGTCCTAAGATCGGTTTGACGGCAGCATTTGCTTATGGATTTTTACAGTTCATACAGGGGGGTGGAGATTACATATTGTCACCTTTGCAGGTATGTGTAGATTATATCTTTGCTTTTGCGTCGCTTGGATTGTCCGGTCTTTTCTACAAAAAGCCGCAGGGGCTGATCAAAGGCTATATTCTGGCGATCATGATCAGGGGATTGTTCCATTCTATCGGTGGATATTTGTATTGGATGGAATATATGCCGGATTCTTTCCCTAAGTCACTGACGGCGATTTATCCTTTTGTATATAATTATTCTTATATTCTTGCAGAAGGAGTAATAACGATTGTTATATTGATGCTGCCGCCGGTCAAAAGTGCCATGACAAGGGTCAGAAAAATGGCTATTGAATAAAATAATTGAAATCAAAATAGAATTAATTGTAATGCCACTTGAAAAAAGCTTATTCAAGTGGTATTTTTAAAATGTTCGTAGAGTTTCGTAAATAATAAATCAGGAGGAGATGAAAATGAGAGCAGGCGGCATCTTATTACCGGTTTCTAGCATTCCTTCCAAGTATGGAATCGGAACTTTTTCTAAAGAAGCATATGAATTTGTGGATTTTCTGGCCGATGCAGGACAGAGGTATTGGCAGATACTTCCGCTTGGACCGACAGGCTATGGGGATTCACCCTATCAGTCTTTTTCCACTTTTGCAGGAAACCCTTACTATATTGATCTTGAGCAGTTGATAGAAGACGGGCTCTTGACGAAAGAGGACTGTGAAGAGCATGACTACGGTGAAAATGAATCTTATGTGGATTATGAAAAAATATATTATTCACGCTTTAAGATTTTAAATAAAGCATTCACTGGCAGTAAAGTAAAAGATAATGCAGAATTTAAAGAGTTTGATGAAGATAATAAAGCATGGCTAGAAGATTATGCATTGTACATGGCTGTTAAGGATTCGCTTTCAGGCATCAGCTGGTCTGAATGGCCGGAAGATATTAAAACCCGAAAGGCAACAGCGCTTAACAAATATCGTGAGGAATTAAAAGAGCAGGTGCTATTTTATAAATTCCAACAGTTTTTGTTCAAAAAGCAATGGATTAGACTTAAGAAATATGCCAATGAAAAGGGAATAAAGATTATTGGAGATATTCCTATTTATGTGGCATTTGACAGTGCAGATACCTGGGCTGCACCGGAATTGTTTCAATTAGATGATACCTGCACTCCTGTCGCAGTTGCAGGCTGCCCGCCGGATTCTTTCTCCGCAACGGGACAGTTGTGGGGCAACCCGCTGTATCAATGGGATTATCACAAAGAGACCGGCTATGAGTGGTGGATGCGGAGAATAGCATATTGCTATGAATTATATGATGTAGTGAGGATCGATCACTTCAGAGGGTTTGATGAGTATTATTCTATTCCTTATGGAGATCCTACGGCAGAGAATGGTCATTGGGAGAAAGGCCCAGGGTATGATCTGTTCAAAGTTATGAAGCAAAAACTTGGTAATAAAGCAGTGATCGCAGAGGACCTGGGATTCTTGACTCCGTCAGTCATTAAACTGGTGAAGAAGACAGGATATCCAGGAATGAAAATTTTGCAGTTTGCTTTTGATTCCAGAGAAGAAAGTGATTATCTGCCCCACAATTATATGCAGAATTCTGTAGTGTATACGGGGACACATGATAATGACACTACTCTTGGCTGGTTAGATGTTCTGAACAGGAAAGATAAAGGCTTTGCCAAACGTTATCTGGGGATCAGATCCAATAAGAATATTCAGTGGGAATTTATTAAAGCAGCAATTGCCAGTGTATCTGATACAGCAATTATTCCTATGCAGGATTATCTGGGGCTGGGAAGTGAAGCCAGGATCAATACGCCGTCTACCCTCGGAGATAACTGGAAATGGAGAATGGTTAATGGCCAGTTGAGCCAGGAACTGGCAGAAAAGATCTTTAATATGTGCAAACTGTATGGCAGAGTAAAATAACGATCGATATAAAATAAAAAATCCCCATGATCAGTCGGTAAATGAAATGAGTGAATTTTACCTGCTGAGAAATGGGGATTTCTTGTCTTATGGATAAGAGTGAGTAACAGTTAATTTTTTTTCTTTACAATTAACTTCTGTTCAGTTGTGGAATGGGCGGCACTTTGATATGATAAAAACAGCAAAGGCCGATGCTCATAAAATGAATGGAGACCTATCCAAACAGTGATGCCCTGACCTTAAACTGGGCAGTGTTTTTTGACAGCAGGCGTGTTATGGATAAAGTTTTGGATCCGGAAAGTTATGATGAGTATATCCTTCAGTGCTTTCAAAGACTTTTGGACAGCAGGGATGAAAATATAAAAAGTACGGCGGCGGAGAGCCTGTATACTTTTTATTTCCGGAAGGAGCAGTATGAAAAGGCAGAAGAATATTTGTCTTATTTTTCCGACCGTAATCCTGATAAAAAAAGAAGACAGGCCGAAATATACAGTAAGACTCATAGAATAGAGGAAGCATATAAAGCCTATGAAGAGCTGCTGTTTTATTATTACCAGATGGCCGATTTAGTATTTTACGGTATGAGAATGCTGGCCCGGCAGGAAGAAGATCAGGAGAAAGTCCTTTCATTGATTGAAAAAGAGCGACAATTAGCGAAAGTGTTTGACAGAGGTGAGTTCATTGAGGAGGTCTATAATCTGGAGAGTGCGACGGTGATAAAAGATGCTGACAGAACTATAGAAGCCATGAAGAAACTTCTGGAAACAGTGGATGGGGCATTTGAATATTATCAATCCCCTCTTTATAGACATATGAATCTCAAAGAGCTGCCGGAGAAATACATATTGAGGGTAAAAGAGAGTTTGCTGGAGAATATCCGGGATGAAGAAACTTATACTTATATGAAATCAGATAAAAGGTGGCAGGAGCTGCTGGCAAAATAAGGAGGAACATAATGAAACAATATAAGATTTTAGCGATCGGGAACAGCTTTTCGGAGGATGCAACTTATTATCTTCACAAAATTGCTAAGGCGGCAGATATTGATACGAAAGTTGTGAATCTGTATATCGGAGGCTGCCCGCTGGAAAAACATTGGGCAAATATCCAGAGCGGAGAAAAGCTATACATGCGTCAGGAAAACGGAGTACTCAGCGAGACTTATGTATCTGTTCAGGAGGCTTTGGCTGAAGAGGATTGGGACAGTATCGTGACCCAGCAGGCTAGTCATGACAGCGGGCTTAGTGAAACTTATTACCCGTATTGTGAATTATTGTATGACTATTTAAGACAGCAAAAGCCCAATGCCAAGTTGTGGATGCAGCAGACTTGGGCCTATGAGATCGACAGTACCCATGATTGTTTTCCGCGTTACAACAAAGATCAGAAGCTTATGTATGAAAAACTTTGTGAAGCGTATCAGGAAGCATCAAGGAAGGCAGGGGTGGAACTGATTCCCTGCGGAGATACTATTCAGATGGTGAGAGGGAAAAAACCCTTTATATATCAGGAGGGTGGTATGAGCCTTTGCAGGGACGGATTCCATATGCATTATCTGTACGGCAGATACCTGCTGGCCGCTGTCTGGTATGAAAAGATCTTTCACAAAAGTATCCTGGACAATCCTTTTGTACCTGAAACGGATTATCTGCCCGGGGAAAAGGCGGATCTACAGACACTGCAGGTGATTAAGGAATGTGTGCATCAGGCAGCGGCATTATGAAGATATAGTAGGACAGCTTCTTACCAGTCTGAGTCCCAGTTATCCCAGCTGCTGTCCCAGTCAGAACCACTGTCCCAACTGTAATCGTCATCCCAGTCATTGTCCCAGCTATCATCACTGGAGGAGGACTTAGGTTCTACATAATAGTCGGACTCCGTAAAATCAGTTACATCATAATCACTGTAAGAATAAGATGAAATCCGGTAATCATCATAATTGTCGTAAAGATAATCGAGGTTGTCATAACATGAATTCCACTGAGCGGCATCATAGTCATAGATGTACCATGCGCTTGTGGTATTCTGCCAGTAATACATGTTTCCGCTATAATTATAATACCCGGCAGAAGGACTTTTTCCGAGTTTGGTAAGCATTAGAAAATAACTTCCCGACAGCGTCACTGTGATGATAAAGATGAACACGTAAATAAATAAAAGAGATTTAACTATTTTTCCGGGGCGCCCCTTTGACGTTGGCTGGCGCTGCACCTTCGTCTGATGACTTTTCTGTTCGGCCACCCGTTCCTTCATCTTCTGATACAGCTCATTTACGGCATATGCTTCGTCAGGACCTTCGTAGCGGATGGCCCGGGTGCCGTCTGCTTTATTTTTATAGACAATAAAATTGCCGGAAACTTCATCCTTATAAATGCCGAAAGCTTTTGCACCGGTGTAATTCTCACCGATATAGGTCCGCATCTGGGAAAGAGGCAGATTGTGCTTTACGGCCCACTCCTTCAGTTCTGTTATGGTCTGGGGCACACCTGTCCCCTGACGTTTGAAATTTTCGTTTGTTCCGCCGCAATTCGGACAGACTTTATCATAATCGTTGATCCAACTGTCGCACCAACTGCATTTTATCTTCATATCTCATCGCTCCCGAATTTTAGTAGTGTGCTGATTATAGCAACAGGTCAGCCATATGTCAATATGGCTGACGGGAATGGTTGAGATTTGCACGGGAATAGCTGAAATTTGCGCAGTTACCAGCAAAGATCACTATATACCTTGTGATAGCCATCGTGTTATAATAGGATTGATTTAAAAATACAGAGGTGAAACATGTCTGCAGTCCTTACAGAAGATTTGATTTATGAAATACTTTCAGTTGTAGAAGAAATACCGGCAGGAAAGGTTGCGTCCTATGGGCAGATTGCTAAATTGATCGGCAGAGATAAAAATGCAAGGCTCGTAGGAAAAGTTTTAAGTATATCAGAATATTATGGTAAATATCCATGCCATCGTGTTGTAAATCATACCGGAAGACTGGCTCCTCATTTTTATGGACAGAAGGAACTGTTATTAGAGGAAAAAGTGGAATTTAAGGATGAGATGCATGTAAATATGAAGAAATGTCAATGGGAGTGTTGATCATGGACAGAAAAGCAATAGCAAGAGAAACTTTGGATATTATGGAACGTGGATATTATGAAATTAACGGGAAAATGGTAGATATCAGTAATATGCATGCCGCTTCTGTAAAAGGGAGCATGCTGTTTACTCCAGAGCAGGCGAAGGAGATCCTGGCGCAATATCCGGAGACTGAAAATTCTGTAAAAACAAATAAGACGCAGACAGTTATTCGTGTGATGAACTGTTCCACTGTAGATGCTGTTTTAAAGCTGGTCAGTGACGGCATCCATAATCCCGGAGTACTGAATTTTGCCAGTGCGAAAAATCCCGGAGGCGGATTTTTGAACGGAGCCATGGCCCAGGAAGAAAGCATAGCAGCTTCCAGCGGACTTTATCAGACGCTGATAAAGAATGAAGACTATTACAGAAATAACAGAAATTGTACCTCCATGATCTATACGGACCATGCGATCTATTCACCGGACGTGGTATTTTTCCGGGATGGTGGTTTTCATCTTCTGGAAGAACCTGTAACAGCGTCTGTCCTTACTCTTCCGGCTGTCAATATGGGGCAGGTCATTCTTAAGGGAGAAGATGTCAAGGAAGCAGAAAGAACCATGAAAAGACGCATGAAGCTGGTACTGGCTCTTTTTGAAAAGATGAAGGTACGTCATTTGGTGTTGGGAGCCTATGGCTGCGGCGTATTTCGCAATGACCCATACAAAATAGCCTGTTGGTGGAAAGAACTGCTGGAAAACTATTTTGATGGTTCTTTTGATTCCATTACGCATGCGGTCATGGATCATTCAGAAAAAGGCGCCTGCATCCGGGCTTTTGAGAAAGTGTTCTAGTCAAATTTTTTCTGTGAAAGGTTGGAGTTGTGATATTGTTTATCGTAGGTCACATCTTCAAGAAACCAGTCAGGGGGAAGAAAAGCATTTGCCATCTCTTCGTCAGGGAACTCCACTTCTGCAATGATCAAAGGGGCAAAGGGCGGCTGAAACACATCCAGCTCAATGGTCAGAGCGGGCATATCCTTTGGCGGGGCAAATCCCTCTTTAAAACAGGGCGAAGCAATAGGAAACAGATAACGTTTTTTGGAAATAATATTTCCGTCTGCCTTAGTGAGCAGATGTTCATAGGCCTCTTTGTTCAGGGGAAGATTGTATTCTTCTCTGGCAAGGAGGCCCTTTCCTTTGTATGTCAGAAAGTAATCATCATTTTGGCGGCGGATCCGCAGCACGGGATCCGTGTTAAGATAAGCCTGCTCGATGATAAGACAAGTATGCTGTTCCAGATCATCCGGCAGGGCGGTAATAGTAAATTTGCGTTCGATTTCCATTTTAATCCTCCTTTTTTTAATAATACCACACAAGTCTGTTGTTTGCATTATCTGCCATGTGTATAATATAATAAAAAGAAAAAGCTATTTACAAGTATTTCCTAACCGGAGGAGGATTTTCATGAAAAATGAGAATAAAAAGAACAGGGCCCAGGGGTTAAACGAAGATGAGGTCTTTCAGAAGCGACTGGAAAAACATTGCGATGAGCTTAAGTGGCTCTATATGGAATTATACAGGAATGATTCCATGTTTGCAGAGCTGTGCGATCATATGAAACAGTTTTACCAGGAAAGAAATAAAACGTTAAAAAAACTGGATGGAAAACGGGAAGCCGACCCAAACTGGTACAAGCAGAATGATATGCTTGGGATGATGTTCTATATTAACAATTTTGCAGGCAATATGAAGGGAGTAAAAGACAAACTTGATTATATTGAGCAGTGCAACGTCAATTATATTCATTTGATGCCTTTTTTGGATACGCCCAAGGGTCGGTCTGACGGAGGATATGCAGTATCGGATTTTAGAAAAGTACAGGAAGAACTGGGATCCATGGAAGATTTGGAAAGGCTGACGGCAGCCTGCCATCGGAAGAAGATCAATGTCTGCATGGATTTTGTCATGAATCATACGTCAGAGGATCATGAGTGGGCAAAGAAGGCACGTCAGGGAGAAGGCGAGTATATGAGCCGTTACTTTTTCTTTGAGAATTCTTACGAGCCGTCTTTGTATGAAAAAACAGTGCCCCAGGTATTCCCTACAACAGCTCCGGGTAATTTCACCTGGATCGCTGATGCCGGCCACTTTGTAATGACCACGTTTTATCCCTATCAATGGGACCTGAATTACAAAAATCCAAGAGTTTTTAATGAGATGATGTATAATTTCCTTTATCTGGCAAACAGAGGAATCGATATTATCCGCATTGATGCGGTGCCATATATATGGAAGGAATTAAATACTTCATGCAGAAATCTACCTCAGGTGCATACCATCGTCCGCATGATGCGGATCATAAGTGAGATCGTATGTCCGGGCATTCTGCTGCTGGGAGAAGTGGTCATGGAACCGGAAAAAGTAGTGCCCTACTTTGGAACGGTGGAAAAACCGGAGTGTCATATGCTGTACAATGTTACCACCATGGCAACAACATGGCATACGGTAGCTACCAGAGATGTGAAGCTGCTCAAAAAGCAGCTGGATATTGTGAATTCCCTGCCTAAAGATTATGTATTTTTAAATTATCTCAGGTGTCATGACGATATTGGCTGGGGACTTGATTACGGCAGTCTGCTGGAAGAGGGAATGGAAGAACGTTCTCATAAGCAGTATTTAAACGACTTTTTCCAGGGGTATGCTGGAGAAAGCAACAGCCGGGGGGAACTTTATAATGCAGATCCGATCACGGGAGATGCCAGATTCTGTGGAACAACAGCTTCCATGTGCGGTATTGAAAAGGCAGGATTTGAACAGAACAGTCAGGCAATGGAGAAGGCGGTCAGGCAGGATCTGATGCTCCATGCATATATGTTCATGCAGTCGGGCATACCGGTACTTTACAGCGGGGATGAGATTGGACAAGTCAATGATTATACGTATAAAGAAGATCCGGATAAAGCGGAAGATTCCAGATACATCCATCGCGGGGCTATGAAATGGGATCTGGCTGGGAACGTTATGGATATGGATACAGTGGAAGGAAAAATTTTTCAGGGTCTTGATAAGCTGGAAAAGATCCGAAAAGCGGAAAAAGTATTTGTATCAAATGCGGATACATGGACAATAGAAACATGGGACAAGTCTGTATTATGTATAGGAAGATATTTTGAAGGCCACAAGATCATCGGTTTATTCAATTTCAGTGAATATGATAAGACGGCATGGATCAATGAAACAGACGGTGATTATGTGGAATTGATATCGGGAAATGAAATGCAGCCCATAGGAGTCAATATACCGGCTTACGGATATTATTATCTGAAGAAAAAGTAAAAAACGGACACAGTTTATTAATAAAAGCTTCACAAATATTAAGAATTCATTTATTGGAAATGCACCCCATAAATGGTAAAATATGAAAAGATACATAACAAACAGAAAGGTGGAATTTGCCCATGAGCAAGGTATGCGTTTTTTTTGCAACAGGATTTGAGGAAATAGAGGCTCTTACGGTAGTAGATCTGCTCAGAAGAGTAGATGTTGAGACAGATATGGTCTCCATTACGGAAGAAAGGATCGTGGAAGGTTCCCACAATATTCCGGTAGTCATGGACAGACTCCTTAAGGAAGTAGATTTTGAACAGGTGGATGTGATCATTCTTCCGGGAGGAGGACAGGGGACCAGGAATCTGGAGGCCTGCGAATCGTTAATGGAGCAGGTTGATGCTTTTGCGGCAGCAGGTAAAACAGTATGCGCAATCTGTGCAGCGCCTTCTATTTTAGGTCACAGAGGCCATTTACGGGGCAAAAGGGCAATTGCTTATCCCGGTTTTGAATCCCAGCTTGAGGGAGCTGAAATTATATACGAGCCTGCAGTAGCTGACGGCAATATTATTACAGGAAGAGGAATGGGATGTGCCGTTGATTTCGGACTTGCCGTCGTAGAATATTTAAAGGGAAAGGAAGTAAAAGAAGAACTGGCTGAGAAAATTGTTTTTAATCAGTAACAGGAAAATCTGGAGAAGGTTACAAATGAATATTTTGTTTTTTTTAACACCTAAAAATGAAGTGGCATACATCTATGATACAGATTCTTTAAGACAGGCTCTTGAAAAAATGGAGAACCATAGTTATGCCGCCGTACCGATCATCAGCAAGAAGGACGGACATTATGTAGGAACATTGACGGAGGGGGATCTGCTTTGGAGCATCAAGGACAGAGGTGATCTGTCTTTGAGAGCAGCAGAAGAAATTTCCATTATGGAAGTGAAGCGTCATTGGGACAACGAACCGGTGGATGTTGACGTCAATATGGAAGATCTGCTGAATAAAGCCATGAATCAGAATTTTGTACCGGTCATTGATGGCGGAAAGCATTTTATCGGTATTATTACCAGAAAAGATCTGATTCAGTATCTGTGTAAAAAGCTTGTAACAGTCCAGTTAGAGGCAGGCGGCATGGGGATCGGCAAAAAATAAATTGGAGATGTGAAAAATGTTCAATCAATTAACCCAAAAAGATATTGAGGCCATGGAGGCGGAAATTGAAGAGCGCAAACTGGTCATCCGCCCCAAACTGCTTGAGGCTGTGAAAGAAGCCAGGGCACAGGGCGATTTGAGCGAAAATTTTGAGTATTATGCAGCTAAAAAAGAGAAAAATAAGAATGAAAGCCGTATTCGTTTTCTTGAAAGAATGATCAAAACGGCAGATATCATACCGGACGATTCCAAAGAGGATGAGATCGGCATGAATACCAGGGCAACTGTTCAGTTTGAAGAAGACGGTCTGATAGAAACTTATAAAATAGTAACCACTATGCGCGGCAATTCACTGGAGGGATTGGTCAGCGTGGAATCGCCCATAGGCAAAGCGCTTATGGGACATAAGGCAGGGGACAGAGTCTATGTAGAAGTCAATGCCGGTTATGGATACTATTTAATTGTAAAAGAAATCGATAAAAATCCGGATGAGGAAGATGAAAAGATCAGAAGCTTTTAAATAATAATATAGAAGGAAAAACTTACCAACATATTTTCTTTATCGCCGTAAATACTATGAACAAGATAAGTGATGACGGAATGCTTTGAATGAAAGATCTTCAGGATAAGCGACCTCAAAGCTTATCTTGAAGAATAGATGACTTGTAAAAGTCAAATATAATAACGGAGGTGAATGAAAATGGCAAGTAGCAAATCTTCTAATAGAGTAGAAGTTCCTGAAGCTAAGGCTGCTATGGATCGTTTTAAAACTGAAGTTGCTTCTGAACTTGGCGTTAACTTAAAGGAAGGTTACAACGGTGACCTTACTTCTAAGGAAGCTGGTTCTATCGGCGGCGAGATGGTTCGTAGAATGATCAAGAAGCAGGAAGAGCAGATGAAATAAGGAATCAATAAGCAATAGAATTCACGCTTTGTGAGGATTCTATTGTCATGAATGAAAAGCGGGGCGGCATACCAAAAGTATGCCGCTTCGTTTCGTTAGCTTTCATTTTTTAAATATTTCTTCACTGGGATCCATATAATGTATGCATAAATACTTCCAATGACCGCAGTGATCAGCTGTACGACAGAAAAAGTGGTCTGGAAAGTACTCATTTTTGGCTGCATTTGTTCTGGCAGGAACCTGGGGATCAGGATCAATGAAATAGAAATTCCCATAAACAGTGCTTTGATAACAGAGCCCGCTGCCATGGATACAGGAAGAGAAAGCTTATTTCCTTTCTTATCTTTTGACAAACTGACAGAAAATGCAATTAATATATTACCGATCATAACACAGGGAATAATGGCGGGAATTGCTGACATAATGGGACTTCCGCTGATAAAATAGGAAGTGACGGGAGTGATGGCAGCTAAAATGATACCGCAGCCTAATCCAGCGCTTAGAACAGCCAGAATGATACAGGCATTGATGACAGGACCTGTAATAAATACGCTGGTATTTTTAAAAAACTGACTGATGATACTGACAGCCAGAAGAACTGCTGTTATTGCAATTTGTTTTGTTGTAAGCTTCATGAAAAGTCCCCCTTTTCCATATGATAATCTGCAGGCCAAAGATTTTTTCCATTTCAGACTGATTTATAGTATACTAAAAATGCCGGATACGTCAAGCATACGAAGAGTAAATGGGTTGTTGAATCATGTCGAAAAATATTGTATACTATAATCAATGCGAAATGTGGAAAAATGAAAAAATAAAAAAATCAAGGCCGGTAAGGCCTGATTAGAGAGAGGAGAGATATTTATGTTGTTCCATGTTTACGGAAGCAATGCAGTTTATCAATGGCTGGCCATGCTGGGAGTCCTTCTGGGACTTATCCTGCTGAATGAGTTTGCAAGGCGTACGAAAGTCGGAGGACTTATCACATTCGGCTTAGTGCCTGCAGTACTTACGGTTTATTTTGTGGCAATCGCCATTGCGGCCGGAAGCGGATCCGAATGGGCGCTGAATAACCAGACCTATCTTTATATGAACGGCTGGTTCCATTATGCCAAGTTGTATGCCGCTCTTGCCGGATGTATCGGTTTTATGATGATCAAGTACAAATGGGGGATCGGAAAGACCCAATGGTTTAAAGCGTATCCCTTTGTGATCGTAGCGATCAATATATTGATTGCCGTTGCCAGCGATTTTGAATCAGCCATTAACGGCTGGTATTCCTGGTGGCTGTCATCGGAAGATGTATGGCTTTACGGAGGCTGGCATAACGTTATGAACGGTATTGCCGGAATTTTAAATATTTTCTGTATGACCGGCTGGTGGGCAGTTTATTCCTCTAAGGATAAGAAAGATATGATCTGGCCGGATATGATCTGGGTCTATATTATTGTTTATGACATATGGAATTTTGCATATACTTACAACTGTCTTCCTACCCATGCATGGTTCTGCGGTATAGCACTTTTGCTTGCGCCTACTATTGCGGCGCTTCTGTGGAACAAAGGTGGCTGGATCATGAATCGTGCCCACACTCTGTGCATTTGGTGTATGTTCGCTCAGGTATTTCCATTATTTCAGGAAACTTTTGCAGACGGCTCAAAGGTTTTCCCGTGGGCAACCATATCCAAGCAGTACAAGGATGGAACATTAAACGGTATTGCAGCGGGAAATTCCGTGAATGCAGACCCTACAGCGATGACGATCGTCAGTGCTTTGGCACTTATTACCAATGCAATAGCGCTGGCTTACATAATATACAAATCAGTTAAAAATAAGTCCAATCCTTATAAAGGTGAAGTGTTTACAGAATTTAAGTATTATAAGGACGCAAGGGCAAGAGCGGAAATAGAATGAACGCCGGAGCATAGATTAAAAAAATAAAAAAATCAATGAAAAATAGTCAATAAAATATATTGCTTAATCAAGTGAAAAATAATATAATAATCATGTTGGTGAGTTTGTGGTGATGAGGGAATTACATGACACGTATACCAGCTGATTATAATGAGAGTAACATATCAGAGGAGGAAATTAGCTATGTTCAAAAATGGAAAGATAGGTAAAAGGCTTACAGCGTCTTTTATCTTGACGTCAGCGATCACATCGGTAGCAGCAATTATCGGAGTATTTGCAATGCTCAGCATTGCTTCCAAGTATGACAGCGCTATGACTCATTACGGTTTTGCACAGGGCGATGTCGGCAGAGCAATGGCTGAATTTGCAGATGCAAGATCAGGTCTGCGCGGTGCGATCGGTTATGAGGAGGCAGATGCGGTAAAGGCTTGTATTCAAGAGCATGATCGTGACAGGGAAAGTTTTGAAGAATATTTTGCTGTAATAAAAGATTCACTCGTATCAGATGAAGTGAAGAGTATTTATGCAAAGATCGAGTCTGAATTGGATGCTTACTGGGAACTGGATGCTGAGATCATTGCACTTGGATCCCAGGGAGACGATGCGCTTTGCAAACAGGCACAGGATATGGCCACACAGGAGCTGAAGCCTTTATACGAAAGCATTTATGACGGATTAGACAGCTTGATGGTATCAAAAGTAACCAGCGGTAATGAACTTTCAGACAGTCTCGGCATCATGAGCCTGGCTCTGATGATCACCATGGTTGTTGTTGTTATCATTTCCATAATTATTTCCACACGGATAGGAAAGGGTATTTCCAACGGTATTGCAGGTCCTCTCGGAAAGCTTTCAGAACGGTTTAAACTGTTTGCACAAGGAGACCTTTCATCAGAATTCCCTGTAGCGGATTCAGATGATGAAGTTTCCGATATGATAAGAGAAGCGACAGCGATGGCTGATAATCTGAATCTGATCATCAATGATGCAGGAGAATTACTTACTGCTATAGCAGGTGGAGATTATTCAGTAGTTTCCACTATCAGAGAAAAGTATACAGGCGATTTCAGCAAGTTGCTTGCAGCAATGAGATTGATGAAAGAACAGATGTCAACAACATTGCGTTCTATCGGAGACGCTTCCAATCAGGTATCTGCAGGTTCCAGCAATCTTGCAGAAGCGGCACAGAGTCTTGCAGAAGGTGCAACAGAGCAGGCTGGTGCAGTAGAAGAACTTCAGGCAACGATTATCAATATTACCGAAACAGTTGAGAAGAGCGCTAAGAGTGCAGAAGAATCATACATGCAGGCACAGAAGTTTGCAGATGAAGCTGATCACAGCCGTGAGCAGATGATCGCTCTTGTAGAAGCTATGGATCGTATCAGTGAAACTTCCGGCAAGATCGGAAATATTATTTCCGAGATCGAATCAATTGCTACACAGACCAATCTGTTATCACTGAATGCATCTATTGAGGCAGCAAGAGCCGGAGAGGCAGGTAAAGGCTTTGCAGTTGTTGCAGATCAGATCAGACAGCTTGCAGAACAGAGTGCTAAATCAGTGGTAGATACCAGAGAATTGATCGAAGGTTCCATGAAAGAAACAGAAGAAGGTAATGTGGCAGCCAAACGTGCATCTGCTTCACTTGAAGAGGTAGTTGAAGGAATTAAGCACATTGCAGAATCTTCCAAGGAACTGAGCATTATGGCCAGCGGCCAGGCAGAAACAATGGAACAGGTAGAACAGGGCGTGATCCAGATTTCCGAAGTTGTACAGAGCAATTCTGCAACTGCAGAAGAAACATCTGCAACCAGTCAGGAATTATCTGCACAGGCAGTTACACTGGATGAACTTGTAAGCCAGTTTGTATTACCATAATAGCAAGATAAAATAAGGGCTGAAGGGATGACCGATTGAAAGGTTTGAACTTCAGCCTTTTTGTGTTTTTGACAGAAAAAACTGGTAATTTATTTAGCGGTATGCTATAATTGTACAATGACTGTGAGTATGCGGAAAATTGAGCAGTATAAGATATATAAGGAGGATGTACAAGAATGAGTGTACAGGTAGAAAAGTTAGAAAAGAACATGGCGAAGCTTACTATTGAAGTTGCCGCAGAAGAATTGGAAAAAGCTATTGAAGCAGCTTATCAGAAAAATAAGAACAAAATCAGTATTCCCGGTTTCAGAAAGGGCAAAGTTCCCCGCCAGATGATCGAGAAAATGTACGGCAAAGAGGTTTTTTACGAGGATGCGGTTAATGCACTGATTCCTGATGCTTATGAAAAGGCTCTGGAGGAGTGTGAAGAAGATATTGTTTCTTCTCCGACAATTGATGTTACCCAGATAGAAGCAGGCAAGCCATTCATTTTTACTGCGGAGGTTGCTTTAAAACCGGAAGTTAAACTTGGCAAGTACAAGGGCGTTAAGGTCGATAAGGCAGATACTTCAGCAACAGATGAAGAAGTAGATGCTGAAATTAATAGAGAAAGAGAAAACAATGCAAGAAATATTGAAGTAACTGACAGAGCAGTTAAAAACGGAGATATTACTACAATTGATTTTGAAGGCTTTGTTGACGGCGTGGCATTTGATGGCGGAAAAGGAGAGAACTATCCATTGACCATCGGCTCAGGTGCATTTATCCCAGGCTTTGAAGAACAGCTCATCGGAGCAGAGATCGGTAAAGAGGTTGAGGTTAATGTAACATTCCCTGAAGATTATCAGGCAGAAGAGTTAAAGGGAAAGGCTGCAGTATTTAAATGTACAGTCAAAGAAATTAAAGAAAAAGAACTGCCTGAGTTAGACGATGAATTTGCAAGTGAAGTATCTGAATTTGAAACTTTAGCAGAATATAAAGCTGATGTTAAGGGCAGACTGGAAGAGAGAAAAACAAAAGAAGCAAAGGAAGCAAAAGAAGCAGCTGTTATCGAAGAAATTGTTAAAGATTCCGAAATGGAAATTCCTGAAGCTATGGTTGAAACGCAGCAAAGGCAGATGGTGGATGAGTTTGCACAGAGAATCCAGATGCAGGGATTATCCATGGAGCAGTACTTCCAGTTCACAGGAGCATCTTATGAACAGCTGATAGAGCAGGTAAAGCCCCAGGCTGAAAAGAGAATTAAGTCCAGACTTGTGCTTGAAGCAATTGTTAAGGCTGAAAACATTACTGCTACAGATGAAGAATTTGAAGAAGAGCTTAAGGTAATGGCAGAGAGCTATCAGATGGAAGTAGAAAAAGTCAGAGAATTACTTCCGGAAAAGAGTGCTTTACAGATCAAAGAGGACATTGCTGTCAGAAAAGCAGCTGAATTTGCTGTAGAGAATGCAAAGGAAAAATAATTTTAATGAAACTATAGATCAGTTTCCTGCGGAGCATTCCGCAGGAACTATTCATGCTATTTGGTGTGGAAAGGTTGGGCAATTATGAGTTTAGTACCTTATGTCATTGAGCAAACAAGCCGCGGAGAGCGTTCCTATGACATTTATTCGAGATTATTAAAAGAAAGAATAATCTTCCTTGGGGAAGAAGTAAACGAAGTAACAGCAAGTCTGATCGTAGCGCAGATGTTGTTCCTGGAAGCTGAGGATCCGGAGAAGGATATCCAGTTTTATATTAACAGTCCCGGAGGAAGCGTTACGGCGGGTATGGCTATTTATGATACTATGCAGTATGTAAAGTGTGACGTTTCTACTTATTGCATGGGTATGGCGGCCAGTATGGGAGCTTTTCTTCTGGCAGGCGGTACCAAAGGAAAGAGATTGGCGCTTCCCAATGCGGAAATTATGATCCATCAGCCTCTTGGAGGTGCGCAAGGTCAGGCAACAGAGATTGAAATTGCTGCCAGACATATTTTACAGACGAAAGAAAAACTAAACAGGATTCTTGCAGAAAATACAGGTAAAGATTACGATGTGATAGCCGCAGATACGGAAAGAGATAATTGGATGTCTGCTGAAGAAGCAAAAGAATATGGTCTGATTGACAGGGTAGTATATAAACGTGACGAAAAATAATCTTTAAGTAATCATGTATTAATAAGTGTAGAGGTGCAAAATGGCAGGAAAAAATTCCGACAGCATCAGGTGTTCTTTTTGTAATAAGACACAGGATCAGGTAAAAAAAATGATTGCGGGTCCCGCAGGTGTATATATCTGCGATGAATGCGTATCAATATGTTCGGATATCGTGGAAGAAGAATACGAAGAGGCAGAATTAGAACTTGAAACAGACATTAATCTGCTTAAACCGGTTGAGATCAAGGAATTTCTGGATGAATATGTAATAGGTCAGGAAGAAGCCAAAAAAGTTCTGGCGGTTTCAGTATACAATCATTACAAGAGAGTAATGGCGCCCAAGGATCTTGATGAAGTAGAGCTGCAGAAAAGTAATATCATTATGATGGGACCAACAGGTTCCGGTAAGACTTATCTTGCGCAGACACTTGCCAGGATCATTAATGTACCTTTTGCAATTGCAGATGCTACTACTTTGACGGAAGCCGGCTATGTGGGAGAAGATGTGGAGAACATTCTTCTTAAACTGATTCAGGCGGCTGATTATGATGTAACAAGAGCGCAGCTTGGAATTATCTATATTGATGAGATTGATAAGATTACCAAGAAAAGTGAAAATGTTTCCATTACCAGAGACGTGTCGGGTGAAGGCGTTCAGCAGGCGCTTCTTAAGATCATTGAAGGAACCGTTGCAAGTGTTCCTCCCCAGGGCGGCAGAAAGCATCCCCATCAGGAACTGATTCAGATCGACACCACTAACATTTTATTTATTTGCGGCGGTGCATTTGATGGTCTAGAAAAGATCGTGGAAAACAGACTGAATAGAAATTCCATCGGATTTGATGCAGAAATAGCAGATAAGAAGAACAAGGAGATCAGTGCTCTTTTAAAAGAAGTAACGCCTCAGGATATGGTAAAATTCGGATTGATCCCTGAGTTTGTGGGACGTGTTCCGATCAGTGTTTCACTGGAAGGCCTTGATGAACAGGCATTAGTCAGAATTTTGAAGGAACCTAAGAGCGCGCTGATCAAACAGTATCAGAAACTGTTTGAGTTAGATGATGTAAATCTTATTTTTGAAGATGATGCGGTATCAGCAATTGCAAAGCTGGCGTTTGAACGTAAAACAGGTGCAAGAGGGCTTCGGTCTATTATGGAAAAGGTAATGATGGATGTAATGTACAGAATTCCTTCTGATGATACTATTGAAGAATGCATCATTACCAAAGGTGCAGTAGAGGGGAGCAGTGAGCCGCTGGTAATACACCGTGAAACAATGCGCAGGGCAAGATAGGTTTATACCATTTTATACTAGCAGATACTGAAAGGGCATATTATGCTGTTTAATTCTTATATTTTTATATTTCTTTTTTTCCCATTAACTTTAATCGGATATTATGGGTTAAACTATGCTAAAAAGTATAAGGCTGCTCTGGTATTCCTCATAGGCATGTCCATGTGGTTTTATGGCTACAATAATATTTACTACCTGATCATTTTAATTATCAGTATATTGATTAATTACGGACTGATATCCGGTATGAGAAGAACATCCGCAAAAAGCGTTAGGTGTTTTTTTCTGTGGACAGGTATTTTACTCAATATAGGTATCTTATTCTATTTTAAATATTATGATTTTTTTATAAGCAACATAAACACTGCTTTAAAAGCCGAAGTTCACTTATTAAAGTTAGTGCTTCCTCTTGGAATCAGTTTTTATACTTTTCAGCAGTTATCCTGTGTAATTGATTCATACAGAGGCGAATGCGAAAAATACAGTTTTTGGGAATATGCATTGTATGTATCTTTTTTCCCTCAGCTTATTGCGGGGCCCATTGTCTATCACAATGAGCTTATTCCGCAATTTCAAAGGTTAGACAATCGGAAAATTAATTATGAAAATTTATGTAGAGGCATCTATGCTTTTGCCTTGGGTCTTGCCAAAAAAGTGTTGATTGCCGATACCTTTTCCAGTATTGTAACTATAGGCTATAATAATATTGCCGGTTTGAATACGCCCAGTGTTATCCTTGTGATGGTCTGCTATTCGCTTCAGCTTTATTTTGATTTCAGCGGCTACTGTGATATGGCATATGGTATAGGATATATGCTTAATGTAAAGCTTCCGATCAATTTTAATTCTCCGTATAAAGCGGAATCCTTTGCAGACTTATGGAATCGCTGGCATATGACCTTAACGCGATTTTTTATTAAATATGTTTATATTCCTTTGGGCGGCAGTCGCCGGGGGAAAGCAAGAACTTATTTAAATACACTTATTGTGTTTATTGTAAGCGGACTATGGCATGGCGCTAACTGGACTTTCATATTATGGGGAACATTAAATGGTATTATAATCATAATTGAGCGTTTTACAAAAATTACTTCTTTAAAAATACCTAAAGTAATAAAAATGGTTGTAACCTATTCTCTGTTTACCTTTACATGCAGTCTGTTCAGGTCAGCCTCTGTAAAAGATGCAGGAATACTTTGGAAACAACTGCTGTGCGGTGGGTTCGGCCCAATATATCAGCCCATTACAGACGCTTTTTATGAGCTAACAGAATTACAGTTTTTATATCGTGCAGGTATTGGAAGTGTCATGGACAGATATCCATGGCTTATGCTTACTTTATTTACTGGAGTAACATTGCTTTTCAGCTTTACGCTTAAAAATACTCAGGAAAAAGTATCTCAGCTAAAATTATCAAATAAAAAACTTTTTGCGGTAGTTATCCTAATGATATGGAGCATTATGTCCTTATCCGGGATAAGTGAATTTTTATATTTCAATTTTTAGAAATGAGGAAATTATGAATCAGCCAGACGCCAGGAAATGGTTTATAAAATGTATCCTTGCATTAGTCGTTTCGTTGACCTTTATTGCGCTTGTTGTTATCATCGTGGATCCTTATTTTCACTATCATAAACCGTTTTCTTTCTTAGCATATCGTCTGTATGAAGAGCGCTACACTAATGACGGTATTTCCAGACAGTTTGATTTTGATGCAATGATAACAGGCTCTTCTATAACACAAAATTTTAAACCAAGTGAAATGGATGCACTGTTTGAAACCAATACGGTAAAAGAATCTTTTTCCGGGGCAGGATATCAGGAGCTTGCGGATAATCTGGACAGGGCTCTTTCAAGGAATAAAGATCTGAAACTGGTATTGTGGGCAGTAGATTATAACGGACTTCTCAGGGAATATGACTGGGCACGATATGAAGATTATCCAGCTTATTTGTATGATGATAATCCTTTAAATGATGCTTCCTATTTATTCAACAAATCAATATTCTACCATGGAGTGCTTCCCAATATTGCAATGACGCTAACCGGGACTCCAAGTACGACTATGGATGAGTATTCTTCCTGGGGGATGGAGACCGGACTGGAAGTGGTTTTGGCTTCCTATGACAGGGATAAACTGGATCCGGTGGATACTACAGATTTTGGAGAAGGAGAATACAATATGGTTACGCAAACCATAACCTCAAACATCCTTCGCATAGTGAATAAATATCCGGATACAGTCTTTTACATTTTTTATCCTCCCTTCAGTATCTTTTATTGGGATTCACTAAACTTTTCTGGAACCTTAGAACGGCAGCTTCAGGCAGAGCAGATCGCAACCCAGCTGCTGCTGGAATGTCCGAATGTTAAGCTATATAATTTTTTTGACCAATATGATGTGATCTGCAATGCAGATTATTATTCCGATGCAGGTCACTATTGTGAAGAAATTAATTCCCGTATCCTGCAATGGATTGCTGAGGATACAGGACTGGTCACAAAAGAAAATTATCTGGAAAAACTGGCTCAGGAACGAAATTTTTATTCGAACTATGATTATGACAGCCTTTATAAAAAATGAAAATATAATGATTTTAAGCGCCACTCTCATTACTTTAAAATAAGCAGGAACGAGAGTGGCAATATATTAAGGATTAATTATGAGTGAAGAAAATAAGATAACTATAGAAAGAACACTTCCGGCAGTAGCATTACGGGATATGACAGTATTGCCGGGAACAATTATTCATTTTGATCTGAATAGAAATAAATCCACTGCTGCAATAGAGCAGGCTATGGTAACGGGAGGGCGTATTTTTCTTGTGGCACAGAGAGATGTACATGATGAGGAGCCCTCTTTTGAGCAGCTTTATCGTGTGGGAACAATAGCCCTTGTCAAGCAGATAACCAAGCTCCCCGGAAAAGTGATCAGAGTGCTGGTGGAAGGGATCGGCCGCGGTTTTTTTGAAGGAATCAATGCAGATAATGAGAATTTCATTGAGGCTTCGGTAAAAGTGATACAGAAAGAAGACGAAAGTGATATTTTGTTTGAAACAGAAGAGGGCAAATTGCAAAAAGAAGCCATGCTTCGGCAGATTAAGGAATATTTTGCATCTTATGCGGCTTTTTATCCAAAGCTTGGGCAGAATGCTGTGAAAAGATACGCAGAGATCTATGACCTTGGAAGTCTCATCGACCAGATTGCCATGAACATGCCCATAGATCATACCGCCAAACAAAAAGTACTGGAAGCTGTTTCTCTTTCAGAACGATATGATGTGATCTGTGAAATTCTTGTTAATGAAATTGAAGTTGCAAGAATCAAGACAGATCTGGCACAGAAGATAAAGGGCAGGGTAGATAAAAATCAAAAAGAATATCTTCTTAGGGAACAGCTGCGTTATATTAAAGAAGAACTGGGTGAGGAAGGCTCTTTATCAGATGCTGAACAGTTTGAAGAGTCACTTTCAAAGCTGGAGGCTTCTGATGAAGTAAAAGCCAAGATCAAAAAGGAGATTGTGAGATTTAAGAATCTGTCACAAAGCAGCTCTGAAAGTGCAGTAGAGCGTGCGTATATTGAAACACTTCTGGATCTTCCTTGGAATAAAGCTTCTGTGGACAATGAAAGCATGAAAAGGGCAGAGGAGATTTTAAGCAGAGATCACTATGGACTAGATAAGGTAAAGGAAAGAATTCTGGAATTTCTGGCAGTAAGATGTTTTACGCAAAAGGTCGGCAGCACTATACTGTGTCTTGTAGGACCTCCGGGAACAGGCAAGACCTCTATCGCAAAGAGTGTGGCAGAAGCCCTGAATAAGAAATATATCCGCATTTGCCTTGGCGGCGTTAGAGATGAAGCTGAAATCAGAGGACACAGAAAAACATATGTGGGTGCCATGCCGGGCAGATTTGCAGTGGCTTTAAGACAGGCCGGCGTAAAAAATCCCTTAATGCTCCTTGACGAAATTGATAAAGTAAGTAATGATTATAAAGGAGATACATTCTCGGCACTTCTCGAGGTGCTTGACAGTGAACAGAATGTGCAGTTCAGAGATCACTACGTGGAAATTCCCATAGACTTGTCGGAGGTGCTTTTTATAGCTACAGCCAACACTACAGAGACAATACCACGTCCCCTTCTTGATCGTATGGAGATCATTGAGGTAAACAGTTATACGGAAAATGAGAAGTTCCATATAGCAAAAGAACATCTTTTGAATAAAGAGCTCAAGAAAAACGGTCTTAATAAGAACATATTGACTATTAAAGACAGTGCGCTTAAAAATATGATCACATATTATACAAAGGAAGCAGGAGTCAGAAATCTGGAAAGGAAGATAGGCGATATCTGCAGAAAAGCTGCAAGAGAAATTCTGACTGCAAAGGAAAACGGCAGCGAGGAAATTTCAAAGATCAATGTTACATCTTCCAATCTTGAAAAATATCTTGGAAAGAAAAAATTCAGTCTGGACAAAGCCAATAAGAAGCCGCAGATAGGAATAGTCAGAGGACTTGCCTGGACCAGCGTAGGCGGAGACACTCTGCAGATCGAAGTCAATATGATGCCGGGAAAGGGAGACATTGACTTGACAGGTCAAATGGGTGATGTGATGAAAGAATCCGCCCTCATCGCAATGAGTTATGTGCGTTCCATCAGCAGCGGCCATGGCGTAAAACCGGAAGTTTTTAAAGAAAATGATTTTCATATACATATTCCGGAAGGCGCAGTTCCAAAGGATGGACCAAGTGCAGGTGTTACTATGGCAACAGCGATTTTCTCGGCAGTCACCGGGAAAAAAGTACGCAGTGATCTTGCGATGACCG
Organism: Lachnospiraceae bacterium; assembly: GCA_014803415.1. Lineage (GTDB taxonomy): Bacteria > Bacillota > Clostridia > Lachnospirales > Lachnospiraceae > Suilimivivens. Next base: position 156,368 of record JAAVBZ010000023.1, read on the forward strand.
GTGAAGTCACTTTGAGAGGACGTTCGCTTCCGATAGGAGGGCTCAAAGAAAAGTTACTGGCAGCGAAAATGGCAGGTATGAAAGAAGTTTTAGTACCTTTTGAAAATAAGAAAGACATTGAGGAGATTTCGGAAGAAATCAAAGAGGGTCTTACCATTACTTTTGTTAAGGATATGAAAGAAATCCTGGAAAAGGCTCTCATAGAGAAATAGGAGAAATTCCATGGTAATTAAAAATGTAAGTCTGGAAACAGTATGCGGCATTACCAGTAAACTTCCCGAAAATGAAAATATGGAGTTTGCTTTTGCCGGAAAAAGTAATGTCGGAAAATCATCACTGATCAATGGCTTGATGAATAGAAAAGCACTGGCAAGGACCAGTGCTCAGCCGGGCAAAACTCAGACGATCAACTTCTACAATATCAATGATGAATGCTATTTTGTGGATCTGCCGGGATATGGCTATGCAAAAGCCAATGAAGAAATAAAAGCGCAGTGGGGAAAGATGATTGAAAATTACCTACACAAGTCAAAAATGCTGCAAGCAGTGTTTTTGCTTGTGGATATCAGGCATGAGCCTTCGGGCAATGACAGGCTCATGTATGAGTGGATCTTACACCAGGGGTTTAAGCCCGTCATCATTGCTACGAAGCTGGATAAGATCAATCGGAGCCAGGTTCCAAAACATTTGAAGATGGTCAGAGAAGGATTAAAGGTGGAAAAGGGAACTGTTGTGATTCCCTATTCTGCCCAGACCAAGCAGGGCAGAGAGGAAATTTATGAACTTTTAGACACTTATCTTGAGAGGAGTATAGAGGCTTAAAAGACGGCTAAGCGGGAGGCATCCATGGAGAGAAATAAAAAGCGGACATACTTAAAGGTTTTCATGAATCTGGGCATCATGCTATCGATCATATTGTTTTGTATATTTCTATTGCCCAGAATTATTATTTATTTCATGCCTTTTGTAGTGGGCTGGATCATTGCGCTTATTGCAAGCCCTTTAGTAAAGTTTTTTGAAAAGAAATTAAAAGTGAAGAGAAAGACAGGTTCTGTTTTTGTTATTGTGGCGGTAATTGCGCTGGTGATCGTTGCCGGATATTTTATCGGGGTGAAATTGACGGAGCAGGTTATAGACTTTATTGCTGATGTTCCAAAACTTTGGGAAGATGCGCAGGTGGATTTTGTAGAGATTGGTACTAAATTTTCGGCAGCTTATAAATATCTGCCGAAAGAGCTGCAGTTGACGATCAGTAATATTACAGAAAATATAGATGAATATCTTGGAAGTGTAATGGGTAGCATAAGTGAACCTACTATTGCGGCATTGGGCAATTTTGCAAAGAACCTGCCCAATATTGTGATCAGTGTTATTATGAGTCTTTTATTTGCATATTTTTATGTGGCGGATAAGGAGTATCTTCCGGGACTTTTGGAAAAAGCTCTGCCAAAATCAATGCTGGAACGCTGGGATATGATCAAAAGAGGGCTGGCAAGAGCAGTAGGAGGCTATTTTAAGGCTCAGCTTAAGATTGAAGTATGGATGTATTTTCTGCTGGGGATAGGTTTTAGTATTTTGCATGTTAAATATGCATTTATTATTGCTATAGGAGTTGCATTCCTTGATTTTCTACCCTTTTTCGGTACAGGAACGGTTTTGATCCCATGGGCCGTTATTAAGTTTTTAAATGCGGATTATAAGATGGTCATAGGACTTCTTATAATCTGGGGAGTAGGGCAGCTTGCAAGGCAGATCATCCAGCCTAAAATCGTAGGAGATTCCGTAGGACTTTCTGCTATGCCGACTATAATACTTTTATTTATAGGATATCGTATGGCAGGAGTAGTAGGGATGATCATAGCAGTTCCTGTTGGTATCATTATATTTAATCTTTACGAAGAGGGGGTATTTGATACTACACTCAACAGTCTGAAAATATTATATGCGGGAATCAGCAATTTCAGGCATCTGACAGATGAGGATATGGAAGAAGTAAAACGTTACAGAGAACGTGAAAAAAACGGTAAAGAAAAATAAGGATCACATTAAGGAGGAGGTACCATGAAAGTTACGGTATATAACTGCCGGGAATTTGATGAAAAGGAATTGTTCCTTAAATATGAAAAAGAGCTGGATATAGAATTAGTGCTTTGCCCCGATGCACCGAATAAGGAGAATGCTTTTCTGGCAGAAGGCAGTCAGTGTATTGACATTATTACTTCTCCAATGCCGAAGGAACTGCTTGAGCTGTTTGCTTCTTATGGCGTAAAATATGTGGTCACCAGAACCATAGGATATGATCATGTTGATGTTGAGGCTGCAAAGGAGCTTGGCATGACAGTCGCCAATGCACCTTATGGACCAAACGGAGTAGCGGACTATACTGTAATGTTGATTCTTATGACGATCCGTAAGATGAAAAGTATTGTGAACCGTACCAGAATTCAGGACTATACTTTGAAGGGGCTGATGGGAAGGGAATTAAAGGATTTGACTGTTGGAGTCATTGGAACGGGACGGATCGGAAGAACCGTTCTTAACAATCTTTCCGGCTTTGGCTGCAGACTGATCGCTTATGATGTTTATGAGAATGAAGAAGTGAAAAAGAGCGGTATTACTTATGTAACGCTGGATGAAATGTGGGAGCGGGCAGATCTGATCACACTGCATGCACCGCTTACCGAAGATAATCATCATATGATAGATGAAGAAGCCATTTCTAAGATGAAAGACGGGGCTATGATCATCAATACCGCAAGAGGAGGGCTCATCGATTCGCAGGCGCTGATCAGGGGGATAGAGTCAGGAAAAATCGGCGGTGCAGGTCTTGATGTAGTGGAAAATGAATTCGGACAGTATTATTATGACCATAAAGAAGATATACTAAATAACAGGGAGCTTTCTGTTTTAAGAGGTTTTCCCAATGTAACAGTGAGTCATCATATGGCATTTTATACGGATGACTGTGTTGAAACTGTTGTCAGGGATTCTTTGCTTGGCTGTAAATGTTTTATGGAAGGGAAAGACAATCCCTGGGAGGTAAAGTAATTGCGTAATTTCAAAATGGTTCTGCAGTATGAAGGAACCAGGTATCAGGGTTGGCAGAAACAGGAAAGTACAGATAATACCATTCAGGGGAAGCTGGAAGCGCTGCTGTCTAAAATGAACGGAAGCAAAGTGGAGATTCAGGGATCAGGGAGAACAGATGCAGGCGTTCATGCAGCAGGGCAGGTAGCTAATTTTCACCTTGATACGGATAAGACGCCGGAGCAGATCATGGAGTATATTAATCGTTATCTGCCGGAGGATATTGCAGTCATCTCTGTTGAAGAGACGGGGGAACGCTTTCACAGCAGACTGAATGCAAAAGGGAAAACTTATATGTACCGGGTAGTAAATACGCCGGTTCCCCATATTTTTGACAGGAAATATGTTTGTGTAATAGAGGAAAAACTGGATGTAGAAGCTATGAGAGAAGCCGCCTCATATATGGAGGGCACCCATGATTTTAAGGCATTTACATCACTTAAGAAAAGTAAAAAATCTACGGTCAGAACAATTGACAGTATTTTGATAGAAGAAGTGGAAAGTCCGGTCTATGGAAGGAAGGGAACAAAGGGAGAGATTCGTTTTACCTTCAGTGGAGATGGATTTTTGTATCATATGGTGCGTATTATGATGGGGACTCTTTTAGAGGTGGGAATGCATAAGAGAAGGCCCGAAGAGATATCGGGTATCTTAAAGTCAGGCAAAAGAGAAAATGCGGGAGAACTTGCGCCTGCCAAAGGACTCACTTTAATGGAGGTTCGTTATTAGTGCAGAAAAAGAAAAAAATCAGGATCATTTTCTTTATATATCTGCTGATTGTGCTAAAATTAATTATATTCAAGTATCCGATAGACCAGCTTAGGGCAATTGCAGCAACCTGGGAAAAAAACGTTATTTTGGAAGGGCTGGATACGGCGAATTTTACACTTTTTAAAACAATACGGATGTATATTGATTATTCCTACAAGCTCAACAGTTTTGAAAATCTTGTAGGAAATATTGTAGTCTTTATTCCTTTCGGTTTTTTGTTCCCTTATGTGATCAAATGGGGAAGGAATTTTTTTGTAATGCTGTTTCATGCATTTTTATTTGTACTTGGAATTGAGGTATTTCAGTTATTCAGTGCATTTGGAGCGTTTGATGTAGATGATATCCTGCTCAATTGTTTTGGCGCTGTGCTGGGATATTTTGGATATCTGATCTGGGAAAAAATAAGAAAGATTTATATAAGCAAACAAAAGGAGATGTAAAATATGATCGAGTATCTTAAGAATCTGAAAGCAAATTACACGGTTTCTGCTGTGATCTGTGTTATTATCGGTTTGGTGTTGATCATCTGGCCGGGAACTTCTACACAGGTAGTCTGTATGGTATTTGGAGGCATGCTGCTTGCATATGGTATTATTCAGATCGCGCTGTATCTTTTTGCCAGGGAACACACTTTGTATCTGCAGGGGATGCTGCTCCTTGGAATAGTCTTTGGCGTTCTGGGTGCATGGATATTGATCAAACCGGAAATCATAATTGCAACTGTGCCTATCGTAATAGGGCTGATTGTGATTGTACATGGTGTACATAACGCATTGCAGGCAATTGATCTTAAGAAGCTGGGATACAACAAATGGTGGGTTGCGTTGCTTTTCGGAATTCTCACAGTGGCTCTTGGAGTGATACTTGTGTATAATCCATTTTCAGTAGTAAATACTGTAGTAAGAGTGATCGGAGCATTTCTTATATATGACGGCATGTCGGATATGTGGATCATATCAAGGATTTCCAAGACGAAAAAGGAGAAACAGAGGATCATTGATGCAGAGGCAGTGATCATTGACGCAGATGATCGGTAATTTTTTGTTAAAAAGTGTTGACAGGANATNAANNNNATGATATNNTGCAATACGTAAAGCAAAGGCGCTATGGTTGATCCATAGTGCCTTTTTAACCTTTGTCAGATTTCAATTACGTAAGAAGCTTTCCATATCTCTCCGGGTTGTATGGTATTACCCCATTCTCTTTCTTCCAGGGTTCCGTCAAAATATTCATTGTCGCACCTGCCATACCAGGGTTCGATACATACAAATGGGGCTTGTTTTCCAGGAGGAGACCATACGCCAAAGAGAGGGGCTTCCATTTTAACTGTCAAGTAAGGAGTACCGTCTTTACGGCATAAAGATACTTCATCTGTCTGATTTTCTTCGATAACTAATGCGTCATGATCGAAAAGATTATCTGTTAGGGCCAGTTTTCCGTCAGTTAATCCGTAAACGTCCATGCATCCGGTCACAAGACCCTGCTCACCGATCCTGCTGCTGATAACTTCATCCGTATCATGAAAGCTTACAAAATAATCGGATTGTCTGGTATTTTCATCGATAGGGCAGTTGAATGCAGGATGCCCCCCAATAGAGAAAGGAAGCGTTTCACTGCCGGGATTTTCTACCTGCCATAATACTTCTACCTGATTGCCGCTTATTTTATAACCCAGTTTTAAAATGAATTCATAGGGATATTTTGCAAGCGTTTCATCATTGGATTTTAAGACGAACCAGATCTCATCTTCAGATCCGGAAAGGAATTCAAACTCCATATCCCTTGCAAAACCATGCTGGCCCATGGGATAAGTATTACCTTTGGTACGGTATTCTTTGTTCTTTAATCCGCCTACAAAGGGAAACAGCACGGGAGAGGTCCTGCCCCAGTATTTGGCATCGCCGCACCACATATATTCAGCGCCGGTGCTTAACTTTTTCAGAGATTTCAGTTCGGCTCCATGGCTGTCGATCTGAATGCTTAATACGTCGTTTTTTAATTCATAAACTGCCATATTTATCCTCCTTTTCCTATATAAAAAGCAGTCCCCGAAAGAACTGCCTCTTTTAAGCTATCATACTTGATTGATATGCTTCAATTGCTCTTTGCATGGTATTAAGATTTTGAGATGATGCCTTGTTCAAAAAGGATTCATCGGAACGTTCCGAAGGCTGGAACAACATGGAAGCATTCTGCTGGCCTTTATAAAACTGCTTTTGAAATACATCTGCAAAATTTGAAGTTTCACCCTTACGGAGAGGATTTTCATTCCGATCAGCCGCTGCCAGGCCGGTAAAATCAGTCTTACGGGAGGGCAGATCCTCTGAAATGGCTGAAATTTTGTTCAGACTGTTTCTGCTTAAAGAATTCGTATTATATATAAACGGTTTAAAATTAAGTGCACCGATCCGCATGCCAAATTCCTCTCATAAATCATTGCTTCCTACATATAAATAATACACGTTGAGCGTGAAGACGTCAATCATTTCCTTGAATTGTCATTTCCGATCATAAAATATTCTGATTGTTCTGTTTATGGATTGCTGTTAAAATTGTATTGATTTATGATGGTGAGGAGGATTAAGCATTGGATGGAAAATTAAGAAATATGACTTCCATATATTTGAAAAAAGGAGATAAGATACTTCTTTTATATCGTATTGGATCAAGAGTTATTAAAGATTCCTATACAGGAACCGCAGGAGGTCATTTTGAAAAGGAAGAACTGAATGACGCACGTGCCTGTGTACTGCGTGAACTATATGAGGAAACAGGTCTGAAAGAAAAGGATATATATAATCTCTCTTTGCGATACATTACTTTAAGACTGAGTNATAATGAAGTAAGACAGAACTATTATTTCTTTGCGGATATTTCTGAGAACAATATTGAGTTAAACAGCAATGAAGGAAAGCTGCAATGGTTTNANATAANGGATTTATCAGGCTTGGATATGCCCTTTACNGCGCAATATGTGATACAGCATTATTTGGCAGAAGGCAGTAAAACAGATAAGTTATATGCAGGTGTNTCAACAGCAGGTAAGGTTATTTTTCATGAGATGGAGGAATTTTGACTGAAAATATACGCAGTATGGACATTGACAAAGTCCGTACTATTGGACATCAAAAATGGTATCCTTTATTTAAGGAATTTAAGAACAGNTTAAAGGATCAGGAGGATACCATTATGAGAATACGAAAGAGCATGCCGCTTACNATCATTATTTCTATCGTGTTAATAATGATCATTGCTTTTTGNANAACNGAAACTGTTATCAGTCANAGTAATTATACGGATAAAGTNANAGAAAAGTATTATCGAGAGATGGAAAACATTTATGTCAAAGAAATCAGGGAGCTGCTTACTGAAGAAGGGTATGAAAACAGCGGTATAACCATGACGAGAGTGACCGATGAAAACGGGGGCCGCACTTATACAGTGACAATTCACCACGACAGAATCAACATGCTTTCAAAAGCGGAAAAAGATGAATTGATTGCCGAATGTACAGAAATAGATTTTCCGGATAAGGAGTGCAGCTTCTGTGTTACTTTTCACGGGTAACGCATAAACAGCTGCGAAACCATACGCCTTTGGCGTATGCCGCCCTTTGCAAGGGCTTATGTTTCTCGCTGTTTAGCGGTTACCCCTTTCAGGGTATTGGAAAATAAGGAATTTGTCTTTTCACAAGCAAGCTTGCAACGCCAAATTCCTTATTTCCCATATCCGTGAAAAGTAACGTTTCTGCCACAAATTTCTGGAAGATTTGTAAAAGAGGAATGACAGGAGAAGTTGGAGATATTATAATAGATATGGCGTGATCATGTCATGAATTATTATTGCTTACAAGGAGAGAGGCTTAATTATGAATAATATTCCCGTTCCACAACAGATATACAGACATTTTAAAGGAAACCTGTATCAGATCATTTCATTGGCCGAACATACGGAAAGCAATGAGCAGCTTGTAATATATCAGGCTTTATATGGGGATTTTAAGGTATATGCCAGACCGTTATCCATGTTCATGGAGAAGGTAGATCGTATTAAATACCCGGATGCAGCACAGGAGTACCGTTTTGAACCGGTGGTAATGAAAGAAAAGCCAAATGACAGTGTTATTGAGGTTTTGCCGAAAGAAAGAGAAATATCGGAAAAGACGGAGGCATTAGAAAAGTCGGATATGCCGGAAGAAGCAGAAATATCAGAACAAGAGGAAGAAGCAGAGGTTCTGAATATTGATCCTCTTGTTCTTGAGTTTTTAGATGCCAGAAGTTATGAAGAGCGTTTGAATATTCTGGCAGCCCTGCATCATCGTATAACGGATGACATGATCAATACGATGGCTATAGCTGTAGATATTGAGATTAAAGAAGGAGATATAGAGGACAGGTATGCGGAATTGCGCAGATGCCTTCTGCTATATGATAAATTTGAATGCTCCAGATTAAGATAAGACAAAGCATAACAAATACAGGGATCTGAACATATGAAGTACGAAAATATTGTGCAGGGGCGGTTCTTAAGCCGCCCTAATCGATTTATAGCCTATGTGGAAATTAATGGAAAAAATGAAAAAGTACATGTGAAAAATACAGGCCGCTGCAGAGAACTTCTTACGGATCATGCGGAGGTCTTTCTGGAGAAAAGTAATAATCCTGAAAGAAGTACATTATATGATCTGATCGCGGTAAGAAAAGGAGCGAGCTTGATCAATATGGATTCCCAGGCGCCCAATAAAGCGGTTTTAGAATGGTTGTATAAGAAGGAGCTGTTTCCTGATATTGTATCGGTCAGACCTGAAACAACATATGGAAAGTCCAGATTTGATTTTTATATAGAAACTGCCCGAAATAAGATATTTATGGAAGTAAAAGGCGTTACGCTGGAAAAAGACGGTGTAGTGCTTTTTCCGGATGCTCCATCGGAGCGGGCGGTAAAGCATGTATATGAATTGATCGATGCGGCCCGCGCAGGATATCAAGCATACATTATGATGGTCGTACAAATGAAAGATGTAAAATATTTTACACCCAATAGAGAAACACAGCCTGAATTTGCGGATGCCCTTATGGAAGCAGTAAAAGCAGGAGTAAAAATCATTGCTTATGACTGCATTATTTCGCCGGACAGTATGATAATTGATAAGCCGGTTCCGGTGTATTTGTCACTTCTTGACAGAATTGCAGCGCCATTGCTTACCTGGTATGACAGGCAAAGAAGGGTGCTTCCGTGGCGTGAAGACCCGGTCCCCTATCATGTATGGGTGTCGGAAATCATGCTGCAGCAGACCAGGGTGGAAGCGGTAAAACCATATTATGACAGATTTATGAGAAGCCTGCCGGATATTGAGAAGCTGGCGATAGCTGAAGAAGAAGTCTTACTTAAGCTTTGGGAAGGGCTTGGGTATTATAACAGAGTCAGGAATTTAAACAAAGCGGCTGTAGAGATCATGGAAAAATATGGAGGAAATATGCCGGAAGATTACGAGGACCTTTTGAAACTGCCGGGAATCGGAAGCTATACGGCCGGTGCGATCGCCTCCATTGCTTACGGCAAGCCGGTACCTGCGGTAGACGGTAATGTACTCAGAGTCCTGGCAAGGCTCAGGTGTGATGACCGGGATATTATGCAGCAATGGGTGAAAAAGAAGATAGAAGAGGAATTGGCTGTAGTGATACCGAAAGAAAGACCGGGTGATTTTAATCAGGCGTTAATGGAGCTTGGGGCGGTAGTATGCATTCCAAACGGAGAGCCTGCATGCGGTAAGTGCCCGTGGGAAGATATTTGTATGGCTCATCAAAAGGGCGTGGAAACGCAGTTTCCTGTTAAATCCGGGAAAAAGTCCCGGAAGGTAGAGGAAAAAACAGTTTTGATCATCAGGGATGAAAATAAGGCGGCGTTGCAAAAACGTCCTTCTAAAGGGCTTTTGGCAGGGATGTACGAATTTCCCAATATAGAGGGGCATCTTTCGGAAAAGGAAGTACTCGTATGGCTTAAGGAAATAGGGCTTTCTGTTATCCGTATTGAACCGCTTACCGAAAGCAGGCATATTTTTACCCATAAGGAATGGCATATGATAGGGTATTCAGTCAGGGTAGATGAGTTGGATCGAGGAGATACTAACACGGGTCTTATTTTTGTGGAGCAGAATGAAGCAAAAGATAAATATCCGATTCCTTCTGCCTATAGTGCATATCTATCCGAATTTTTGGAAAATTTTTAGAATATATTAAGGTTTGCTAAATGGGAAATGCATTTTGGCTGTGCTATACTGTGAAAAGAATTATAGAGATGTAAGTAAAACAAAAAGTTAGAAAAGGAGTTTCCATTATGAAGTTATTGACATTTACGGTACCTTGCTATAATTCGGCAGCTTATATGGAGAAGTGTATTGATTCTCTTCTGCCTGGCGGAGAAGAGGTAGAAATATTGATTGTTGATGACGGTTCTACAGATGAAACGGCAGTTATTGCCGACAGATATGAAAGGCAATATCCTGATATTGTTAAAGCGATCCATAAGAAAAACGGCGGACATGGTTCAGCAGTCAATACAGGAATTGAGCATGCATCAGGATTGTATTTTAAAGTGGTAGACAGCGATGACTGGGTAAAAGCTGAAGCATATATGCAAATTCTTGATACACTAAAGAATCTGACAGGCGGTCACAGACCTCTTGATATGCTGATCAGTAATTTTGTATATGAAAAAACAGGAGAAAATCGCCGTAAGGTAATGCGCTACAGACATATTCTGCCCAAGGATGAAATGTTTACGTGGGATGATATCCATCATTTTTATAAGGGGCATTATATCCTGATGCATTCCGTTATTTTCAGGACCAAGCTCCTTTGGGAATGCGGGATAAAGCTGCCGGAACATACTTTTTATGTGGACAATCTTTATGTGTTTGAGCCGCTTCCTTCTGTAAAGACCATGTATTATCTGGATGTGAATTTCTATCGCTATTATATAGGAAGAGAAGATCAGTCAGTAAATGAAGATATTATGATCGGCAGGATCGACCAGCAGATCAAAGTCAATAAGATCATGGTTGATTACATGGCAGATAATAAGAATACAATATTCCAGAACAGAAAGCTCAGTCAGTATATGCTAAGCTACCTGGATATTATTACCACAGTTTCTTCTATATTATTGATACGTTCGGACACAGAAGAAAACCTTCAAAAGAAAAAGGAACTCTGGGATTATATCAAGAAGAAGGATTGGATCCTCTATCGGAAGCTGAGATTCGGACTGTTAGGGCAGTGCACGAATCTACCGGGCAAAGGAGGAAGAAAGATTTCCGTAGAGGGATATAAGATCTGCAGAAGATTTTTTAATTTTAATTAGAAATAAGACCTATGCCAAAAGCAGCGGCATAGGTCTTGTTTTTAAATCTTGTCTATGGAGAACAGGCCGTTTTCACGGAGCTCATAAATCTTATCGCAGACTTCTTCCAGATACTTTCTGTCATGTGATACACTGATGACAGCGCCGCCATAATGATTGAGAGCGGTTCTGACAGCAGGGTTTGACAGCGGACTGAAATTTCTGGTGGGTTCATCAAGAAGCAGAACATCTGCTCCTCGCAGTACCATATCAAGAAACAATATTTTTGCTTTTTGACCTCCGCTGAGATCACCGATCTTTCCGGTCATTTCCTCCTGAGTAAATTTCATGCCTCCCATGTAAGTTCGTGCTTTTGTCACTTCCTCTTTTGTATAGTTCTCAGCAAGATACTGCACTGGCGTTTTGTTAAAGTCAAGTATCTCAGAGTAATTCTGAGGCATAAAGGCAGCCGTTATGTCGCTGCGGTCCTTCATCTCATTCCACAGTATCTTGAGCAGCGTTGACTTACCGGCGCCGTTTCTGCCGATGATACCGATATGCTCGTTTCCCGCCACATAAAGATGAAGATTACGGGATAAGACCCGGCCGTCTATGCACAAATTGTCAGACGAAAAATCAAGGATTGTTTTACCGTTTGGCAAATGAATAGATTCATCAAATTTTGCCAAAATGGCTTCTTCCTCCTGGGGGAAATCCAGGAAATCTTCTTTTTCCCGCTCAAAGCGTTTGCCCATAGAAAGTACGGCGTGCATTTTCTTTTTCAGAAGCCTGCCTCCGCCGGCATTCTGCCTGGAGATCACTGCCTGCTCATGGTCTACACGGTTGTAGATCCGACGCCATTTTTCCATTTGTTTCTCATAGTCCTCCCTCTGCTTTTGAGCAACCTGTTCCTGATGGGCAAAAGAACTGCGCCGGCGTGACAGATATTCGCGATAAGGACAGCGGGCAACGGTGATACGGCATTTAGTTTTGCGGATGATCTGCTCCATATGCACAATTACATTAGCTGTATTTTCAATGAGAGTCTCGTCATGCGAAATGAAAAGGATGGGGATTCTGCTTTCCGCAATAAAAGATTCAAGCCATTGTAATGTGGAAATATCCAGATCATTGGTAGGTTCGTCCAAGAGCAGAATGTCCGGTTCTTCCATAAGCAATCGTGCGAGCTGTACTTTTACTTTTTCGCCGCCGGAAAGGGTGGCAAGGTTTTGATCTGATAGAATAAACTCGACGGATAATCCCAGTTTTGTCAGAATATCAATATACATATAATACTCTACAGGCTCAAAATATTCTGCCAGGGAAAGAGAATTACAGTTTTCTTCCATGAATTGAGGCAGATAAGCGGCTTTTCCTTTCGTAATTACCTTGCCTGAGCAGTTACAATATTCCTCTATGAGATTCTGCTGATAAATAAATTTTAAAAGGGTGGATTTCCCGTTTCCCTCTTCTCCGATGATGACTGCCTTATCCCCACGATTTAGTGTAAAAGAGAAGTCATCCACAATGCATCTTTCGTCATTTTTAAGATTGATAGTTATATTTTTTAATTCTAACATATAAACACCTCCAAGCAAAAAAAGTTCCATTTCCGATAGTGAATCATGTCATATCGAAAATGGAACTGCTCATTGCATACATAAATACATCCGAACAAAAAATATTCGGATACAAAAACAGTGCAACGAATGATCAGCTGTCACAAAACAGCAGGTAATCCAAATTTCAACAGTAAACAAAGCCCGGCATGCGGTCAGCATACCCACAGACAAAGGATTCACTATCTCATAAATTTGAATTACTTATTAATCATTGATGCACCTCTTTCTTAATTTCTGGTGTTATTCTAGCACAAGTGTACTGGTACGTCAAGAATCAATCTTATACCTGACGCACCCTGCGTTTCCTTGCACCGTATCGGCGTCCCTGCCATATAGTAACGATATCAAAACCGTATACAACGATATACATGACCGCCGCCATGATAAAGGCAGTGAGTACATCAAATACAGAATGCTGCTTAATGAACATAGTGGAAAGAATAATAGAAATGCACAAAATAAGCGATCCTGCATGTATAACCGGCTTTTGGCCCAGTTTTGAGTTCTTGATGATCGCAAAATGGGCGCCAAGGGAATTATAAACATGGATGCTGGGCCACAGGTTTGTGGGCGTGTCTATCTTGTAAAGGTAGGAAACAAGTGCCGTGAAGATGTTATCCCTGGGCATTACAGCCGGCCGTAAATGATGTCCATTGGGCCAAAGTGTGGAAACGATCAGGAAAACAGTCATTCCCGTAAAAAGGAAAGTGCATACTCTGTAATAATCCTGTTTACCCTTAAAAAAGAGATAAACGACGATGATAGAAACATATGCAAACCACAGAAAATAGGGTACCACAAAAATTTCACAGAACGGGATAGCATCGTCCGCTTTCATATGGATCAGATTTTCAGGTCTTGTTACAGTTTTTTCAACATAACTAAACCAGCTTAAATAAATGACACCATAAATAAAAAGCGGTATTGCATGCTTATACCTCTCATAATATTTTTTCATAATAAATTTCTCCTCAAAAATTCCTCTTTTATATTTACAATAACATTTGTAACTTGTTCTTTTCACAGACTAAAGTAATGGAATCTGCTTTTACGGAAACCTCTCCGTCCGTATGAACCCAAAGCGGCGCAGAAGTAGTGATCTTCAAAGTCTTTGCCGAGTATCGGTTGATTCCTTTGAACATGTAGTGCTTCCCGCTAAAAGCGGTAGGCAGGGCCAAAAGAACCAAAAGCTTTGGAATATTTCCAACAGAGCAGATATCAAGCAGACCGTCATGATAGTCTGCATCAGGGCAGAACATAAAACCGCCGCCTTCATACTGATGGATCATTGCTGCAATGAACAGAAATCTCTGAATATGGATAACTTCTTTACCATCCAGACATAACTCACAGGAAATCTTCCGGGCAGCTATCAGTTGTTTTAGCGCGATCACAAGATATGTTAATTTACCCAGTCCCATTTTATTAAGTATATTCTTAAATTTAGAAGACAATGCCTCTTCACAGACTGCGGCGTCAAAGCCAATGCCGCAGCTGACGGAAAAATATCGTTTTGTTACAAACTCATCACTGTGACATCTGGAAAATTCATCGGAAGTGCTTTCATAAGTAACACAGCCTATATCCACCAAAGTCGCTTTGGAGCAGTTTAAAATTCCCGCAAGGATAGCACCGGGATCTTTGGAAAGCTTAAGATCTCTTGCCAGATCGTTGCTGGAGCCTGTAGGTATATAACCAACCTGGACTTTGTCAAAATCGGTGATTCCCTGCAGAACTTCATTTAAAGTTCCGTCACCTCCAAGTACGATGAGTTTTAAAGGTTCGCTGACAGAAATGGTCAGTTCACGGACTATTTGGATAACATGTCCGGATTTTTCTGAAAAAAACACCTGATACGGAACATTTTTCTCTTTTAAAACCGGTTCAAGCGAAGACCAGATCCTGGCTCCCCTTCCGGATTTAGAGGCTGGATTTACAATAATGTTATACATATAATTTCCACCTTTATTAAATCTTTTCATATTCTATCACATTTTTTTTTATAGTAAAGCAATTTCGCCGGAAATTAAATTTTTTTAAGAATGTATTAAGAATAGTTTCCTTTTAAGTCGGTTCATGCTATAATCGTCACAGTAAATACTGAATATAGCATGAGGAGGAAAGGACATGTATTCACTTGACGAAATAAAGAATGTAGATCCGGAGATTGCGCAGGCAATTGTGGACGAACAGGAAAGACAAAACAGCCACATTGAGCTGATCGCATCCGAAAACTGGGTAAGCAAAGCCGTAATGGCAGCTATGGGAAGTCCTCTTACCAACAAATATGCAGAAGGATATCCGGGAAAGCGTTATTATGGTGGATGTCAGTGTGTAGATGTTGTGGAGAATCTGGCGATTGAAAGAGCAAAGGAGTTATTTGGATGTGAATATGCCAATGTACAGCCGCATTCGGGGGCACAGGCAAACTTTGCAGTACAGTTTGCAGTATGTGATCCCGGTGATACCATTATGGGAATGAATCTTGATCATGGCGGACATCTGACACATGGAAGCCCGGTCAATGTTTCCGGCAAATACTTCAATATCGTTCCTTATGGAGTGAATGATAACGGCGTTATTGACTATGATAAATTAAGAGAGATTGCACTTGAGTGCAAGCCTAAAATGATCATTGCAGGTGCCTCTGCTTATGCAAGGACTATAGATTTTAAGAAATTCAGAGAAGTGGCAGATGAAGTTGGAGCTGTACTTATGGTAGATATGGCTCATATTGCAGGACTTGTAGCAGCAGGCCTTCATCCCAGCCCCATTCCTTATGCGGATGTGGTAACAACTACCACCCATAAGACACTGCGGGGACCCAGAGGCGGACTGATCCTGGCAAATAAAGAAGCGGCAGAGAAATATAATTTTAATAAAGCGATTTTCCCGGGAACGCAGGGAGGACCTTTGATGCATGTAATTGCGGCCAAAGCAGTATGCTTTAAGGAAGCTTTGTCTGATGAATTCAAAACATATCAGAAAGGCATCGTTGATAATGCGCAGGCACTTTGCAGGGGCTTGCAGGAGAGAGGCATCAATATCGTGTCTGACGGTACAGACAATCATTTAATGCTGGTGGATCTGACCACCTATGACCTGACCGGTAAGGCAGTTGAAAAATTACTGGATGAAGCACATATCACCGCAAATAAGAACACCATTCCCAATGATCCCAAATCTCCATTTGTAACAAGCGGTATCCGGCTCGGTACACCGGCTGTTACTTCCAGAGGTATGAATCCGGAAGATATGGATCAGATAGCAGAGGCGATAGCCATGATCATTAAGGGCGGCGAAGAGAAGATTCCCGAAGCCAGAGCGATCGTACAGAAGCTGACAGATAAATACCCGCTCATTTAATGATCCCAATCATAGAATCCGCGCTTTACGAGTATTCTATTATCATGAATAAAAAGAACCGGCAGTTCACATTACGGACTGCCGGTTTTCACATGTCTTTAAAGGGATCAGTATCCTAATTCCTCAGCCACGAAGAAGACCTTGATCCTTCCTGGCTGCCCGCTTCTTCTGGTGACTACTACCTGATTGCACATGCATTCAGGAGAAAGGCAGTCACCGCATTTTCCCGTGTGAAAACAGGGAGTATTTCTGCCTAAACGCTTTGCGTTGGAAGGAGAAGCCAGATTTCGGACTCTTGCGTAACCGGATGCCACATCAGGAACCAGTTTGTTCATTCCCACTACCATAATAATGTTTTTGGGACCATGGATCAGGCAGGCAACGCGATTGCCGTTTCCGTCGATATTGATCAGTTCACCGTCAAAGGTCACGGCATTGGAACTCATCAGATAATAGTCGGACAGTACGGCTTTTACATAGAGCTCCCGGTTTTCTTCGGGAGTTTTTGCAGTAAGTCTGTCGAACAGAGTATAATTTCCTGCCTGCAAGGCAGTCATTAATCCGCATTCTTTAATACTTTCACTGCCGCCCCAGCTTATAGTGGATCCATCTTCGATAATGTCGATGATCGCCTTTACGCAGGAAGCGCTGTCTTCAAAAAAATAGCCTTCCATATTTCTTTTTTCGAGATTCTTAATGATGCCTTCAGCAGCGGTCTGAAAAGCAAGTTGTTTTGGTGTCATAATAGTCTCCTTATCTGTGTGATTTCATTTTTATTTCCGTTACTTTACTGCTTTCATTATAAGGCAGGCACAAACAAATTACAATTGCATACTGATCATATCGGGTACGACATAGTTTGGAAAATTTTGAGATAATTTGACAAAAAGTGCAACAAAATCTGATAAAAACGCGATAAGAAAAGAAAAATGAAAAAAATAATAAAATAATTTAAAAATGTGTTGACAAATATCGAAAGTTCTTATATACTAAAGTTACAAAAACAAATTCACATAGATAAATCTAAAGAAAGGAAAGAAGTCCCTTGGCAACATAAGATCAGCTGTTTAAAACAGTAAATGTGAAATTGGAGTTTGAAGTACTAAAGATCTAAGTACAGAAGCAACGAAGCTCATTCGTACTGAACAGAAGAAAAAGTAGCGAAGCACTAATGTAAAAAGAATATTAAGCCGTTACAGTACATCTGGTACAAAGGAAAAAGAAGAAAAGTACGAAAGAGGAAAAAACTGAATAAGGAAAATTATACGAAAAGAGGTAGGGCCATTGGATAGTATAGTTTAGAAGTGGGTATTGATCGAAGAAGATTGATACCCACTTTTTCATCCCATGAAATTTCCTGTAGAAATTATGTGGTAAATAAGTTATGATAGAATCAACTCGTTAGTTGTGGAAAAATGCGGAGGATTGTGCATGGCAGATTTAGATAGAGATGAAATGGATGAAGAATTTGACAGAAGAGAGTTTCGAAGAAAACGTCGTATCAGAAATCAGATTATATCATATATTGTTACAGGAATAATTCTTGCAGCGGTTGTTGTAGGGGCTATTGTGGGAATTCGGAAGGCTGGGGTTGTCTTAAGCGAGAAAAAGTGCTCCGAAGAGCAGCAAATGCAGGCTGATGAGAATGAAGATCAACAGGAAGAACCTGCAGTTGTGGAAGCACCTGAAAACACGTCGCAGATTGGAGAGGAAAAGAGCCGGCTGGATATGATCGTAGATGACTGTATAGCAGGAATGACTTTAGAAGATAAGGCAGCGGGACTGTTTATCATAACGCCGGAAGCACTTACAGGAGTTGATATCGCAATTAAAGCAGGGGATACCACGAAAGAAAAGTTGAGTGAATATGCATTAGGCGGTCTTGTTTATTTTGAACAGAATATCAAATCAAAGGATCAGCTGACAGAAATGCTTTCTACTACCAAGGGCTCTGGAAAATACCCTTTATTTATTGCAGTAGACGAAGAGGGCGGTACAGTCAGCCGTGTGGCTGAGAGCGGCCTTGCAGATAATGTAGGAAGCATGGGAGATATCGGAGCGTCAGGAGATACCGCCAAGGCCAAAGAAGCCGGCAGTGCAGTAGCAGCCTATCTTTCCGAATTTGGGTTTAATTTGAACTTTGCTCCTGTAGCAGATGTACTGCTGGAGAATAACGCCATCATAGGAGACCGCTCTTTTGGAAGTGATGCACAGGGAGCAGGAGCAATGGCGGCCGCTAATGTGGAAGGATTACAGGAAGGCGGTGTCAGTGCCTGCCTGAAGCATTTCCCGGGACTGGGAAGTGCATCGGAAGATACTCATGATGGGATGGTGGTTTCTGAGAGAACTCAGGAAGAGTTTGAGGCCAATGAGTTTACTGCATTTCGGGCAGGGATCGAAGCCGGAGCAGAATTTGTTATGGTAAGTCATTTGTCAGTTCCTGGTATTACGGGTGATAATACACCATCCTCTGTTTCGGGAAAAGTGATCAGCGATCTTCTGCGGGGAGAACTGGGATTTGACGGAATCGTAATAACAGATGCCATGGACATGAGTGCCATTACAGATTACTATACTGCTGATGAGGCAGCCGTTATGGCACTACAGGCGGGAGCAGATATGATTCTGATGCCGGAAGATTTTGAAACAGCATATAATGGCGTATTGGAGGCCGTTAATAGCGGAAGGTTGTCAGAAGAGAGGATAGATGAGTCGCTTCGAAGAATCTTCAGAGTGAAAATGAAAGATCGGGCAGAAGAATAGAAGTGCGTTTTGCGAATGGTGCGGTGTGAACTGTAACAATTTTTTGAAATGTTTATAAAATTGTTTTAAATTTTTGAATTTTATTGTTGACAAAAGTAAGGGCATATAGTATATTATATCTTGTCCGTCAGGTACGGATAAGAAATGCACGAGTGGCTCAGTTGGTGGAGCACGACCTTGCCAAGGTCGGGGCCGCGGGTTCGAGTCCCGTCTCGTGCTCTGAGGATTCAGCTTTTGCTGGATCCTTTTTTTCATGACAATAAAATTCTCGCGAAGCGAAGATTTTATTGTAGGTATAGCGGCAAGAATTGCATCTTTTATCTTTTGGATTTTGACAAGATGTGCTATACTTAATTTGGCGACTATTTGGAATACGGAGAAGAAGTAAATGGAAAGTTTGATGAAAATATTAACAGGGGTTTTAGGCGCGATAACAGTGATCGTATGCCTCATAACGGTCGGAGTTGTCGGATATTCTATGACGGGAGCAGGCAGCAGGGACCTTCAGACGGCTGAAAGCGAAAATACGATAGAAAAAGTGCAAAACCAGCCGGAAGAGGAGGCTGTTCCTACGGCTACGCCCGAAAGCGTCGGAGAAGATGACGGGGAAATAAAGATCCAGCCGGTGAGCCTTTCCGGCCATACTCATGATTACAGGGAATCGGTAGTCCAAAAAGCCACCTGCTATCAGGCAGGGAAGCTGAAATATACCTGTTCTGTATGCGGGGATATTTATTATTTGGATACCTCTTCTACAGGACATGTGCCGGATGATTGGGAAATCTCAAGGAAGGCTACTGCAGACAGAGAAGGAATCCGGGTAAAAAAGTGTATTTATTGTGATGAAATCGTTGCACAGGAAAGCGTTCCCTATACGAATTCAAATAATTCCGGTGAGGCTGCCCACGTTCATGAATACAGATCGAATGTGGAAAGAGAACCCACCTGTGTTTTCTCAGGACTTCGTAAGTATACATGCAGCTGCGGAAGTTTTTATACGGAGCAGATTCCGGCACGGGGCCATATAGCGACAGACTGGACGGAAGCGGAAGCGGCGTCTTCCACAGCACAGGGGCGGGAACAGATAACCTGTACGGTATGCGGCGTGGTCTTAAATTCGAGAGCGGTTCCGGCAGTGACAGAATCTCCCTCTCCGTCACCCTCATCAACACCGACTCCTTCGGCGGCAAGCGCTTCGCCTTCAGCATCGGTGTCACCACAGACAACAGCAACGCCTACTCCTACGCCTACGGCAACTCCGCATTCACATGATTTTAAGTCCTATGTGCTTAAAGAGTCCAATTGCAGTGAGAAAGGAATCAGATCCTTTGTGTGTGACTGCGGCAGAACCTATGCTGAAGAAATTGATCTGGATCCTAACAGACACAATTATGTAGCGACAGTAGTTCGGCCCACAGAGACTGCGAATGGTTATACACTTTATTGGTGTACCAGATGTAACAATACTTATATGGACAATTATACGCCGGCCCTTAATAACCGTTAAATTAATGTATTCATAATTCCTCCTTGTCCCGCATATAATGCAGTAAAAATGAATCAACACTGCATGATAGAGGATAGGGGGAATTTTTATGTATATAGATAAAAGCACAGCAGAAGTGGAACAGCTCTTTGGGACAAGTATGGAGCAGGGATTAACGGAAGCAGAAGCCGGGAGGCGGAAAGATCAGTATGGAGAGAATCGTCTTAAGGATCGGAAGAAAAAAAGTGCGGCCGCCTTATTTTTTGAGCAGCTGAATGATCCGCTTATCTATATATTGATGGCAGCTATAGCCGTTTCCCTTTTTTTACATGAAGTGGGTGATGCTGGAATCATTGCAGTAGTCATTGTTTTGAATGCAGTGGTCGGAGTGATACAGGAAGGAAAAGCGAGAAAGGCCATAGAAGCTCTTCAAAAGCTGTCAAGTCCCAGGGCGCTGGTTCTAAGAGAAGGGACAGAGCGGGAAATTGAAAGCGGACTGCTGGTTCCTGGAGACGTAGTTCTTTTGGAGGCAGGAAGACAAGTGCCGGCAGATCTAAGACTGGTACAGGCAGTTAACCTGAAAATAGAAGAGTCTGCTCTTACAGGAGAGTCTGTTCCTATTGAAAAAATATGTACGCCCATAAGCGGAAAAGACAGCAGTCTTGGCGACAGGATCAATATGGCCTATATGACAACCACCGTTACTTATGGCAGAGGAGTGGGAATCGTTACAGCCACAGGTATGGATACAGAGATCGGAAAAATAGCAGACCTAATAGACGATGGCGGAAGTGAGCTGACCCCTCTGCAAAAGAGACTGGCCGATCTGGGAAAAGTGCTGAGTGCAGCAGCGATAGGAATCTGTGTGTTCCTGTTTGCAGTGGCAGTTGTGCAAAAGAGAGATATCGGAGAGATGCTTCTTACCGCTATTTCACTTGCGGTTGCAGCTGTACCGGAGGGACTGCCGGCTATTGTTACCATAGTGCTTGCACTCAGTGTATCCAGGATGGTCAAGGTAAATACCATTGTAAGAAAGCTTCCCTCAGTAGAGACGCTTGGAGCGGTTAATGTTGTCTGCTCGGACAAGACCGGAACGCTGACCAAGAATAGAATGACCGTACAGAAATGTTATGTGGATGGCAAGATCGTGGAAAAGAATATGCTTGATAGCAAGAAGCATGCGCTCTTTCTGGAAGCCTGCACGCTATGTAATGATGCGGTCGTTAAAGATGCCAGGATCGGTGATCCTACAGAATTGGCCCTGCTTGATATAGCGCTGGAATACGGGTACCGAAAGGACGACCTTCAAAAGAAATATCCCCGTATTGATGAACGGGCTTTTGCTTCGGATCGTAAACGTATGACCACAGTGCACAGAAAGGAAGACAGAGAAATTGCATATGTCAAAGGCGCTGCAGATGAGATGATCGCACTTTGCAGCACAGTATGGATGAATGGGAAAGAGGTGGCTTTTACTGCAAAAGCAAAACGTGCAGCTTTAGAGGCAGTAGATGAAATGGCTCTTTTGGCTCTGCGTGTCCTGGCAGCAGCAGTTAAGACAAAAGGAAATCTGACAGACGAGAGCAATATGATGTTTGTAGGTCTGGTAGGTATGATAGATCCGCCAAGAGAAGAGGTAAAGGAAGCGGTCTTAAGTTTTAAGAATGCACATGTGGACACGGTGATGATCACGGGAGATCATATCGATACAGCTTTTGCCATTGCAAAGGAGCTGGGAATTGCTGACAGCAGGCAGCAGTGCCTGTCCGGAATGCAGATCGATGCATTGTCGGAGGAAGAGTTTGCCAAAACAGTGGACAGGATCCGCGTTTATGCCAGAGTTTCTCCCGAACACAAGGTAAAGATAGTGGAGGCTTTAAAGAAGAAGGGGAAGATAGTGGCAATGACCGGGGACGGCATTAATGATGCCCCTTCCTTAAAAGCAGCAGATGTAGGGATCGCCATGGGTAAAGAAGGTACAGATGTGGCAAGAAATGCTGCAGATATGGTGCTTACAGATGATAATTTTGCCACAATAGAAAAGGCCATGCGGGAGGGCAGGGGTATTTTTGAAAATATCAGGAAGACGATCTTGTTTTTGCTGTCTTCCAATTTCGGTGAGATCATTACCATGCTTGCGGCCGTACTGGCAGGATTTCCGGCGCCGCTTAAAGCCAGCCATATTTTATGGGTCAATCTGATCACGGATTCACTGCCGGCGCTGGCTCTTGGCGTAGATCAAAATGACACGGATGCACTTATGAAGGAGCCACCGCGAGAAAGTAAGGACAGCTTGTTTTCTCACGGCGGACTTACCTGTACTCTGTGCTATGGAGCAGTGATAGGGATCATCAGTCTGCTGGCTTTTTTAACCGTTCCTTATCAGGAGCTTTTGATGGCACATCTGCCGGTTAATATTGCAAACTTAAATAAAATATTACAGATCCAGCCTATTTTAAACAAAGCCCAGACCCATGCGTTTACAGTACTTGGCATGAGCCAGCTGGTTCATGCTGTCGGGATGAGAGATGTAAATAAATCGGTATTTAAGATGAATCATTTGAATAATCTATACATGATCCTGGCATGGGGAATCGGCTTGTTTTTGCAGGTGCTGGTAACAGAAGTACCTTATTTTGTCGTGTTGTTTGGCACCAGCAGACTGACTCTTTCTGAATGGGGGATACTGGGAGTCCTTTCCGCTATGCCCCTTGTAATACATGAATTGCTTATATTGTCTGAGTTTTTAATAAACAGTACGGGAAAGGATTCACTTAAGGAGCCTGGAAAGAGCAAGCAGGAAGAACAAAGCAGCAGAGAGCCAGGAGAATTTGCCTGATGTTTTGGAAAAAAGTGCTTTTCCTGCGGACATACCTAAATTAAGAGCCAGAAAGTGGATCGCAGCTGATATAAAAAGGCAGGCGGCAGGCGGCAGAACAGGCATTCCTGTACTGACACCTGCTGTTATACTGTCTATGGAGAGTATAACAGAAAGTGTGGCGGCTTCCGTAGAGGAAAGGACTGCAGTATCCTTTTTGTTTACTTTTTCAGAAAAAGAAGCCGTGGTCAGGTCTCTTGTGTGATGGAATTTGGCGGGTAGTGCGTCATATAATTTATAAAAAGCAAGTGCCATCAGTATAATAAAAGAAAGAAGTGCGGTTATTTCATGAGGAATAAGACCGGCTATTTTCTCCCCGGCTGACAGGGACAGCATGAACATGGATCCCGAAATCAACGAAATAATAACCATAGAGCTGACAGGAACCCGTACTTTTTGGGCACTGTAAGAAAGACCGGCAGTAAATGTGTCGGTTGAAAGTGCAACGCAGAGCAGCAAAAGCGAGCAGATTGAAATTGTCATGATAAGCCTTTCTGAATCGTTTGCTATATTATATTCAAATATGCTATACTATGACATATAAGGACAAAACAAACGGCATAAAACGACATGAGCTATGACCTTATAGGAAAGCAAAATCAGGAAAAGGGGGTATCGTATGAAACTTACTTTCATTGGTGCAGACCATGAAGTTACGGGGAGCTGCCATTATTTAAATGCATGCGGGAAGCATATACTTGTAGATTACGGTATGGAGCAGGGAATCAATTATTTTGAAAATTGTGATCTGCCGGTAGCCGAATCCATGATCGACTATGTACTTTTGACCCATGCCCATATAGACCATTCCGGCATGCTGCCGCTTTTGACTGCAAGAGGATTCAGAGGGCAGATAATAATGACGGAAGCTACTGCGGATCTTTGCAGTATCATGCTACGAGACTGTGCGCACATCCAGATGCAGGAAGCAGAGTGGAAGAACAGAAAAGCCAAGAGAAGTTCAGGGATTGAAGGCCATGAGCCGATTTATACGATGGAAGATGCTGAAAATGCTATCAGATGCATTGTCCCCTGCCCCTATGATACTGTCATAGATCTGTGTGAAGGAATTAAGATCCGGTTTACGGATGTAGGTCATCTTTTAGGTTCTTCCAGTATTGAAGTCTGGGCTTCAGAAGAAGGGCAGGCAAAGAAGATCGTATTTTCGGGAGATATTGGCAATAAAAATCAGCCGCTTTTAAAAGTTCCCACAGTGACAGAGGAAGCAGACTATGTGGTTATGGAGTCCACTTATGGGAATCGTCTGCATTCGGAAGAGAAAACTGATTATGTAAAAGAATTGGCACAGATCCTGCAGGAGACCTTTGACAGAGGAGGCAATGTTGTCATTCCTTCTTTTGCAGTTGGAAGAACACAGGAAATTCTGTTTTTTATCCGTAAGATCAAGGAGAATGAACTGGTAAAGAATCACGGGAATTTCCCGGTTTATGTAGACAGTCCCCTGGCCGTTGAAGCCACCGGTATTTTCCACAAAAATGAACAAAACTGTTTTGATGGAGAAGCCCTGGAGCTGGTAAGAAAAGGTATCAATCCTATTTCTTTTCCGAATTTAAGGCTTTCTATCACAAGCGAGGAATCCAAAGCGATTAACTTTGAAAATACGCCCAAGGTCATTATTTCTGCTTCCGGCATGTGTGAAGCGGGACGTATCAGACATCACTTAAAGCACAACCTTTGGAGACCGGAATGCACCATCCTATTTGTAGGATATCAGGCAGTAGGAACACTGGGAAGAACTTTGATCGAGGGAATTGATGAAGTCAAGCTTTTTGGAGAACCCATAGAAGTTCGGGCCCAGATCAGGACGTTAGTCGGTATGTCAGGCCATGCAGATAAAAACGGTCTGATCGAGTGGGTTCTGGGCTTTAAGGAAAAGCCGAGAAAAGTATTTGTGGTGCACGGAGAAGATTCAGTATGTAAGTCCTTTGTAGAATGTCTGCAGACAGAGTATGGGATCAAAGCGTATGCACCTTACAGCGGTACAGTATTTAATCTTCTTTCGGGCAAGCTTGAATATGAAGGAGTACCGATTCCCGTTAAGAAGAAAGTCAGAACTGTTTCCGACGTATTTACAAGACTTTTGGCTGCGGGACAGAGGCTTATTGCAGTTATTCATAAAAATGAAGGCGGAGCCAATAAGGATCTGGCGAAATTTGCAGATCAGATCAACTCGCTTTGTGATAAATGGGATTGAAAGGAAATTCAGGATGAGTTTAGCAGATCAGATATTTGTTAATATGTGCAGGGATATTCTGGAAAACGGGACCAGTACGGAGGGAGAAAAGGTTAGACCCCGCTGGGAAGACGGTACGCCGGCTTATACGATCAAAAAGTTCGGCGTTGTCAACCGTTATGATCTTTCCAAAGAATTTCCGATCATGACGCTGAGAAAGACGGCTTTAAAAAGCGCTACGGATGAGATGCTTTGGATCTGGCAGCAGAAGTCCAATAATATCCATGATCTC
This sequence comes from Lachnospiraceae bacterium, assembly GCA_014803415.1. Lineage (GTDB taxonomy): Bacteria > Bacillota > Clostridia > Lachnospirales > Lachnospiraceae > Suilimivivens. Next base: position 182,168 of record JAAVBZ010000023.1, read on the forward strand.
CACAGTCATATCTGGGACGAGTGGGCAGATGAGGATGGATCTATCGGCAAGGCTTATGGCTATCAGCTGGGGGTTAAGCATCAGTATAAAGAAGGAATGATGGATCAGGTGGACAGAGTGATCTTTGATCTGAAGAATAATCCTTTCAGCCGCAGGATCATGACCAATATTTATGTGCACCAGGATCTGCATGAGATGAACCTCTATCCCTGTGCTTACAGCATGACCTTTAATGTAACCCAGAAAAAAGGACAGGATAAGCTGACGTTGAATGCAATTTTAAATCAGCGTTCCCAGGATGTACTGGCAGCCAATAACTGGAATGTGGTACAGTATGCTGTGCTGATACATATGCTGGCGCAGGTATGTGATATGAATGTGGGAGAACTGATACATGTGATCGCGGATGCACATATTTATGACAGACATGTCCCTATCATAAAAGAATTGATCGAAAGACCCCAGCATGACGCACCGGATTTTTGGCTTAATCCTGATGTAAAGGATTTCTATCAGTTTACACGTAATGATGTAAGAGCAGATAATTATGTGACGGGAGAACAGATCAAAGATATTCCCATCGCTATCTGATGGGTGGAGAAGCAGGTGCAGACGAGAAGGAAGGAAAAATATGAACTTAATTGTAGCGGTAGATGAAAACTGGGCCATAGGCAATAAAAATGAACTGCTGATAAGAATTCCGGCAGATCACAAGAATTTCAGGCAGGAAACCACCGGCAAGGTAGTTGTGCTTGGAAGAAAAACACTGGAAACATTCCCACAGGGACTTCCCCTTAAGAACAGGACCAATATCATTTTATCTTCCAATCCTGATTATAAGGTCAAGGATGCCACGGTGGTACACAGCATGGAGGAGCTTCTTGAAGAACTCAAAAAATATCCCGATGATAGTATTTATATTATCGGAGGTGAAAGCATTTACAGACAAATGCTTCCTTATTGTAATGTAGCCCATGTGACCAGGATCGACCGGACTTATGAAGCGGATGCTTATTTTCCCAATCTGGATAATATGCCGGAATGGGAGATCACGGCGGACAGTGATGAACAGGTTTATTTTGATACAACTTACCATTTTGTGAAATATGAAAGAAAGCAGTAAATAAGAAGGCAATAAAAAAGCATCCCGGACAGAGGATGCTTTTTTGTCTGAATGAAAAGATCTTGGTTATGAGGTCTGCTTGGAGGACTGGCTCAGTTCCAGAAGTTTCCGGCGCATTTCATCTTCAATCCTGACAAGTTCTTCCTCCGCGCTCTTTCTCTTTGCGCGTCCATCTTCCTGAATTTTCATCACTTCATCAAGTGTGCTGATCAATGTCTGATTGGTGGCGGTCAGAGTTTCGATATCCACAATGCCGTGCTCACTTTCCCTGGCTGTTTCAATAGTAGCGGTCTTTAGGGTTTCCGCATTTTTCTTAAGCAGGGCGTTGGTCATGTCAGTCACTTCCTTCTGAGCCTTGGAAGCTTCAATGGAGTGATCCAGGCCGATAGCGATCACCATCTGGCTTTTCCAGAGAGGGATCGTATTCACAAGAGTGGACTGGATCTTTTCCGACATAGTGGTGTCATTGTTCTGGATCAGGCGGATCTGCGGAGCCATCTGCATGGAAATAGTTCTTGTCAGTTCAAGATCATATATTTTCTTTTCAAAGCGTTCACACATGGAGGCATAGTCCTTGGCGGCCTGTGTATCCTCAGGAAGTCCGCTTCTTTCTGCTTTGTCAAGGAGCCTTGGCAGTTCTATCGTTCTGGCCTGTTCAAGTTTCTGTTTCCCGGCCAGAATATACATGGATAACTCCTTAAAATAATTGAGATTAAGATCGTACATCTTGTCCAGCATGGCAACGTCTTTCAGTAGGGTGATCTGATGACCTTCCATTACCTTGCTGATCTTATTGATGTTTGTTTCAGCTTTATCATATTTTGCTTTCAGATTATCCAGCTTGTTACTGCTCTTTTTGAAGATTCCAAGGAAGCCTTTTTCTTCCTCTTCATCAAAGCTTTTTAATTCGGTGACTACATCAGTCAGCATTTTGCCGATTTCACCCATGTCTTTGGTACGTACATTATTTAAAGCGCTTTCCGAAAAATCTGCTATTTTTTTCTGGCAGCCGGCGCCATACTGCAGGACCATCTGCGTATTGGTAATATCGATCTGTGTGGCAAAATCATTTACCATCTTTTGCTCTTCTTCGGTAAGTACCGCTTCCGGAAGCTTTTCGGATATTTCAGCCTCAGACTGTAAGATTATTTCAGCAGGCGATTCTCCGGCAAAAGGATCCAGGGTTAAGACAGGTGCTTCCTTGATCATCTCATCTAAATTATTACTCATTGTTTTCTCCTCCTATGATAAATTGTGAATCCTTTGAAAGGCCGTCTCTGGCGAGCATGGTCTTCAGGACTTGTGCATCTGTAGTTGCATCAAATACGGCATCCTGGAATAAATTGTTCAAAAGCTCTGTGAACGCTTCATTAATCGTGTCAAGAGTACGCTCTATTTCTGCCTTGGCATTTATGATGTCTTCTCCGGGGGTGCTTACTTTATCAAAGTCCTCATATGCCTCAACTAATTTCAGCGTGGTAGGAAGATAGTAGTCCATCAAGGTATGCATCCGGTGCATCTGCTCAGGATGTTCTCTGACACTGTTGAAGATATCTTTTAGCAGATTTTCCAGACGAGAAAGCTTGTTGGAGATTATTTCTCCGGGAATCCTGTCATTTAAGTCTTTTAGCTTCCGGATACATTCCATTCCTTCAGCGATCATAGTGTTCAATTCCGATTCCGGGTCAGTGGCAGGCGGCTCCGGCTGCGTATTTGATTTTTTAAGTTCTTCCTTTTCACGGATCTGCCAGTTATTTGCAGTCTCAAGATACTGTCGGTGGACATCATCATTAAGCATAAAACAGGTTTTCTGGCTGTCAAGATGACCTTCCGGAAACATGCCGAGACTGAGCATTTTGCGGATATCTCTGGCAACATAGCGGATGCTGTTTCCGGTATCCCTTGCCAGGCTTTCAATCTGACCGTACATGCGGCTGCCGCACAACTGGATATAGCGTTTGGCACGTTTTAACCGGTCCCTTTGACTGATGCCGAAACGTATCATGCCTAAAAATGCAAATATAAAGATAATATTCACGGTCCAACCGGCTATTGTGCAATCGCCCACAAAAGTGGCGGGAAGCCGGAGAACGGCAATGAGAGAGGATATCCCTAATCCGATTCCTCCGAATACCTGATACAGGACACTTGATACGTTGCCTACCTCTTTGAACTTGACGGAAGGGAGGGCGGCGTTCCGGCGTACCGGTTGTATCTGCCGTTTTTGCGCTTTAACGGGTCCGGGACGGTCTACACTCTGTTTTTTGGGCGGGACATTTACTGCCCCGGCAGAACTTCTGGAAGATTTATTTGCATTTATCTCAACATTTTGGGTGAATTGTTTTCCTGCTTCGTGCAGAGTATCGGTGACAGTCTGAGATACCAGTTCATTCAAATTGGCAAAATCTCCTGTCCTTAAGGCATCGGCCACAGCCCCCTTGATCTGTTCCCCCATATTGTTTCGATTTTGATTGTTACTCATTATAGTCTACCTCTTATATAAATGTAAAGTTCAGTGGTCGAACTGTTCCTATTATATCAAATCACCGGCACAATGGCTAGTACAGGCTATTGACTTTTTGTGTAAATAGGGTAATAATATAAAGAAATTTAACTAAACAAAGAAACTTAAGAGGGAGCGCGTAGATTATGGAGAAGAAAAGCATTGATTGGGCCAATCTCGGATTTGGCTATATTAAGACAGACTACAGATTTGTATCCAATTATAAAAATGGCGCCTGGGACGACGGCATTATTACAGAGGATGCCAATGTGGTCATCAGTGAATGTGCAGGCGTTTTACAGTATGCGCAGACTATATTTGAGGGCATGAAGGCTTATACTACAGTTGACGGCCGTATCGTTACTTTCCGTCCGGATTTAAACGGTGAAAGAATGGAACAGAGCGCTGTACGTCTTGAAATGCCTGTTTTCCCTAAGGATAAATTCGTAGAAGCTGTTATTAAGACTATCAAGGCAAATGAGGCATATGTGCCTCCTTATGGAAGCGGAGCAACGCTTTATGTTCGTCCGTACATGTTCGGAAGTAATCCTGTTATCGGCGTTAAACCTGCAGATGAATATCAGTTCCGTGTTTTCACCACGCCTGTAGGNCCTTATTTCAANGGCGGNGTAAAGCCTCTCACTATCCGNGTAAGNGATTTTGACCGTGCGGCTCCGAANGGTACAGGNCATATCAAGGCAGGNCTNAATTATGCTATGAGCNTGCANGCAATTGTAGATGCTCACAACCAGGGATATGATGAGAATATGTATCTGGATGCAGCTACCAGGACCAAGGTGGAAGAAACAGGCGGCGCTAATTTCCTCTTTGTTACAAAGGACGGTAATATCGTAACGCCCAAGTCAGACAGCATTCTTCCTTCTATTACCAGGCGTTCCCTGGTACAGGTTGCAACAGATTATCTGGGGCTTAAGGCAGAGGAAAGAGAAGTTTATCTTGACGAAGTTAAGGATTTTGCAGAATGCGGACTTTGCGGTACGGCAGCAGTTATTTCACCTGTTGGTAAGATCNTTGATCACGGTAAAGAGATCTGCTTCCCCAGCGGTATGAGCGAGATGGGGCCTGTTACCAGAAAGCTGTATGAGACATTGACGGGAATCCAGATGGGTACGCTCGAAGCACCTGAAGGCTGGGTTGTAGAAGTAAAATAATAGAATATGAAATAGGAGAGCACGGGTCATTGATATGAAAATATTATATAGAGCCCGTGCTCTTACACAGAAGTAAGGCAATGGATAAGACAGATGAGTAAGGTTAAAGTAAAAAGAAAAACAGGATTCGGACAGATTTCTGTAAANCAGGTGCTTCAGGCAGCTGTTTTGCTTTTGGCAGCGGCGGGTTTTGTTTCTTTTCTGGCGTATGAAGATAATAGAGTCTATAAGGAATGTTATGCACAGGCAGGTGTGGAGATNGCCGTGCAGGACTTTTTGAAAGATATAAATGATGAGGCGGCTTTTACCAGTGACAGTGATGTGATTGATATAACATGCCCCGGAGATTACGACCTTGTAGTAAAGGTCGGTTTTTTTGAGCATAAAAGTACGTTACATATAGAGGACACGATAGCTCCGAAGGGACAGCCTGTAAAAGTCAATCTGGATCTGGGAGAGGAATGCGAAGCAGAAAGTTTTGTAACTGATATAGAAGATGCNACAAAAGTAGAAGTGGCTTATTTGCAAAGCCCTGATTATACGAGAACCGGAAGCCAGACAGTGGAAGTTCTGCTGACAGATGCGGGAGGCAATCAGACAACAGTAAGTTCGGAGCTTTTTATATCCCAGGTTGTCTCGGAACTGACTGTGGAAGCGGGGAGCGATCCGCCGGAATTAAAAGATTTTGTTATAGAAGGAGAGAATGCGGCATTTATCTCCAAAATAGAAAATTATGATTATCTGACACCGGCAGATNAGAANGTTGCGCTGATAGTGGANGGTACNAGGTATGAGGTGATGATGCATATTGTAGANACCATTCCGCCCAAAGTGGAAGTACAGGATATNGAAAGATTCACGCTATTGCCTAGAAAACCGGAGGATTTTATTGTTTCAATAGAAGATGTCACTGAAGTGAAAGCGAAATTTGTANCAGAACCGGATGTGAATCTTGCAGGTGAGCAGACTGTGGANGTAAGCGTTACGGATGCGGGAGGCAATGAAACGGTTAAAACTGCAAAGCTGACGTTAAGAGAGGATATAGAGTCACCGGTCATCAGTGGTGTGACTGATCTGAACGTGATAATGGGAAATGCTGTTTCCTATAAGAAAAATGTTACTGTTACAGATGATTGCATGGAAGGACTTACNTTTACCGTGGATAACAGTGCGGTAAAGCTCAATNNNGAAGGAACTTATCCCGTTACNTATATAGCCCGGGATTATGCAGGGCATGAAACAGTGGTTTCTGCCAATGTNACAGTCAGGCCCAGAGTCTATTCCGAAAGCGAAGTATATGCACTGGCGGATGCGGTACTTGCCAGNATCATTACGCCGGAAATGNNNNCNANANAAAAGGTACAGGCTATTTATAACTATAATATGAGANNTATTTCCTATATCAGCCATTCTGANAAAGGAAACTGGCTGCGGGCAGCTTANGANGGGCTGGCNGACGGTAAAGGAGACTGCTANGTATATGCCTGCACGGCCAAAGCTTTATTGATACGTGCGGGGATAGCCAATATGGATATTGCCAAGATTCCTNCCAGAACAAGTCATTACTGGAATCTNGTGGATCTGGGAGAAGGATGGTATCACTTTGATACAACGCCCAGAACAGATCATCCGACTATTTTTCTGTGGACAGAAGAACAATTGATGGATTATTCGTCAAGACATCACGGGTCCCATAATTATGATCATAGTTTGTATCCTGAGGTCAATTAATAAGGAGAAAAGATGAAGACACTTGGAGTGATCGGCGGACTTGGTCCAATGGCAACTGCTTATTTTCTGCAATTGCTGACNCAGATGAGCGATGCCAAAACGGATCAGGATCATATGGAGATATTAATGATCAGCAGACCGTCAATACCTGACCGGACAAAGTACATATTAGGACAAAGCTGTGACAGCCCTGTTGAGGATATGGTTCTGACAGGGAAGAGGCTGAAAGAAAACGGTGCGGATATCATAGCAATACCCTGTATAACTGCCCATTATTTTCATAATGAGCTGGAAAGAAAAATAGNGCTTCCGGTGATCAATGCAATTGAAGAAACTGCAGTTTATCTAAAAAATACCGGAATAGAGCGGATCGGAATACTGGCTACAGACGGAACGGTGCAGAGCCGCTTATTTCAGGAAGGCATGGNCCGGTATGGNATTGAATGCATAGTTCCTTCAAAAGAAGCACAAAAGATAGTCATGAGTCTTATATATGACAACATCAAAGCGGGNAAAGAGGCAGACCTCTCTATGCTTGAGCAGGCGTCAGAAGAATTATTTNCCCGCGGCGCACAGGTNANACTNCTTGCATGTACAGAATTATCATTGATAAAGAGAGATAANAAAATGCCGCCCGGATATCTGGATGTNATGGAAGTACTTGCAGGAAAAGCNGTAGAAACCTGNAATTGCTTAAGAAAAGAATACAGAGATTTAATTACGANATAGCATANTTTACTTNAGAGAGAAGAATTAAGATGCAGAACAATGTTTTAGATTATTTAACACAAANAGTAAAAAAGGTNCCGGAAAAAACAGCTTTTTCTGATGGAACGGACAGCTTAAGCTTTAAGGAAGTATANGAGCAAAGCCGTTCTATAGGNACTTTTCTNCATAATATGCAGGTCTATAAGGAACCGGTNGTGATCTTTATGAATAAACATCCCAGANTGATCGCAGCCCAGTTGGGNATCATTACNGGCGGAAACTATTATGTGCCCATCGACTCGGAAATGCCGGAAGTAAGAATTGAACTGATCTTGAAGAATGTCCGGGCCAAAGTAATGATCTGTGATGANAATACCNTGCAGACAGCGCAGAAATTTAGCTTTAATGGNAAAATANTTGNATATAGTGATATATGCCATACAGAAATTGATGAAAAAGCTCTNGAANTGATCNACAGCAAAGTAATTGATACGGATCCNATTTATATTGTTTTTACATCAGGGTCCACAGGAATACCGAAAGGGGTNGCNGCATGCCACAGGTCGGTAATTGATTATATCGAGCAGCTTTCTGAGGTGTTTGCATTTGATGAAGANACGGTGTTTGGTAATCAGAGCCCGCTTTATCTGGANGCCTGNCTGAAAGAGGTGTATCCAACATTAAAATTTGGNGCGACAGCATATCTGATCCCCAAAGAGCTGTTCATGTTTCCCATAAAATTAGTNGAATATTTGAACGAANANCATATAAATACNATATGCTGGGTAGTNTCCGCATTGACTATCATATCCTCCTTCGGCACCTTTAAAACAGTGGTNCCGGAATANCTTAAGCTGGTTGCTTTTGTAAGNGAGGTATTTCCCATCAAACAATTTAAAAAATGGAAAGAAGTTCTGCCTAANGCCAGATTTATCAATCTGTACGGTCCCACCGAAGGAACGGGCGTATGNTGTTACTATGAAGTNGACCGTGAATTTGAACTGGATGAAGTCATACCCATTGGCAGNCCGTTTAAAAACACGGAAATCCTTCTTTTAAATGNCCNGAATAAATGTGCAGGGCCGGGAGAAACAGGCGAAATNTGNATTCGGGGCACTTCACTGACACTGGGTTATTACAATGATATGGAAAGAACACAGGAAGCATTTGTGCAGAACCCGCTGAATCCTTTTTATCCGGAGCTGATCTACAAGACAGGNGACCTTGGNCGTTACAATGAACTGGGAGAACTGGAATTTGTATCCCGNAAGGANTATCAGATCAAGCATATGGGNCACAGGATCGAGCTGGGAGAAATTGAAGTCAATGTGAACATGATGGAAGAGATCAATATGGCCGGCTGTGTATACGACAATGTNAAAAANAAGATCATTCTNTATTATGTCGGGAATACAGAAGAAAAAGAACTGGCAAATGCGCTTAAGGAAAAACTTCCCCGCTATATGATCCCCAACAGAATTATCAGACTGGACACCATGCCGCTTACGGCAAACGGAAAAATAGACAGGGTAACACTGAAAAACTTAAAGATAAACAAGTAATAAGGAGAAGGAACATGGAAGAATTATTGGAGATTTTAACAGATTTACACCCGGAGGTGGATTTTGAGACATGCGAGACATTGATCGATGATAAAATACTGGATTCATTTGATATCGTATCACTGATATCGGAAATCTGCGATCAATTTGATGTGACGATCTCAGCAGAGCATATCATACCGAAGAATTTCAATTCTGCAAAGGCACTGTATGCTTTGATACAGAAATTAGAGGATGAGGAATAGATAATGCTGTTTACTTCTTATGAGTTTTTGGGATTTATTTTGATCGTGTTTTTGCTCTATTATCTGATCCCGAAGAAATTTCAGTGGCAGATGCTGTTAGTGAGCAGCTATATCTTTTACTTTATGGCGGATCCTGTTTATCTGATCTATATATTGGTAACAACAATATCCGTTTTTCTTTTAGGATGTAAAATAGAAGAACTGAGAAACAGGCAGTCTGAATATTTAAAGCAGAATAAAGAAAGTCTGTCCAAAGAAGATAAGAAAGCGTACAAAAGCAAAATCAAGAAAAAGCAGTGGAAGATCCTGCTGGCAGGCCTTTTTATCAACCTGGGCATTCTGGCGGTGGTAAAATACACTAACTTTGCCATTTCCAATATAAATGCTGTGATCCGCATGGCAAAAGGAAAGGAACTGGGCTTTCTTACGATCGCGCTGCCCATGGGAATTTCCTTTTACACCTTTCAGGCGCTGGGCTACATCATCGATGTGTACAGAGGAACCTGCAAAGCGGAAAAAAATCCGTTCAAATTCGCACTTTTTGTTTCCTTTTTCCCACAGCTGGTACAGGGACCTATCAGCAGATATAATGATCTGGCAGAAACTTTGTATGCAGAGCATAAGTTTGACGCAAGAAGGATTAGTTTCGGACTTCAGAGAATTCTCTGGGGATTTTTTAAGAAAATGGTTGTGGCTGACCGCATTCTGACAGGAGTCAGAACGATCATTCAGGATACGGATACTTACAGCGGTGCATATGTCTTCGTAGGAATGATGTTCTATGCCCTGGAATTATATGCTGATTTTACGGGCGGTATTGATATTACCATCGGTATTGCAGAGACGCTGGGCATTACTGTTACAGAAAACTTTAACCGGCCGTTTTTCTCCAAATCCGTGAAAGAATACTGGCGCAGATGGCACATTACTATGGGAACATGGTTTACGGACTATATCTTTTATCCCATATCAGTCTGTAAGCCTATGCTTAAATTCTCAAAGTTTGCCAGAGAACATTTCGGAGAAGTGATCGGAAAGAGGATGCCCGTATATCTGTCGTCATTTGCCGTGTGGCTTGCTACAGGAATCTGGCATGGCGCCAGTTGGAACTTTGTGGTTTGGGGATTGGGCAACTGGGTGGTCATTATGATCTCTCAGGAGCTGGAGCCCTTGTATCAAAAATTTCATGGCAGATTTCATTTGGAAAATAACCGCTGTTTTCATGCATTTCAGGTGATCAGAACGATCCTTCTGATGAGCTGCCTTAGAACCTTTGACTGTTATAGGGATGTGCCCCTGACTTTTAGAATGTTTGGAACTATGTTTACTGCCCGGAACTGGAATATCCTGTGGAACGGTTCTCTGCTGCAGCTTGGTCTCGATGGGGCTGACTACATAATTCTTATATTATGCGTAGTTTTAATGACAGTAGTCAGTTTATTGCAGCGTAAGGGAAAAGTAAGGGCTCAGATTGCAGATAAGTCCTATCCTGTACGGTTTGTGATATGGTACGGTCTGTTTTTGGCGGTGCTTATTCTGGGAGCATACGGAGTCGGTTATGATGCAAGCCAGTTTATATACAATCAATTTTAGGTAAAGAGAATGAAAATAAAAAATATTATCAGGATAACCTGCAGCGCAGCGGTAATACTGATCGGTCTGTTTCTTTTACAACGTTTACTGATCCCCAAATATGTGTCGGAAGTTGTGGAAGGAAGATTGATAGAAGAGTATTACAATGATGAAAAAGATCATGATGTGATATTTATCGGCGACTGCGAGGTATATGAAAACTTTTCACCCATAGTTCTTTGGAAAGAATACGGAATAAACAGTTATATCAGAGGAAGCGCTCAGCAGCTGATCTGGCAGTCATACTATCTTCTTGAAGATACATTGCGCTATGAAAAGCCGGATGTAGTAATTTTCAATGTACTTGCCATGCAGTATGATAAGCCCCAGAAAGAAGCTTATAACCGGATGACTCTGGAAGGAATGCGCTGGTCTTCCTCCAAGGTTAAGGCTATCAATGCCTCCATGACGGAAAATGAGAAATTTCTTGACTATGTATTTCCTATATTACGCTATCATTCCAGATGGAAGGAGCTTGGCAGTGAGGATGTCAGCTATATGTTCCGGGATAAGACAGTTTCACACAACGGCTATTATATGAGGGTTGATGTGCGTCCGGCCGAAAATGTTCCCGAAGGAAAGATACTTGCAGATTACCGGTTTGGAGAAAATGCATACGATTATTTGGATAAAATTACCAGCCTCTGTAAAGAAAATGATATTCAGCTGGTGCTTATCAAAGCCCCTTCTTTATATCCCTTCTGGTATGATGAATGGGAAGAACAGATGGAAGAATATGCCAGGGAAAATGATCTTTTATATATTAATTTCCTTGAACTTACAGATGAAACAGGTCTGGATTTTACGAAGGATACCTATGACGGCGGTCTGCATATGAATTTGTCCGGTGCAGAGAAGATCACAAAGTATCTGGGGGAAATATTAGAGGAGGAATATGATCTGCCCGATAGAAGGGGAGAAGAAGAGCTGGCTGAAAGATGGATCCAAAAGGTCAATGCCTATGAAGAGGAAAGAGAAAGACAGCTGAAAAATATTGAAACAGGAAAGGAAATAAACGAATGAAAACGAAAATAATCTTATTATGTCTGGGAATGACTTTAATGCTTTCTGCCTGCGGAAATGATACAAAGGTGATTGAGGGCGAGGTGAAAACAGCTTCTTCGGAAAGTGCCGAGACAGAGGAGGCAAAGCCGGGAGAAATAATGGAAGAAGAACAGGCTGAAGAAACGGTGCAGTATAAGGGGTATGCTTTTGTTTACAATGATACTGTAATTGAAATTGACGCCGAGGCATCGCCGATCATAGAAAAACTGGGTGAACCTGCTTCTTATTTTGAAGCGGCAAGCTGCGCCTTTGAGGGAATCGACAGAATGTATACTTATAACAGCTTTGAAGTGGATACTTATCCTATGAAAGATGTAGATTATATCTCTTCAGTTATTTTTAAGGATGATTCCATTATGACAACAGAAGGCGTGGGAATAGGAGATTCTCTGGATAAAGTTACTGAAGTTTACGGAAATGACGGGGTTAATGAAAGTGGAATGCTGGTATTTGAAAAGGATAATATGAAACTTTGCTTCATTATGCAGGATGACAGTGTGGTTTCTATTGAATACCGTTCAACAGTATTAGATGAATAAAACATAACTGTTACTTATGATAAATATAAATAATATTGATTTTACTTATGATTTGCATTGGTGTATAATCAGTAAGTAAAGAGTTGATACTAAAGGGCAGGTCTTTACAGACTGCCTTTTTTCATGCAAAGAGATGCATGGAAAGTTTTTATTCAGGAGGAAAAAGATATGGTAAAAGCAGTAGTGGGTGCCAACTGGGGCGATGAAGGAAAAGGTAAGATCACGGATATGCTTGCGCAGCAGGCGGATATTATTATCCGTTTTCAGGGCGGTGCCAATGCAGGTCATACAATTGTAAATGATTATGGTAAATTTGCACTTCATACATTGCCGTCAGGCGTATTTTACAGTCATACTACCAGTATCATAGGTAACGGTGTGGCGCTGAATATCCCATTATTGTTTCATGAGATCAAGTCTGTTACGGACAGGGGAGTTCCGGCACCTAAGATACTTGTTTCCGACAGGGCACAGATGGTAATGCCTTATCATATTTTGTTCGATCAGTGCGAAGAGGAAAGGCTCGGCGGCAAATCTTTTGGTTCCACTAAATCCGGCATCGCTCCTTTTTACTCTGACAAATATGCTAAGATCGGTTTTCAGGTAAGTGAATTATTTGATGAGGACTTGCTAAAAGAAAAAGTAGAAAGAGTGTGTGAACAGAAGAATGTCATTTTAGAGCACTTATATCATAAACCGGCCATTGATCCGGTTGAACTGCTTAACACACTTCATGAATATAAGGAGATGGTTGCCCCTTATGTATGCGATGTATCAGCATATCTGGATCAGGCGATCAAGGAAAACAAAACCATCCTGTTAGAAGGTCAGCTGGGTACATTAAAGGATCCCGATCACGGAATCTATCCTATGGTTACATCTTCTTCCACCCTGGCTGCTTACGGAGCCATTGGTGCAGGTATTCCGCCTTATGAGATCAAGCAGATCATTACAGTATGTAAAGCATACTCTTCGGCAGTGGGTGCAGGTGCGTTTGTTTCTGAGATCTTTGGAGATGAGGCTGATGAGCTGAGAAGAAGAGGCGGTGACGGCGGTGAGTACGGTGCCACCACAGGGCGTCCCAGACGTATGGGCTGGTTTGACTGTGTTGCCTCCAAATACGGATGCAGACTGCAGGGAGCTACAGATGTAGCATTTACAGTACTGGATGTGCTGGGTTATCTTAAAGAGATCCCTGTCTGTGTGGGATATGAGATTGACGGTGAGGTTACCACCGATTTCCCAGTTACCCATAAGCTGGAAAAGGCGAAACCCGTTCTTAAGACTCTTCCCGGCTGGAACTGTGATATCCGGGGTATCAAAAACTATGAGGAGCTTCCCGAAAATTGCAGAAAGTATGTGGAATTTATTGAAGAGCAGATTGGTTATCCCATCACAATGGTGAGCAACGGACCCGGCAGATCAGATATTATTTACAGAGAAAGTCCTTTAAGCAAGTGATCATCNGATAGATAAATGAAAAAGTATATCACGAACAGGTTGACATATGGCCGCCGCGTGATGTACTTTTTTATTATGCAAAATATTAATTATTCCAAACAACTTGATAAAATTCTGGNAGAGCCCTCAAACAAAGGAAANNATTTGTTTTTACACAGCTGCTGNGCTCCATGCAGCAGTTACGTGCTGGAATATCTGAGAGAATATTTCCGGATCACGGTATTTTACTTTAATCCTAANATTACGGAGGATCAGGAATATTTTAANCGGGTGGAGGANCAAAAGCGNCTGATCGGTGAGTTCAANAANCTGCCNGANGGTTTTCACATAGATATTGTGGAAGGNGATTACCAAAAGGAATGCTTTTTTGAAANNGTGANAGGNCTGGAGCAGTGTAAAGAAGGNGGNGAGNGNTGNTTTGCCTGCTTTGAACTGCGGCTTCGGGAGACGGCNNTAAGNGCGAAAGAGAAAAATGCGGATTANTTTACNACTACCCTGACCATCAGTCCTTTAAAAAATGCAGCTAAGATCAATGAGATCGGAGAGAGGCTCTCAGGAGAATATGAAATCCCTTTTCTGCCATCTGATTTCAAGAAAAAGAACGGATATAAACGTTCCGTAGAGCTGTCGGCAGAGTATGGACTTTACAGACAGGATTATTGCGGCTGTATTTTTTCAAAAATGGAGAGAGACTTGCGAATCAGAAATGAAAATGATAGGATAAATTGAATGGAGGAGATAGAATATGAAAAAATTTCTGGACTTGATTTCAGATGAAATGAAACAGGCATTTGAGGCGGCGGGTTATGATAGAGAACTTGGAAGCTGTACGCTTTCTAACCGCCCCGATCTTTGTGAATATCAGTGTAACGGAGCTATGGCAGGAGCCAAAATGTACAGAAAAGCTCCTATCATGATCGCAGCAGACGTTGCTGAAAAATGTAAGGACAGCGATGTGTTTGCAGAAGTGACCGCAGTGGCGCCGGGCTTTCTTAATATAAAGGTCAAAGAGAATGTTGTTACCGAATTTTTGTCGGCCATGGCAAAGGACCCTAAATTCGGACTGGAAATGCCNNNGNATCCTAAAAAAATGATCATTGATTATGGCGGACCGAACGTGGCCAAGCCTCTTCATGTGGGACATCTGCGCTCTGCCGTCATTGGGGAGAGCATCAAGCGGATTTCCAGATATGCAGGNCATGATGTAATAGGCGACATTCATTTGGGGGACTGGGGACTGCAGATGGGACTGGTCATCCGGGAACTAAAGGAACGTAAACCGGAGCTTATTTACTTTGATGACGATTATACCGGGGATTATCCTGCTGAAGCGCCTTTCACCATATCAGAGCTGGAAGAGATTTATCCGATGGCCAGTGCCAGGTCTAAGGAGGATGAAGCATATAAGGCTGAGGCTATGGAAGCCACTTATAAGTTTCAGAATGGGGTTCGCGGTTATTGGGCGCTGGGAAAGCAGATCATCAATGTGTCAATACCGGATCTNAAGAAAAATTACGAGAATNTNAACATNGNNTTTGACCTCTGGAAAGGNGAGTCAGATGTACGTGACATCATTCCCGTTATGGTGGAGGATATGAAGAAGGGNGGTTATGCTTACGAGAGCGATGGTGCGCTTGTAGTGGATGTTAAGGAGGACACGGATGCGAAAGAAATGCCGCCGTGCATGATCCTGAAGTCAGATGGCGCTTCCTTATATAATACCACTGATCTTGCAACGATTAAAGATCGTATGGATCAGTATCATCCGGATAAAATGCTTTATTTAACAGATAAGAGGCAGGAGCTTCATTTTGAACAGGTATTTCGCTGTGCAAGGAAGACAGGCTTGGTAGATGCAGCTACAGAACTGGCATATGTGGGCTTTGGAACCATGAACGGCAAGGATGGAAAACCGTTTAAAACCAGGGAAGGCGGCGTTATGCGCCTTGAGACCCTGATCGGTGAGATCACTGACGAAATGTACCGTAAAATTACGGATAATCGTCAGGTAAATGAGGAAGAAGCGCGCAGGACTGCAAAGATTGTAGCGATTTCCGCTATTAAATATGGAGATCTGTCCAATCAGGCCTCCAAAGATTATATTTTTGATATTGATAAATTTACTTCTTTTGAAGGCGATACCGGCCCCTATATTCTGTATACTATCGTACGTATTAAATCTATTTTAAATAAGTACAAAGAACAGGGAGGATCACTGGAAGGACTTTCTTTTGGCGATGCAGGCAGCGTATCCGAGAAAGAGCTGATGTTGGAAATCGTAAAATTTAACAGTATGATGGAAAATGCCAGTGAAGAAGCTGCACCTCACAAAGTATGTGCTTATATTTATGGGCTTGCCAATGCTTTCAATCACTTCTATCATGAGACCAAGATTCTGACGGAAGAAGATGAAAAAAAGAAAGAGGGCTTTATCGCATTGCTGGTACTTACAAGGGATATTCTTGAGACTTGCATCGATGTATTGGGCTTTTCTGCACCGGAGAGAATGTAAAAGTCAATTAATAATTTTAAAGATCCCGGGAGATTTCCGGGATCTTTTTTCATAAAGTTCCCTTATTTTGGACATAGAATAAACACATTTTTACGATAAACTTTCACTTGGAAACGTATCTTTTGGAAAGCAGAAACTGAATTAAGAAAGGAATTAAAATGCGTCATGAGTATAAGCACCGGATCAATTATGAGGATTATCTGGTCATAAAAAGCAGACTGCAGGCAATTGCAAAGCCGGATCCTCACGCGGGCAAGGAGGGCAGGTATCTGATCCACAGCCTGTATTTTGACAATTTATCTGATAAGGCGCTCCGGGAAAAGTTGGATGGAGTAGCTGACAGAGAAAAATTCAGGATCAGATATTACAATGATGATACGGATTACATCAGACTGGAGAAGAAAAGTAAGATCCACGGTCTGTGCGAAAAACGATCGGCACCGCTGTCTAAGGAAGAGACCATTTGGATATGCAATGGAGATATTGAATTTATGCTTGCATCGAACAGGCCTCTGCTTCAGGAGCTTTATGCTAAAATGAAACACCAGCTTTTACGGCCCAAGGTGATCGTGGATTATGAAAGAGAGCCTTATGTATATGGTCCCGGTAACGTGCGGGTCACCTTTGACAGCAATATAAGGACGGGACTTTATCATAACAGGCTGTTTGAAGGTCCCTTTTATACAGCGCCAGCAGAAAATGATTGTATTATTCTGGAGGTAAAGTACGATGCATTTCTTCCGGAGATCATTGAAAAAGCGGTGAGGGTGCCAAACAGGCAGGCAGCAGCGTTCAGCAAGTATGCAGCATGCAGAATCTATGGATAGGAGAGAAACAATGACATTTAATGACATCTTTAAATCATCTTTTTTAGAGAAAGCCACAAGTTTTGCAGTGATGGATTTTATCATTGCCATGGCTCTTGCTTTTGCACTTGGATTATTTATTTTCTGGGTATACAAAAAGACCTATAACGGGGTCATGTATTCGGCGTCGTTCGGCGTATCTTTAATGGCGATGTCCATGATCACTACGCTTGTGATCCTTGCGGTAACCTCCAATGTAGTATTATCCCTGGGTATGGTGGGAGCTCTTTCCATCGTGCGTTTCAGGACGGCGATCAAAGAGCCACTTGACATAGCCTTTTTGTTTTGGTCTATAGCAGCGGGAATCGTACTGGGCGCAGGGCTGATCCCTTTAGCAGTATTCGGTTCTTTGTTTGTGGGATTGATCTTGTGGGTATTTGTCAATCGTAAGACCAGCGATCAGCCTTATATTATGATCGTTAACTGTGCAGATAAGGAAAGTGAGAAGCTGGTACTTGAGAAGTTAAAAGAAAGCGTGAAAAAACAGGTATTAAAATCCAAAACAGTATCTGGGAGCGGTATTGAAATGACGTTGGAGGTTCGTCTGAAAGGTGACGATTCTGATTTTGTCAATGAAATATCTGAGATCAAGGGAGTGAAAAATGCTGTGCTTGTCAGCTATAATGGAGATTATATGTCATGAGTTCCAGTAAATGGAACACATATTAATATGGAAAAGGGATAAAGTGTATGGTGCAAGATAAAAAAGTAAAATTTTACGAAGAGCAGATTGAATATAAAAAAGGATTCAAATGGTATACTTTGCCATATTCGGAAATAGCACATGCCTTTTTAAGAATAGAAGAAGTAAACGGAAGACTATGCTGCGGAGTGGCGAGCTTTGATATGTATTTTCTGATGCTGAAGACTATTACTGGAGCAGAGATCAAGGTCGAAGTTTCTTCAAAAGAATCAGCGAAGGAGATGCTTGGAGTAATAGAAAAGAAGAATCCTGAGACAAAGATCGGTTACAAAAAACAGGAAAAAGAAGGCGGTCAGGGGGAGAGTTGATGTTGCACACTTCCTTTTCTTGTGATATAC
This sequence comes from Lachnospiraceae bacterium, assembly GCA_014803415.1. Classification (GTDB taxonomy): domain Bacteria; phylum Bacillota; class Clostridia; order Lachnospirales; family Lachnospiraceae; genus Suilimivivens. The sequence goes on from JAAVBZ010000023.1 coordinate 200,328, forward strand.
TAAGTAACATGAATAGCGCGCAGATATAGTTCATCGGTAGAACACCAGCTTCCCAAGCTGGGGAGGCGGGTTCGATTCCCGTTATCTGCTTGTAAAGAGCCTTGATTTTTCAGGGCTCTATATTTTTGCGCTGCGTTTTTAACACAAGGGTCAATTTTTTATAACAAGTCCTTTAAAATTCCTTGATTCCACATAAGGAGAAGAAATTCTTTCTGATTGCAGCTGAGTTGATAAATTAGCTGACTATTCTCTTTTTTTGTGATAAAATCATGAAATAGTATACTTGAAGGAGGAAAGGTCAATGAAAAAAATATTACTGATTATTGTGTTTTGCTTTTTTATAGGAGGATGTGGGAATAAGGGAATCTCACAAGAGGAATATGATGAAATAGTAGCGGAAAGAAACGAATATAAAAAAGAATTAGATTTGTTAAGCAATAGTAATGAAGAAGAACAAGATAGTGAACCGGAAAACAACGAAACAGAAAATAATGAAACAGAAGATAATGAAACAGAAAACAATGGAGATTCTGAACTAAACAGAGAAGAAGTTGACAATCAGGTAGAGGTTGTAGAAGAGTATTATTATTTCAGATGGGAGGGTAAAGCAAGATATTTTATTGTTGTTCAAAATAACACTAATGATACAGTGAGTATAGATGCAAGCGTTATAGCAAAAGACAAAGAAGGAAATTTGCTAGGAGCAAAAAATGAAACTTTGAAGGCTGTTTCGCCGGGGCAGCAAATGGTAATGGGGTTTTATTTTGACGATGCTGAAGATGCCGCAATTTTTGAATATGATTTAGAATATGAGAAAAGTGAACAGCTCAAATCCTATTATGATGATTTGGAATGGGAAGTTTCTGTAAATAAAGACAAATTGATAATATTGATTACAAATAATGGAGAAGAAAAAGTGGAACATGTTATGCCATATGCTTTGTTTTTTAAAGATGGAAATATAATTGGTCATGAATTTACTGGATATATTGATATAGAAGCAGAAGAAACAGTTCCGATAGAATTAGAATGCTCTACCGGGGAATTTGAAGATTATGAATTATATATCTATGCATGGTGATAGAAATAAGCACGGGAGGATAAAATCTCCATTTAGGTGAACTGTTGAAATTTACCATCATAAATGGTATGCTTGACACAGTATTTAAGCAGAAGGGGATATTAATGGCGGCAAAGTTTTATGCAGTGAGAAAGGGAATAAAGACCGGAATTTTTGAAACATGGGAAGAATGCAGAGCAAGCGTGAACGGCTATTCCGGCGCCGAGTACAAAAGCTTTCCCACTTTGGAGCAGGCTTTGGGTTATCTTGGTGATCCGGCAACACAAAAGGCCCAGGAAGAGGATTATGTACCCATTTATGTGGACGGCAGCTTTAACAGTGCAACGGGTGAATTTTCCTATGGAATGGTGGTGCTTCAGGGAGAGGGAGAAGAGCCCCTGACTTTTTATAAGAAGTATGATGACAAGGAGCTGGCTTCCATGCACAATGTGGCTGGAGAGATCAAGGGGGCCGAGGCAGCCATGAGATATGCTATGGAGCAGGGGATTTCGAAAATCGCCATTTATNACGATTATGAGGGAATTGCCAAGTGGTGTCTGGGTTTATGGAAAACAAATAAAGAAGGTACCAAAGCTTATAAGGCTTTTTATGAGGAAGCTGTCAAAAAGATCGCCATTAAGTTCGTAAAGGTGACAGGCCATACAGGGGATACTTATAACGAGATGGCGGANAAACTGGCCAAGGAAGCGCTTGGATTGCTGTAAATATAGAAAATCANTAGGAAAGAGGATAAGAGATGAAAGTATTATTGATCAATGGAAGCCCCAGGGCAAACGGCTGTACATTTACTGCACTGTCCGAGGCTGCAAAAACTTTGGAAGAATGCGGGATTGAGACAGAAATNGCACAGATTGGAAACAAGGCAATAAGAGGATGTATCGGATGCGGAGGATGNAAGGGAAAGAAGCGCTGCGTTTTTAANGACGACCTTACCAATGAAATGATCGATAAAATGGAACAGGCTGACGGATTAATTATCGGTTCNCCTGTATATTTTGCTTCTCCCAATGGCAATTTAATTAGTATGCTGGACAGATTTTTCTATGCCGGCGACTGTTTTGCCCATAAGCCGGCTGCAGCCGTTGTTTCTGCAAGAAGAGCAGGAACCACAGTTTCACTTGATGATCTGAATAAATATTTCGGCATCAGACAGATGCCGGTGGTATCCTCTACTTACTGGAATATGGTTCATGGCAATTCNCCGGANGATGTGATGATGGACAAGGAAGGNNTGCAGACCATGCGGAATCTNGGAAGAAATATGGCATGGATGCTAAAGTGTATAGAAAGCGGTAAAAAGGAGGGNATTCTGCCTCCTGCAGCTGAAAGCGGCAGCAGGACGAACTTCATAGAACGATAGTGAATGAGGAGGAGAGNGAAGTGATTCAATATCTGATGGGAGTAAGCAGCCCTATGGCTGCAGCCATTGGCCTTTTGGCAGCTTTTGCATGTACCTGTTTATTGTTAACAGCCTTAAGCAAATATCTTCCCAAAGATGCAGGAAGGGAATTTGCACATGACGGCAAGCTGTCGGCAGGCAAACCCAGGGGAGCAGGTATTATTTTTATACTGGTCTTTACGGCGGCGGCACTTGTTTTTGCCCCTGTGAACAGAGAAATATGCATTTATCTGATCCTGGTNGCNGCAGAAATGCTGACAGGTTATATGGATGATGCCTCGGAACACCCCTGGAATGAATATAAAAAAGGATTGCTTGACCTGATCGTGGCCGTGGTGCTTGCAGTGACTTATCTGAACTTTAATTCCAGTGCATTCCATATTGCCACTATGGGAATTGAGATAACAATTCCGCCGGTAGTGTTCGGTATTCTTACCGTCATACTGGTATGGACCTCTATTAATGTTACTAACTGTTCTGACGGNGTGGATGGACTNTCAGGAACANTNGCCATTATCACNCTGATGACGATCTATATCTGTTATGGGCTCATACCGGGCGGCGAAGGAGATTTTCCGTATCTGGTATTATTATTCGTAATCTGCATTTTGGGATATTTGTGGTACAATGCCACTCCCAGCCGTCTGATGATGGGAGATGCAGGCTCCCGGGCTATGGGCATTTTCATCAGTATAGCGGTACTGAAAACAGGAAGTCCCCTGCTTTATATTCCGGTTGCCCTTGTTCTTATTTTAGACGGAGGGCTTGGAATTTTAAAGGTGTCGCTGCTGCGTTTTTTTAAGATTCGCATTCTGAAAAATACCAGGACCCCTCTCCATGATCATGTGCGGAAGAACAAGGGATGGTCCAATACACAGACAGTTTTCAGATTTGCCATCATACAGATCATAGTATCATTTGTTACAGTTTATCTTGTATTATAGGAAATTCCTCCAAAGAGCGGAAGAACCGAAGGTTCTTCCCAAGATAATCGCGAAGCGATTTTCTTGTATCTATGAAATAGACAAAGGAGTACAGATGAAAGAAAGAAGAGATAAAGTGAACTATTACCTGGATCTGGCTGAAAGCGTATCCCAAAGGGGAACCTGCCTTCGCCGTAATTATGGTGCGGTCATTGTAAAAAATGATGAGGTCATTTCCACAGGATATGTGGGAGCGCCCCGGGGCAGAAAAAACTGCAATGATATGGGGAAATGTATCCGGGAAGAAATGAATATTCCAAGGGGAGAGAGGTATGAGCTGTGCCGGAGCGTACATGCCGAGGCCAATGCTATTATCAGCGCATCCAGAGATAAGATGATCGGAGGCCGTATGTATCTTGCAGGAAGAGATGCAAGAACGGGAGAATATATTTCCAACTCCAACAGCTGTTCTATGTGTAAGAGAATGATTATCAATGCAGGAATTGAAAAAGTATATGTCCGCGATGACAAAGACAATTATCGTGAAATCGATGTACAGGACTGGATCGACAATGACGAATCCCTGTCCGGTGTTATGGGGTATTGATCATGGAATATGAATTGAATATGCTGTTTCCGGGCGGCAAAAAGAAGGCGCTGACCTTTAGTTATGATGACGGAACCATTCATGACAGAAAACTGGTGGCGGTTATGAACAAATATGGAATGAAAGGAACCTTTAACTTGAATTCCGGATTGTTCGGCAGACATGAGCGGAAGGTTATTGGCGGATTTGATACTGATTTTACAAGAATAGGTGCTGAGGAAGTAAAAGACCTTTATGCAGGGCATGAAGTGGCTTCCCATACAGTAAATCATCCTTTCCTTACAAGGCTTCCTTCCAATATGGGAGCAAAGGAAATCTTGCAGGACCGCAGCAATCTGGAGGGCCTGACAGGGGAACTGGTGAGAGGTTTTGCATATCCTTACGGGGCATACGATGAAAAAGTTGAAGAAGTTTTAAGTGCCTGCGGCATTGAGTATGCAAGAACAGTAAACAGTACGGATAGATTTGACATTCCCCGGGATTTTCTGGAATGGCATCCCACCTGTCACCATGATTCGCCAAAACTTATGGAACTGGCGGAGAAGTTCTGCAAAGAAAGTGCCCAGGAGGCTGAGATATTTTACCTTTGGGGGCACAGCTACGAATTCAGCCAGAAAGACAATTGGCAGGTAATAGAAGATTTTATGAAATATGTTTCTGATTACAAAGAGCATATCTGGCTGGCCGCCAATATTGAAATAACAGACTATGTGGAGGCATTTAAAAAACTCAGACGTTCTACTGACGGCAGGATCATTTATAATCCTGCCGGAATGACACTTTGGTTTGCAATGAACGGAGAGGTTCATTGTATACATGGAAATGAAAAATATGGACCTTTATGAAAAAACACTGCCCCTTGCTGATAAGATCATGAGTTATGCAAGGGACAGTATTCTTGTGAATATGCGTTTTTTAGATGTTGCCATGTCAGTGCTCGTGCCAAAGCCCATGAAGGATACAGGCTGTATTGCATCAGATGGAAAGACGCTGTTCTATGACCCTGTTTTTTTATTGAAAAAGTATAAAGAAGAGCCGGCTTATGCGCTGAGGATCTATCTGCATATTTTGTTCCATATGATATTTTTTCATGGTTTTGGCTATGACAAACTGGAGCAGGATAAATGGAATGCAGCGGCGGATATAGCCGTAGAGAATACCATTTTAGAACTGGGCATTCCGGGCGGGACTCTTAAAAAAGATGAAGGGGCGCTTAGAAAGCTGAAGGTTCTGAAAGAGGATATCAGCGTCCTGACAGCGGAAAAAATTTATTATTATCTGAAAAACAATTACATCAGCGAAAATGAAATGGCGGAATATACGAAATATTTCTGCATGGACGCCCATATTTATTGGCATAGCGACGAGTCAGAGGAACTGGTCATTACTCTGGAGCAGTGGAAAAAACTGAGCGAAAGGGTGCAGGCAGACCTGAAATCTTTTTCCAGCGGTAAGAATAATTCAGAAAGCCTTACCAAAAATCTGTCAGCGGCACTGAAAGACAGGTATGATTATACGGATCTGCTCAAACGTTTTACTGTTATGAATGAAGATATGCAGATAAACGATGATGAGTTTGACTATATTTACTATACTTATGGACTGGATCATTATGGAAATATGCCTCTTGTAGAGCCTCTGGAGTACAGGGACAGCAAAAAGATCAAAGAATTCGTGATAGCGATCGACACCTCAGCTTCCTGCAGAGGGCCCATCGTACAGGCTTTTCTTAAGAAAACTTACTCTATCTTAAAAGGAGAAGAGAATTTCTTTAAGAAAATGAATGTCCATATAATCCAGTGTGACAGCGAGGTACAGAAAGATACCAGGATCACCTGTCAGGACGACTTTGACTATTTTCTGGCCAATGAAAAGCTGTCAGGATTTGGCTCCACTGATTTCAGGCCGGTTTTTTCTCATGTGGAGGAGCTGCTAAATAAAGGGGAATTTGAAAATCTGAAGGGTCTTATTTATTTTACTGACGGGTACGGCGTGTATCCGGCGAGTATGCCGCCTTATGAGGTAATGTTTGTATTTCTTGATAATGGAGATGAAGGACCGGAGGTTCCGCCATGGGCAGTAAAGGTACTGCTGGATTATGAGGAACTGGAGGATTAAGGAATGAATATTAAGCAGGCAAAGGACTATATAGAAAATACGGTCCGTTTATATTTGAAGAAAAATGAATTTGGAGAGTACCGAATACCGGTAGTACGGCAGAGACCTATCTTTTTACTGGGGGCGCCTGGAATCGGTAAAACTGCTGTCATGGAACAGATCGCGCAGGATCTGTCAGTGGCTCTGGTATCCTATTCCATGACCCACCATACCAGGCAGTCTGCTCTGGGGCTTCCCTTTATATCGCACAGGGAATATGAGGGACTTAAGATAGATGTATCCGAGTATACAATGAGTGAGATCATTGCTTCCATTTATGAGGTGATGGAGGAAAGCGGCATAAAGGAAGGAATCCTTTTTTTAGATGAGATCAACTGTGTATCTGAAACGCTGGCGCCATCCATGCTGCAGTTTTTGCAGTATAAGGTATTTGGCCGTCATAAAGTTCCTGAGGGCTGGGTCATTGTTACTGCGGGGAATCCGCCTGAGTACAACAAGTCAGTGCGGGAATTTGACGTAGTCACCATGGACCGGTTAAAAGTGCTTTCAGTGGAAGCAGATTATCAGGTTTGGAAAGATTACGCCATGGAGCGGGGACTCCATACGGCAGTTTTGAATTTCCTGGAGCTGAAAAAGGAATACTTTTACCGAATTGAAACAACGGTAAACGGCAGAAGCTATGTGACAGCGAGAGGCTGGGAGGATCTGTCGGAAATACTGCTCCTTTATGAAGAGGAAGGCATGAAGGTGGAAGAGACATTGGTAGAACAGTATCTGCGCAATGATAAAATTGTCCGTGAGTTTGCCGCTTATTATGATCTGTATAATAAATACAAGCGGGAATATCAGATAGAAGAGATCTTAAGTAAGACAGCGCCTGAGCAGACAGTGGAGAGAGCAAGGACGGCAGCTTTTGACGAAAGACTTTCTCTGCTTGGCATGTTAAATGATAAGGTAATGAGTGAGATCCGTGAAAATATGGAAACTGCCGATTATCTTACAGGTCTGTTCAAGGGGCTGAAAGCTATCAAGACGGCGATAGAAAAGGAGAGTGAGAATGTACCTTCTGTAGAAAGCATGCTGGAAAAGCAGTCAGAGGCACGTAAAAGGCAGATGGAATCCATGTTAAAAGCAGGAAGCCTTTCCGAAACGAAGAGACGTGAAAATAACCGGATCATTCGTTTTATGGAAGAGGCCAGGAAAATGCTTTATCTGGAAAGCGTTTCCGGCAGTCAGGAAGCCTTTGTGATCGTGAAGGCTAAGTTTGAGAAAGAACTGGCAGAAATGAAGAAGGAGACCATAAGGATAAGGTCCCGTCTGGAAAATCTGTTTGCTTTTGTGGAAGAGGCTTTTGCAGAGGGCAATGAAATGCTGATTTTGGTCACAGAACTTACAGTGAACCATAACAGCGCCCGGTTTATCAGCCAGTTTGGATGCGATGCCTACCAAAAGCACAATGAAAAGTTGATGCTTTCCGAAAGGCAGATGCTTCTGAAGGAAGAAATTGAGGCACTGGATTTATAAGATTATTTTAAGTTTGGAGGATGGAATTTTGAAGATTGATTTATTTTCGATAGGACCGGTTACGGTCCATGGATATGGCTTAATGATAGGGATCGGTGTGATCTGCTGTATTATAATGGGAATGAAGCGGGCAAAGAAATACGGCCTGTCAGATGATGCCGTGATCGACATTGCAATCTTGGGACTGATCGCAGGTTTTCTCGGAGCCAAGCTTCTTTTTGTGATCGTAGAGTGGAAATCTTTTATAGCAGATCCCTTAAGTTTGCTTGGATCGCAAGGCTTCGTAGTCTATGGAGGGATCACAGCGGGCGTACTTGCGGCGATTATTTACTGTAAGCGCAAGAAACTGATATTTCTTGAATATTTTGATCTGTGTGCCGCTTCTATTGCGCTGGCACAGGCATTTGGCAGGATCGGCTGTTTTATGGCGGGGTGCTGTTATGGTAGGGAAACGGATCTGCCCATCGGAGTGATCTTCCCGGAGAGTTCGCTTGCTCCGACGGGAGTTAAAGTACTTCCCACACAGCTGTTTTCATCAGCCGGAAATTTCTGTATCATGTTCCTTCTGCTTTGGCATTATAAACACAGAAAGAAAGTGGGAGATTCAGGATTCTTCTACATGCTTTTATACGGTGTAGGACGTTTTTTCATGGAATTTCTTAGAAATGATGACAGAGGTAAGGTGGGGGTTCTTTCTACTTCCCAGTTTATTTCCCTGCTTATTGTAGCTGCAGCTATTTTGCTGTTTTGCTGGAAGGGGAGAAAGCCGGTAGAAAAGGAAGTAAATGTAAATACAGGAGAGTAACAGAATGAGCCGTTCATGTGAAATAGAAGTAGAGGGCGGCAGTCTGATCTATCAGGTAAATGATGGACAGATACAGATAGAGCAGTGCCATGTAAGAGAATCCGCTTTTAAGATCCCGGACAGGATAGAAAATCTTCCGGTAACAGTGATCTTGAAAAAAGCCGTTTTAAGCAGCAAGATACTGAAAGAACTTTGGCTCTCCGAAGAGCTGTGGGAAATAGGAGACTGGGCTTTTGCTCATTGCAGCCGCCTTGAAAAAGTATGGTTGCCGGAAAAAGGCATATCTTTTGGGAAAGGCGTTTTTAAGGACTGTATCGGGTTATCCCGAATATATTTTACGAAGCGGGAAGATGAAAAGCTGGCGGGACTTTTTGCCATGGTTCCTGTCATGCTGGATGCGGAATACCTGCTTACCCCGAAAGAGGCGGGAGATACGGCGTGGATTGAAAAACTGGACGCCAGGCTGGTCACACTGCTTGATAAACCCGATGAGGAAGGGTATCTGAAACAGGTACTGTGCGGAGAAGAAGACCTGATGGCGAGTCTGGATATATATCTTGCAAACAGGCGTAAGGAAAAAGCCTCCCTTTGTTTTGCAAGGCTTTTGAATGATACAGGTTTAGGTCAGGGACTAAAGTCTGTCTTGCAGAAATATCTGCGGGAGAATACCAAAGGCTGTGAGTATGAATCTGCATGGGAGATTGTTTTTAAACAGCATGGACAGGATAAAGAATATTACCGTATATTTGCTGAATCAGGCTGTATCACAGAAGATAATTTCGACGGACTGCTCCTTGATATGGGAGAGAGTAATCCGGAAATGAAAGCATGGATGCTGCGGTACAAAGAAGAAAATAGGAAAGAGGAAGATTTTTTTGCAGGGCTTTCTCTGGATGAATAAATTGGGAGGGATAACAATGGACAAAATGATTCTTGATTTTGACAATTACAGCAAGACTGCAAGACAGGCAGCAGCGGAAGGCCAGGTACTTCTTCGGAATGATGATCATGTGCTTCCTCTGAAAGAACATACTCAGGTGGCGGTATTTGGAAGGATACAGTCACATTATTATAAGAGCGGTACCGGATCGGGCGGTCTGGTAAATGTGGTTAAGGTTACGGGAATTCTGGAAGCACTTCAGGAATCAGATAAAGTTACCGTAAATGAAAAGCTTTTGAATGTATATAAGCAGTGGGAAGAAGACCATCCCTTCGATGAGGGAATCGGCTGGGGAAATGAGCCATGGTCCCAGGAAGAAATGCCTATATCGGATGAGCTGGCAGCTGAAATTGCAGCAGAAACAGATACTGCGATCCTTATTATTGGAAGAACAGCGGGAGAAGATCAGGACAATTTAAATAAGCCGGGCTCTTATCTGCTGGCTGAGAAGGAAGAACAGATGCTTGAAACAGTGCGCCGTCATTTTGCAAAAATGGTCGTAGTGCTGAATGTAGGCAATATCATTGATATGGAGTTTGAGGATAAGTTTAGACCGGATGCCGTTTTATATGCATGGCAGGGCGGTATGGTAGGCGGACAGGGAACGGTGGATGTACTTACCGGCGTAGTAAATCCCAGTGGAAAGCTTCCGGACACCATTGCCTATTCCCTTAAGGATTATCCTTCTGACGCTAATTTCGGCAATCAGGACAAAGATATTTATGAAGAAGATATCTATGTAGGCTATCGCTATTTTGAAACTGCAGCGAAAGAAAAAGTCCGGTATCCTTTTGGTTATGGCCTTTCCTATACGGAATTTACCAGTACTGTCACATCTTTTTCGGTATTGGAAGATAAGGCCGTACTGAAGGTATTGGTGAAAAATGCAGGTAAGTCAGCAGGAAAGGAAGTAGTACAGGTCTACGCAGCGCCTCCTCAGGGGAAACTTGGAAAACCCTCCAGAAATCTTGTGGGATTTGCCAAGACAGATGAACTTAAACCGGGGGATATGCAGGAACTTACGATTGAGCTGTCTTTTTATGCTATGGCTTCTTATGATGAAACCGGGTTGACCGGATATGTTTCCAGCTATGTGATGGAAGAGGGAACTTATCGTATCTATGCCGGAAATAATGTCAGAGATGCTAAAGAGGCAGGCAGCTTTATCATAGAAGAAACCAGACAGATAGAGGCTTTGTCCCAGGTTCTGGCACCGGTGGAGATATTTAACAGATTAAAGCCTGCCATGAAGGAAGACGGAAGCTGCTTTTTTGTAAAAGAGGAAGTACCTTTAAGGAAAGTAAATCCTTCGGAAAAGCGGAAGGCAAACCTGCCTGAAGAAATTTCATATACAGGAAATAAAGGATATAAACTGATCGATGTTAAACATAGCAGGGTTTCAATGAAAGACTTCATTGCCCAGCTTAGTGATGAGGATCTGTCCTGCATCATCAGGGGGGAAGGAATGAGCAGCCCTAAGGTAACGTCCGGTACGGCATCAGCCTTCGGCGGTATTTCGGAAAGCCTTAAAAGCTATGGAATTCCCTGCGGATGCTGTACAGACGGGCCATCCGGCATACGCCTTGACAGCGGTATGAAAGCCTTTAGTCTTCCTAACGGCACGCTGCTTGCCAGTACTTTCAATACAGAACTGGTAGAGAAACTGTATGGCTATACAAGTGTAGAGATGGTATATCATAAAGTGGATGCACTTCTTGGCCCCGGTATGAATATCCACAGGCACCCTTTGAACGGAAGAAATTTTGAATATTTTTCAGAGGATCCCTTCGTGACAGGTAAGATGGCAGCCGCAATGGTCAGAGGATTGCAGAAAGCCGGAGTGACAGGAACGGCCAAGCATTTCTGTGCCAACAACCGGGAAACCAGACGTCGTCATATAAATTCCGTAATCTCGGAGCGCGCTCTTCGTGAAATTTATTTAAAAGGGTTTGAAATTGCAGTCAGGGAAGGTAATGCAGATTCCATTATGACTACCTATGGAGGCGTAAACGGTATCTGGACAGCTGGCAGCTATGATCTGAATACAGTGATCCTTCGTGGTGAGTGGGGATTTACAGGTATCGTTATGACTGACTGGTGGGCACAGATCAATGATGAAGGAAAAGAAGCCCTGGCCAATAATCTTGCCGCTATGGCCAGGTCTCAGAATGATCTTTATATGGTATGTGTTGATGCGGCTGTAAACGGTACAGATGATAATACCCTGTCTTCCCTTAAAGACGGCAGCTTACTACGGGGAGAACTGCAAAGGAACGCCATGAATATCTGCAGTTTCCTGCTTCATACCCATGCACTTGAAAGAATGGAAGGAATAGAGGCACAGGTAGAGATCGTGGGAGAAGAAGCATCAGCAGCCGGGCAGTATGAGGAAGCAGCTCATTATAAAGTGGAAAATGAGATCACCATTAATCTGGAAGACGTGGATACAGGAAAAGGCGCAAACTATGTGTTTGCCCTGGATCTTGATAAGGCCGGCGGCTACCGGGTAGAAGTGACTGCAAAGTCAGAACTGGGAGAGCTGGCACAGATACCTGTAACCTTATTCTATCGGAACATACCCATGGCGGTTTTCAGTTTTAACGGAACAAACGGCAAATTGGACAGTCGCGTAAGGAAAGTATTGCTTCGCAATAGATGTATTGTTCTTCGGCTGTCTTTCGGACAAAGTGGGCTTGATGCGAAAGAGATCAGATTTACTTTTGATAAGGAGCTTAAGGAGATTCAGGATAGCGACAAGTATGCAGAAGTATAAGACGATGTAAGCAGGAAAGTATGAAACATATAAAAGGGAACTATAGATCATGATTGAAGCGATAAATTTAAGCAAGCAGTTTGAACGAACCGTGAAACAGGGTAGAAAATCCAGGAAAGAAGAATTCTTAGCGGTGAATCAAGTATCTTTAAAGGCGGAGCCGGGAGAAATTGTAGGAATTTTAGGACCCAATGGCGCAGGAAAGACAACATTGCTGCGTATGCTGGGAATGCTGATGACGCCTACCTCCGGAGAGGTCAGATTGACAGACGCTACGGGCGTTTTGATCGAAGAGGTCACGAAGAAAAAGGAGACCATCGGTTATCTTTCCGGAAATACCAAGCTCTATCCGCGGTTTTCAATCCGGGAATATCTTCTTTTTCTTGGAGAATTATATGGATATGATAAGCGGGAGTCAGAAGAAAGAACGAAGGAGATCATACGTATTCTCAGCATGGAGGAGTTTGCGGATAATCGCATAGAGAAGCTGTCTACAGGGCAGACACAGAGAGCCTCAATTGCCCGGTGTCTGATGGCAGATCCTCAGCTTTATATTCTGGACGAACCGACACTTGGACTTGATATCTTAAGTGCAGACGCCATCATTCGCTTTATGAGGGAGCAGAAAGAAAAAGGAAAAACAGTCCTTTATTCCACCCATTATCTGGAAGAAGCACAAGTTTTGTGTAATCGCATTTACATGATCTGCCAGGGACGGATCGTTGCTGAGGGAACGCCTCTTGGCCTTATGGAGCAGACTAAAACCGGAAACCTGCGTGAGGCTTTTCACAGTATCTTTGATGAAGTCAATGGACAGGAAGAGCAGCAGGGGGAATAGAAGGCATGAAAAAGATAGGAATATTAGTCAGAAAAGAAGTTTTGGATATCCTGCGGGATAAGAAGACACTGATCATCATGGTGGCAGTTCCCGTGCTCCTTTATCCGGCAATTATTATCGGTATGGTTCTGGTCATGAATTACGCGATGCAGTCTCAGGAGGGCAGAGTTCATACCGCAGCATATTCTCAGCAGTATGAAGAAGAGGCTTCTCTTCTTTGCGATGTTTATGAAAGAAATAAAGAGGAACTGGATATACAGCTTACATTTTTAGCAGTAGCGGATAAAGAAGAGTCAAAAGACTTTTATGATGCGTGGATAGATTTTTCGGAGGATGAACAGGGGATACATATTAAGGTGGAATATACTTCCACCAATCAAAATTCGGATTATACAGAAACTGCCCTGTGGAAAGTGGCGGATAGATACCGGGAAGAGCTCCTTGCGGAGCGATTAGCCGAGAGAGATCTGACACAGGATTTCCTTTATCCTGTGACTTATGAATCGGAAGACAGTGTGACGATTTCGGAAAGCGCCGGCATGAGCATGGGCGGCAGTATTGGAATGATGTTGGTAATTACCATTATGCTGGGGGCCTTTTATCCGGCAATTGACGCAACGACAGGGGAAAAGGAAAGGGGAACATTAGAGACCCTTCTTACCTTGCCGGTCACCAATTTTCAGATGATCATGAGTAAATATATTGCAGTTGCCCTGTTTGCCTGTGTGACGGCTGTTCTGTCACTGCTTTCTCTGGGAGGATCCGTATTGTTTTTGCTTGGAAGTGCACTTAGCGGATCGTCAGAGGAAATTCTGCATTTTGATCCATTGGCAATGGCTGGCTGGATTCCGCTGCTGTTATTGGTAGTGATCGTAACTGCGCTTTTGATCACTGCATTTTCCATGTGCTTTTGTGTATTTGCCAAGAGTTTTAAGGAGGCAAATAATTATATTACGCCTGTTATGCTTGTGGTAATGTTTGCTTCTATGGCGGCGATGCTTCCATCCTTGCAGCTTGATTATAAGACGTCGCTGATCCCGATCGTGAATGTATCTCTGCTAATGAAACAGGTATTGGCACAGCAGATGAATTTACCGCTTATGGGCATCACCATCGGAATTAATTTTTGCTATAGTGTTTTGATCATTTGGATTTTAGCAAAGATGTATGACAGCGAGAATGTGTTGTTTAATGACGGCTTTCAGAGCTTTCAGCTCTTTGAAAAGCGTTCTGAGATCAAGGAAGGCACGGTTCCGGGAATGGGAGATCTGTTGCTTGGAGTGGTGGTCTTGTTTTTGCTCATCATGTATTTGGGGACTGCAGCGTCGGTAAGAAGTCCCTTTGGCGGAACTGTTGTAAATCAGCTTTTGATCCTTGCGGTTCCTCTTTTGACCGTGTGGTATATGAAGTCAGATATGAAAGCATTGTTTTCATTGAAGGCACCGTCACTTAAAAGTGTTTTAGGCGGGGGACTTTTGTATATAGGAACTTTCCTGCTTATGATTGTGATCAGTGCCGGATTGACAAGGATTTTTCCGGAAAGTACGCAGAATCTGGAACTTTCCTTTGAAGAAATTTTAAAGCAGCCGTTCTTCTTGATCATTCTGGTGACGGCGGTTATGCCGGCTATTGGAGAGGAACTGTTTTTCCGCGGCTTTTTGTGCGGAAGCCTTCGATACAGGTACGGGGCATTTTGGGGAATCATTCTTTCCTCTCTGATATTCGGAGCTTTTCATATGAGCCTTGTGAAGCTGCTGCCAACTGCTATGCTGGGGGCTTGCTTTGCGTACATCGGCTACGCTTCGGGAAGCATTTTTATTGGTATGTTTCTGCACTTTTTAAATAATTTTCTTTCCATGGCTTCTATGGAGTATCCGACGCAGATGGAAAGGTTTTTCCCGATACTTACCAAGACACAATTATCTATGGGAGATATTCTGATCATGATATTTGTGGGTGTCTTATGTGGCGGTTTAGGGATACTGATTCTGAAACCGGGGTCGTCAAAAGGAAATCAGAATCTGGGATAAGAAATTTTATTAAATGACTTGACAAGTTATCTTATAAATGGTATATTAGCAAAGTGGCTCGGCAATGAGTCACAACCCTGGGATCTTAGCTCAGCTGGGAGAGCATCTGCCTTACAAGCAGAGGGTCATAGGTTCGAGCCCTATAGGTCCCACTTCTGGGAAACCGGATCAATTTCATATGGCGAGATAGCTCAGTTGGCTAGAGCATACGGTTCATACCCGTAGTGTCGAGGGTTCAAATCCCCCTCTCGCTACTTAGGAGAATGCTTGAAAATGTGATGTTTTCGGCATTTTTCTTTTTAGTTATTATAAAAAAATACCATTTCAGACCGTTTGAAACCATTATAAATCATATTAAGTGGGGTCAGAATTGGGGTCAGAAAAAATAATTAAATGTCAATGTAGTTTAGATCATTTAAGGAAAGAATATATGAAACTCACAATACTAAGAATAGAAAATAGAATAGTAAACTGTCAATTAGAAGACGGAACAATTATTGATATTGCACGTAGATGGTTTGCAGATGATATTCAAGAAGGTGATACTATAGAATTTGATGTGCATAATTGCAATCATGGTGAATAAAAAGTCTATCTTGTCCGTATACTCTAATATCTATAATTTGGAGATAGAATATGGCAAGAGGTCAAAAGCGTACAGTTGAGGATAAGATCGCTGATAAGGAAAAACTTATCGAGGCTCTTAATATCCGGATAGAAAAAGAAAATAAAGAACTAAAAGCCTTGTTAAGCGAACAAAAACAAAAAGAGGTAGAAATCTATATGATTTTATTAAAACGGCTCATTTGAGCTTGAGCGAAGCCACAGAGGTATTACAGCAGTATTTATCTAATAAGTATGAAGCTACGGCGTAAAAAATAAGGACAGAAGAGTTTTCAATTTAACTCAACTGTCCTTATCTAATAGTAT
The DNA here is from genome assembly GCA_014803415.1 of Lachnospiraceae bacterium. Taxonomy (GTDB): domain Bacteria; phylum Bacillota; class Clostridia; order Lachnospirales; family Lachnospiraceae; genus Suilimivivens. The sequence continues at coordinate 216,296 of JAAVBZ010000023.1, forward strand.
AACTAAATAAGATGTATAATATTTATTCAAAATTAACTTCTATCTTTTCAATTGTAGAAGTTGTTTTTCCACAACTCCAACCAGCTAATGTCTTTATTCCACCATTGTCGTTTCTACAAGAAAATTTATAATAAGGACTTACTTCTTGAAATCTATCTACCCATACTTTAGAACCGCACATTGGACATTTACTGTATCTTGCTGGATGATCATCAGTACCTTGCCAATGACAATCGGTTGTTTTATAAATCGGTGTACATGAACTATGATTATGGTATGTATACTTAATTTTGGCATTATCAGGAATATTTCCAGTAACTCCGTCAGTAAGACCTAATTTATATCTTTCATCATATATACCTTGTATTGCTTCATTAACGTCGTCAGGACTGTTTGTATTTGGTGTGAATCCCAGTTCTGACAATTTATCATATATTTTATTCACACCATCCTGAAAACCCTGTTTTAAATCATCAACTATTTTCAATATATTTGTAAATTTAGTTTCAGCATTCTCGCCATCGTCAAACTCCACATCACTTGCTTTCGTCCAAAACGAAATCCTCTGCCAAAGTTTAGTTGTTTCATCAATTAATTTCCTGAACTTTCTACCAGTTACAATCGTTTCATTAACTGCCATTTTTAATTTTCCTCCTTTAATTTATTGTTGTGTCTTTTTAAATCCAAATTGTGTCATTATCTATCTTGTGTGGTTGACCTTCTCCCCCAGTAAACATAAAAAGATTCTCAATGGATTCCTGCTGCTCATTATCTGAAAACAAAAAAATGGCTGATAAGTCTTCTTCTTCATCAGTGTCAGTAAATATGCAAAGATCTCCAAAAGAGAAATGCTCTTCTTTGTTATAATAAATAAACGGCTGTTTCTTTGGTGGTATGCTCAATGTATGCTCTTGAAGAGCATAGATACGATTTTCAATTAAGTTTAAGTAATCATCAAAGAATCCATAAACAGCCTCTTGCTGATTTATATAGTTACTTGCTTCACTATATTTGCCCTGAGCAATAAGTTCATTGTAATGATTTAGTATTTCTACCTTTTCAAGATTATTATCTTGGAAAAAGGTCATTTCATCAATTTTAGCTGGATAATATGATATAGGATTACATAACATAAATTATCTAATCACCTCCAACCCATACATCTTCTTCAATGCCATCAAAATCATCTTCTGAGTCATCAAAATATATAGACTGTTGCTTTCTTCGAGCGTATATTTGAGTATTATATATTTCCTCTTCCCATGTTCTATAAGTAATGGCATCAACTATATAGTGAGAAAGAACATCAAAATTTTGTTGAATGATACGCGCAGCCTGATTATATAATCCTTGTGTTCGAAGTAAATTAATTTGATTAATTACAGGTGCTATATTATCATCAACGTTTTTAAAATCATGTCTAGTAATTTTCTGCGAAGGAAAATTGCTAAATTCTCTTGAATATTCTGCCATAAGCGTCTCATTGCTCCTCATTCATTTCTAAATTAGTATCATATTCTGTTAAAAAATCAATAGGTTCTGTTTCAAATTCAAAAGATATATTATCAATTAATCCTTTTAGTAGTCTTCCCTGATTTGCTGATAATGGTTTATCTACTGCAGTAGAAGTAAGATCATCAACAATGGCTGATACATTTACTTTGCTGGTTGTAATATTATCTATTAAATCCTTATTATTTTTTATGTAAGCAACAATTTCGCTTAACTGGTCAAGTGTTGTATCATCACTATCTGCTAATGCATTTAATCTTGAAGTTATTTCCGAAATTAAGTCACGAATATCTTTATGGGAAATAGCAGAAGTGTTATGATCAGATAGATTGTCACGAATAACTTTTTCTGTAGCAATCGCTCTTATGATTTCAGAATTCAGCTCTTCTTTTGTTGCCAACAGATTATCCTGGCTTTGATTTTTTAGATCCAGTTTATGAAGCTCAGAGTCAATGACATCAGTATTTTTATTAAAAACCGCAACGTTATATTTTTCGGTACTAAGCGGTTTCTCAAGCTCTTTATATGTCGAAAATGTACTCATATGTCCTCCTTTCATCTTTCTATATAAAAAGACTGATCAAATGATAATCAGCCTTTTTATAATTCTTCTTCGCTTACTACAGTAGTAAGTTCTTCGTGGGTATATTTACTCAGTACACCATGACTAAATTCAGATAATACTTTATTAGTACCAGTTTCTTTGAGCAACATTTCATATAATGGATAAAATCTATACATTGTAATAGTGGTTGTAAATCCTGAAAAATCATGAGAAATAGAAGAGATGATATATTGATGTTCCCTGTCAGAATCACTTCGTTTATAGGATACCTTTTTATTCACATCAAGAAATGGAAGCAGGGCAGTAGTAATAGTGATATTATCTGTTAACCTGCAGTTTTTCCAGTTCTCCCATTTAGCTCTGTCGGCTGCCAGATCATCTGATGTGATATTTTCAAATTCGCCACTTACTTTCACGTCTGGAATTTCCCCCAGTTTTTCTATTGTAAAAGGAGAGTTTGCAATTATTGTAAAATCTACTCGTTCACAATTATAAAATTTTTGAAAATATTCCTTGGAATACAATTCATATTCTTCACCATCAGAACTTGTTACAAATTGACCGCTCTTTTTTCCATTAGTCAATACATTGATTGCATGAACCTGCCATTGTCCTAATAGATATGCTTTAATCACATCTTGCTTATCAATGCGCTTTTTCTTTACTTTAAAAGCATATACATTATTTGCTTTTAACACATTAGCTTCAATTGGTTCTTCATTAGCTTCATTATAAATTCCTATAGCACCAAGACCGTTTATGTTTATCTGTGCATTTGCTTGATTAGTAATTGGTATCTTTAAGCCGATAGAATCTCCGTTGAAATATTTTTCTTCATATCCTGCGATGGTAGCGGAGTAAGTATTATTACTATAAGAACAATTTTCGCTATAGAAATCCACATCTATAACTTTTCCCCAGACCTCACAAATATTTCTTACAGTAGTCATATCAACAGAGGTATTTTCAGATATTAATACTCGCTGCAGAAATGCATTATCAAGAAATATATCATCTTCATAACACATAGGTTTTAGCTGGCAGATAAAAGTATTATTCTCCATATCAAAAAACATTTCATAGTTGGGATATAAGTCACGAAAAGTTGTTAAAATAGAAAGCACACTGCATCCGGCAGAAAATTCTTGATCAAAAGGTATTGTAAGGCATGTTATATTTTCTTCCCTGTATTTTTCCCAGTCTTTATTGTAATCCGGCATTGCTTTATATTCGCCGATATCATCAATTCTGTAGTTTGTTATCCGGGCTAATTTTTCCAATGTTTCAATAACAGCATTACGAATAATATTGTATTCGATAGGTTCTCCTGTTTCTTCGTTTTCCTTATATGCAGGATAACTGATTATTAATGTGCCCAGCTGTCCGTTTTTTGTACCATCAAGTTTTTTCATGAAATCATCACAGTTAATGGTGAGGCTATTAGTTGTGGCATCATAAGTACCAGATGTATTTGTATAAACATAATATCCGAGAGGATAGTATTTGTATTGCTTAGTTCTGCAATTATATAACCCGACAAACAACCGTATATCTTTATTGAGCCATAATAAGCTATCTTCAGTAAGCTTAAGATGTTCTGTCAAAGTTGGCTGTACAGTAATATTAGCAGTACGTCTAATGTCGGATTCACCGTTAATTGACATACTGCCACTTACTACACCATAAATAGTGCCTAATATTTGTTTGTTTTGATCTAATACTTCAACCTTTAAGTCAAGTTTTGGAGATGCAGATTGAGAGAGAACGAGTATTAAATCTTCCTGAGTAACGATTTCAGCCATTATTTACTCCACCATTCAGGTTCAACATTTGACAGTCCTAAATAATACAGATCTTCTTCAGAGTTGACATCTCCAACTTCAACCCATGCAGTACATTTTTTAAAGCTACAGATTTTGCATAATTGCATTAGCTTCAGTGAGCGGCCAGATGATATCCTCAATGTAATTGTCAGGCAGTCAAGGCCGGAATATATCAGCAGAGCTTATTGCGAGATGGGTGATATTTACAGAGAAGAGAAAAATAAAAGCTCTAATCTGGAAGTTTCTGATTATTATGAAAATGCTGATCCACATGATATAGAAAATTACCGTGGACTATATAGGGCAGGACTTGTCTATGAAGAGAAAGGCAATTTTAATTTTATATGGTATCAAGATGCCAGAAAAAAGTATGATGCGGTCATAGATCTTATAAGTGCTATTGATACTACTGACAGAACACCTCAGGAATTTGAATATTTTTACAAAGCGCATTATAGAAGAATAAAAATGTCTATTAGATTTGATTGTAGTAATGGAAGCATGACTTATGAAAGAGAAAAATATTGCAAAGAATTACAGTGGTTAATCAGTGCATGCAATAATTTTAAAGATCTAGTTTTTTTAAATAAATTATATGGAAATGGTGATACATTCCTGAAGGCAAAGAATCTAATGAAAGAAAAAATGGAAGAAGTGAAAGCTTGGGCAAAAAATTTGATTGCAGAGTTGGAAAACATATAAAGATATATAATTATAAGATTTTTTAGAAGTTACTATGAAATCATCGATTCAACTAGGGCTATATATTTGTACATGCAGATTGACGTGCCAATAATGATTCAATCATATCTGCAAGAGTCATTAAGTCAGCAGAAAGTATTTCCAATTCCTCTGCATTAAGGCATTCTACGAGTTGACAGGCTATAGTTGATAGAATATAGAGATTTTGGCAATTGCTTTTCATGATCAGTCCTGTGAAAGATATTTGTATATTATATGCATGGAAACATAGAAAGGTGAGGTATTGTTTATGGGAAATAAAACAAAACAAACAGGAAAAACAGAGGTATATCCATTTTGGTATATGGAAGATATCAAAAATATGATGGATTATTTTAAGATGAAGGGGATGTGGCACTGGTATTTGGCATTCAATTTTGGGTTGTTACTCGGAAGACGTGTAAGTGATACATTATCTTTTAGATGGTCTGATTTCTTCTATGAGAATGGTAGAATGAAGGATGAAATTGAAATTAAGGAGCAGAAGACAGGAAAAATTACACGTCCTTATGTATGTGGAGCTTGTAAGGAAGCATTAGATCTGTATATTGAAAAGACTGGTATTAATCCGATGGAAAATTATAATGATTTCATTATAACTACAGAACAGAAATCTCAGTTGTTAGAAAACCAGGAAGAATATTCAGAAGATGAGTGGAATGAATTATTTTGGAAAGCCACTCAGTCCCAAGCAGCAGCATATCGGAAACAATTTAAAATAGCAGCTGATGCATGTGGGATTCAATATCCAGTAAGTACCCATAGCACACGGAAAACTTTTGGATACTGGTCAGTAAAGTTACATCCATATGATGTGACCACAGTAGATAAACTGCAGGGGATATTCTCTCATTCGGATCGAAATACAACACTTCACTATATTGGAATTGCTAGAGAGGACGAAATTAAGCTGTATAATGATATGGGAAACTTTATTATTGATGTTTCTAATGGAAAGAAACCGATTATTAAAAACAGCCCAGTAGTTCCATTAAAAGCAGAAGATTTTCGGGAAATTCTTAGTAAATGTTGGGATATGGCACAGAATGGAGAAGATAAATTCAATGGAATTAATAAACTAATTGGATTAGCTGAGAAATGTATGGTATAATTAGAAAGGATAAAAAGTGGATAAAAATAATAATATCACTTCAAAAGATAAAGATGGAAATATTCTTATTAATGGAGAATTTAAAATATGTAATATTCCTGCAAAATGTAGTGGAGTAAGATGTAATGAGTTATGTATAATAAATCAAATCATAAGACGATTATATAAATTTGAACATGGAGAGATTAGTAGTGATTAAAGGTGATCAATGTTGGATTATCGAGAATGGATTTAAGGTTACTTTAGTTGAAATAATATCGTTTACTGGGAATCTTGTTTTATAAAAAACTGAAAAAGGAAAAGTTTTGAGAATTCCAAAACATAGATTATATAAAACGAAGGAAGATGCAGAAAAAACTTTACCTGAAAAGGAACCAGTAACAATAAAAAGACATAAAACACCATATGATTATATGATGTAGAAAACAGTTTAAAAGGTAAAAGGGGAAATGAATCATGACTGTTGGAGAGGCTCAAAGTTTAAGAAATGGTGATATGGTAAAACATAGGTTTTACGGATATATTTTAACTGTAATTGGTAACGAGGAAATAAAATCCACAATTAACTCTAAAGGATATATTAGAGTAATTTGTGCAACTGATTATGGTGTATTATTTTTTTTCAGCCATAGGCAGCTTTGTATATATAAGCGAAAGAGTCATTAAAGATTGATTTTATCGGAGGTTGAAATATGTTGATCATAACTTGTTTGGGTATTTTGATATTGTTTGTAATTCAATTTGTATTATATAAAAAGAATCAAAATGGAAGTTTAAAAAAAATCTTTAAAAGTGAACAGTTGTTAGATGTTCTAAAGGAATTGTTAGTAATTATTTTAGGTGCAACTGTAGCATTAAATTTTACAAATGTTGAAGAAAAAAAACAAACAAAAGAAACAGTTATGAGATTGTTAGAAGTTACTTATAGTGATATAAGTATGCAATATGTGGCTAATGAAATTCTACTTGATAATTATAAACAGGAAAGAATGAGTGCCCAGCAAGTTAAATATAATACTCAATATAATACTGCACTTTTTGAGAATGTATTGAACAATGATACAGTGATTACAAATATTTCTCCTTTGATGTATAGTATGTTAGTTAATGATTTTCGCAACCTAAGTCTCTTTTATGAGAGCTTGGAAGAATATTCAGACAATGACGAATACGTAATTACAATGATTTCTAATATGAATTCACATAACGAAAACATTATGTGGGCATTAGAAAAAGAGATTAAACATCTTAAAGGCGAATATAAAGAACAAGAATTAAAAGACTTATATCAGGAATACATAAGTAGTAAATATGTTGAAATTCCTAATTTGGAAAATATAGAAAACAAGTAATTGAAAACTTGATTTTAAAGATTTATAGCAAATGATGAAAGGGATAATAATTATGAAAGTACAACCTATTTCCTATGATGAATATAAATACGAGGTTATGCGAATATATAGAGATTTACGCCGTGAAGGGTATTACTATAACCTTTTAATACTTTTGCTTGAAGAATGTATAGAACATGATATGAAAGTTGTTCCTGTTTATTTAAATACGGGCTATAAAGATGATGGGGTAAAGAGACTACATGATAGATCCAAATATGCTGATTCACACAGTTTACAAGATATAATTATTGTTCCTGAACAATATGAATATGAAAAAACAACTGAACCTTATGTATCAATAGAAGTTAAAAAACCTGATATATTATTTGAAAATGGGAAAATTGTGAAATATAATTCTTTAAAGGCGGAAGGAAAGAAATTAGAACAATTACAGGAAGAATTTAGACATTGTCAATATATTATTTTTACAGATTGTATTACATGGTATTTTCTAAGATCAAATGAAGAAATTAACAAGTTTGATATATGTTTAATAGACGACAAGCAATGGAAGCAAGATGGTATAATATGGGAAAAATTAAAGGATAAAATAAAAATGACTTTAAATGAGTCGAAGCAAATAAAAGTCTGATTTCAAGGTATGTATGAAGAATAGAAAATTAAAAAACAAAAATTTACTTTAGAAGAATTTGAGAAAATCAAACAACTTATTGATTCGGCAATTTATGCTTCAAATAGAAAAAAGAAGCAAAGAAATTATATAAATAAACTGAATATTTTGGATATGATGTTGTTGGAAATGCAAGCTATATTGCTAATTCTTTACTTTCATGTGTGAATACTGCTTCAGGAATGGTTTGCAACAAAGAACGTAAGATTAGTTTTATAAATCAAGAATTATATAAATTGGAACGGTATAGTGTCGAAAGAGATAATTAAATATGGTTTCATTTGGTTAGAAGGTGTGTTTGGAGGGATATCATGAAAAAATCTATACTATATTATCCGTCAATAAATATTGTAAACACTAATTGGTTGCGTGGTGCGTTGTTTTATTGGGATAACATTCACACAATTGTTCCTAATAACTATGATTTAGATAAGTTATCTCCTGATTTAAAATATCTGTTTAAGAAGGGTATTTATAAGCCGATAAGTCCTGATGTTTTGTTACAAAGAGAAGAATATAAATTATTTGAGTATGAATTAATATACAGATTTTCGGGACATAGTTATTATGATAATACACTTAATGATATGATACATCATATAGATCCTGAGTGTAATATCTTTTACATGCATAAATTAGGAAACGCTCAGGCACTGCACTATTTAGTAGAAAATATGGCATTAAAAAAGTATATTGATGATTGTGTCTTATTAGATAGCCAAATACATTTTGAAATTATGAATATAATGACAAAATATATGGTACAAGCAATAAATAATGATGTAAATAATGATAGTTATGTTATTTCTGGTACGGATGTTGGCAATGCATACGAAGGAATATATGGAACATCTAGCCATGATGCACGCTTTAATACGTGCTGTTTTGTAAATACATTGAATAAAATATTACCAGTGCCATTAGATAATACTCCTTTTGAGAGGATTATTGATTTTAGACAGGAAAGAAGAAGTGAATTACTAAAATTACGTCAAACAATAGATAACTATGAAAATAAAATAGCAAAATGTAATGATATTGCTAGCATAAAGAAAATTATGTTGCAGTTTGAAGAAGAAATATTATATGAGAGTGAAAATACTAAGCGCTTAATGAGAGGAAAGAAAATAACGTGGAGATTGTCATCTGCAAGGACTATTTTTGAAATCGGCGTACCTGATATGCTTTTGGCAATTAGCAATTTACCTACTTCTTTAAAAATTTTGGGCTGTGTTGCAAATGGTGCTATTTCACTTGGGAAAACATATGCCGATGTTTATTTTGAAAAGAAGGAGCTTTTATGCAATTCATATGTTTCATATTTATATAATGCTAATAAGTTTGGATTAATAGATTTTTATGATTTTAATTGATGAAATGTTGTTTTCAAATATATAGAATAGAAGACTCTACTTTTTATTGAGGGCGAAGGATAATGATTGAACAGAAATATTTTGAACAATATACTAGTTATTCGGTTAAAGTGGATAGGTATTTTCATTGTGTTAATGCTTATGCAAACAATCACAGTGGATTGAAAGAAATTCATGATTCGTTAGATGGAATATACAAGAAAATGTTAGAGTTAGAGAAAAATCAAAATAATACGGATAATGATATTAGAAATTTTCTGCATATGTCATACTTGGTCATGCAAAAGATACATATGACTAATATTTTTAGTGATGAAGATCCATGTGGGTTGGGTGATAAGGTATATGATATGCAAATATTTTCTTATGTAACATGCTATTGTTATCAATGGAATCTTTTTGAGTCTTTTGTTTCATATATAGTGGAAAAGCTTATTGAATCGAATCGATTAAATAGTAATATATCAAACCAATTGAAATGTAGTAAAGGAAAAACCAAAAAACTATTGGATTTATTGAACGATGAAGTTTTTGAAAATTCTCCCTTTTATTATATTTTGCCCGAAGTGGATAGCAGCGGTAAATTTATAAAGATTGGCTATAACGAATTAAATACAATTAGAAAACGGCGAAACAATTTTGTTCATGCCATTTTAAATAATAATTTTGGCAAAGAAAATATAATGAAATTGCAGCAATTATATGATAAAGATATGTGGTTATTGAGATTATATGCTCAGAACATATTTTATCAGGCTAATGAATTAAAAAAGTGAAATGAAAGGCTGGTTTTATGAAAAGGAATAATTATTGGTTAAATGAAAAATCTCAACCATCATTTATAGAGAAATTTGGGATTATATCTTCATTTGTTTTTTCCCTGATAGCCTTACTTATATCTATTATAAATTACAAAGTGGAAAGAAGCGAAAGAATTATAGTATTAGATGCATATGAATCTAATTACATTTTTGATGGAGAAAACCTATATAAAAATATTTGTTTTGCTATAGCAAACAATTCAGATATTAATACAAGTATTATTGAAATAAATATAAAAATAGATGGCGAAGATTATTCGTTTAATTCTGTAGATAATAGTATTTGCCCTATCAATATAAATTCCAATGAAACAGTTAAGACCAACATAAATATACCAATTTTAATAGATGAGGTTGATAAAGAATTTATTTTAAATAAATATGGTGTAAATTATAATATAGATGTATTTGAATTAGAATTCTATTTAAAAAATGTAGAAGATATGCAAAATATTTATAATATAGCTTATAACCCTAGAATTGAAATAAAATTGAAATCATCAAAAGGAAATGAAATAAAATTCTATAAAGAGGGATATTTTGACACTGAGAATTTTAGAAAATATATTGATTATGAAACAATTCGTAGTATGGAAGCGTTTACGGAAATGTTAGGTGAATGAAATTCTAGTTTTATGAGGAGGAAATTAAAATGTGTGGTGGAGAAAAGAAATGGAATTTATATGTATTGAGATATAATTATTCTGGTAATTATTATGTTGGAACTACACCAGATTTGGAGAATAGAATGTTAATTCATTGGAGAAGAACTTCAATAAATAACAATTTGCCAATATGGTCAAAAGAAAATAAATCAATAAATGGTTTTAAATATTACTGGTTCAAGATTAATAAGGAAGGTGTTGAGCAAGGAGAAGCAGAACATTGTGAAAATTATTTAGCTGATTTACTTGTCAAAGAAATAAAAGAGTTAAATAAAGAAGTGCATGTAGGGAATGGTAAGTTTGTTGATACAGAAGAAATTAAGGTAATTGAAATTGAGATTAATGGCATCGAAAATAATTTGAATGAGATAGATGAAAATATTACGGATTATTTAAAACAATCAGAATTTCCGAAACATAAAATAAATGAAAAAGAATTATCAATAAAATGTTTTGAAATCGGTTCTGTTGGAGAATATGATAACAGTCAATGTAATGAAAATTGGAGTAGTGTGGCATCAATTGAGTTTTCAAGTGATAATAAAGAAAATTAATAATGAAACTATTTTCTTTGAAAAATAGTGACAAAATTACTTGGATAAGGGCAAATATATTATGTAATGTTGCTATGAATGTTCAGTTTTAAAGCATATGAGGTATTAGTATGAGTAAAATATTAAGTGCATTAGGAATTGTTTTAGTTGTGGCTGGTACAATATTTAGTTTGTGGTCTATACTTGGTACAAAGAGTGAATATGTAGGAACCGCTTATTGGTATGATCATCAACCAGAAAGCTTTAAAAAAGATAAAACGAAAGTTATTATTGGAATTATTTTTATTATAATAGGAAGTATATTTCAGATAATTGGATTGTTTATATAAACTTAAAATTGAAATTTTATTTTTTATTAAAGATAATTTGATTATACGAATAGAGGATATTAGAATGAATATTAATTATAAAAAAGAACCGAATATTTTTTCGAATACAGCTTTTATTGATTATAGTTATTTTGAACTATTATATGATATGCTAGATTATGCTATTCCAATCGTGCCAGAAACAATAATAGGTTTATCAATATTAGCAGAAACAATTGTTCTTCATGAAGAAGTTGTGCCGACTAATAATGAGTTGATTTGTAGTAATGATGATGAAAAAGAATTGATTTTTCAATTTGTTAAAAGTGGTGTATTAAACTATGAAAAAATAGATGATCTTTTTATACCAAACGATAATAGCGCTGCAAAAATGTTAGATAACGAATTAACTCAATATAAACAAGAAATGCATCTTAGTCCAAATGATGTTAATGCTAATATTATATTTGTTAACCAGATAGAGAGCGATTTCCCGATAGAGGAGAATTTGTCAACATATAGAATTGGATATTATGATGAAGAACATTTAGACAAAGCTATCGAATATGCAGCGATAAAAGATAAAATTGCTAAATTGCATGGTATGCCACACATAAATGGAATTTATTTTGCAAGATGGGGAAAGTATGAATATATATTTAGAATGTTTCATGAGAATATTGATACATCTATTTCAAAAGATTTTTTAGAAAACATTGATAAGAAAAGATTTGCATATATTGAAAAGATTAAAAAATACTTAGGGAGTACATATGTAGGATTACCTTCTGTAATTTCAATAATACTTAGTAGAGCAAAAGATGTAACTGATATACCAAATCAAATTATATTATTAAGAGAAGAAATAGCAAAATTTAGAAAAACGTGTACAAATTATGAGTATAATTTGCGTATTGAAAATAATTTTTTAAGACAATGTGAAATAATTGATGAACTAGAAAATGCATACAATTCACTAAGTATAGATGGTAATTTTAAGAAAAAGAGAAGAATCATAAAAGAATGTGCTGAAGTATTTAATCCTAATCCACTTACATTATCGACTAATATTGGAAAGAAGATTATAAATGAATTAGATGATAAGTATATACAATTAAAAGTTCCAGGATATTATGATTTGTACAGAAAGGCGTTTGATGTAGAAGACAATTTAAGTAGTTTAAGAAGATTGTTCGGAAACATGATCGATGATAAATTTATTTATAAATTGAATAAATTATCAAAAATATAATTTTGTGTTGTTGAAATAACTATTTAATATTTTATAAGTCACAAAAGGAAATGATATGAAAAAAGGAAAGAGAAAAAGAAAGAGAAAAAGAAAATTACTTTCTCAATTTTCAGAGAGAAATACTTTAAGAATGTTAAGAAATATTATAATTATATTCATTATTATAAGTATAGTATTTGAGTTTATTCCGGATGTTTGCAATATATATGAAATATTCGATAATCACAAATTTGTAGCGTTTATTCAAACACATAAAGATTTTTTTATTAATATTATTTTGGGATGTTTGGGCAGTGCAGTCATTTCCTTTTTTGTTTTATATATATCTATAAAGACTAATGAAAATGAAAAAAAAGAAATTTTAATTGAATTATCTAAAAAAACGATAACAGAGTTTTTAAGACTAATTTCATATATTAATGAAAAACCAGCCTTACAAGAAAGGAATATAAGTGTTATTAATTCTCATATAAGTCTTCAAGTTGATGAATTCTTTGATCGGTTTTATCAAACTGCTATATCTAATCATATTATCTCAGAATTACATTTTATTATGTCAAAGATATATATTATTAATAATGAGGTTTCTATCTTCTTTGAGGAACTTCAGAAGTCTAATGTTTTAAGGGGCTATATGAGTAAAGAAAATTATGAAAAGAACATAAAAAAAGTTTATAAAGCTTTATACAATGTGTTAAATGATGAATATTCGTTTGACGCATTATTAGAGAAAATAGACAAATTATCTGTATGTTTAGGATGGAATATGAATAGAGAAATAGCGAAAAATGATACTAATGATAATGTTGAATCAATAAGAAATAGTTTTAATATAAGAAAACATATTAAATTTTCAAAAATGATTAATGACATACTTACGAATGATATGTAATAATGTAAAAGCCATTGAAAGAACTGATTCACAGTAAAAATTGGTAATGATAATTTAATATTAAGTCCGGATTATTGGACATATAAAGCGATACAATTTATTTAGATGTATCGCTTTTATTGTTAATGTTTAGAGCATTATTATAATGATGTGTTTCACCAATTGCATTATAGTATGAAAGAAGTCTTTGATTCTGGCGTTCTTTCATATTAGGATCGTAATATATTATCACTCATAAAGAAAAGAAGTTTTCTATACGGATTTTATGATGATGATTATATTTTTGTCAATTCTAATTCTTCAAGGCTAACAACAGGATCAATCAACTCTTTTTTGTATAGACTGTGTGATGATATAAATATAGGAAGAAAAAGTAGCCATAAAATAAGAAAAACTTATATTTCATCACTTTTTGACAGTGGAATGAATATTAACAAGATTAGAGAGATTGCCGGACATGAAGATGAAAAAACAAGCCTGAACAATTATTGTTTTGATAGAAAAACAGATAATGATACAGAAAAGTTATTAGATGGATTATCGGGCGTAAAAATCAGTATATGAAAAGTGTAAACAAGTGTAAACAAAACAGTAATAATTACTAAAAAATAAAAAATGCCAAAAAACCTTGATTTTTCAGCACTTTCGGGTTGGGCTATTCTAAAAGAATAACAGCTCGTAGGGGAATCGAACCCCTGTTTCCGCCGTGAGAGGGCGGCGTCTTAACCGCTTGACCAACGAGCCATTCGATTACTGTACGTAACGTACTTGATTATTCTATTACAGATTGCAGAAAAATGCAAGTACAAATTAAAAAAAATTCTAAATTTAACAGTTCAGCCCTCATATTCATAAAAGCGTCTGCTTCGCATCCGTCGCCGCATTCGCGGCTCATCTTTTATTTCATATGAGGGCGTTCCGCTCATGGAATAGAGATAAATTCGCTTTGTGAGCAAGCTCCCACGCGATTTTATCTCTATTCCATGGCTGAACTGTTAAATTAAATCGTACAAAGCATGAGCTAATCCATCATGATCATTATCATAGGCAGTAATAGTGGTAGCAGCCATTTTAATTTCTTCACTTCCATTTGCCATGGCGATTCCCATGCCTGCGGTTTTGATCATGGATATATCGTTTTCGGCGTCTCCGGCAGCTACAGAAAGTACGGGATCGATGTCAAGGATCTCACAGAGCTTCTTTACCGCGGTGCCTTTTCCGGAAACAGAAGGGAAGATCTCCAGATAGAAGGGATTGGAATAGATCATGGAAATATTTTCGGATTCGGCCCAGGGCAGCATGGATCTGCGGAAATTTTCTATTTTTTCACTGTCATGCAGTTCAATAGCGATACATTTGCAGGAACCGCTTACACGAACCTCCTTCAGATCTTCACTGAAGATAACGGGAGTTTTGATCGCGTGTTGATAATAAGTCAGCTCTTCATCATCATAAGGAGAGATGATATTGGTGTCAGAATAAGTATGGATATGAAGGCTGTGCTTTTTTCCTTCCTGCATAATATGTCGGATCTGCTCATAGGTCAGAGCAACACGATAGAGCGTTTTACCTGTTTCACAGTCTATGATCTGACCGCCGTTATATCCGATAATATACATGCCGGGATAATTCAGGTTCAAATCTTTCTTTACGTCTCCAACACTGTTTACATCTCTTCCAGAACAGAGTACTAGTTTGTGTCCGGCTTTCGTCCAGGCGTCCAGTACTTCTCTGGTATAAGCACTGATCTGTTTTTGGGAGTCCAGTAATGTGCCGTCAAGATCGGTAAATAAAATTTTGTGTACTTTATAATTGCTAGGATGTTCTTTCATGTCTTTATGCTTTTTCTTTAAGCTGGTAAGTATTTCTTCGGGAACAAAAAGTTTGCCGTAACCAGTGGCAAGGTCAAGGCCCGGCTTGGTATTGCCGTGAAAATCAGAGCCGCCGCTGATGCACAGATCATATTTAGCGGCCAGAGCGCGAATATCCCGCTCGTCACTTGCAGAATAGGTGCTGTAAACAGCTTCGATCCCTGCAAGCCCCATGGTTTTCAGTTTGGCAGTAAGTTTATCCAGTCTTTCGCGGCTCATATGGTACAGAACCGGATGCGCCAGTATGGGAATACCTCCAGCCTTTAGAATAATTTCTACGGCACGCATGGGAGTGATCTTTTTCCTGGGCACAAAGCAGGGGCCGTTGTCACCGATATAACGGTCAAAGGCTTCCTTCAGACTTTTGGTATAACCGTGATTCAACAGATATTTGGCATAGTGGCCCCGGGTAATAGTGCTGTCTGGAAATTCAGCAGTCAGCTCTTCATAGGTAACAGGCATTCCATACTCTGTAAGGCGTTTACACATTTCCTTGTTGCGGATAATCCGTCCGTTTTTAAAGTTGATCAATCTTCTTTTAAAATATTCACTGTTATGATCAATATAAAGTCCCAGGATATGAATATCCCGTCCTTCGTATTCGGAGGAAAATTCAATTCCGGGAATGACCTCGATCGGTTTGCCCTCAGCAGCTTTCAAGGCTTCGTCAATACCGTCTGTGGTATCGTGGTCTGTCAGAGCAAAGGCAGAAAGCCCTTTTTCAAGGGCGTATTCAACAAGCTCCGAAGGAGTATAGCTGCCGTCTGATTTATTGGAGTGCACATGCAGATCTACTATATTCATACTCAATTATCTTCTTCGTCCTCATCTACCTGCTTGGTATAAACGGTACGTTTTCTTGCCATTTCATCACTTGCCAGATATTCATCGTAAGTGGTGATCTTATCAATTAAAGTACCATCCGGCAGGATTTCCATAATACGATTGGCCGTTGTCTGCACAAACTGATGGTCATGACAGGAGAACAGAGCCACACCGGGGAATTTAATAAGACCGTTGTTCAGTGCGGTGATGGATTCCATGTCAAGATGGTTCGTGGGTTCATCCAGGATCAGGCAGTTGGCGCCGCTGATCATCATTTTGGAAAGCAGGCACCTTACCTTTTCACCACCGGAAAGGACCTTTACCTTTTTGACTCCGTCTTCCCCGGCAAACAGCATGCGTCCCAGAAAACCGCGGACATAGGTTGCATCTTTGATGGCGGAATAACCGGTGAGCCAGTCTACAATGGTGTAGTCATTGTTGAATTCTTCGGTACTGTCCTTTGGAAAATATGCCTGGGAAGTGGTAACACCCCATTTATAAGTTCCTTCATCCGGCTCCATCTCACCCATCAGAATTTTGAACAGAGTGGTTTTGGCAAGTTCATTGCTTCCTACAAAAGCAATTTTATCATCATGTCCTACGATAAAGGAAATATTGTCTAAAATCTTTTCCCCGTTTATGGTCTTGGAAATTCCATCAACAAAAAGAACTTCGTTACCAATTTCCCGTTCGGGGCGGAAGTCAATATAAGGATATTTACGGCTGGAAGGTTTGATCTCATCCAGCTCGATTTTTTCAAGTGCACGCTTCCTGGATGTTGCCTGCTTGGATTTGGAAGCATTTGCTGAGAATCGAGAAATAAATTCCTGTAATTCCTTGATTTTTTCTTCTTTCTTTTTATTGGCTTCTTTCATCTGCTTAATGAGAAGCTGACTGGATTCATACCAGAAATCATAGTTGCCGGCATAGAGCTGGATCTTGCCATAATCGATATCGGCAGTGTGGGTACATACTTTATTTAAGAAATAACGGTCATGAGAAACCACAATAACCGTATTTTCAAAATTAATGAGAAATTCCTCCAGCCATGCGATGGCATCCAGGTCAAGGTGATTGGTGGGCTCGTCGAGAAGCAGGATATCCGGGTTGCCGAAGAGCGCCCTGGCCAGCAGTACTTTTACCTTTTCATTACCGTTCAGATCTTTCATGATAGAATAGTGATATTCTGTGTTGATGCCCAGACCATTTAACAGCATGGCGGCATTGGATTCAGCTTCCCATCCATCCATTTCTGCAAACTCAGCTTCCAGTTCGCTGGCACGGATCCCATCTTCATCGCTGAAATCTTCTTTGGCATAGATGGCGTCTTTTTCCTTCATGATCTCATAAAGGCGTTCATTACCCATGATGACCACATCCATAACAGGATATTCATCGTATTTAAAGTGGTCCTGCTCCAATACGGAAAGACGCTGGCCGGGAGTCATGGTGATATCTCCGTTAGTGGTTTCAAGCTGCCCTGACAGGATCTTTAAGAAGGTAGATTTGCCGGCACCGTTAGCACCGATAAGACCGTAGCAGTTACCTTCGGTAAATTTAATATTCACATCTTCAAAGAGGGCTTTTTTACCTACTCTGTAAGTTACATTGTTTGCACTGATCATTTTTATGGCTCCTTATCCAATTAATTATTTTAAGCTGATTATCATAACAACTACCTATTTTATAGTGGACATTGTGATTTTGCAAGTGTATTGCGAAAAAAGATAGAGAAAATGGGCATATAGGGATAGATTTTGAAGAATTTCAATGCTACAATAGTTTAAAAGCCGGATGACAAACAAAAATTAATCATGAGAGGGTAAATTATGAAACTGAATTACAAGAGAACTTTTCTGATCGGATTGGCATTTCTGTCTATTTCTGCTTTCTGGCAGATGTACGACAACATAATACCGCTTATGCTGCAGAACAGCTTTGGGATCGGAGAAACAATAACGGGAGCCATTATGGCGGCAGACAATGTGCTTGCTTTATTTCTGCTTCCGATTTTTGGAGCTTTGTCAGATCGGGTGGATACGAAATTCGGAAAAAGAATGCCTTTTATCACAGTGGGTACTGTGCTGGCAGTGATTTTTCTGATGCTGCTGCCTGCAGCAGATCGAAGCGGGAATTTTGTACTGTTTGTGATCGCGTTGTTCGCACTTTTGGTATCCATGGGACTGTACCGATCACCGGCGGTAGCATTAATGCCGGATTTAACTCCCAATAAGCTCAGAAGCAAAGGAAATGCAGTGATCAATCTGATGGGAGCGGTAGGCGGCGTTTATACGCTGATCATGATCAAACTTCTGGTGGGAAAAGGAGAGAGGCCGGATTATATGCCATTATTTACCAGCATAGCAGCGCTGATGATAATAGCAGTGGTTATCCTTGTGATCACGATTCAGGAAAAGAGAATAAAAGCCAAGATGGAAGCTGAGGTAAAGGCCTATGAGGAAAGCATCGGTACCGTAGTTAAGACAGAAGATGCAGGACAGGAGCAGGAAGAGGGCTCAAGGGCTGCTATGCCAAAAGAAGTAAAACGCAGCATGATGTTTCTGCTTGCTTCCATTTTTCTTTGGTTTACTGCCTATAATGCAGTTACGACTGCTTTTTCACGGTACACCAAAGCCGTATGGCATATGGAAGGCGGCGGTTTCGCAGACTGTCTGATGGTAGCAACGGTTGCAGCCATTTTAAGTTATATCCCCATCGGTAATATTGCAAGTAAAGTGGGACGGAAGAAAACCATCATGGGCGGCGTTGCACTGATGAGTATCTGTTATTTTGCAGCTATTTTTGCGGGAGCTTATCATCCTGTTATTAATGTGGCTTTTGCAGCTATAGGAATAGGATGGGCAGCCATCAATGTAAATTCCTATCCTATGATCGTGGAAATGGGAAAAGGATGTGATATTGGTAAATTTACCGGTACTTATTACACATTTTCCATGACGGCCCAGATCATTACGCCTGTGTTGTCAGGATTTTTGCTTGAGAATGTTTCTTACAGAACGTTGTTCCCTTATGCTTTTGCATTTTCCATACTGGCATTCATTACCATGACCCAGGTGCATCATGGGGATACCAGACCGGAGAAGAAAAAGGAAATACTTGAGAATTTCGATGTAGATGATTAAAGATCACGAAAAATAAAAAATATACGAAGGTGAAAGAAAATGACAGCATTGTATGTAATTCTAATCGTAGCAGTAGTACTTGTAGTTCTTTATTTCCTGGCGATCAGGCCAAGGCTTGGCAGGCGGAAAGAATGGGCTCCTTTTAAAGGCTTTTACTATGCTCACAGAGGACTTCATGATAATGAATCCCCGGCTCCGGAAAACTCTCTGGCGGCTTTTCGTAAGGCAGTAAAGTCCGGTTATGGAATGGAGCTGGATGTACAGCTTACCAAGGACAAAGTACCTGTGGTGCTTCACGATTTTACTCTGGAGAGAGCCTGCGGAAAGCCAGGTAAGGTCTGTGAATATACTTATGAGGAACTGCGGGAATTTTCTTTGTTTAACAGTGAAGAAAAAATACCAAGACTGGAAGAAGTATTGAAAGTAGTCAATGGAAAGGTGCCGCTGATCGTAGAGATCAAACTGGAATGGATGGATCTTACGGTATGTACGATCGTGGACAGGATCCTCAGAGAATATAAAGGGCTTTACTGCGTGGAATCTTTTAATCCTATGGTGCTTGTTTGGTACAGGAGGTATCATAATGATGTACTGAGAGGGCAGCTGGCGGACGGCTTTTTAAAGGGAGGCGAGTTAAAGGGTCTGATGTATTTTCTTTTACAGAATCTTTTGCTGAACTGGATGACAAGACCGGACTTTATAGCTTATAACCATAAGTATGCTGATAATGTTTCCAGAAGGCTTTGCAGAAATCTTTATAAGAATATGGCAGTGGCCTGGACCATCAAAAGTCAGAAGGAATTGGAAGATGCCAAAAAAGAATTTGATCTGTTTATTTTTGACTCTTTTATTCCTAAAAAGTAAAATATGACTATATTGGTAAAAATAATATAAAAATTGCAGCAAAAATCAAAAATTTCCATAATTTTACACAAAAATAGTGCAATTGTGAACTGAATATGATATAATGGATGTTGCGAGGAGAGCATGCTTGCATGTTTGACGAGCACGAATGTCGATCATAAATCTATGATTTATGATATTATTTTTTCGTAAAAATATTTTATGATAATCAAGAGGGAGAGACATTATGGCAAAATGGGTTTATTCTTTTGAAGAAGGTAATGCAGATATGCGTAATCTTCTTGGAGGAAAAGGTGCAAATCTTGCAGAAATGACCAATCTTGGTCTTCCGATTCCTCAGGGATTCACAGTTACTACCGAAGCATGTACTGATTACTATGCTAACGGTAAACAGATTTCAGATGAAATCAAAGAGCAGATATTCGCCGCCCTTTCCGTGTTGGAAGAAAAGCAGGGAAAGAAGTTTGGTGATACGGAAAATCCGCTTCTGGTATCGGTCCGTTCCGGTGCAAGGGCCTCTATGCCCGGCATGATGGATACGATCTTAAACCTGGGACTTACGGATGTAGCGGTTGAAGGCTTTGCAGCAAAGACCGGCAATCCCAGATTTGCATATGATTCTTATCGCCGTTTTATTCAAATGTTCTCAGATGTAGTTATGGAAATTCCCAAGTCATTTTTTGAGAGGATCCTGGATGACATTAAGGATCATAAGGGTGCCAAATTTGATACTGATCTGACAGCAGATGACTTAAAAGAGGTTATTATCCGTTTTAAGGAAGTTTATAAAGATAAAATGGGAGAGGAATTCCCGCAGGATCCCAAGGTACAGTTGATGGAAGCTGTAAAAGCTGTATTTCGCTCCTGGGATAATGAAAGAGCTATCGTTTACAGACGTATGAATGATATCCCCGGCGACTGGGGAACAGCAGTAAACGTTCAGGCAATGGTATTTGGTAATATGGGAAATACTTCCGGTACTGGCGTTGCGTTTACACGTAATCCTTCCACCGGTGCCAAGGGCATTTACGGAGAATACCTGATCAATGCACAGGGTGAAGACGTAGTAGCAGGTATCAGAACACCTCAGCCCATTACCAGATTGGAACAGGATCTTCCTGATTGCTTTAAGCAGTTCATGGAGATCGCAAATAAACTGGAAGATCATTACCGCGATATGCAGGATATGGAATTTACCATTGAGGAGGGCAAGCTGTTCTTCTTACAGACCAGAAACGGTAAAAGAACTGCGCATGCAGCGCTTCAGATTGCATGCGACCTGGTAGATGAAGGAATGATCACACCGGCTGAAGCAGTACTTCGTATAGAAGCTAAATCTTTAGACCAGCTGCTTCATCCCACATTTGATGCAGATGCATTAAAGTCAGGTACTGTGATCGGACAGGCTCTTCCCGCATCACCCGGTGCGGCAGCAGGCAAGGTTTATTTTACTGCTGAGGAAGCTAAGAGGGCTCATGAAGCGGGCGAAAGAGTTGTGCTGGTACGTCTTGAGACTTCACCCGAAGATATTGAAGGTATGCATGCAGCAGAAGGCATCCTGACAGTAAGAGGCGGTATGACAAGCCATGCAGCAGTTGTTGCCCGCGGTATGGGAACCTGTTGTGTATCCGGCTGCGGTGATATTTCCATAAATGAAGAAGATAGAGTATTTGAACTCGGCGGTCATGTATATCATGAAGGAGATTATATTTCCTTAGACGGTTCTACCGGTAAGATTTATGACGGAGATATTAAGACAAGAGAAGCTGCCATCAGCGGCAATTTTGAAAGGATCATGGAATGGGCAGATTCCTTCCGTAAGCTCCAGGTACGTACCAATGCAGATACGCCAGCAGATGCGATTAACGCTGTGAAATATGGTGCAGAAGGTATTGGCCTTTGCCGTACGGAGCATATGTTCTTTGATGCAGACAGAATTCCCAA
This sequence comes from Lachnospiraceae bacterium, assembly GCA_014803415.1. Lineage (GTDB taxonomy): Bacteria > Bacillota > Clostridia > Lachnospirales > Lachnospiraceae > Suilimivivens. The sequence continues at coordinate 238,585 of JAAVBZ010000023.1, forward strand.
GATTCGCCATATGATCCTTGCAAGGACTCTTCAGGAAAGAGAAAAAGCATTGAATGAACTGATTCCTTATCAAAAAGGAGACTTTAAAGGACTGTACGAAGCAATGGAGGGCAGACCGGTTACCATCCGTTTCCTGGATCCCCCGCTGCATGAATTCGTTCCTACCGATAAGGGTGATATTGATGACCTGGCAGTGAACATGATGATGACTGCAGAGCAGGTGCAGGAAATCTGTGATTCTCTTCATGAATTCAATCCGATGATGGGACACAGAGGATGCCGTCTGGCCGTTACTTATCCCGAAATTGCTAAGATGCAGACCAGAGCGGTTATGGAAGCAGCTATCGAAGTGAAGAATGAAAAGGGATATGACATTGTTCCCGAGATCATGATTCCGCTGGTAGGCGAGAAAAAAGAGCTTAAATTTGTGAAAGATGTAGTAGTTGCAACAGCAGAGCAGGTAAAGAAGGAAAAGAATTCCGATATTAAGTACCATATCGGTACTATGATCGAGATTCCCAGAGCCGCACTGCTTGCAGATGAAATTGCCGAAGAAGCAGAATTCTTCTCATTCGGAACCAATGACCTGACACAGATGACCTTTGGTTTCTCCAGAGACGATGCTGGCAAGTTCCTTGGTGATTATTATAAGCACAAAATTTATGAATCGGATCCTTTTGCAAGGTTGGATCAAAACGGCGTAGGACAGCTGATTCAGATGGCAGCTGAAAAGGGTAAAAAGACAAGACCTGATATCAAGCTCGGCATCTGCGGCGAACACGGCGGAGATCCTTCTTCCGTAGAGTTCTGTCATAAAGTAGGACTGACATATGTATCCTGCTCACCTTACAGAGTACCGATTGCCCGTCTGGCAGCAGCACAGGCAGCGATATCCGCGAAGTAATGAGCCATGCGAGGGATTTTAGCTCAGCTAGGAGAGCATCTGTCTTACAAGCAGAGGGTCATAAGTTCGAGCCCTGTAGGTTCCATTAAAATTTAGTAAAGGCTGAGAAGAAGAGGAGTAAGAACTGAAAACCATTAGAGAGGATTCGGTTGGTGCAAGAATCTTGGATAATAAGTTCTGAAGGTAGCTTTGGAGCTGCACATATGAGAAACACAGATGTAGTATGTGCCGGAGTCGTTAACGTTAGCAAACAAGATGAGTATCTTTAAGGTGGTACCGCGTTTTACGCCCTTAATAACTTTATGGTTATTAAGGGCTTATTTTTATTTTGAAAAGGAGAATGCATATGCTTTCAAAAAAGTACAAAGCAGCTGAGTCTGAAGCAAAGTGGCAAGAGTTTTGGCAAGAAAAAGGTATTTACAGGTTCAATGAGGAATCGAAGCAGCCAATATATTCTATTGATACTCCTCCTCCTACTGTAAATGGTAAAATCCACATCGGGCACATCTTTTCTTATTCGCAAGCAGAAGTAATGGCAAGATATAAGAGAATGAAAGGATTTAATGTTTTTTATCCTTTTGGATTTGATGATAATGGATTGCCTACAGAGAGATTAGTGGAAAAAACGCACGGTATTAAGGCTCATGAAACGACTAGAGAACATTTTACCGAATTATGTTTGGGAGAGACTGACGAGTTAGAAAAGCAGTTTAAGAAATTGTTTATATCAGCCGGATTTAGTTGTGATTGGGGGCATGAATACTCAACAATTAGCCCTAAAGCACAGAAAACTTCTCAAAAGTCATTTATAGAATTATTTAAGAAGAAAAAAGTTTATTTTTCAGAGGCACCAGCCCTTTGGTGTCCGGAATGCCAGACTGCAATTGCACAGGCTGAGTTAGAAACTAAAGAAATTCCATCGGTGTTTAATTATCTTAAGTTTTTCATTGAGGGTGAAGGTGATAACTATGTAGAAATTGCTACAACAAGACCAGAGTTATTGGCAGCTTGTCAGTGTATCTTTATTCATCCTCAAGACGAAAAGAATAAGCATCTTTTAGGAAAACAGATCAAAGTTCCACTCTTTGGATTTACTGTTCCAGTATTAGAGGACGAGAAGGTTGAGCTTGGAAAAGGCTCCGGAGTCGTTATGTGTTGTACATTTGGAGATTTGACAGATTTAGAATGGTACAAGCAGCATAAATTGGTATTCAAAGAAGCTATTCTTCAAGATGGAACAATGTCTGATTTGTGTGGAAAGTATGCTGGAATGGCAATTCTTGATGCAAGAAACGCAATGATAGCTGATTTGATCGAACAAGGTCATATGATTAAGCAGGAAGAGATAAATCACAATGTTGCGACACATGAAAGATGCGGAACACCTATGGAAATCACCATAAAGAAACAGTGGTTTATTGATATTCTCTCTCACAAAGATGAGTATATTGAGGCTGGTAATAAGATAAATTGGTATCCTTCACATATGCAAGCCAGATATACAAATTGGGTTGAAAATCTTGAATGGGATTGGTGTATTTCAAGACAGAGATATTTTGGAGTACCTTTTCCGGTATGGTATTGTAAATCCTGTGGTGAAACCATTGTACCGGAAATTGAGGATTTACCGGTTAATCCATTAAATGATAAGCCAAAGAAGGCGTGTGCGTGTGGAAGTACTGATTTTGAACCTGAAAAGGATATTATGGATACATGGGCTACATCATCAGTAACACCATTAATTAACCTGGATTGGTATGATGACAAAAAGTTTAAAAAGGATATGGCTCCTATGAGCTTGAGACCGAATGCACATGATATTATACGTACATGGGATTTCTATACGATTGTAAAGAGTTTGTATCATACAGGCATGATTCCGTGGGACGATGTTATGATATCAGGACATGTAATGGCATCTAAGGGCGAAAAGATCAGTAAGAAAAAAGGAAATTCTTCAATGGAGCCGGCTGAACTTATTGAACAGTTTTCGGCCGATGCAGTCAGACTTTGGACATCATCAGGCAGCCTTGGTAATGACATTGTTTTCTCTGAAGAAGAATTTAAAAATGCTAACAAGTTGATCAACAAAATTTGGAATGCCGCTAAGTTTGTAATAATGCAGCTTGAAGGATTCGAGAAAACGGATGACAATGGCAATTCAGTCATGCTAAATGCGTTTAACAAGGGTGAAGAAGTGGGACTTATGATCATGGATAAGTGGATTATTTCTTCGTTTAATACAATGTTGAAGCATTTTGAGAAGTATCTTGAGAAATATGAAATAGGCTTAGCTATAGGAGAATTAGAAAAATTCTTCTGGAGCTACTGTGACGATTATATTGAGATAATTAAAAATAGAGTTTATAAGCCTGAGATTTACGGAGAAGATGCAAGAAAATCAGGATTATATGCAGCATATCATACTCTTCTAGGTATGTTGAAATGTTTTGCTATTTATATTCCGCATGTAACAGAAGAGATTTACCAGGGATATTTTGTTGATCATGAAGATTCTATTTCGATTCATAGATCAATTATAGAACCGATTAAGACAACAACTGAGATTGGGACTGATGATTTTGAAATCGGAGAAGCTGCAGTTGAGATTATCTCAGAATTAAGAAAGTATAAGTCGGAAAGAAATCTTTCCTTGAAAGAGGAAGTCGATTCTGTGAAGGTTATATTGGAGAAAGAATTAGTTTTTGGTGATGCAATCGATGATATTAAAGCTACTTGTTGTTGTAAAAATATTGTAGTGTCTTTAGGTGATTCGTTTACGGTTACTGTTGAGTAAAAGAAGTTTGCTGTGGTTGTTTGAAAGAGCGGTTGCTCTGCAGGTTGGATATGATGATATTGAAAATTGAATAATATACTAAAAATTTAAAAATCACCTTACGTAATGTATTGCTAATAATATTCTAGTACCGAGCAAATTGTCCGAAGGCGGAAGAAGGCTCTATTCCGATGATGATCTTACGCGTATGCGCATTATCTGTTTTCTGCGTGAAGCGGGCATATCCATTAGCAGTATAGAATCACTGCTCCATGACGAACACCCGGAAAAGGTGATCTGGGTTCTGTTAGAACAACAAGAAAAGGTGCTTCGTGAAGAACTTAGCGAAAAACAGAAAAAAATGAATATAATTGAAGATATCAGGCGTGGACTGAAGGACGTGGGACAATTCTCAGTTGAATCCATCGGTGACATAGCGACAATTATGAAGAGTAAGCAAAAATTAAGAAAGCTCCACCTGATGATGTTGTTGACCGGCATTCCGGTGATGGTTCTGCAATGGAGTTCCATTATTCTGTGGATTGCAAAAGGAATATGGCAGCTGTTTATTTTGTGGGTGGCGGTTGCGATTCCCTTTATGATCTGGGTCAGCAAATATTATTTTAAGAATGTTGCTTATATTTGCCCTGAATGCCACAAGGTATTTAAACCACGTTTTAAAGAAGCATTTTGGGCGAATCACACGCCGACACTTCGGAAGCTGACTTGCACCGGCTGCGGACACAAAGGCTGGTGTGTGGAAACCTGCGCCGAAGAAGTGAAGCAGAACGATTAAGTTAATTGGGCTGTTTTTATCTGAAACAGATAAGAAGTGTATGTTTTGATAGAGTATATCATGACATGCACTTCTTTTTATTAATGTTTATAATTTGATTTAGAGATCAACAAGAGGATAACTATCAATGAAAAAATAAAAAACCTAAAAAAAGAGGGAAAAAGTGCCCCTGACTATCCGTTCAGCGAGTGGACTTATTGGGAGAAATAGCGTAAAATAAGGCAGAACCAAGGCCATTAAATTTACATAAAATTTACGGAAAGGGGTTGCAAAATGGCGGATAGAGCGTACAATCTGTTAAGCAAGCAAGCAAGCAAGCAAGCAAGCAAGCAAGCAAGCAAGCAAGCAAGCAAGCAAGCAAGCAAGCAAGCAGTATAACTGCGCTCTTTTTTACCCTGTTACACCCCTTTATATATCTGATATGGCAAAGCCAGCGAAAAGACAACAGGAGATTCCTGCAGGAATTTCCTGTTGTCTTTTCGCTGGCTTTTTGGCTGCATAGGGCGAAGCCCGCGACCGAGGCGTAGCCTGGGTGCGTATGCCGGTTCCCGTTGCACAAGGAAGGAGAAATGGATTTGGAGAAAGGATACATAGCCCCCGATACCGCCCTTAAGAAGCTTCGGGCGGCAAGGAGCCTGAAACAGACCGTGTATATCTATGGCGCTACCGGGTACGGCAAGACAGAACTGGTAAAACAGTACCTGAAAAACCGCAGATACCAGTATATTTCCTGTGAGGAAGACACTGCAGCCCTTGTGGAACTGGCGGAAGATACGCCGGAAGGAATGCCAAAAGGCAGGAAAGGAACGGAAAACGAATCCCGGTCAGTGGTGGTGCTGGATGACCTGCACCTGTTAAAAAGCGCGGAAGGGCGCAGGGCTGCACTTGCCCTTGCAGGGCGGAAAGATGTATGGCTCATCTTCGTATGCAGGAGTCCTGTTCCTTCATGGCTGATGCCGCTGTATGTAGCCGGCGGTTTCATCGTCATCAATGAGAACGATCTGTGCCTTGGGGAGAAAGAGACCACTGCCTACATGGAAACACAGGACATCATACTCACGGAAGAAGAACTGGCGTCCGTCTGTAAAAAGTGCCGGGGGAACGCCTATGCCGTCCGCCATACGGCCCTGAAGATACAGGAAGGAATGCGTCCGGGGTCGGAGCTGGAGAAGGAGATAGAAGGGGCCTTTGCGGAGTATCTGGAAGACCATGTGCTGGTGCAGTGGGACAGCGACCTTCTGGAGTTTCTGATGCAGCTTTCCGTCACGGAGGAGTTCACCCTGCCCCTTGCGGAGACCATCACTGGGAACAGCCATGCAGTGGAGCTTTTAGGGCGTGCAGCGGAAACAGGGAATTTCATTTCCTTAAAAGAGGATACTTACCGCCTGCATCCGATCCTTGTGAAAGCACTGCGCAGGCGCGGGGCAAAGACACTGGGCTCAGAAGTGCTAAAAGACCATGCCTACAATGCAGGACTGTGGTATGAGATGCAGGGACAGATCGTGCCTGCCCTTGCCATGTTTGAAAAATGTGGGAACAAAGAGCGCATCCGGGAACTCTTAGTGCGGAACGCCCGGTTAAATCCCGGCAACGGCCATTACTTTGCACTGCGCCATTATTACCTGGGAATGGAAGAAAAGGAACTGGAAGACAGCCCTGTTCTGATGGCAGGGATGAGCATGCTCTATTCCCTGCTGATGCAGGAGGAAGAGAGCGAATACTGGTATAAAAAGCTGGAAAGATTTGCAACCTCTGTAAAGGGCGGGCAGAAGCGGGAGGCAGTGAGCCGTCTTGCATACCTTGACATCGCCCTGCCCCACCGGGGGAGCATGGATATGATAGAAATCATGAAAAAGATGCCGGCCCTGCTCTTTGACAAAGGGATGGGGCTGCCGGAGTTCTCGGTCACCAGCAATATCCCCAGCACCATGAACGGGGGCAAGGATTTCTGCCACTGGAGCAGGAATGACCGGAAACTTGCTGCCACCATAGGGAAGCTGGTGGAGCGGGTGCTGGGCCGTTATGGGAAGGGACTTGTGAAGGCCGCCCTTGGCGAGAGCCTGTATGAAAAAGGGGAGGACACCTATGAAGTCTTAACGCTCCTTACCCGCGCAAAGATGGAAGCGGAGAGCGGCGGGGTGCCGGAGATCGCCTTTGCGGCCGTAGGGCTGACCGTGAGGCTTGACGCCTTACAGGGTGAGCTACAGACGGCTAAGGAGGTGCTGTCCTCCTTTGAAAAGAGCATAAGGGAACAGGGTGCGGTGCAGCTCCTTCCAAACATTGCCGCCTTAAGGTGCCGTCTTGCCCTGCGGGAGGGTGACAAAAAGACGGTGGAGGACTGGCTGAAGGAAGCGCCGGATGAGAACCGGGAGTTCTGTATCTTAGAGCGCTACCGTTACCTGACAAAGGTACGCTGCTGCCTTTCCGCAGGGGAATACCTGAAGGCCCAGTCTTTACTGGAAAAGCTGCGTTACTATGGGGAGAAGTGCCACCGTACTTATACACGTATGGAGATAAACCTGCTCAGCGCCATAACGAAGTACCGGACGGGCGGGGAGTGGAAAGAGGAATTCTTCACAGCCCTGAAAGAGGCAGAAAACTACCATTTCCTGCGCATCATCAGTGAAGAAGGAGCGGCGGTACAGGAGCTGCTTAGGGCGGCAGGGAAACGCAAGCTGGAGAAGGAGACCGCCGATAGAAACTGGCTCTCCCGTATTCTGGAGGAGACAGGGAAGGTGGCGGTGCGCTATCCGGTGTACTTAAAAGGGCAGCTTGCGAAAGCGCCGGATTTCTGTGAGGCGGCGCTGTGTGTCCTTCGTCTGCAGGCGGAGGGGAAAAGCTATGGACAGATAGCAGAGGAATTATCTATCAAGGAAGCCACGGTAAAGTACCATGCGAAAGAGAACTACCGGAAGTTAGGGGTATCCGGCAAGACGGACGCGGTGCTTGCAGCCCGGAATTTAGGGATTCTATAATAACAGGAGGCAGATATGAAAAAGATTAAGAAACGTGTTTTTGCAGCTGCGCTTGCGGCAGCCCTGCTCTTTACCATGTCGGGAATGACATTGGCAGCGGTGGCAAAGGAGACGCAGACGGAAGATATTTCTGAAAGCGTCACAACACAGGCGGAAGATGATGCAGCAGAGGAAAAAACCGAAGCGATGCAGGAATCGGAATCAGAGGGCAGTGATACGGATGAGCCGGGAACCGGGGAAGATGATACAGAGGGTGCCAATATTAATTTCTGCGTCCATCACAAAGAACATACAAAGGACTGTGGATATAACAGGGCATCAGAGGGCGGGGAGGAAAGCCCGTGCACATATGAGTGCCGTATCTGTCCCATCGAGGATTTGATCGCCGCCCTGCCGGACTGGGTCACAGAGGACAATGCGGAGATAGTACACCGGCAGTTGGACGAGATTCTGGATCTCTACCGGGAACTGATGGAGAGGGAACAGGAGCAGATCGATATTTCCCGTTGTGAAGAACTGTGGCGGGTACTGGACGCATCCAATGTGCCAAATTCTCTTGATGAGTCAGAGGCAGAAGGTACGCAGATTGAGGGCTGCAATTTATTTTGGACGTTTGACAGCGGTACCTTGACCATCAGAGGCACAGGCGAAATGGCGGACTTTTATCCTACGTCACCATGGAACGGGGAGAAAGCCGATATTAATAAGGTGGTCATAGAGTTCGGAGTGACATCCATTGGAGATCGGGCGTTCTCTGGACATATAGCCCTGGAATCTGCAGAAATCCCAACAAGCGTGACAGAGATTGGATTCAATGCGTTCCAAGGCTGCGAGGCCCTGCAATCGGTCACGATCCCGGCCAGCGTGAAAACAATCGGGAGTAGCGCATTCGCTTCCTCCGGGTTGACCAGTGTGACGATACAAGAGGGCGTGGAAACGATTGGTTTCAATACATTCGAGCAATGCAGGAGCTTGACTGAAGTGACCATTCCGGCCAGCGTGAAAACAATCGGACAGAGTGCATTTTCTGGCTGTTCCAGGTTGTCGGAAGTGACCTTTACCAGCCGGGTTGCGCCAGCGCTGGGTAATTGGGTCTTCGATGATTTCGATGACTTTTTTCCCGGTAATACGCTTACTATCCGCATCCCTCACGGAGCGGTAGGCTATACGGCTGAAAACGGCTGGCCGGAGGTCACGGAGAACCCTGAGCATACGTGGGACGAAACGGGCCTCTGCGTCTGCGGCGAACAGGCTGTGGCGAAGGTGGAGATTAGCGGTGCCACTACCTACTACGGCACTATCGACGAGGCTTGGGATGCGATGAAAAACAGCACCGCAACGATTACCTTGCTGGCGGATGTGACGGCAAGCAATATGTTGACAGTAAACAATGGCAGTACGATCACCTTTGAGGGTGGAAGTTATACTTTGAGCAGCGGGCAGCAAACTGCAATCCAGGTAAACGGCATGTTCAAACTGGTCAGTGGTACCATTCGATCCACTTACGCTAGCCTGAACGCCATTGGCATAGATGTGAATGGTAAGCTGGAGATGACGGGCGGCACAGTTACCACGAGCGACCGTGCAGTATCTGCCTCTGTGGCCGTGCGTGCTGCTTCAGACAGCAATATTACCATTTCTGACGGGGAGATTTCCGGATATTACGGCATCCGTTTTACTGGCGGCACAGCCATAATCAAAAATGGGGAGATTACCGGCAGATATGCTGCTGTGGAGATCAATAGTGGGACCGCGACGATTGAAGGAGGAACCTTCATCGGTTCCAGCCAAATCTCTTATGGACTGAACGTTAGGGCGGGCAGCACAGCAGTCCTTCGCGGCGGCACCTTCACGGGCAGGAGTTATGCAGTCAATAATCCTGCTGGCGTCTCCGCTTTGCTGGATGACACGAAACAGCCGTCTACTTGCTACGCTTACTTTGAGAACGGGCAGCCCGTCAATCTGGATACGCTGGAGGACTCAGCGGAGTTGCCCGACGGCACCTACACGGTGGGGAAGTGTACCCATCCGGGGGTCCTTAAGGATAAGAGGGACGGCACCCATAGCGGCGAATGCCCCTATTGCGGAATTGAATTTGCGGCGGTGCCCCACACCCTTGGCGCGGACAATAAGTGCGAGGGCTGCAACGCGGAATTGAAGGTCCAGGTGGAGATCGGCAGTGCCACTACCTATTACGCCACCATTGACGATGCCTGGTTTGCAGCAACTGCCGAGGGCGTGAAATCCGCTGTTGTTACTCTGCTGGCGGATGTGACGGAGAAACTGCTTTTGACGGTGTCACCCAGCGATAAGATCACCCTTAACGGCGGGAGTTATACCCTTTCCATAATTGGCTTTGATGTATACGGCGGTCAACTGGACATCACCGGTGGCACGTTTAAGTTTTCATACGGTAGCATGCTTCTGGTTTCAAGCGGCACCATTCGGCTCTCCGGCGGCGAATTTATCAGCACCACCGGCGATGAGGTAATTGCCTGTCGGCCTGACTCGAACTTGACGGTCGGCGATTTCCTGTTGAACCATGATAGTACGGATCCTAATGTGCTTCATTATGCCTATTATAAGGATAATAAACCTCTCGTCGGTGTACTGGACCAAACCATTCTAGCCGGTCCCGTCAAGGTGGGAGAGTGCAAGCATGATGCCAGCTTCTGCGAGTATGTGCCGCTTGACGGCGGCATCAGCCACCAAAAAACCTGCCTGGCCTGTGGCGCGGTCTGGGATGCAGAATCCCACAGCCTGGGGAAAGGCAACGCATGTGCCGGCTGCAAAACGCCGCTTGTGGCGAAGGTGGGAATTGGCAGCGCTACAACTTACTATGGTACGATTGAATCCGCTTGGACGGCGATGCAGGGCAAGACTGCCACTCTCACCCTGCTGGATAATGTGACAGCTGCTGCAAATCTGGAAGTGTCCAGCGGCAGCGATATTACCTTCAACGGTGGGAACTATACCCTTACTGGGTCTCCCGGTAATCCGGCTATTGAGGTGAGTGGAGGCAAGTTGACCATCAACAGCGGCACGTTGAAAGCAGTGGCAAATAGCATTAAAATGAATGGGGCCAGTGTAGATGTCGAATCAGGTACACTTATCATTACTGGCGGTACCTTGGAAGGGGCTGATGGAGTAACGAATGGGATGGGGCTTTTGGTTTATAGTGGTACAGTCCAACTCTCCGGCGGCAAGTTTATCGGTGGCACCTCAGGGTACTGCGGTGGTGTATATATAGCTAATTCCAGCGGCCTGTCCATCGGCGATCTTTTGTTGAACCACGGCACTGCGACCGAGCCGCATTACGCATTTTTTGATGCAAATAATAATCCTGTCAGTCTTGCAGACAGCCCAAAGGAACTGCCCGGCGGCCCTTATACGGTGAAGGAATGTACACGGGAATACACCTACAGTCATACAGCTGGAACCACAAAACATACCCTGTTTTGCCAGTACTGTGGAGCTGGAAGCGGGGAGGCGGATTGTAGTTTCACTTGGACCAGAGCTGCTGGGAAATGCAACTGCGGCGCTGTGCTCAATGTAGCGGTGTCTGATACAAAAAATCTGATATATAATGGCACAGCGAAGGAGCCAGGAGTTGCCGTCACCTTGGATGGGACTGCACTGGAGGCGTCTAAGTACACTGTAGCTTATGATAACAACGTGAATGCCGGGAATAACACCGCTTCTGTGAGCGTCAGCGGAACGAATTGGAGCTTTATGCAAACATTTTCTATCAGTAAGGCAACCCTGATGGCGGAAGGCAACGGAATTGCCACGGGCACCTATGGAAATAGAATTTCCGAGCTGATTGTTAATGGTTTGACTGTCAAGCTGGGTGGCAGCGAGGTTCCCGGCACATGGAAACTCGCCGGCAGCACAGTCCCGGACGTGGGAGATATCGGCACCTATACCGCCACCTTTACCCCGGCCAGCGGTGCGGGCAACTATGAAACACTGACAGCACAAGTGACATTGAAAATAGAAAAGGCGGCAGCGCCTGTGCCCCAGACCGGAATGCTGTATGTCCAGAACAACAAAGAGCAGTCTTATCAGTATGACCTGACACAGCTTCTCCCTGCGCTGGATAATGGAAAATCCTACGGGACAGTAGGTTATACGTTGAAAGCAGTCAATTTCACCACCGAAGGTTATTATACGGATGGCGCAGAGATTGCAGGCACGACCCTGACCCTGCCGGTTCAAAAGGCTGAAAATAGTAATGTAAGTGACATTGGAACAGTCAGCATTACGATTACCAGTGGGAACTATAAAGATATGTCAGCCACGATCACTGTCAAGAGTGCAAATAAAGCACCTGTGACCATTACCGGTGTAAGTGTGGCTGGACGGGAATATAACGGAAAAGCGATCGGCTACTCCGGCACTCCCAAAGCTGCCGAAAGCAATGGAAGTACCGCCGCGATCGGCAGTGATGACTTTCAGTACACATGGCAGACTGCCGATGGAAGAGCTTTGAGTGGAGCCCCGAAAGATGCAGGCAGTTACCTTCTGATCATTTCCGTGGACAATGACGCATATATAGGCAGCAGTACGATCAGTTTTGTGATTGACAAAGCCAGCATTACTATTACGGCAAACAGCATGACTGTAGGCAAAGGAAGCGCAAAGCCAGCGCTGACATATACCATATCAGGGCTGGCAAATGGTGAGGCGTTAGCTGCGGAACCGACACTGACCTGTAATGCCGATATGAATACAGTGGGCAGATATCCTATCACCATAAACGGTGCGGAGGTTCCGGTCACTGGCAACTATCATGCAGAGATTACCTATGTACCGGGAACTTTAACTGTTACGGTCAGAACTTCCGGTGGAAATAATAACGGAAACAGTTCGGGCAGTGAAAACAGTGGAGACGGCGGACAGGGAAGCAGTGGTGACAATGGAGGCGGAAATATCACACTGGGAGTACCTGCTGTTTCGACTGTAGCCGATACGAATCCGGAGACGGATACAGAAACCATGAAACCGGGAGCAGGAAATACGGCAAGACCGGGGAAGAGAACGGAACCGGAAAGCGGTACAGTAAAAGAGGAAAGACCAGACGCCGGAATCCCATTCATCAAGGAAGAGGTGGGTAAGATTGGCTGGAACGTGATCCGCGAAGAGGAAGAAAAAGCAGAAGAAGGCAGCATCATCAATGTAGATATGAACGGGACTACTATTGTTCCCGGGGATATTTTTGATAGTATAGAGGGTAGAGATATCACCATTACTTTTGATATGGGTAATGGTATTATCTGGAGTGTGGACGGAAAGAGTGTCACCACTGACAAAGCAGATGACATTGACCTTACCGTAAGGACGGGAGGAAGCGCCGTGCCGGTGGAGATCGTAAACAATGTCACCGGAGAACATTACAGCATCCAGTTGAGCCTTGTCCATAACGGGGAGTTCGGCTTCATCGCAGTGCTTTCTATCAATCTTGGAAAAGAAAATGCGGGATACCTCGCAAGCCTGTACTACTACAATGAGGATATCGGAGAACTTGAATTTATCTGTGCGGATGAGGTGGCACAGGATGGAACGGTATCCATTGCATTTACTCATGCCTCGGATTATGTGATCGTGGTAGACCGGAAAGTGGAAGAAAGCGACGGAGCTGCAGAAGATGCACAGCCGGAAGAAGCTGACGAAAATGGCACTGCGGTACCGGTAAGCCCTAAGACCATACAGGAGAAGAGAAATGTGATATGGCCCATCGTGGCAGGCATCATAGCCTTTGCAGGAATCGTTTTTGCAGGAGTGGTTGTGTGGAGAAAGAAGGAGGAAAATAAATCTTTCAAAGAAAAAGATAAATAAGAGGAATGCAGCTATGCCATAGACGGCATGGATATAAAAAAGAATGGCCAGAGTGAAGCGAGAGACAAAGAGCCTTAGCTTACTCTGGCCATAGCATTGTCAGAAAGCTGCCGACTCTGGGAACATAGAAAAAATTGTGCTATTAATCGTTTTTCTGTGATTTATAAGAATTTCCCCATGCTTCCATAGCAGTAAGGATCGGGCGCATGGATTCCCCCAATTCTGATAAAGAGTACTCTACTCTGGGAGGTACTTCTGCATAAGCTTTGCGGATAATGATACCGTCTGCTTCCATTGTGCGGAGGCAATCAGTTAATACTTTTTGGCTGATCCCATTCAAATTTCTCTGCAATTCATTAAATCTCCACGGACGTACAAGCAGATTACGAATGATCAATAATTTCCATTTATTTCCAATAAGTTGTACGGTAGTTGCGACAGGGCATTCCAAAGGCCATTCAACTTTTGTATCTACGGTTTCCATAGCACACCTCCATTGTTTTTAAAGAGAATTGTAAAAGGCTTAATGGAAAAAGTCAATAGTTACCAAAAAGTGCGTACTGGTGACAGGGAAGGAGAATTGGTATAATTTTAAACGCAGATTTTGTGGCATGCTGGAAGGAAGGAGGATTTTATGAGAACAGAACAGAAAACACATTTTACAGTAGATAGATCCAAATGTATTCAGTGTGGGAAATGTATCAATGTATGTTCCGGCATGGTAATTAAATATGGTCAGGATGGATATCCCGAAATAAAAGAGTTTGAAAGATATGGCTGGAAGGGCTGTTGGAGATGTGAACACTGCCTGGCGGTTTGTCCAGTGGGAGCCATCTCAATTTTTGACAAGAAGCCAGAAAACTCCTTGCTGCCGCCGCCACCTGAAATGGGTACTTACATGGAACAGCTCGTTGTAAACCGCCGCTCATGCAGGAGGTATCTGGATAAAAATGTTGATCCGGAAATCATAAGCAGAATTTTGAATGCAATGGCATCTGCGCCGACCGGCGGTAATTCCTGCGGTGTGGAATATACGGTGATTGACGATAAGGACAGGGTAAAACAGATATGGAAGGCTGCGTATTCTGATATGGAGGATGCTGCCAGGAAACATATCTATACATCGAGCTTCAGCGATTTTTATTATACAAAGATGAAACAGTCGGAAAAGACAGTCCGGAAAAATGACCTGCTGTTTTGCGGCGCACCTCATCTTTTTATCGCACATGAGAAATGTACGGGTAAATGGGCAGATGATTCTAAGGTGAACTGCAATATAGCAACCACTTATTTTGAACTGCTTGCAAATGCCTTTGGTCTTGGAACGGTCATTATGAGTTATCCGTCGGATGTTCTGCAGGAACTTTCTCCAAAGGCAAGAAAAATGTTGGGTATACCAACGGACCACTATATGAAACTGATTGTCGGTTTTGGATACCCGGAAATTCAATATGCAAGGGGCGTACAAAAAGACAGAGGCCGTAAGGTGCATCGTTATACGCAGGAGACGAAGTGATGGCATGCGGGAGAATAATATAGTTTAATAGGAGATATGGCGATATGGATTTTATGGATATTTCAAAAAAGAGGAGAACAGTGCGGAAGTTTGCCCGTACTCCTGTAGAGGAAGAAAAAATACAGAAGATACTGGAGGCAGGACGTTGGTCTCCTGCGGCGGTTAATGCGCAGCCTCAGAGGATCCTTGTGCTGAACACGCCGGAAAGTCTTGCAAAAGTACGTGAGTTCTGTTCCTTTGGTTACGATCAGAAGTATGTGGATCTGGCACAGGAATGTGATGATAAGGAAAACGGAAAAATCAATCTTTACTATGGTGCACCGCTTGTTCTTTTTGTAGCTTATGATAAAACCGCCTGTTGGATACATCCGCAAAGCGGTGAGAGCAGCGGTGCAACAGATGCTACCATTGTTGCCACACATATGATGCTGGAAGCCGCAAGTATCGATCTTGGCACGGTTTGGATCAGCTATTTTGATGAGGATAAAGCGAGAGAACTGCTCCATCTGCCTGATAACTGGCAGCCGGTCTGCATGCTCTATATTGGCTATCCTGCAGAGGATTTTGTGCCAAACAAGCATCTGGGCGGGCATAGGAAACCGCTCTCGGAGACCTGTTTTTATAATAAAGTACCAGATGAACAGGGGTAAAAGAACGATGAATCAAGGCAGAAAAGATATAACAGGAGGTCATATATTATGTTTTCAAGGATATCAATTACAAAATCCACAAAAGATTACTCAGCAAAAATTGAAAGGCTGAAAGATGAACTGAAATCTGCCGATGCTATTGTGATTGGCGCAGGAGCGGGACTTTCCACCTCAGCGGGTTTTGTCTATACCGGAGAGCGCTTCAGAAAATATTTTTCTGATTTTGAAGAGAAGTACGGTTTCCATGATATGTATTCAGGTGCATTCTGCCAGTACGATACACCGGAGGAACATTGGGCATACTGGAGCCGCTTTATCACGGTTAACCGCTATATGGATGCGCCAAAGCAGGTTTATGAGGAAATCTTCAAACTTGTAAAAGACAAGGACTATTTTGTGATAACTACGAATGTAGACCATTGTTTTCAAAAGGCAGGCTTTGATAAGAAGAGACTGTTTTATACACAGGGAGATTACGGTTTGTTCCAATGCAGTGAGCCATGCTGTCAGGAAACCTTTGAAAATGAGGAAATTGTTCGTAAGATGATGGAGAGTCAGGAGAAAATGAGTATTCCATCGGAATTATTGCCCATCTGTCCATATTGCGGAAAGCCTATGACAATGAATCTGCGTTCGGATAACCGATTTGTGCAGGATGCAGGGTGGTACAAAGCAGCAGAACGCTATGAGAATTTTCTGCGTACAAGGGGAGAAGATCAGAGAATTCTGTTTTTTGAGCTGGGCGTGGGTTATAATACTCCCGGAATTATCAAATATCCTTTTTGGCAGCAGACAGCAACAAATCCAAAATCCATATATGCCTGCGTTAACTATGGCGAAGCGGTCTGCCCTGATGAGATTAAACAAAGGTCTATTTGTATTAATGAGGACATTGGAAAAGTATTGAAAGATTTGGAATGGGAGATGCAGAAATGAAAGTTTTATTAGTAAACGGAAGCCACCATGAAACGGGGAATACTTATCAAACATTGCAAATCATTGGCGAGTGCCTGGATAAGGATGGGATTGAAAGCAGGATATTTCAGCTTGGAAGCAGCAAAGTCAGGGGCTGTATTGGCTGTGATGGATGTAAAGATTCTTTTCGGTGTGTATTTGGGGACGATTGCTGTAATGACCTGATTGATGCAATAGTAAAGGCGGATGGAGTGATCATAGGTTCCCCGGTTTATTTTGCAGGGCCGAACGGAGCTTTGTGCGCCGTTCTGGACAGAGTATTCTATGCAGCCGCAGAGCATGGCAGGCTGTTTGCACATAAGCCGGCTGCTGCGGTGGTGAATTGTTATAGAGCCGGTTCGACAGCTGCATTGGATCGTTTGAATAAATATTTTACATTCAGCGAGATGCCCATTGTCAGCAGCAGCTATTGGAATATGGTGGTTGACCCGAATCTGGACAGGGTTCAGCGGGACAAGTATGGTCAGGAGATACTCCGCACTTTGGCTGCAAATATGTCTTTTATGCTGCATCAAATGGAAAATCAGAAAACTTGACATTTGGATAGAAGTCTGCTAACATTTTATTCAAATTTGAAATATCTAAATTTGAATAAATGAAAGGATGAGCATAATGAATACGAGTATGGATTTTGCACTAAAAATGTCCTTGGCATATAATTCAAAATGCAGACCGCTATGTCAGGAACTTAGGCTGCCACAGACTGCATTTGATATTTTAATGTTTCTTGCTAATAATCCCAAATATAAAACAGCAAGTGACATCGTTGAGGTCAGAAAGATCAAGGCGAATCTGGTATCCGTTAATGTTGATAAATTGGTGCAGGAGGGTTATTTGGAACGCAAAGCTGTTGAAGGAGACAGAAGAAAGACGAAGCTGATATGTACGGATAAGGCGCAGCCGATTATTGAGAGAGGGAAAAATCTGCAAGCCTCTTTTTTTAGGCAGTTATTTGAAGATGCGGGCGAAGAAGCAAAAGAAGCCTTTTTTGAAATGGTAGAGCTGATCAGTAAAAAACTGGATGAAATTATAGAGGGAGGTTATTAATGTGAAATTGCTTATAACAATTGTTGTAACTTTTTTTGCAGGCATGGGAGCTGGATTAGGTACGGGATTTGCAGGAATGAGTGCGGCTGCCGTCATTAGTCCAATGCTAATTACTTTTCTCGGCATCGATCCTTACATGGCCGTAGGAATTGCCCTTTCTTCTGATGTTCTTGCCAGCGCTGTATCAGCCTACACATATGGCAAAAACAGAAATCTGGATATTAAAAATGGGCTGATCATGATGGTAAGCGTTTTGATATTTACTGTGGTGGGAAGCTATGTTTCCAGCCTGGTTCCTTCTACCACGATGGGTAATTTTTCTGTGTTCATGACATTTTTGCTTGGTATAAAATTTATAGTGAAGCCGGTTATGACAACAAAAGAGTCCATGCAGAGTGTTTCTGCAAAGAAACGGGTAGTTCAATCTATTATATGCGGCGCCCTGATTGGCTTTATATGTGGATTCATTGGAGCAGGCGGGGGTATGATGATGCTTTTGATACTGACATCTGTTCTTGGATATGAATTGAAAACCGCTGTGGGCACCAGTGTGTTTATCATGGCATTTACTGCATTTACGGGAGCGCTTTCTCATTTTGCGATAGGCGGTGCTCCTGACTTGATCGTCTGCATTTCATGTGTGGTATTCACCCTTTTGTGGGCGAGGATCGCAGCTGTGTTTGCAAATAAGGCAGAACCAAAAACCTTAAATAGAGTGACAGGGATTGTTCTTGTCATATTGGGTGTGGCAGTGTTTTTATTTTCGGCGCTTGCATAAAGGAAAAAATGGTACACTATAGAGGAGGTTGCACGATACTACGAAATACAGACTTGACCGATATGGTAATCAGATTTCACAGCTTGGTTATGGCTGCATGAGATTCAGCAGAAAAGGAAAGGCCATCGACTATGAAAAAGCTGAGAAAGAAGTCCTGCTTGCTATCGAAAAAGGTGTCAATTATTTTGATACTGCTTATATTTATCCGGGCAGTGAGGAATGCCTCGGCCGGATCCTTAATGAAAACAAATGCCGTGACAGGGTCTATATTGCTACTAAGCTTCCACAGTATATCATACGTTCTGCTGCTGCAATCGACAAAACCTTTAATGAGGAGCTTTCCCGTCTGTGCACAGAATATATTGACTACTACCTGATGCATATGTTTACGGATTATTCGGAATGGGAGCATCTGAAGGCTTTGGGTATTGAGGGATGGATCAAGCGGCAGAAAGCAGAAGGGCGTATTCGCAACATAGGTTTTTCCTATCATGGTGACACGGAAATGTTCCTAAAAATTCTGGATGCTTATGACTGGGATTTCTGTCAGATTCAGTATAACTATCTTGATGAGCATACCCAGGCAGGAAAGAAGGGTCTTCAGGCAGCGGCGGGGAAAGGAATTCCGGTCATTATAATGGAACCTCTGCGTGGCGGTAAACTGGTCAATCTTCCGGATAAAGCAAAGGAGGAGCTGGCCTCCGGCGGTAAAGGCTATACGCCTGCGGAATTGGGGCTGCGCTGGCTGTGGAACCAGCCGGAAGTGACCTGTGTGCTTTCCGGCATGAATTCTGAGGATATGATCAATGAGAATATCTGTATTGCATCAGAAGCCGAGCCGGGGCATTTGACGGAAGAAGATATGGAGATTGTTGAGAAGATCAAGCAGATCATCCGTGAACGGGAAAAGGTAGGCTGCACGGGCTGCAGGTATTGTATGCCATGTCCCAGGGGAGTGGATATTCCAGGTAATTTCTATTATTACAATTTAATGTATATGGAGAAAAAGTCTTCCGCCCGTTTTGGGTTTACCCAGAATATGGGACTGCGCAAAGAACCCGGTTTTGCTTCACAGTGCATTGGCTGTGGTAAATGTGAAAAACATTGCCCGCAGCACATCAATATCCGTGAAAAATTAAAGGAAGCTGATCGCAGCCTCAGACCCCTCCCATATAAGATAGGCATTGATATAATGCGCAAGATCATGATTAAATAAGCGATGAAACGGCGGAATTCTGGAAAGGTGGTATTATGGAAAAAATGATTAAGGAGGCAGAGAAAATGAAGGTTCTTTTAATTAACGGAAGCCCCCATGAAAGGGGATGCACTTATACAGCGCTGTATGAAGTGGCAAAGATACTGGAATCAGAAGGGATTGAAACAACAGATTTTTCATATTGGTAAAGCGCCTGTACGCGGCTGTATTGCCTGTGGAGCCTGCGGAAAGCTTGGAAAATGTGTGTTTGACGATGATCCTGCAAATGAAATGATGCGGCTTATGCAGGTGGAGGATTCGCTTTTAAGCCCGCGGCAGCGGTAGTCAGTGCAAGACGAAGCGGTACCACGGCGACCTTTGACCGTCTGAACAAATATTTTACCATGAACCGGATGCCCATTGTTTCTTCGCAGTATTGGAATGGCGTTCACGGATTTACGCCCGAAGATGTAAAGAAAGACGAAGAAGGCCTGCAGACCATGCGTACTCTCGGTCATAATATGGCGTGGATGCTAAAAAGTATTGCCGCAGGAAAACAGCAGACACCAATGATAGAGCCGTGGCAGCCCACCCATTTTATCAAAGATTAAGCCGATCTTTGCCAGGCAGTATAAGAAAAGCATATTTAGTCTACACATTTGAATTATTCCTAAAACCAATACAATAACATTCTGTATAGGTATTTGCTATCGTTCTGAGCCTGCTTTATACTTAGAACAATAGCGAATAAGCGAAACCGTAAGATATGGAAAAGTATTGGCTTTAGGATTTTTTTGTATGGGAGAACAATATGGCAGATATAGCACAAAAAGAAAATATCATGGGAACACAGAAAATGAGTAAATTGATCTTATTTACCGGTATTCCCCTGATGGTCAGTTTATTTATCAATTCACTTTATAACTTCGTGGATTCCATGTTTGTATCACAGGTATCGGAAAAAGCGCTGACAGCACTTTCCCTGGCGGCGCCGGTGCAGCTTCTGGTATCTGCACTGGGACTGGGAAATGCTGTGGGTTTAAACGCTGTGGTCTCCAAAGCCCTTGGAAGAAAAGATACAGGGGAAGTCCGCAGGGCGGCGGATGCGGCAATTTTTATCGCCCTTTGTTCATGGGTTTTGATTACTATACTGTGCCTGCTATTTGTAAAGCGTTATTTTGCATGGCAGTCAGGAGGGGATAAAGTGATTGCAGAGTACGGTGTTCAGTACCTTACTGTATGTATGCTGTTTTCTCTGGGGCAAATGGGACAGTGGGTATTTGACCGTTTTGTCATTGCAAGCGGGCGCTCCGGTCTGTTTTTGTTTACACTGTCAGCAGCTTCTGTCACGAATCTGATTCTTGATCCTATTTTTATTTTTGGTCTGTTTGGAGTTCCAAGACTGGAAACATTAGGTGCAGCTATTGCTACGGTCATCGGGCAGACAGTAGGGATGTTTGCAGGCATTGTGATAAACCGGAAATGGAATCGTGAAATACCTTTCGGTTTTACACTTCGTCCGGACAAGAGGAGTGTTGCGGATATTCTGAAAGTTGGATTTCCTTCTACACTGGTACAGATCCTGACCTCTTTTGTGGGTATTTTGATGAACTCCATTTTAATTACTTTTTCTTCCACTGCCGTAGCTGTCTATGGAATCTGCATACGCATCCATGGGGTTTCAACCGTAGGAGTCCACGGGATTAACAATGGTCTGATTCCGATTGTTGCTTATAATTATGGGGCTTTAAACAAAAAACGCGTTTCTGATGCGGTGCGGTGGTCGCTTTTGTACGGAGCACTGTTTTATATGCTCTTTTTTACGGTATTGCAGCTTGTGCCTACATGGGTATTGCGTATTTTTGAAGCATCGGACTATATGCTTGAGATTGGTATTCCGGCACTTCGCATATTGGCTTTGGCATGGTTTGTGGCAATACCGGCGTTGGTGATATCGGCAGGGCTGCAGGGATTATCCATGGGAATGAGCAGCATGATTCTGACCATGGCAAGGCAGGCTGTGCTGCCCTTGGTTTTTGCAGGAATATTCAGCAGGTTGGGGAATCTGAATCTGCTGTGGAGCGGTTTTATTCTTGCGGAGCTTTTAGCAATACCGGCAGCAATGTGGTTTTGGAGGAAAGGATGCAGGCGGATGGAAGGAGAAAAATTTCAATGAAAAAAATAGTGGCTGTTGCAATTATATTGATTTTGTTAGTGAGCCTTGTGGGATGCGGAGGGCGTGCCTCAGATAAGGGTAAGAGTCATTCCCCAGCTGGGCCAAGTGCGTCAGAGGGAACAGAGACTTCGAAGGAAACCAAGGTTTTGGAGGACAATGCTGTGACAGTACAGGCAAATTCAGAAATAGAGGAGCTTGAGAAGGGGTTTTCTGTTGTCCGGTATGAAGGGGAAGATGGGCTTTCTGATTTTCTTGCGAGGGGAGGTGCTAAAACGGATCAGGAGGTTGTACAGTTTTTGGTAAACGAGCTTTTTGCAGGAAGCCGGAGGGGGCTAACCATGAATACGCAGGCGTTTGGGTGCAGTACCCTTTCCGTACAAAATACGGAGGGCGGTTATCTTTTTGGGCGGAACTTTGACTGGAGTACCTGTGACGCACTTGTTGTCACATCTTATCCGCAGGGGGGATATGCTTCTGTTTCCACAGTAAACCTGGGTTTTATCCGTCAGGGAGCCGGAATGGCCGGCAGCCTGTTAAATGATGATATGATGACTATAGCGGCACTGTACGCACCGCTTGATGGAATGAATGAAAAGGGGTTATGTATATCCGCCAATATGATCCAGGATAGCGCTGCGATTTCACAGGATACGGATAAGCCCGATATTACCACCACAACAGCCATACGCCTGCTGCTTAATCGGGCGGCCACAGTAGAGGAAGCATTGAATCTGCTGGAGCAGTATGATCTCCATGCTTCCATGAACTATATGGTTCATTTTGCCATCGCGGATGCGGAGGGAAAAAGTGTGGCTGTGGAATATATTGATAATGAAATGGTTGTGGTGGAGACGCCTGTTCTGACGAATTTTTATCTGGCGGAGGGAGAAAAGCAGGGAATCGGTACAAAACAGTCCCATGAAAGATTTGACATATTAACAGAAACGATTGCGGAGAAACCGTCCATGACACTGGCGGAAGTAAGAGATGCCTTGGACAGTGTAAGCAAGGATAATTTTGGAGAGTTTGAGTCAACGGAATGGAGTATTGTGTTTGACCAGTCCGCCTTAACAGCAGCGTATTACCACAGGGAGAATTATGAGAAAGCATATTTTTTTCAAATCACGGGGGAATAAATTTTTGGATTAACATTCCTACAACCTATGCAAATACATTCGATATAGGTATTTGCTATTTTATATGAATAATCATAGACTTTAGATATGACAAGTGCATTCACAAGAATAAACAGGTGACAAGGCATGGCAGCAGGAGATGGAGGATAAGAAAAATGACAAGAACAAGCATTACCGGAAAGCAATTTGATGAAGAGAGGGCGTTGTATCATCTGCAGAATGCAGATGTGACGGATTGTGTATTTGCAGGTCCGGCCGATGGAGAATCCGTGTTGAAAGAGTCTGGGGATGTGGGACTTAAAAACTGCCGTTTTTCCCTGCGTTATCCCTTATGGCATGTAAAGGGATTTACCATGACAGAATCCTCTATGGATGACAAAACCCGCGCCGCAATCTGGTATGCGGAAAATGGGTACATCGCAGATAGTGTTTTGGGAGGAATCAAGGCCGTGAGGGAGTGCGCAAATATCCGTCTGGAGCGCTGTCAGGTAGAATCCCAGGAGTTTGGCTGGAAGTCCCGGGATATTACACTGATTGATACGGATATTGTTTCCGAATATTTATTTATGGATAGCCGGGATGTGAAACTGCGCAGTGTAAGGATGAAAGGAAAATATTCCTTCCAGTATATGGAAAATCTGGAGATAGATGACTGTGAACTGGATACGAAGGATGCTTTCTGGCACAGCAAAAATGTCACGGTGAGGGATAGTATTGTGAAAGGCGAATATCTGGGTTGGTTTTCCGAGAATCTGACACTGATNNNNTGTAAGATTACCGGAACACAGCCNCTGTGTTACTGCAAGAACCTGAAACTGGTAAATTGCACGATGGAGGATACNGATCTGTCCTTTGAATACTCNGATGTGGAAGCGGATGTGAAAGGCCATATTCTTTCTGTCAAAAATCCCAAATCCGGCCGGATTATTGCGGACAGCGTGGGAGAGATCATCCGNGGTGATGCAGTAATGGAATGCACAGGGGAGATAATACTTCGNACNGAAGAAGAGAAGAAGGTGTAAATATGTTAAGCGGTTACCAGACAGAGGAGGAATTGATCCAGAACATGGTAGATGCCGGCTGTGAGGAAAACATGGCTGCCAGTATCCTGATCTGCCTAAAGCAGGGGCAGAAGAAAAAAGGGCTTTTACTGCTGCAGGAACAGAGGAAAATGCTGCTTGGCGGGATTCACAGGAATCGATCATGTATTGAGTTTCTTGACGATGTCCTGTGTGGAATGCGTAAGGAAAGTAAAGGATAACAGGGAAAGGTATGAAAAAAGTCAGTTTAATAGTTACGGTCATATGTCTGATATGTGTTTTGAGCGGATGCAATAAATCTGTACCAGAGGAGGAGCCGCCCCAGAGTTTTGCTGATCATATTGAATCAGTCGAAGCTTCAGAGGGCAGCGAGCCGGAAGAAAATGAATTGGAGTTAGAGGAAATGAGTATATTGATGAAGATTGATGATGAGACTGTTACAATTGCGTGGGAAGACAATGAGTCCGTTGCAGCGCTTGCGGCACTTCTAAGTGAACAGCCCATGTCCATACAGATGTCCATGTATGGGGGCTTTGAACAGGTTGGTTCTTTTGGAACAAGCCTGCCAAGGGATGATGAACAGACAACTACACAGGCAGGAGATATTGTTTTATATTCGGGCAATCAGATAGTAGTGTTTTATGGTTCCAATTCCTGGGCATACACAAGACTCGGAAGAATTACTGACAAATCTGCTGAGGAATTAAAGGAGATGCTGGGTGGCGGGGATGTGACTATCACCCTGGAATTGGTATCATAGGCTACCGAAATTTTCCTCCAGGCGGCTTAAAAACAGTTTTGTAGCCTTAGAAAAAACCTGATATTTTTTTGTAAAAAGATATACGTCTGACTGAAGATGCAAAGATAAAGGACGGAATGTAAGGGGATGGCTGCCTGTTGTATTGATCAATTCATCAATGCATAAAGCGTAGCCTATTCCTGCCTCCACCATAAGCCCGGCATTATAGATCAGGTTGTATGTGGAAACGATATGTGGCTTGGACATTTCATCCGCAAAGAATGTGGTCAGGTGGTTGCGGTTGGAGGTCTGGCTGGGCATGATCAACGGAAGATCTGCAAGCTCTGAAAAGGAGATTTCTTTTTTAACGGCAAGGGGAGAATCTTTCCGCATGAGGATACCCCACGTTTCATGCAGCGGGAGTTTCTGGTAATCATAGCGGGGGCTGATTTCCGGTTCCAGTAAGAATCCCATATCCAGAAGCCCTTTATCCAGCCGTTCAGTGATGGCGTCTGCATTGTTGCTGAAAAAATGGAACCGGATGTCAGGATATTCTTCCTGTATCGACCGGATGATCTGCATGATGGAAAAAGTGGAGCGGTGCTCGCCGCAGCCGATATAGACATCGCCGGTGATGTTCTGTTCATTTTCCCGGAAAGCGCTTTCTGTCTTGTCCATCAGGGAAATGATCTCCTGGGCGCGGCCCCGCAGATAAGTTCCTTCTTCTGTCAGGGTGACTCTTTTCCTGCCGCGGATCAAAAGCTGTTTACCCAGGCTTTCTTCTAAATCCATCATCTGTTTGGACAGTGTGGGCTGGGAAATATGAAGATATTCAGCGGCTTTTGTAATACTCTGTTCTTCGGCAATGGCCAGAAAATACTGCAGCAGGCGAGTTTCGATCATGGGGGATACTCCTTTCATTATTCATGATAATAGAAATTACGAAGTGATTTCTATTATAGATAAAATCTATTTAAATCTATTTTATATAGTTTATTGTTATTTTGCAACAGGAGCTTGAGGGGATTGGAAATATCAGTCAAATCTTGACGACACATGGGGTGTAGATGTATATTTTTGGATAACAAGAACATTGGAATAAACAAATATAGTTCATAACAGGAGGAATAAGACATGAAAAAACTTGGTTTTGGTTTAATGCGTATGCCGGTACTGGATAAGACAAATGCTGCTGATGTAGACATTGAACAGGTAAAAAAGATGGTGGACTCATTTTTGGAAAAAGGATTTACCTATTTTGATACTGCTTTAATGTATAATGGATTTGCAAGCGAAAGCGTAGCAAAGACTGTGCTGGTTGACCGTTATCCCAGGGACAGCTTTACGCTTGCAACAAAGCTCCATGCTGCCTTTTTCAACTCCATGGAAGAAAGGGATAAAATCTTTAATTCACAGCTTGAGAAAACCGGTGCCGGATATTTTGATTATTACCTGCTGCACGGTATCGAGAGTTCTATGCTGCCGAAATACGAAGAATTTGACTGTTTTAACTGGCTTTTGGAAAAGAAAGCACAGGGACTTGTGAAGCACGCAGGATTTTCTTACCACGATTCTGCAAAGCTGCTTGATGAGATCCTTACAAAGCATCCTGAAATGGAATTTGTCCAGTTGCAGATAAACTATCTGGATTGGGAGAGCGAATGGGTGCAGTCCCGTGCCTGCTATGAGGTTGCTGTAAAGCACGGCAAACCCGTCATTGTTATGGAACCTGTCAAAGGCGGCACATTGGCGCGTATTCCCAAAGAGGCTGAAAAACTGTTCAAAGATCATGATGCTGATATGTCTGTACCGAGTTGGGCAATCCGTTTTGCAGCATCCCTTGATCATGTAATGGTGGTGCTTTCCGGAATGTCGAACATCNAGCAGATGGAGGACAATATCAGTTATATGGAAAATTTCAGGCCTCTCACAGAGGATGAAGTNTCNCTCTGTTANAAGGCGGCAGATATTATTAATGGACAGATTGCCATACCTTGTACCGGNTGTTCCTATTGTAGTGAGGGCTGTCCCAAAAAGATTGCCATTCCGCAGTATTTTTCNCTTTACAATGAAGATATGCGNGAGCATCTTGAGGAGAAAGGCTGGACGATCAACTTCACGAATTACGATACTCTGGCAGGNAAGTTTGGCAGAGCCAAAGANTGTATTGCGTGNGGNCAATGTGAGAGAGTATGTCCGCAGCATTTNCCTATNATCGAAAACCTGAAAGAAGTTTCCGCNCATTTTGATCATTGATAGGTACTTGGCAGATTTNAAAAATCAGATTGACCTTAAAACCTTTTTGCTCTTCGCAGTCAAACTCCATACTTCCATTATGGGCTTTGGCAATTTGGTGAACAAGGATCAATCCGAGACCATGCCTTAAATCTAATCTGTCATCAGTGCTTTCCATATAATGGGGTCTTTCTTTTAGTTCCTTTATTTTTTCAGCCGACAGGCCGACACCATTATCCGATACCGATAAGCAAATGATGTCAGTTGTGCAATTAAGGCTGATAGCAATATCGCAGCCTTTTGGGTTGTGCCGGATGCTGTTCTGGACCAGATTGCCTATTGCCCGCGAGATCAAACGGGCATCGCAGTCAAAAACAATAGTTTCTGCTGCAGGGGCAACAGCTATTTCTACAGAATAAGCATCCGGCAAGCCTGTATTAAGTAATTCAGCAGTATAGGAGCGCAGCAAACCGGCCAGGCGGACAGCTTGTTTATGAATAGGCTGCATTTCATATTCCAACTGTGATACGAGATTGAGATCCAGTACCAATTCCTTGATCTTGATACTTTGCTGCTTAATAATCTCAGCTTTTCTGCAGACGCTTTTCTCCACATTTTTTTCATTTGCGATCTGTTCAGCATATCCCATTATCATAGAAAGAGGAGTTCGTATATCGTGAGAAACGCCGCTGATCCAGTTTGCACGGGCCTGCTGCTGCCTGCTTAAGATATGAGACGCCTTGTTGACGCTGTTTGCTATCCCCGACAATTCCCCCTGAGCAGAAAGCGCTGTCGGTTTACCATTTCCCAGTTCTTCGATCGAAGTAATGATAGGCTCAGTACTTTTTAGAATTTTTCGCTTGGAAAAAAAGTAAGACAGAAACAGGATTCCGAGATCGGCCGCCAGTATTCCCATTAAAAAAAACGGCATAGCCTTGATCGAACGTATGGAAAAGTAATTGCTTGTTAATTTTGTATAACTATCTTTGGGGTAGCCTAAGATCAGCATACCGTCATCTGTATTTCTGATGAAAACCGGATAATCGGCAAGATACCCTTTTGCGAATAGGGCTACGTCCTGAATGGTAAAGTGTCCGGGTATTTCATCCGGCACATCTACTCCCCAGGTCATGCTGCCTTCCATATCCAGATAGACCGCCCAAATGTGATTGTTCCTTAACCCCTCAGAAGCTTCATCGGATATATTTTCCAGAGAAGCAGATGCTGCAGTTATATCTAACATATTCTGCGGGGAAAGATCGCCATAATCTTTGGTCATGATCCCATAAAATGTCCAGCAGAAAGCGACAGCATTGATTGCCAATAGTATAAGAACCAATCCCACAAATGACGCCAGGTATTTTGATATATATTTTCCAAATGATTTCATGTTGTCACTTCCTTGTGTTTAGTTTATACCCCAACCCTTTGATCGTAATAAGAGAGACAGGTTTTGACGGATCTGTTTCAATTTTCTCGCGGATCCTGCGTACATGAGCATTCAGACTGTTTTCATAACCAAAAGGATTTTCTCCCCATAGTGCTTCACATAGGACATCCACGGTTACGATCCTGCCTTCATTGCGGGCAAGTGTTTCCAGAAAAATATGCTCCATTGCTGTTAATGGAATGATCTCACCGGCTTTGTTGATCTCAGCCCGGCTAAAGTCAACCGTGCAGCCATCCAGATTTATTATTGCCGTATCTTCTTTATAGCAGCGCCGTAAAACAGCATAGATACGGAGCAATAATTCCTGCGGCAAAAATGGTTTTACAATATAATCATCAGCTCCAAGTCCCAATCCCGACAGTTTATCTACAGCCTCGTCTTTTGCAGTTAAAAATATAATTGGGATGTCGGAAAATGTGCGTATCTGCTGCATAAGTAAAAAGCCGTCTCCATCCGGAAGCATGACATCCAGTATGGCAAGATCCGGTTTTTCATTCCGTGCAGCAGCAATCCCATCAGATAAGGAAATTGCAGTAACTATATTTTTAAAGCCACTGTTCGAAAGAATCGATGAAACCATTTTAAGGAGTTCCGGCTCATCGTCTACAAGCAGGAGCTTTTTACGGTGTAAGTAAGAATTATCCATATCGCTACCTCCATGCTTAGTATATCATAAATCATAGATTTATGATCGGCATATACCGCAAAAGTAAGGTAAAAGTAAGGTTACGACAAAGTTAATGTCAGGTTGGTGCTGTACCATAGAGACATGGAAAGGAGAGTGTTTATATGGAATACATTATAACCACTGAGAAGTTGACAAAAAAATATAAAAATTTTGTATCGGTCAACAAGGTTTCGCTTCACATTCGGAAAGGCAGCATTTACGGTTTTCTTGGTCCCAATGGTGCGGGAAAATCTACTACTATGAAAATGCTTCTGGGGCTGACTGCTCCCACAAGCGGCAGTTTTGCTATTAATGGCAGGCATTTTCCAAAAGACCGGCTTGCCATCCTTAAGGAGACTGGTTCTTTTATTGAATCACCGTCATTTTATGCGAACCTGACCGGCCGGGAAAATCTCGATATTATACGCCGGATTTTAAAGCTGCCTGCAAACTCTGTTGATGATGCTCTGGAACTGGTGGGCCTTACGGAATTTGGAAACCGCCTGGCAAAGAAGTATTCATTAGGTATGAAACAGCGGCTGGGCCTTGCCGGGGCGCTGCTGGGCAGGCCTCCCATCCTGATTCTGGATGAACCCACCAACGGCCTTGATCCTTCCGGTATCCATGAAATCCGTAACCTGATAAAGTCCCTGCCGGATCTCTATGACTGTACCATAATGATTTCATCCCATATGCTTTCTGAAATTGAGCTGATGGCGGACGATATCGGAATTCTCAATCATGGAAACCTTTTGTTTGAAGGAAGTCTGAAGGATTTGCAGCATAGCGCACAGCAGACGGGAAATCTGGAAGATGTGTTTCTTGCCATGGTGGATCAAGATAATGCCGCTAGAAAGCGGAGGGCAGATCTATGAGCATATTGGCGATTGAACTTCGGAAAGAAAAACGAACAGGTGTTATCCCAGTACTGTTGGCTGTCGGTATTTTGGGAGCTGCCTATGCCTTTCTCAACTTTATTGTGCGAAAAGACACGCTGCTCAATTTACCTTTGGCACCTATGGATGTTCTGCTGACCCAGATTTACGGCATGATTATGATCCTGAATATGTTTGGGATCGTAGTAGCCGCCTGTATGGTTTATAACATGGAGTTTAAGGGCAGCGCCGTCAAAAAGATGTATATGCTTCCCGTAAGTGTTCCAGGAATGTATCTTTGCAAATTACTGATTTTATCAGTTCTGTTTCTAGTGACAGTCGCTTTGCAGAATCTGGCGCTTGTCCGGATCGGTTTGACAGACTTGCCGCAAGGGACATTTGAGCTGGGAATACTGATCAAATTTGCAGGGTACTCTTTTATCACAGCAATGCCTGTTCTGTCATTTATGGTTTTAATTTCATCCTGCACCCCCAATATGTGGGTTCCGCTGGGCGTTGGCGTTGCCGGTTTTTTGAGCGGAATGGCATTTGCTAATTCAAGTCTTAACCTTTTGCTGCTCCATCCCTTTGTCGTAATGCTGAAGCCTGCGGTTGCCATGAGTGCCCAGCCGGATATAACCGTAGTTATTGGGGCTTGTATTGAAACGCTTGTTTTTGGGGGAATAGGACTGTGGAGAGCGGAGAATCTGCGCTATGAGTAAGGAGGAATACTGATTATGAGTTTTATGGAAATTCTCAAAATTGAATTTATGAAAGTAAAACGCGGGAGAATTGTACCGTTGATTTTTATTGCCCCGCTGTTGGTAGTGGCATCAGGGGTCGCAAACCTGAGTCAGTACTTTACACCGGAATATACGAATGCATGGCCTGCCATGTTCATCCAAAGCGCATTGGTTTATGCCTACTATCTGCTGCCGTTTTCCATGATCGTGGTCTGTGTGATGATCGCGGGACGGGAAACAGGGAATAATGGCATATTAAAAATGCTGGCCCTGCCGGTCAGCCGGTATGCGCTTTCTGCGGCAAAATTCTGCGTGCTGGTATTTTACCTGCTTATGGAAATGGTTGTGTTTCTTGCGGTATTTATTATTGCCGGAACAGTTGTAACAAGTACAATGGGGGTGACGGAAACGATGCCTGTTTTCTATCTGATGAAATGGTGTACCTTACTGTTTCTGACAATGCTGCCGTGTATGGGAGCTATGTGGGCGATCACTGTCCTGTTTGAAAAGCCGCTGCTTTCTGTAGGATTAAATCTGCTCTTTGTTATTCCTGGCGTGCTGGTCGCAAATACGCCTTTATGGATAGCATATCCTTATTGCTACAGCGGTTATCTGGTGTCCTGTTCCCTGCATGATTTTACAGTGGAATCTGGCACAGAGGCATTTACTCTGTTCCCTTTTCTTCCGGTTGCGGTACTGATCTTTGTATTGGTATTTGCGGCTGCTGTTACACAATTTGGGAAAAAGGAAATGAGGTAATGCGGACACATCCTGGTTCCATGATTTCCGTTATGAGGATGGGGATTATTTATATATGGACACTTATTTTGGCAGTCAGAAATTCACAGGAGGGGAGCGCGTCTGGATAAGAAATCATGCGGTGTGGGCAATGAATTATTATGGGCAGAGCCTGAATGAAAATTTTGACATTGCATTTTTAAAGGAGGCGCTTTCTCATGTGTTTGAATGTTTTTCAGGAGAGGAAAGGATATACTGCAGGCAGGAAAAGGTATATGCTTCCTTATTTTACACTCCCTTTTACCCTTCGTGTTGATAAATGCCTGATAATTCTTCTCATTCGTCAAGTTGCTCGATAAACTTGAATTGTTCACTTTATACCTTGTTTATTTTTTAAGGACATAAAGAGGAAAATCAAAATCATATTGACAAACAACACAATAATGCTTCCTTCAATTTTGCATACTCCACCAGATAAAACCTCATTTCCAGTAAAAATCGTAATGAGCAGGTTTGGATAATCATCAGCAAGCGACACACCGCCTAAAACCAATGCACCAATTCCATTCCATAAAATGTGCATAATAGTTGGTGCTATAATAGAGCCACTATATTCAAGAACTACCGTCATAAGCAAACTCATAGTAAGCACATTTAATACAGGAACAACACCTGCTTCAAATGCCCCACCATGTAATGCTGTAAAGAGTACTGTTGTAACAATTGTAGCCGCAACTATATTATGTTTTTGCTTTATCATTTGATACAGATAGCCTCGAACAAGAAGTTCCTGCATAATTACATTCAAAAATGCTGCTAACAACCAAACAGGAAATAGTTTAATTGAGTTAGTTCCGTTAAAATGGATAATCTTTGCTATGTACATCACCAAAACAGGAACCGCCAACCACACAATTCCCGTGATTACTCCCAACACCATTCCCTTAACTGGGTTATCAAATAAATGTAATTCGACATTTTTCCTTTCAATCAACCAGAAAATGAGAGTAAAAGCTATTATTGCCAACAGCGGCATAATTTCTGCCCACAATCTCCATATAGCTGGTTCTCCCGAAGATGATAACGGCAATATAGAAGTTAATACTGCCCAACCTAAAAAATATCCTATAAATTTTATAATTGTACTTGCTATTTTTTTCAAAATATTTTCTCCTCCAAACTCCGATTTATCTCACCAATCATATCACTGCCGATTTTCAATTTCAACTAATGATTAGTGAAATTGCCAGTACGCATATCCATCAACACGAAGTGTAAAAGGGACATTTTACAAGGCCTCAAGTGTAGCATGCTTAGTCAAAGCTTTTATAATTTTCCAACCTTCATAATTATATTTCAAATTCTTCTCAACCGGTACAAAACCTAAATCCATGTACACCTTACAAGCTAACCATGTATTCGTTTGTGTAGGAATTTTGGCGCGCACATACCCTAATTGATTCATTTTACGAAGAACATACGTTATCAACGGCTTTGACAGTCCATTTCCCTGATATTCCCGCTTAACCGCAACCCAATGAAGCCAGCCGTCATTAGATGTATCGCGCCCGTAAATATCATAGAAGGCGGTAGCGGTAGCTATTTTCTCACCTGCATCAGTTTCAATAAAAAACATTCTGCTAGGAAGTTCATCCAGTTTTGCTGCATAATAACGATTCCATGATTCTAATCCCTGCTTATAGCTCGAAAACTCTTTGGCGGACATTTCAATATCAATCCATGCATCTCTGTCATTGTCAGTATATGGAACGAAACGGTAGCCTTTTGGAAGTTCATATTGCCGCACCTCAGTAATAGTATTTTCCAGCAGAAGTTCATAATAACATATTCGCTCGTCGTGATTATCATATTTGTCAGCCTTAATCTCAGGCAAACGAGAATTCAAGGCTTCTTTAATTTCTTTTTCCATATTCTGAATATACTTTATCCTCTCGACCGTGTTTCGTACCTCAGAAATTCCCATCCTCCGTTCTGTTTCATTAATGCATTTTCCAAGCGATCTTTGAATATTATACTCTAACCATTCTACCCAAGTATACGCCAACCCAAATACACCGCTGTACGCTCGAAAACAATTGTCATACGCCTCCAGATAACCGTCAAAAAAAGCAGCCATCTTTTTAATGTCCATATTACAGGTTGTAATTCCTGACCATTGAAGTGCCAGCTGAAGTGCATGCGATATGGGATTGCCATAATCGAGGCATTCTAAATCTATTACCCATGGATTACCGTTATCCCACATAATGTTTTTAGGATCCATATCCTCATCAGATACACACATTATATCCGGTAAAGAAGTCCTTGCCTCATTCAATTCCTCCTCGGCATAGTTAAAAAGCTTCTCATTGTCAACCAAAAGAGAGGCAATCTCGCTTTTTTCTTCGTTCGCTTTATGTATATACTCGTGCCAGTTAATTTTACTTAATTCCGGCTCTTTATGAGAAATATTCTGAGGATCAATTGCATGAATCCTCCCAAGAATATTTCCGGCTATATGACACTCGTCATTTGAAATATTATTCCAATCAGTGATATGTCCATCTTGCCAATTGAATATATAAAAATAGTGTCCACCTACAGTTTGCATTTTTTTACCAAGAACTGTCAGAGCAGGCACGATAGGAATATCCTCTTTTTCCAAGAGACATTCAATTTTCTCAGCTCTTTCAAAATTATCATGCACACCTTTTCTTCCCATTATTTCAGGATTCAGATGTTTAACCGCATATATGCCAGATTTTGTTCTTACTCTGTACATTCTATGCATTAAACCGCCGGATACTGGTTCGATTGGAAAAATAGCAGCTCCAAACCCGCATTTTATCATCAAGTCTGCTATCAATTCGTCTATTGTATAATCTTTCAATATTTTTTCCTCGCTTTGCATTTAAAATTGCCATTCGAAAACTATCACTTAATTATAGCCTATGTTTTTATTGTTCTCAACGCATAATTATGCCATAATTGTATCAAAAAAGAAGTGAAGCTGCGAGTCTGAGCTGGAAATCGAAATTGGGCGAATGTTAGGAGTTGACTTTATTTTATGAAAGTATTTTTATGTGGTGGTGGCGCCGGTATTCAAACGATTGAAGCAAATAAAAGATTAAATGAAGTAATTGACCATTCAAAGCCTTGTTTGTATATACCATTAGCAATGGAACAGGAAACGTATGCTGACTGTTATGAATGGATAAAAGAAGAATTAAAAAATATTGATATTCCTTATATTGAAATGGTAAAAAGTGCAGATGAATTGGCGGCTAAAAATATGAATGATTTTGGTGTAATATTCATTGGCGGAGGTAATACATTCAAATTATTAAGTGATTTAAAGATAAGTGGAGCATTTGAAAAAATAAAGGAATATTTGAATAGTGAAGGAGTTATTTTTGGGGGAAGTGCGGGTGCAATAATCTTTGGGAAGGATTTAGAAGCTTGTAGGCTTGATGATATAAACGAAGTGAATTTAAATGAAATAAATGGATTTGATATATTAGATGGAACATCGATTTTATGTCATTATACAAATCGAACTGTTGAAAAAGATGAAAAGAGCAAACAATACCTATTAGAAGTATCAAAGCATAGAAAAGTCGTAGCTTTGCCGGAGGAAGTAACGCTTTTTGTAAACGGTGAGGATATTGAGGTCATCGGAAATAGGCCATATTATATTTTTGAAAATGGTTTAATTTACCGATTCCCATCCCATTCATCCAGAAATTCCGAAATGTAGGATTTCATATAGTCCTCTCTTTGCAGGGCTATCTTTTTCGCTGTGGCTGTGTTCATTAAGTCTCTGAGTTGGAACAGCTTTTCATAAAAATGGTTGATAGTCGTAGAAACATGACTTTGGTATTCGTCAGCAGTCATGTATACAGTGGGTTTGATCTCGGGGTCATGAATGATTCGATTATGGCTCCCTCCATACGCAAAAGCTCTGGCAATACCGATAGCACCTATGGCATCCAGTCTGTCGGCATCCTGTACGCACCTGCCTTCAATCGATTTTGGCACGATGGGATCTGTTCCTCTAAAGGACACTTCATCAATAATATCGCAAATGGTTTTTATCATGGCTTCCGATACGTTGTGCTCTCTCAAAAAGGTTACCGCTCTGTCTTTGTTTGTATATGTTTCAGGTGATAGCTTGATGTCATCCACATCATGCAGCAGTGCGGCAAGCTGAACAATCGTTAAATTTGCATTTTCATGCTCTGCAATTCTCGTTGCCATTTTGTATACTCTCAGAGTATGGAAATGATCATGGCCGCTATGGTCATCCTTAAATATATTTCTTATATATTCCACAGCATCGTTAATTATTGTTTTATCCATAAGGCACTCCCTGATCTGCAATAAAGCCTGTATGCATATAGCAGAAAATCAGATAATCTTTCTTTTTCTTGCACATCACAAACTTGATTCTGTTATTTCAAAATAATAGCAAAACCAGTCGAAGCAGTCAATCCGTAAACAATAGAGTTTTGCAGATTGAGGATACAGAATATTCACGGTATAATGAATTGGGAGGAAACGCCATGAAGCATAGAATACTTATTATTGAAGATGATGTTGTGATACAGACACAGTTAATAAATTTATTGACCGGAAATGGTTACGAGGCGGTAACGATAAACGACTTTCCGGTTGCCATGGAGCAGGTGAAATTGTTTCATCCGCACTTAATCCTTCTGGATATTAAACTTCCGGGAAATGATGG
Organism: Lachnospiraceae bacterium; assembly: GCA_014803415.1. Lineage (GTDB taxonomy): Bacteria > Bacillota > Clostridia > Lachnospirales > Lachnospiraceae > Suilimivivens. The sequence goes on from JAAVBZ010000023.1 coordinate 274,578, forward strand.
ATTTTTGGTATGTTCGCAAATCCGCGCTTTTTCCAGTGTTCCTATCATTTTTGTCACAAGCTGCAATACAGACATGGATGAGCTAAGCAGTATCATGCTTGGAGGGGATGCTTTTATTACAAAGCCATATAACACAGCGATCCTGCTGGCAAAAATAGCATCTTTACTAAAAAGAGCATATTCTGTTACAGAACAGGAGACATTGTCCTGTCACGGAGTTACCCTGCATTTAGAAAGCAGTAAAATAGAGTATGCAGATCGGCAGACCGACTTAACCAAAAATGAACTGAAAATTCTATACTATCTGTTTAAGCATGCCGGAACAATCTGTGCCCGCGCTGATATTGTGGAATATTTGTGGGATAACCGGCTTTATGTGGACGATAACGCTTTAAGTGTTAATATCAATCGGATTCGTGATAAGCTGTCTGCTATTGGCGTGACCGATTTTATTAAAACAAAGCATCGGCAGGGGTACACCATATGAACGGAAAACTCTATTGGAAACAAAAATTACCGATCATGCTCCTCAATTTTCTCTGTATGATCGGGCTGGCTATATTCCTGCATATGACAGGGAACAGCTTTGACAGTATCTTTCTCATTTGTTTTATCTGGATTGTCATTTTAACTGTCTATTTTGTGACCTCCTATTACAATCGAAAGATGCAGATGGAAAAGCTGCTGAAGCTTACAGAGCAGTTAGAGGAACGCTATCTGCTTTCCGAAGTCATGAAAAAACCGGAACGTGCCGATGACCAGATATACTACCGCCTTCTGAAACTGGCAGGAAAATCCATGTTGGAGCAGGTTGCCGAAGTCAGGAGAGAACGGACGCAGTACAGGGAATATGTGGAACAATGGATACATGAGATCAAGACACCGATCACGGCAATGAAACTGCTTTGTGAAAATATGCATTCGCCGGAAACAAAGGAATTACTGGTGGAACTTGAGAAGATAAACTGTTTTACAGAGCAGGCGCTTTATTATGCCCGGAGTGAACATACGGAAAAAGATTATTCTGTACGGGAGATCCGCCTGTTTGATGTGATCCACCAGTCGATCGCAGAAAATAAGTATCTGCTTCTGCAAAACAGAGTGGGAATTGACCTGCAGGAAACCGACGACATTGTTTACTCTGATGAAAAGTGGGTATGCTTTATTCTTAACCAGCTTATTGTCAATTCCGTTAAATACCGGACAAAGCAGCCGGTACTGAAATTCTATACTGAGCACCAGAACAATCAGCTTATCCTGTGTGTGCAGGATAATGGGATCGGAATAGAGGCCGGTGATCTGCCCCGTGTCTTTGATAAGGGATTTACCGGACAAAACGGCAGAAAAGCGGCGCATAGTTCCACAGGCATTGGTCTGTACCTTTGTAAGCGGCTATGCGATAAATTAGGAATTGGGATTTGTGTCGATTCTAAGGGCAGCGGTACCATCGTCCGGCTTTCCTTTCAAATCAATGACTTTATTCAGCGAGTGCAGGACTAAAGCCCTGCACTTCTTACATTTTTGTTAGAACTTTGTAAGAAAACCTGATACGAACGGCGAAAGTTTTCCTTTACAATAATAACGAGGTGAATGATCATGAAAGAAATTCTAAGACTGGAGCATATCCAGAAATATTATGGGAATCAGGGAAATCTTACAAAAGCGATTAACGACATTAGTTTTTCAGTAAATAGCGGGGAATTTGTCGGCATTATGGGAGCCTCCGGCTCCGGCAAGACTACGCTTCTCAATTGTATTTCCACGATTGATACCGTCAGCGCAGGACACATTTATCTGGACGGAACTGATGTGACGGAAATAATGGAAGAAAAGCATTCCACGGAGAAAGAGTTAGCCAGGTTCCGCAGGGAAAATCTTGGTTTTATTTTTCAGGATTTTAACCTGCTGGACACGCTGACAATCTCAGAAAATATTGCGCTGGCTCTTACTATTAACAAAGTGCCTGCAGAGCAGATTGACGGTAAAGTATATGAAACAGCGAAAAATCTTAACATAACAGATATTTTGGATAAGTACCCCTATCAAGTGTCCGGCGGACAGAAGCAGCGCTGTGCCTGTGCCAGAGCTATCATCAATCGACCTAAACTGATCCTGGCTGACGAGCCTACCGGAGCATTAGACAGCCATTCGGCGCANATGCTGCTCAGTACCATGCAGAGTATCAATGAGCAGTTTCNGGCTACCATTCTCATGGTGACACATGATGCCTTTTCGGCAAGCTATGNGAACCGGATTCTGTTNTTNCGGGATGGCATGATNTTTACCGANATCTTGAANGGCNGCGATTCNCGCAANGTATTTTTTGAAAANATCTTGGATGTCCTNACGATGTTGGGAGGAGGCCAATGCGATGTATGCTAAACTTTTCAGAAATAATATAAAAAGGGCATTAGAGGACTATATGATCTATTTCTTTACCCTTGTCATCAGCAGTACACTGTTTTTTGCTTTTCTTTCCCTGACGAGCCGGTATAACGACATTTTAGGCGGAGACGGCAATTATTCTCTGGNGCTGTTTCAAAATACGATCCGGTATGCNATACTGGCAATTTCCATCATTTTTGTTGCGNTGATCCGCTATATNAATACCTATATGATGAAACAGCGCAGCCGCGAATTTTCTGTTTATATGATCCTCGGCATGGAGCAGAAGATGATTGCAAGACAGTTTTTCAGTGAGACTTTTGTTTTTGGTATTGCGGCTGTACTTACTGGTTGTATTTTAGGTACGGCGCTTTCCGGAATGATGACAGCTTTCGTTTTGAGGACGATTACCGGTTCGGGAGTTTTTCGTTTTGGCTTTTATCCGGATACTATGATCGTGACCCTGCTGTTCTTTGGGATTGCATTTCTTCTTGTTGGAGCNTGGAATATACGCAGGCTCTATAGGATCAGGCTCATAGACCTGTTGAATGAAAAGAAGGTAAATGAGGGACAGNGGAAAAAGAAAGGCAGNTACCTTNTTTCACTTATCATTACACTGATATGTTATGGGATTGTCGGCATGGTTCTGTATCAGTTTTCTCATATAAGTGGTATCTTTGCCGGAAATATCCCCGAAGAGATCAGCAACCGCTATCAGGCTGCGGCTATTGTGGCGGCAATTGCAGGGATATTCGCTTTATACAATGCACTGGCATTTANCATAACCGTAATCCGTAGGCGCAGGAAATGGAAGAACCACAATATCAATTCCGTTTTACTTGGGAATCTGTTTCAGAAAGTATCAGCCACCGCAANGATACTTTCTATCTCNACNCTGGCNATCACGGTTTCGCTTGTAGCTTTTGTGATNCTGCCCATNCTGGCGGAGATNGGGGTGGGATATCTNGACTATCGGATGCCTTATGANATCATGATATACAACACTTATATGTATATTGATGAAATGGANGATATTCCTGAGATTGACTTTTCNTTTATNGGGGATATCCTGCAGGAGCATGGTATCACAGTGTCNGAGGAAGTATCCCAGAAAAGTTATTTTGTGTGGGAAAGGGATTTTAATACNGTGGATACCAGGCAGTACTGGCGTGACCTTCCCAGGCTGGCTATGAGGATTTCAGAATATAATGCCATGCGNAAGATGGCAGGCTTTGCTGNGGTTCCGTTAGCTGATAACGAGTTCTTTATGCATTTGGANTATGAAATGGACATGGAAAGTACNGCAGAAGNTATCGGCNTCGGCACAAGGACACTTCAATTAGATGACGGGACACTTCTGGTGCTGGCAGATACGCCGGTTACTAACGAACCGTTAGGACAGTATTTGTTTAACGCCGGCGAAAGCGTGCTGGTATTCCCTGATGCTGTATGTGATACACTTCATCTGGCGCGTACCTGTTATTATGCAAATACGGAAAATATAATTTCATATAACCTTTGTNATCCTATACGGGAGGAGATTTCAGAAGCTTTCNGGAAACGTTATGAATATCTTTTTGAACGTTATGAGGCCAAATATGATACGGACACACATTACACCAGTTTTATAGANCCGATCCGTTTTCGTACACAGGAAAATAATGATACTGTTCTGACTGCAACCAGTGTCCGGCTGATAGGGATTTATTCCGGGATCNTCTTTTTTATCATCTGTATGACAGTTTTGGCTTTGCAGGAGACAGCAGATTCTATTGACNATCGTATGCAGTATCGNACTTTACATCAGATTGGCGTAGACAGGGACGATATTGTAAAGATGGTAAGCAGNCAAAGCCTGTATTATTTTTTCACGCCCTGCGTGATCGCATTTTTGATCGCATTGCTGCTGATCTATTCCTTTGTTGTNAGATATGGGCATAANGTGTTCACCTATATTGGGAGCACNGGATTTCANTTTGGCGTGATGATTCCCGGTCTNCTGATCATACTGATACTCATTTGTTATTACGGAGCAACAATTTATACGATCAGAAGAAATTTGTTCAGATACAAGAAAGAATAGCGTTTTCCTGTTTCCTTTTAAAGGAAACAGGAAGCGGAAGACTAATAAGAAACAGCAATTCTCCTTTCATTAATCCCCAAAGTGATGTAATGCTGAAATAAGGCATCTTTATCATACCCAAAAGCATTTTTTAAATCCGGATATCTGTCGGCATATGCTTCATAATTAAATTCATCTATGGTTCCGGTAAACGGATGATATACTGTCTGCCCTGTTAACCATGGATTATTGATATCTGAATCTGTTGGATCCCACTCTTTATATAAAGAATTTTCATTGATATGAATTGCCTCCGGTTTCCCCAGTTCTCCGGCTTCTTCAGTGTTGGAATAGACCACTACTGTGGTTCCCGGTTTACAGTTATCGAAAATCCACTTGGCATCTTTTACGGATATCCTGACACAGCCTAAAGATGCATTTTGTCCCAGCTTGTTATATTCTTCCCACTCTAAAGTGTCCGGAGACTCTTCGATATAAGGTACGGAATGAAAAAGAATCTTCCTGTTAAAGCGTACTGCATATCTGCCATAAGTGCCATCTACCATTTTACGCCATTCATAATAATCAGAGGTTTGAAATGTACCCTCCGGTGTTTCGGAACCTTCCCGACCGCAGGAACAAACGATTGATTTAACCGGCGTCAGAGTGCCGTCCTCGTCTAACTGCTTAACTGTAATGCAATTTAAAGCTCTGTTCACATAAATGACATAATCCGGCCTTGTATCGACCTCAGTATTTTCAGTCTGCGCAGTTGACAGAGTTTCAGCATTAGCATAATTTCCCGTACCCCAAAATAGTAATATGCTCAGACAAAAGCATACCATTCCTTTAATTAAACTACTTAATTTTTTCATATNTATCCTCGTTTCTGTATTAATTTATTGTGCAAATCTAGAAGCTATTCAAATAACTAATATGGGATTCGCAATGGGAACATTATANCANGTATTAAGATGGAATTTCAATTCTAAAGCTTTATTCGTTGAAAGCATTTTATATTTAGTTGCGTCAAAGCAGGAAGTATTGATAGTAATGTGAAAGAAAGTATGATATGCTTGGAAAAGTGATAATNTGTCGGACGTGTTTGAGGAGGNAACATGAAAGTTTCCCTCTCAATCCGNAGAGGGAAACTCTTTTACGGCTTCGGAAATATCGGTTCCGTTTCCAATCTTAGCNAACATCTGCCACCATGCAGTACGTGCATCGGACCATCCGGGAGTGATCTGATAATAGCTTCCCAGATATGGCATGAAAGTGCTGTACTCTGTCATGAGCATATCATTNTCATAAATATCGTCAATATCCCGCACTGGCCAATAGGAAGAAATACGTACAGCCCTTGTGTAGGTGGTATCATTCTCAGTAATGTAGCGGATAAAGGTTTTGGACGCGGCTATCCGCTCTTCACTGCCATTGTCAAAAATACCAAAGCCCCAGATGCCTCCCTGAAGTTTTGGAGTGTCTCCGTTAGTGGGAAAAGCCATGGGAAAAACTTCAAAATCCAGATCCGGGTTGTTAATGGTCTGTTGAACCTCTACGGAACCATTCCAACAGAAGCACATGGCACTTTCTTTTTTACAAAAAAGAGCAATTGCATCCGCTGAGGAAAAAGAGGGTTCGAAGGTGATCCCTTCCAAATCATATAAAAGCTGTAATGCTTTCTGATTTTCTTCACTGTCAATGGTATAATATGTATGTGCGTCATCGGTAAAAGTACCCCCATACAGATTATTTACCAAAGCACGGGTTCCCTGATCTCCGCTTTGATTCTTGCAATATATGACGCCCGCATTTTCCTGCCCGTAGGCGGTCAGGGCGTGGACGGCTTCTATAAAATCATCTGTAGTCCAGGTGTGTTTTTTTTCATCAATATAGGAGAGGGCTCCGGCCTCCCGAAACATATCATAGTTAATGGCCATACAGTGGGCAGTCATACAGATAGGAAATTCATAATAAACGCCGCTCTGGTCGTGGCAGGCATCTCTGATATTTGCATATATTTCACTGGCTGTACGGGATTCCCACAGGTCGGACAGATCGATCATCCAACCTTTTTCACCCCAGTTCGCGACGAGACGTTCAGGGCCTTCCAGGACCAGATCAGGAGTACTGCCATCCAAGGCAGCCTGATTGATTTTTTCATCTCCATTGTCATAAGTTAAATATTCCACGGAAATATGGATGTCAGGATATTCTTTATGAAAGCCGTTCAGAATGTTGGATACTGCAGTGGGATTGCCCCAGTTTCCTACCGGAAAAGTCCATAAAGTCAGCTCTGTACTCTGCGTTTCATTGCTGTCATCTTCAATTTCCGGATTATGATGCGGAGAACCGCAGGAAGATAAAAGAGATACAGACAGCAGGAGATATATAAGGGTTAACGTTCTTTTCATACCTGAAATTCCTCTTTTCTTATAACCAATATTAATGCAGGTACTGATTTAACAGATCGAGAACTTTTTCCGGATCAATGGGCTTTGCTGTATGAGCATTCATACCATGATCAAGACATTTTTGAATGTCATCTTCAAAAGCATCTGCACTGATTGCAATGATCGGAATATTCTGTGCGTCTTCCCGGTTTAATTTACGGATAGCAGCAGCGGCTTCCAATCCTGTCATGACAGGCATGCGAAAATCCATTAATATGGCATCATACCATCCTGTTTCAGACTGCTCAAATTTTTCTACACAGAGCTGTCCATTTTCTGCCCATTCCATTAACAGTCCAAACTCGCTTAAAATCTCATTGCCGATTTCCCAGTTCAGTTCATTGTCCTCGGCCATGAGGATACGTTTTCCTGTTAAGTCAATCGCAGATTTTTCTTTCTGGTTTTGCTGAGTCATTTGGGTTTCTATGAACGGACGCAGTCCATAATAAAGGCTGGAGCGGAACAGCGGCTTTGAAATAAAGCCGTGGATACCGGAAATTTCAGCAATTTCCGCCAATTCATCCCACTCGCCTTCTGTGAGAAGGAGGATGGGAAGTTCTCTGCCGAACCGGTCTGACAGCTCCTGGGCAGCCTGGATTCCGTTTTGACCTTGAATATCCCAGTCCAGCAGTATCATATGATAGCGGTTGTCTTCTCTGCAATGCTCCTTGATCAGCCCAAAAGCCTGCTCAATATCTGCTGCAGATTCTCCGTGCAAGCCAATGGATCTTAAAGTGGAGATGGCAAGACAGGCAGCAGTATCATCATCATCTATAACCAGGACATTCCGATCAGGCAAAAGCAGTTGTTTTTCCTCCTGAACAGTCTTTTCCATGTCCACAGTAATACAGAAATGACTGCCTTTTCCCTGTTCGCTATCTACGGAGATGGTACCGCCCATTGCATCTACAATATATTTGGTTATAGTCATTCCCATTCCGGCCCCGGCTTCCTTATCGATGCGGGCATTGTCCTCCCGCGCAAATGCCTCAAAAATCCTGGCCTGGAATTCCTTGGACATGCCGATACCGTTATCTTTGACATGCAGATGGGAACGGATATATCCATCCCCTTTAGGAGAAGGTTCTTCATATAGATCAACTTCGATGGTGCCTCCTTCAGGAGTAAATTTAACAGCGTTTCCAATAATATTTAAAAGAATCTGACTTAAGCGGACTCTGTCTGAACACACATTTTCATGATAGATATCATGGATATAAAGATAAAAATGCTGGTTTTTCTCCTGAATCTGGTTCTGGATAATTATGGTGATGTTTTGCATAATGTCGCGAAGGCAGAGAGGTTCCATATTTAGAACCAGCTTTCCGCTTTCAATTTTGGACATATCCAGCATATCGTTGATCAGTCCCAGCAGATGTCGGCTGGATACATGAATTCTTTTTAAACAGGAACGTACCCGGGAAGGATTATCCAGACTGCCGATAGCAATGGAAGTCATTCCCATAATACCGTTCATGGGAGTGCGGATATCGTGGCTTATGTTGGATAGAAATTCATTTTTGGCCTTGTTGGAACGTTCTGCAGACAGCATCGCCTGTTCCGCAGTTTTTCTGGCCTCATCCAATTCATGCATTTGTTTTTTGGTCAGGTGATAATATTCCATAAAGACGCAAAGCAGTACAACAATGATCAAACAGCAGCCGCCTATGGAAATATAAGACCATTTTTGCTGTAAAAGATTGACTGTTTCATCCAATGTATTATGGGAAATCTTAAAAATAAGATGCCAATCTGAATTGGGGAGCATAGTACAGTAGATATTCCAGCGTTCGCCTGAAATCATAACATCACTGGTATAATCTTTGTCAGTTTCCAATGCATCACGTAATTCCCGGGCATACTGCGCCGGTTCTTTGCCGCTGCAGGTTTCATAAAGATTTTCCACCCGATCAAAATAATTTTTTTCTTCTGCAGCATAGTTATTAAGAACATAGCTTCCATCATCACGGATAATAGAATATTCCATGAAATTACTTTGGATATTGTTTTCCAGTGTATCACTGAGATAGCTGGTAGGAAGTCCGGCCACCAGTGCAACACTGGTATTACCGTCATCCATGAGATAATGAGCCGGTACACCTATCAATACCACCGAGGTACCTTTTTCATCTTTTCCGGCAGAGACATTATATTTACCGCCCTGAACCGATCGATGCAGGGCTTCAGGTACGTCCGCCGTTATCTGGGAGCCGTAGAGCATATGGAAATTCCCGTCATCCGTATAAAATGCCAGATATTCAAATCCGGCGGAACGGGCATTGTAAGTCAGCCCTATCCGAATGGAAGATTCACTTGTATAACGTCCGGGAGGAACTGAATTAACAAGGGATTCCACCTGGGACAGACGAAGTTCAATGGTAGTTCCAAAATGAGAAGAAACTTGTTCGCTGATTCCGGACATGTAAAAAATGCCCAACTGTCTGATGGTATTTTCGCTCAAGTGATTGACCAAGAGCATCTGGGTAATAAATGTGAATATGCAGAGCAGCGATACCAGTGCAAGGCTTATATTCAGAAACCGTGTTGTTTTTTTCTCCATTTGTTTATATCCCCCGATAAATGATTAAACTGCCCGCAAATCATATCCTGCCCGTGCATATAGAAAGTATGATATTATCTTATTATAATGTATCAACCAGTTTCTTTCAAGGAAACGTGATTTTTTTTCGATTTTTGCAGAATTGTTTAACGTCTTTTCCACTTTCCAAACAAAGTTTTCTTATACCTTTCCAAAGCCTCAGAAGCTCCCTGGATATTCTTATCAGCAGCTTTCTGATAGCAGGATACAGCCTTAGAAATATCTTCGGGAACGCCGATGCCCTGATCATACATGTCGCCTAAGTACATCCATGCCTGATGGTAGTTTTCCTTTGCAGCTTCTTCAAGGAGCCGTTTTCCGCGGACCATATCGGCAGCCATACCTTTGCCGTAGAGGCAGCAGTAGCCCATCAGATCCTTGGGATATTCCTGCTGTTCTCGTATAAGTCCGTTCATCATGCGGACAGCCATGTCGTAGTTTGTTTCTGTACCGCGGCCCCAGAAATAACACTGTGCAAGATACCATTTGGCTGCCTTGTGGCCGTGCTGATAAGCCTGATCAAAGCAGCGGAAAGCTTCGTTATAATCTTTGGCACAGCCTGAACCGTTATAATAACAGCGGCCTGCATTATAGTAGCCATACTCATTACCAGTTCCCGCAGCCGTATTGAAAAGCTCAAGTGCTTTTGCCTCATCTTTCTGTGCGCCTCTGTCGCCATATAAGTAAACAAGTCCCAGATCCACAGCGCAGATGGGATCCCCGTCCCGGACGCCTTTTTCGCACCAGCGGATAGCATCATTGTGGCGCTTCAGACTCTGATATTCCAGGATAATGGAATGATAGTAATCCCGCATATCAACCTTGCCGCTTACAGTCTCTGCCCAGCGAAGGGCCTCTTCCAGATTCTTAGGAACACCGTTTACACCGTTGCGCACACTGTTAAAAGCATTTCTAAAGGAAGGGATACATCCCTTCTCGGCCGAACGACGGAACCATTTCAGGGCCTCGGCAGCATTTTCCTTTTCATATTTTGCAAAATCTGCTTTGGATGGTTTCTGGAAATTGAGGAGCATATCGCCCCAGAAGTAGAACAGGCCGATGGCATATTGAGCCATAGGTTCCCCATCTTCAGCCATGGACAGAACGTTTTTAAAGGATTCTTCCAGAGTTCCATTCATGGCGTTTTTGAGATCGCCTTTTAAGATATCCATACGTTCTGCTCCCAGCACACAAAGATCACTTCCAAGTTCGATACCGCGTTTGGACAGCTTTTTGGCTTTCCTTTCGTCATCCTTCATATTTCCGTCACCCCAGCCATAGCATCTGGCCAGAAAATAAAAAGCGTGGGCTTCTTCATTTTCTACTGCCTTCTCCAAAAGTCTGATACCTTCGGGGAATTTGGACGGATCTGCCTGAAAATAGAGCAGGCGGATTCCCTTGCACAAGGTTTCTGAATAGTAACGTTCCATAATTTGTGATTCCTCCTTTTATCATCAAAACTTAAGTAAAATATACATCATTTGGAGTTTGTTTACAACGGTCTGAAGACAAGTGATTCCGATTGCTGGTGTGGCCTTTTTTTGCTATAATCTTGATTGTGGTAAGGGGCTCCTTGGAGCCTGTGAAAATATACAAAACGGAGGGAGAAAATGGATAATATTGTAAAAGTATCAGAGCATTTCTGGATCTTTGAGGAAAATGGAGTTCGCGCTTTTTTATTTGAAGGGGATCAGAGAGCAATGTTAGTTGACACGGGATATGATACTTTGCAGATACGGGATAAGGCTGCAAGTGTAACGGACCTGCCGGTGTTTTTGGTAAATACCCATACCGACAGAGATCATATAGGAGGCAATAGAGACTTTAAGCCTGTCTATATGCATCCGGCAGAGATGGATCACTATAAGAATGTACTACCCGAAGGGTGCAGCATGGAGGATGTGCGCCCGTTGTGGGAAGGTGAGATCATAGATCTGGGATTATGGAAGTTTGAAGTGATCTTAACGCCGGGGCATACACCGGGGAGTATTATGCTGCTGGAACGTGAGAAGCGTATGTTGATTTCAGGTGATTCCATTCAGAATGGTGATATTTATATGTTTGGAGCAGGGCGTAATATGCAGGCATATCAGGAAAGCCTGAAAAAGATGATCGCTATGGCAGATACATTCGACACTGTTTGGCCGTCTCATGGAGATTATCCGTTAACGGCAGATATTATGCCGGGTATTTTGCAGGGAGCGCAGGATTTACTTGCAGGGAAATTGGCAGAGCAGGAACCACCCCGTCCTATGCCGTGCAAAAGATACGTCTGCGATGCGGCAGGATTTTTGTATCAGTTCGATCAGGNNATAAAATGANGAAAATGCAGATTATTCCGAATGTTTTAACTTTTTTTAACTTTACATANNAAGTTAAAAAAGTTAAAATNNNNTTGTAAGGAGGGATGCTTATGCCAAATGAAGAAAACAGCAGACTGATTTCAGAAATGGAAGCACTGCCATCAGGCGGTATCACTTACAAAAGAATAAATGGAAAAGATTATGCNTATTATCAGTGGAGAGAAAANGGNAAACAATATTCCAGAAGAATAAAAGATGATGAATTAGAATTATTGGAAAAACAGATTGGACGAAGGAAAGAAATTCAAAAACTGATTAAAAAAACAGAAAGAAGTATTGCCAAAATACCAGAATCTGCACATCAATTTTGCTGTGTTTTGCGAATAGGAAAAGAACTGGATAGTTTTGTGAAGCCTGTTGCCAAATGGAAGAAGCGNGAGTGNTNTGATCGATTGCAAAATTATATTTATGGGGATATGTATGACAGAGTATATATTCTCTATGGTCTTAGAAGAACCGGTAAGACTACATTGATTCGCCAGGTTATNTCAGAGATGGATATGGCGATGAGAAGCAGAACTGCATTTATTCAGATACAGGACAGTAAAACATTAGCTGATGTGAATCAGGATTTAAAGTATTTGGAGGCAAATGGCTATCGATATGTATTTATTGATGAAGTTACTCTTATGGATGACTTTATTGAAGGCGCAGCGTTATTTTCAGATGTATTTGCAGCCAGCGGAATGAAAATTGTTCTGTCGGGAACTGATTCTCTTGGGTTTATGTTTACGGAAGATGAAGAATTGTATGACAGATGTATTNTNTCTCATACAACATTTATTCCCTATCGTGAGTTTGAAAGAGTGTTGGGCATTCAAGGTATTGATGATTATATCCGATATGGCGGTACCATGAGTTTGAGCGGCAGTCATTATAATGATAATTCCGTGATTTTCGGTACCAAGAAGAGTACAGATGAATATGTGAACAGTGCGATAGCACGCAATATTCAGCATTCTTTAAAAAACTATCAATATGAAGCTCATTTTCGGTCATTACGTGAATTATACGAGAAGAATGAGTTNACCAGTGCCATTAACCGAATTGTAGAAGATATTAATCATCGATTTACANTGGAGGTACTTACCAGGGATTTCAGNTCAAACGATTTAAGAATTTCTGCAAAAAATCTCCGAAGGGACCGAGAAGAACCCACAGATATNCTTGATCAGGTAGATATTGCAACGATAAACGAAACACTGAAGTCTTTGCTGGAAATCAGAAATAAAGCAGAGCAGTCAGTTGAAATTCAGGATGTTCATCGATTTGAGATAAAAGAGTATCTGGATCTGCTGGATCTTACAGTTGAAATCGAGAGCAGATGGATGTCTGATTATAACCGCAGAGAAACAAGAACGGCATTTTCTCAGCCGGGTATGAGATATTCCCAGGCAGAGGCTCTGGTCAAGTCTCTTATGCAGGACGATAAGTTCAGAAATTTGTCTCTAAAGGAAAGAAGACGGGTAACAGACCGGATTATGGATGAGATTAAAGGCAGAATGATGGAAGATATCGTTTTGCTTGAAACAAAAATTGCCAGAAATAATTGTGAAGTGTTCCGATTACAGTTTGCGATTGGTGAGTTTGATATGGTTGTTTTTGACCCGGAAGAAGGAAACTGCGAGATATATGAGATCAAGCATAGTAGGGAAGTAGTTCCGCAGCAGTGCAGACACTTGCTGGATAAACAAAAATGCAAAGATACAGAATTCAGATATGGCAGGATTACAGGAAAATATGTAATATACAGAGGCGAAACAACAGAATTGAAAGAAAAANTCGAAGATGCAACAGAGAAAGTGACATATCTNAATGTGGAAGAATATTTANCGCACTTGCAAAACAGATAGACAAACTATCTGNCTTGCATTTGTGCAGCCGTAAAAAAGTAGCTTCCTGAACCAAGTTCAAATTTTGATTTCCCGTTTTCTTCCCCNANATATTCCACGCCTTCNGCCTTTTTGGCCTGTTTACCGCTTTCAAGGTAGGTCATTCCCTCACCGGGTGAAGGAAGTATCAANGNAGCGGAGGTATTGGGAGGGATCGTAATNGTGAAGCTGTATCCGTTGTCCNTCTGTTCCCACGCCNTATAGATGCTGCCATAGATACTTTCGTAACTGCCTTTGGCATAGGTAAGTTTANTGCTGANCTCGGGTTCCAGTAAAATNTGNTGNAAACCGGGNTTNNTTTCATCACTTTTTATGCCNAGTACGTTAGTGTAGATCCAGGANACNGGAGNNCCAAAAGCATAATGATTCAGNGAACCGTCAAGNTGATATGTTCCGTCCTCATTTTCCGTGTATCCNGTCAACTGTTCATAAACAGTAGTAGCGCCATGGGCNGCGGGATACAGAAGAGAAGGNAATTCTTCCTGCAGCAGGAAGGTATAGGCNGTTTCCGTGNNATTCTGCNTNCTGAGNGCAGGNAGCANATAACNGATTCCGGAAAAACCGGTATGGATATGGTAAGCNCTGTACTGGGCCAGTAAGTTCAGTCTGNCNGNNGCTTGTTCTTTCAGGTCTTCNGGAAACAGATCAAAAGCAAGNCCGAGAACATANGAGGTCTGNGTATCGCAGACNGTNACTCCNTCTTCCANNACATAAGCNTTCTGCCAGGCTGNTTTATAANNTTCATNAATCTGTTNATAATATTCAGAATCNTCCTGNTTGNCAAGGGCAGCTGCCATTTTGGAGAGCAGTTCTGCACTGTGGGCNCACCAGGCAGTNTCNGATAGNTCTGNGGGAGTGCTTTCCAAAGANAGNTGATCTCCATAGCCGCCNNNGNTNCGGATGTAATCNTCGCTGGTATCTATAAGGATATNCATCCANCTGCATAANGAATCATAGTTTTCNCTAAGAATAGACAGATCACCATACTGNGTATACAGATTCCAGGTAATGACCATAGCGGCATCCCCCCAGCAGTTGTTAANGGCATTTNTGCTTCGNCCATCCCAGTCNGTANCNAAATTTCTGGNAGCCATATCAGGAAANGAGCCTCCTTCGCTTTGCAGGAGTTTTAATTCATTCAGATATTTTTTGTAGAAATTGTAAGTATCCATATGATAGGAAGCAGCAAGGGAATAAATCTGGGCGTCACCGGCCCAGCCGTGACGTTCATCACGTTGAGGACAGTCTGTAGGATTATCCATAAAATTACTTTTCTGGCTCCATATGGTATTTTCATAATACTGATTTAATAATTGATTGGAACATTCAAAAGCACCGGTCTGTTTTAAATCGGAGGAAAGTACAATGCCTTTTACATCTTCAAGGGGAAGAGGCTCCTTAAGGCCTTCAATCTGCAGATAGCGAAAACCATGGTAGGTAAATTCCGGTTCAAAATATTCTCCATCAGGATCGCCGCTTAGTACATAGTAATCTGTGGCGTCAGCAGTCAACAGGTTTTCAGTCCAAACGGTTCCTGTAATATCATCCCGGTTGTCCAAAGCTTCCGTATTTAGAACTTCGCCATAGCGCAAAGTGAGAACCTGACCGGTATTTCCGGTTACTTTGATCCGGCAGGTACCGGCAAAATTCTGCCCGAAGTCATAGACAAATGTATTTTCACAGGGTTCTGATACGGATAGTGGAGCCAGTTCCTCTATACAGCGGACAGGTTCATTGATCCTGCCGGTAAGGGGCATGGACAAGTATGCACTGTCGATAGCATTTGTTTCTGAAGGCTGCCAGTTTTCGCAGGCAAAGTCAACGTCCCCAAAGCCATCCTGCTCCAGTGTTGCATCATAAAATTCGCCCTGATAGATATCATCATAGCGGATAGGGCTATCTGTATTGCACAGAAAATTCTCATCAGTTACGATGGTTTGAACCGTGCCGTCCTGATAATGGATTTCTAGCAGGCCAAGGAGTGCATTTTTATCTCCCCAGGGATTCCAGATCTCGGGATAACCCACAGCTCTGTCATACCAGCCATGGAGAAGGGTAATGCCGAGAGCGTTGTCCCTGCCCGGATGTAAAAAAGGGGTAACATCGTAAGTGGCATAAGTCAATTCTCTGTTATAAACAAGCTTGCCGGGCGCAAAGTACTCATCGGAAATCTTTTGACCGTTGCAGATAAGGGAAAAGCTTCCAAGAGCAGTCAGATAAATTCTGGCGTCTTCAATTTCATTGTTTTGCAGTGAGAATTCCCGGTAAAAAAGAGGAGCCGGTTCTTCATTATATTCTGTCAGCAGAAGACCGCTGCCGATCTTCAGACGTTCATTTTCTACAGTGGTATGGTAAGGAGAGAAGATATTTTCTTCTTCGGTAAAGTCCTCCTTATATAAAATATTACCGGCAGCATTCTGAATCAGAAGATTATCAAGATAAGCATAAGAAGTACCTCTGCTTTTATAGGCACCGACTGCCGCAACAGGAGTTTTATCAATTTCATAATGATTAATTTCGGTATTATTGATAGTGACCAGAAGAGATTCATGATCTATTTGAAGGTCCACTGCAAAAAAAGAATCATTTTCTGTGCGGCAGGCAGTGATATCTGTTGTTATCACAGCTTCCTCTTCGTCCACAAAACCTTTGATCATTTTCTGCAAAGTAAATAGAGCCTGCTCTTCCTGATTGTAGATCTTGCACAGATACATATCGCCATAACGTCCGTTTTCTGCACCGAAAACAAAACTTGCGGCAGAGTTGGTGATTTCCAGGTCATAATGAATGGAATAGATAAAATCATCTTCCTCATATGATTTTGCTGTTTGATCTTCAGGCGAAGAGATCCACATGGCTCCTTCCATGCCGCCGCCCATCAGTCCGGTCTCAAAAAAAGCTTCTTCTTCAGAAGTGAAAGGTTTGTCTTTTTCATTCCAAACGGTGACCTGCCAGTAATACCTGTTCTTTGGCGCTAAAGCTGCACCCTCATAAGGAATCCCTACAGAAGAAGAACCGGTGATCTTACCACTGTCCCATAGATAATTCCCGTCTTCAAGATCTTTTTGGGAGCCGGCCGTCATAATACGGTATGCACTTTGAGAAAGATTTCTTTCTGTCCCCTGCATCTGCCAGCTGAAAGTGGGCGTATTTTGGTCCATGCCGATGGGATTTGCAAGATGACATACTTTGAGATTGCAGATGGTAATGGCACTTTCCTCACGGGAATGCCGTAAGAAAACAACGACAGCCGATAAAGATAAAAGGATCATAAGAAAGAGAAATCCCTTTACCAACCGTTTTTGGTAATGAATTGATTGTAATTTCATGGATAAATACCGTGCCTTATCTTTGGAATATACTTCTGAAAGAAACTATTTCGATAATAGTATAACGGAAAAGAAAAGAAGTTACCAGTATTTTCAGAAAAAGAGTTTGTTTTAAAGGCTGTATTTGTTATAATATAGGTCGTAAAAGGAGGAGACAGCATGAACAAACAAATTAAAATGATATGGAGTATAGTTCTGATATTTGCGAATGTTGTCATCCTTATGGCGGGAATATGGTTTTTTTGCGGAAAACAGGATTTTTCACTGAATCAGAAGAAAAATTCTCATTTGATCGGCGCCAGCTATATGACAATGAATAACGAGTTCTACAAGATCATCAGTGAGGAGATCACCAAAAGGGTAGAGGCAGAAGGGGATCGAATGGTGATCCGGGATCCGGCGCTTGATGTAGGGAGGCAGATCGAGCAGATTCAGGAAATGCTGGATATGGGAATCGATGTTCTGATCATAACACCGGTAGATTGGGAAAGCCTGACGGAAGTTCTTAGACAGGCAAGAAGTCAGGGAACCATCATTGTGGTTTTGGATACCAATGTACAGGACAGTGAACTGGTGGACTGTACGATCACCTCGGATAACTACCAGGCAGGTGTTTTGGTAGGACAGTATTTTCTCACCGGGCATGAAAAATCCCGGATCCTTGTGATGACTCATGAAGCAGCCAGATCCGGGCAGGAAAGGGTCCGGGGTTTTATGGATACAGTCCTGGCGGATGATAATATGGAAATCGTCAGCAAGATCGAATGTGAAGGGCAGGTGGAGATCGCCATGCCCCGGCTGCAGCAGGCGATTGAGGAAGGGGTAGAGTTTGACAGTATTTTTTGTCTGAATGATCTGGCAAGTGTGGGTGCGGCAGCAGCGCTGGATGAAAAGGATATGCTGCATTCGGTGGATCTGTACGGTGTAGATGCGTCGCCGGATTCCAAGGCTTTGATCGCGGAAGGGATGATGCAGGCAACGGCGGCTCAGTTTCCTACGGAGATCGGGAAGAAAGCATCGGATGTGATCTACAGACTGCTTAACGGGCAGCAGGTGGAAAAAGATATTCTGGTGCCGGTGGAACTGGTCACAAAAGATAATGTAGAGCAGTTTAGTATTGACAGATGGCAGTGACGAAAGGTGGGATTTTATGGATGATCATCAGGTACCCGGAATGATTTATGTGAGAATGCTGAATTTAAATCTGATCATCATTCTCTATATGGCAGGTATTATTACAGCTGCTTTACTGGGATATGCGCAGGAAGGTTCAGCGCTTCAGTTCCTGCAGCAGATTCGCAGCGTCCCGGTAGTGCCATGGAAGCTGCCGGTAACAGTTCTCCTGCTTTTTCTGTGCCTTTTGCTTTTCCTTGGTATTCAGACGGAAAGCAGCCTTTTAGTGTGTTTTAAGATCGGAATGGAGCTGGCCATCAGCTTACTGATCAGCAGTCTTCTCAATTTCAGTTATACTGGATTTCTCTTTTTGATCATAGCGGATATTATGAGGAGATTTCCGAAAACGAAGGGGAAATTTACGGCAGTCGGAATTGTATGCGTTATGTATCTGCTCACCGATTATAATCTGTTTGCAGACAGATTCCACATAACTTCCATCAATAGTTACCTTACATTTTATCGCAGTGATGTGCGCTCGATCATGCTTGTGGTGAAGAATATCCTGGACACATTAAACATGCTTCTGTTCATTGTCTATACGATTCTGCTGATGCGTATTCAGATGAGTGAAAAAGAGAGAATACTTCAGCTTAATGAGAAGTTGAACAGCGCCAATGAGGAGCTTCAGAGGGCTAACAGGCAGATGGAGGAATATTCCAGGGAATCCATTAGAAATGCAGAAACGCAGGAAAGGAACAGACTGGCAAGAGAGATCCATGATACGCTGGGACATACGCTTACCGGCATCATTACAGGGCTGGATGCCTGTGTTACACTGATCGATATGGCACCTGAAGCAGTGAAAGAACAGTTGAAAGTCATTGCCGATGTAGCAAGAAACGGTATGACTGATGTGAGGAGATCCGTGAGGGCGCTGCGTCCGGATGCTTTGGAGAAGATGGAGCTGGGACAGGCGCTGGAAAAGATGATGGAAGAAACCAAAAGAGCATCAAATATTGAGATAGAATATTGTTGTACGGCACCCCTGACACATTTTAATAAAGATGAAGAAGAAATCATATACAGGATCGTGCAGGAAAGTATCACCAATGCGATCAGACACGGAAAAGCCAGTAAGATATTGATTGCGATCAGTATGGAATACAATTTAGTCAATATCTGGATCAAGGATAACGGCATCGGCTGTACCAAGATTGAAAAGGGATTCGGGCTGCATCATATGGAAGAACGGCTTTCGATGCTTCATGGAAGCCTATATTGTTTTGTAGATAACGGGTTTGTGCTGGAAGCCGGCATTCCGATCAGATGGGGAGAAGAAATCGGTTGAATTTCAGCGATGCAGGAAGGATATGGTATGTAGATGATTAAAATATTGATTGCGGACGATCAGGAATTGATCAGACAGAGCCTGTCGATTATTCTGGGAAATGAAAAAGATTTTGAAGTAACGGATATCGTAACAAATGGAGTGGAAGTTATCAGGTCTGTCAGAAAGAATAAACCGGATGTGATTTTAATGGATATCCGGATGCCTGAAATGGATGGTGTGGTCTGTACGCAGATCATTAAAGAGAATTATCCAGGCATCAAAATCATCATTTTAACTACATTTGACGATGATGAGTATGTTTTTAATGCACTGAAGAACGGTGCCAGCGGTTATTTGCTGAAAGGTGTTTCCATGAAGGAATTGGCTGAAGCGGTTCGGAAGGTACACGACGGAACAGCTATGATCAATGAAGATATTGCCTCGAAGGTGGTTAAGCTTTTTTCCAGAATGGCACAGTCCAATATTACCATTCGGGTGGACGAATCGAGTGTTGCAGAGCTGAAAGAAACAGAATGGAAAATAACCGCATTAGTAGGCAGCGGATTATCCAACAAAGAAATTGCTTCCAAATTGAACCTGTCGGAAGGGACTGTCAGAAACGGACTCAGCACCATCCTCGGCAAGCTGGAGCTGAGGGATCGGACCCAGCTTGCCATATGGGCGGTGCAGACAGGTGCAGTCAACAGAAGATTCAGTGAAGAAGAGGGTTGACAGTGTGAATGAAGTAAAAAGAAGAAATATTGTTTTTTCCATATTGGGAAGTGTTTTGTTTCTGGCAGCCCTGGCGGTTCTGCGGCGCGGATCTTTGGCGCCGGCAGGGAAGGAAGAAGTGATAACCATAGGCATATTTTCAGACAGCTACTGGGAAGTACAGAACGGGTATTCTTATCAGATCCTGGAGGACGCGATCACTCTGTTTGAGAAAGAAAATCCCGGGGTTAAGGTAGAATATGTCAGTGGTATTTTAAAGAGTGACTATCCGGAATGGCTTTCGGAGCAGATCATCCTGGGAAAAGCGCCGGATGTCTTTCTGGTATTCGGGGACAATTTCAGTGACCTGGCAGAGATAGGAGCCTTGAAAAGCCTTGATGCGCTGGTGGAAGAGGATCGGGAGTTTTCATCGGAAGTATTTTATGCATCAGCTCTTGCTTGCGGAAAGTATCAGGAAGAACAATATGCACTGCCCTATGAATGTGCTCCAAGGCTGATGTTTGTTAATAAAACGATCCTGGATGCAGAAGGTATTGCTGTTCCGGAAAAAGACTGGACGTGGGATGAATTCTATGAAATATGCAAGGCTGTTACCAAAGACATGGATGGCAACGGCACTGCGGATCAGTTCGGCGTAACAGATTATACATGGTCTGAGGCATTTGATTCCAACGGAGTACAGCTTTTTAATGAGAGCGGAAGTGAATGTTATCTGGCAGATGAAAGGGTAAAAGAAGCAATCCTGTTTATGGAAAGGCTGGAAGGACTCTGTGAAGGATATCAGGTTACTAACAGAGATTTTGATTTAGGTAAAGTAGCGTTCCGGCCTATGCTTTTTTCAGAATACAGAGCGTATAAGTCATATCCCCTGAGCATTAAGAAATATTCCAGCTTTGACTGGGAATGTATCTCCATGCCGGCAGGAGAGAGCGGAAGTAACCGATCTCAGTTGGATACCCTTATGATCGCAATGAATGAAAATACTGCCCATAAGCAGACCGCGTGGAAATTCATGAAGCTGTTGGCAGCAGACGAAAGAATGCAGGAGGAGATCTTTGATTATTCAGAAGGGGTGTCCGTCTTAAAGGCGGTTACGGAATCGGAAAAGACAAGACAGCTTTTGATAGAGGATTCCGGGAAGAACAGCAGATTCAATCTAAGCATCTTAAGCGATGCAGTAGAAAACGCTGTGGTGACTTACAGGTTCAGAAATTATGAAGAAGCATTGATCGAAGTAGATAAGGCGGTCAGAGATATTATGGAAGGAAATGCCAATATCAGTATGCAGCAGACCATATGGAATCGTGAGATCAACAGACTGTTAAAAAACAAAATGGAAGAATGAAAAGAAGATAATGACAAATGTCATATGAAAAAGGTGACACATGTGAGATGAACATGTGCCGCCTTTTTTTTATACTTACGTTAACAAAACAAAGAGTAAGCAGTAATAAAAGGAGGGGCTGTAATGAAGTATGTTGTATTAGTCAGTCATGGCAGATTTGCACCGGGACTGCACAGTGCGCTGGATATGCTTGCAGGAGAGGGAAGAGAAGATATTCTTTCCGCAAGCCTTGAAAACGGAATGAGTTCAGAAGTGTATGCAGACAATCTGAGAAAATGTCTTGAAGTAGTGACGCCGGAGGATGAAATTCTTCTGTTAGGAGATCTGGTTGGAGGCTCGCCGCTTACTACGGCAACTAATGTGATAGCTGAAAAAGATCTGTTAAAGAAGACAGCGATTATCGGAGGCATGAGCCTTCCGCTGGCACTCAGTGCAGTGCTTATGAAAGATGGTATGGAACTTCGGGAGCTGGTGGATATGCTGATCCCCGAGGCAAGAGAAGAGTTAAAAGAGTTTCAGGTAACAAGTGAAGAGTCAGAGGACGAAATTTAAGGAGGAAAAGAAAATGGCAGTTTCATTTATTCGTGTGGACGATCGTATGATTCATGGACAGACATGCACCAGATGGGCTTTAGAGTACCCTTGTGACGGACTCATCGCCGTAAACAATGCGGCAGCAGGAAATTCCGTATTAAAGGCAGCATATAAGAGCGCCAGCGGAAAGAAGACTTTTGTATGGTCATTGGAGGAGTTTAAGGAAAAGAGCCAGAAGGTGCTTGACAGCAAAGATAACTATTTCCTGATCACCAAGAATCCTTTAGATATGGAAAAGATTCTGGTTGGGCAGGGCTTTAAGCCGGGAGTTCAGACCGTGATCATCGGTCCCTGCAACGACAGACCGGGAACCACAAAACTTGGAAATAACCAGTCTATTACACAGGAAGAAGCACAGGCACTGGAAAATATCATGAATGCAGGCTATGATGTGGAATTTGCACTGTTAAAAGAAGAAGCGATCGGAAACTGGAAAAAATTCAGAGGTCAGTTTGGCTTTAACTAGGAGGAAAAAATTATGGAAATCAGTTGGATACAAGCGATTATTTTAGGTTTATTTGCATGTTTGGCAAGTATGCCCGGTCTGGGAGGTACTTCCATCGGTAACTACACATTGGGAAGACCGCTTATCGGCGGACTTGTATGCGGTCTTATTTTAGGGGATGTGACAACAGGTATTTTAGTAGGATGCGCCATGCAGGTAGTTTACATTGCATTGGTTACACCGGGCGGAACCGTATCCGCAGATGTGCGTGCAGTCAGCTATATTGGTATTCCTCTTGCAATGGTTGCATTAAAGAGCTATGGTCTTGATGCAGGTTCATCTGAAGGCGCAGCGCTGGCAACCTCTTTCGGAACCATGGTTGGTACACTGGGAACCGTATTATTCTACGGAACCGCAACCATCAATCTGGTATGGCAGCATATCGGCTGGAAGGCAGTTGAAAACAGAGATTATAAGAAACTGTATTTGGTTGATATGGGTCTTCCCTGGATTTCTCACCTTGCATGCTCTTTAATCCCGACCATGATCATGTGTAAATTAGGTGCAAACGTAGTTGAAGTGATCAAGACAGCTCTTCCTATGGACGGTCTTGCAATGAAGACACTGTTTACTGTAGGTTCCCTGCTTCCTTGCGTAGGTATTGCTATTCTGTTAAAGCAGATCGTAAGAAGTGCAGCAGATTTTGTTCCTTTCCTGTTTGGCTTCGTGCTGGCAGCAGCAATGGGAATCAATCTGGTATCCGCTACAGTAGTGGCTGGAATGTTTGCGATCATTGTATATAGAATTAAGATGCTCTCTGTAAGAAAGGTTGAACTTGCCGGAGCAATGGATGACGATGAAGAGGAGGAAATCTGATCATGGAAAAAAAGTTATCGAAAAAAACACTATTGAAATCTTTTCATAATTGGTATTATGGACATTTAACCTGTTTCTCACAGGAACATATGCAGACCTTTGGTTATCTTTGTTCTATGCTTCCTCTGGTAGAAGAGCTGTATGAGAACGAAGATGATAAAGCAAAGGCGATGAATACATATACCGCATTTTTCAACACGGAGCCACAGCTTGGTACTGTGATCGTGGGTATGACGGCAGGTCTGGAAGAGGCAAGAGCCAACGGTGCAGATGATGTGGACGATGAAACCATCAACAGTCTTCGTGCAGGTCTTATGGGACCGGTAGCCGGAATCGGTGATTCCCTGATCGTAGGAACGGTGATCCCCATTCTGCTTGGTATTGCCCTTGGTATGTCCACCGGCGGTTCTCCCTTAGGAGCGATCTTCTACATTATTGTTTGGAACCTGTTTGCATATTTTGGTATGAAATTCCTGTACTTTAAAGGATATAGTCTGGGTGGAAAAGCCGTGGACTTTTTGATCGGGGCACAGGGAGATGCGCTGAGAGAATCAGTTTCTACATTGGGTGGTATTGTCATCGGTGCAGTAGCCGCAACATGGGTCAGCGTGCAGACTTCCTTAAAGCTTTTAAACGATGCCGGAGAACCTTATCTGGTACTTCAGGATAAACTCAATGAAGTATTTCCGGGACTGCTCACAGCTGTGTTTATCATCTTATGCTGGTTCTTAATGGCGAAAAAGAAAATGTCACCCATCAAGGTTATGCTGATCTTAGTAGTAGTTGCTTTTGTGGGTGTTGTAGTTGGATTCTTCAATCCGGGATTAGTATATTAATGGAGGTATACCATGAATGCACTTGAAAAGGATCATTTATTTATAGAAACAAATATGCAGATTAAAGCTCTCAGAAAAATCAGTGAGTGGAAACGGATCGCTATGCTGATCTCTGCTATTGGCGTGGCAGTTGCCTATGCGGGTATAGCAGGAAGCCCTTCACGTCCTTTTCTCGGCATTCTTGGTATTTTGCTCACTTTCGTGGGTGCTGCAGCTGCAGTTATCATGAATTTGGGACTGAAAAACGGAAGAAGAAATGTGGAAAAAATGATCAACTTGATGGAAAAGGGCAGGAAATCATGAAATTCAGACTCTTATGTGTGGATTTAGACGGAACGCTTCTTACAGATGATAAAGAAGTCAGTGATGAGGATATAAGTGCTCTGAGAAAGGCAGCATCACAAGGAATACAGATCGCCCTGATCACGGGAAGGATGCCGGCGGCTGTGGAAGGGATCGTCAGACAGCTTGCAGTTCCCTGTATTCGGGCTTGTAACGCCGGTACCTATATTTTAGATGGCGAGCATTGTATCCATACAGAATACTTGTCCGTAGAAACTATGGAAGCATTTTATGACAGGATCAGAACTTTTGAAATTCCGTTCTGGATATATCGGGAGAAGCAGTGGTTTGTGACGGCAAAAGACCGGTTTGTGAAAGAAGAGGAAAAAAGGATAGATCATAGGGCAGAGCTTGTTACTGTAGAAGATCTGGCTTTGCAATGGAGGCCGAAAAATACAGGACCTAACAAGCTTTTGGTGGGAGCGCAGCCACAGTTGGTGCAGAAAGTTCATGCACAGTTGAAAAATCATAAGGACGCGGATATGGCGTGTTCTTCTCCCTATTTTTTGGAAATTTTTCCTTCCGGAATGAATAAAGGAAGGGCACTGCAGTTGATTTGTGATAAAATGGGAATCAGAAGAGAAGAGACCATTGCATTTGGAGATCAGGAACTTGATATTCCCATGCTGGAGGCAGCAGGAACGGCAGTTGCCATGGGAAATGCCATAGAGGAATTAAAAGGAAAAGCGGATTTTATCACCCGAACCAATAATGAATCAGGGATTGCTTATGCATTGAAGTATTATTTATACATGTAAAAGTAAGAATCAATAAATGAAAGAATAAGGAGAATGATCATATGGTAAAATTTACA
The DNA here is from genome assembly GCA_014803415.1 of Lachnospiraceae bacterium. Taxonomy (GTDB): domain Bacteria; phylum Bacillota; class Clostridia; order Lachnospirales; family Lachnospiraceae; genus Suilimivivens. Next base: position 300,091 of record JAAVBZ010000023.1, read on the forward strand.
TTTGTAGTAAAGGATGAAATGGGATTACATGCCAGACCGGCAGGACTGCTTGTAAAAGAAGCGGCTAAATGCACAAGTAAAGTTACGTTGAAAAACGGAGAAAAAACCGGAGATGCCAAGAGGATATTTAACGTTATGGGCCTTTCGGTAAAATGCGGAGATGAAGTGGAAGTGACGGTAGAAGGCGAGAAAGAACAGGAAGAGGCAGAAGCGCTTAAAGCATTTGTTTCAGAGAATATTTAATGCAGCGGTCATACGGGTTGTGAAAATGGAGGGTAAATATGAAAACTTATGCGGGTAAACCGGTCTATCACGGTATAGCCATTGGACAGATCCGGTTATTAAAGAAAGAGAAGAAAAGTGTTATCAGAAGCCGCATTGAGGATGTGGAACAGGAACTCACCAGAATAAAAGAAGCGGTAAATGAGGCAGAGGATCAACTGAAAGGGCTGTATGATAAGGCGCTTCTGGAAGTAGGTGAGTCGGGAGCGGCAATCTTTGATGTACATCAGATGATGCTGGCAGATCAGGACTATCAGGAATCCATACAGAATATTATTCAGACGCAGCAGGTCAACGCAGAGTATGCAGTAGCGGTCACAGCTGATAATTTTGCAAATATGTTTGCCATGATGGATGATGCCTATATGAAGGAAAGAGCGGCGGATGTCAGGGATATTTCCGAGAGACTGCTCACTATTCTGATGCGTGCCGGGGCTGCCGAGGTCAGCACAGATGTTCCCACGATCGTTGTAGCAGAGGATCTTACTCCCAGCGAAACTGTTCAGATGGATAAGAGCAGAGTGAAATCTTTTGTGACCCGTTATGGTTCCTCCAATTCCCACACGGCAATTCTGGCAAGAACGATGAATGTGCCGGCGCTGATAGGGCTTGAATATGATGAGGACATAGATGGTAAGAAAGCGATCGTAGATGGATTTAAAGGAGAACTGATCGTTGATCCGGATGAGGAGATCCTGGCAGAATATGAGGAAAGGGCTGCGCAGGAAGAAGCCAAAAAACAGCTTCTGTTGGAGCTGAAAGGAAAAGAGACGATGACGCTTGGAGGCAGAGCGATCCGGCTCTATGCCAATATCGGAGGGATCGCAGATCTTCAGTCCGTCATGCAGAATGACGCTGCGGGGATCGGACTTTTCAGAAGCGAATTCCTGTATCTTGAGAAGGATCATTATCCCACTGAGGAAGAGCAGTTTCAGGTATACCGCTCCGTAGCGGAAACCATGGCGGGCAAAAAGGTGATTATCAGGACACTGGATATCGGTGCAGATAAGCAGATAGATTATTTTGAGCTGGATAAAGAAGAAAATCCGGCCATGGGATATCGTGCCATCCGTATCTGTCTGGACCGCACAGAGATATTTAAGACACAGCTTCGGGCATTGTACAGAGCCAGCGCATTTGGTAATATCGGTATCATGTTCCCTATGATCATTTCGGTAAAAGAAGTGAAACAGATCAAAGAGATTGTAGAAGAGGTCAAGGGAGAACTGGATGAAATGGGTATCCGCTATGGAGAAGTAGAACTGGGTATTATGATCGAGACTCCCGCTGCAGTTATGGTCAGTGAGGACTTGGCCAAAGAAGTTGATTTCTTCAGTATAGGAACCAATGATCTTACCCAGTATACTCTTGCTATCGACAGACAGAATGCAAAGCTGGATAATATATATGACGCACATCATCCGGCAGTACTAAAAATGATACAGATGACAATTGAAAATGGTCATAAAGGCGGCGCGTGGGTAGGAATCTGCGGTGAACTTGGCGCAGATCTTACCCTGACGGATACTTTTGTGGAAATGGGTATCGACGAGCTTAGCGTGTCACCTTCCTTTATCTTACCGGTTCGGAAGAAGATCCGGGAACACAGTTAAAATAAACAGCTATGCAGTTACAAAAACAATGCCGAAAGCATTGGGACCGATGTGGGCGCCGATAGTGGCGCCTACCTGCAGGCGGTCTGAAATATCATATCCGTTTTCTGAAAGCTTTTCTTCAAATTTTTCGCAATTTTCAGTTCCATATGAATAAATGGTATAAATGGGAAAGGCCGGATCAAGTGTTTCTTCCTCAAGATGTTTTAGTACCTGGGAAATGGCTTTGTTTTTACCGATGCATTTACCCAGTACCCCCACAGTTCCTTCTTCTGTCAGGGTGATGACCGGTTTGATATTGGCCAGTTCTCCGATAGCTGCTGCTGATTTGCTCAGGCGTCCGCCTTTTGCCAGATATTCTAAGGTATCAAGTCCGGCAAAGAGCTTAACACGGCTTTTTAATTTTTCTATCTTAGCTGCGATCTCATCGGCACAAAGACCCTCGTTCACAAGGCGTATTGCATGATCTGCAAGTAATCTGATGGTACAGGAGGCCGTCAGGGAATCGATCAGGTAGATATTATCGTATTCCACTATGTCTTTTGCAATGAGGGCGCTTTGGAAAGTTCCGCTTAAAGAAGAGGACAGAAGGATACAGATGATAGAATCCCCATGATCCTTTGCATCTCGGAAAAAGGAGAGAAAGGCTTCGGGAGAGGGCTGGGAAGTCTTTGGAAAATCGCAGCCACTCACTAATAATTCATAAAACTCGTCTTTTTCAAAATCAACGCCGTCTATGTAATTATTTTCCCCTATGGTAATGCTGATCGGTACAAATTCAAGATTCTTTTTCTGGATTTCTTTTATTCCATAGTCGGAAGCAGAATCCACTAGTATTTTTATCATTTGATGACCTCCTTTGCTATGTTAGCGATCATGGTAAAAAGTTCTGCGATCTCTTTTGCTTTTTCTTCGCCTGTTTTCGCTACAAGAGCTTCGATCAGACGTATACTCTTTTCGTGCTGCTTTTGATAAGCATCCGAGTCTGTATTAAGAAAAATATGGATCTGGCGTTTATCTGATTCAGATCGGGATTTGACTATCAGCCCTTTATCTTCCATATTCTGAAGGGTTCTGTTCATCTGGGATTTCAGCATGTTTGTCTGCCTGCACAGATCGGTTGCAGTGGGCATCACAGAGGGGCTGCTCTTCTGGCTATTGTGCAGAAGATAACAGATCAAAGCTTCATTATATGGCATATCGGAAACCAGACGTTCGTTATTGATGGCGGTGGTTAGCTGCAGCCAGGCGCCGAGGATCTCTTCATTTACATTCTCCATCTATGTATGATTCCTTCCATGATAGTTCACATTGTGAAAAGTTCATTTTGTATACTAATTCATAAGGGCAGAAGTGTCAAGAGAAATTTGCATTTATTTTCGGATATGTTATACTGGACAAAGTTATGGAACGAAACGAAGGGAGATATCGTTATGCTGAGGATCGGTTGTCATTTATCTTGTTCCAAAGGTTTTTTAGCCATGGGAAAGGAAGCAGTTAAAATAGGAGCCAATACTTTTCAGTTTTTTACCAGAAATCCAAGAGGCGGAAATGCAAAGCCTCTTGATCTTGCAGATATTGCAGATTATCTTGAGTTTGCCGCAGAAAACGGGATCGCGCGCATTCTGGCTCATGCACCCTATACCTTAAATGCAGCGGCCAAAGATGAAAACTTGCGTGAATTTGCTTTTGCAACCATGCAGGATGACCTAAAACGCCTTGAACATATTCCGGACGCCATGTACAATTTTCATCCCGGAAGTCATGTCAGTCAGGGAGCGGAAACGGGAATAGGGCTGATTTCAGATCAGTTGAACCGTTTATTTGAAGAGGAATTTAAAACCACTGTGCTTTTGGAGACCATGGCAGGAAAAGGTTCTGAAGTAGGAAGAAGTTTTGAAGAGCTTCGCAGTATTATAGACAAAGTAGAAAAAAATGATAAACTGGGGGTGTGTCTGGATACCTGTCATGTGTTTGACGGCGGTTACGACATTGTAAATGATCTTGATGGTGTATTGAAGGAATTTGACAGAATCATTGGACTTGAAAGGCTGAAAGCAGTGCATTTGAATGACAGCCTGAATACGCTTGGCTGTCACAAGGACAGGCATGCGAAGATCGGAGAGGGCGGCATCGGTCTTACGGCAATAGAGGCAGTTATTAACGATGCAAGATTAAAGGATCTTCCTTTTTATCTGGAAACGCCCAATGAACTGCCCGGTTATCAAAAAGAAATAGAGCTGCTGAAAAGCCTGTACAGGGATTAAGGCTGGTCACATTCCGCCATACGGTAACCGACGCCGATCTCAGTAAAAATATGCTCGGGAGCAGCCGGATTTTTCTCGATCTTACGGCGGATATTGGCCATATTCACCCGGAGGATCTGATTATTATTATCTACATAAGGCCCCCATATCTTTTCCATGATATAGGAGTAGGTGAGCACCTTGCCGTTGCTGCCCGCCAGCAGACTGAGGAGTTTAAATTCTATCTGGGTAAGATGGATCATTTCGCCGGAAAGGGTGACCAGGCGCTTTTCAAAATCTATCATAAGATCACCATGCTGATAGACAGGAGTGTACTGCAGGGAACCGGTGCCCATCTGACGGCTGTGTCGCAGAGAGGTACGGATCCTGGCCAGCAGCTCTACGGTGCCGAAGGGCTTGGTAATATAGTCATCGGCCCCAAGGTCCAGGGCTTTTGCTTTTTCCTGCTCATGGCTTCTGGCAGAAATCACAATAATGGGAATGGAACTCCATTCCCTTATTTTTTTATGACTTCCATACCATCCATATCCGGAAGTCCCAGATCCAGCAGCACGATATCGGGACAGAGAGAAGCGCATAAATGAAGTCCCTCTGTACCTGTAGAAGCAGTGGTTATTTTATAATTCTGATTTTTCATAATGGTTGCTATGAAAGAACAGATATTTTCTTCATCTTCAATCAACAGAATAGAAGATTTCGGTATCATGCTTTTATTCCCTCCTTTGGAAGTGTAAACATAAATATACATCCATGCTCATGATTACAAACATTGATCTTACCGTTGTGTGCGGTAATGATCGTTTTGCAAATGGTAAGTCCTATGCCGATACCCTTGTGTACATCATTAGAGTTTGTGGGTGTATAAGGAGAACCGTCAAAAATTGTTTCAAGGCGTTCCGGCGAAATACCGATGCCGTAATCCTTTACCATAAAAGTAACAAATTCAGGATCATCTGTAACGGTCAGTTCAATGGGAAGATGACTTCCTGAATGAATGACGGCGTTTTCAAGCAGATTGATGATGACCTGCTCTATCAGCATGGCGTCCATGGGGATAAGCAGGTATTCTTCGGGTACCTTTACTGTAATATGAGCCTGGGGAAGCCGCTTTTGAAGCCGTCTGATGGCTTCGGCACAGACTTCTTCCACGGATTCTAAAGAAGTGGCGATCTTCATGGAGCGTTCATCGATCCTGGTTACGGAAAGAAGATTTTCCACCATATTAAGAAGCCAGTTGGAATCCTCGTTGATGTGGCTTACGATTTCTAATTTTTCCTGTTCTGTCAGAGTTTCCCAGTTATCTATATAAGCGGAACTGTTTCCGATGATGCCTGTCAAGGGAGTTCGAAGATCATGTGACACGCTTCGAAGGAGGTTTGCCCGCATCTTTTCTTTTTCCGCCTCCATCAGCAGTTTTTCCCGTTCCACCAGTATCTGCCCCTGAGATTTGATCTGACAGGTCATGGCGCTGATAGTCAGGGAGATCACCAGCATGAATAAGAAGGTAATAGGATAGCCGGTAAGGGTAAAATTAAGAGCAAAGTATGGGTAGGTAAAAAGGAAGTTTACACAGATGACGCCTACCAAAGAAGCAAGGATCCCGTAAAGATAACCTGTGGTAAAGCGGGTGGTAAGGACCAGGGCTGTAATGTAGACCAGTGCAATATTGGAAGGATTTTCCGGTACATGACGAAAGAACCAGAAAGCAGCTATAGTAGCGGCAATGGTCAATATCAGAGTGATCAGTATGTTTTTGAAAAAAGTGCCGGAAGATGTAAGTAAGTTTTTTGTCTTTTTCATAGGCTCATTATACCTTTTTGACACAAATGGGGCAATTGATTGCCGTTAAGAAAATGTAAAGATTTGTCTTAAGAAAAATTAAATAGAATTTAGCAGTTATTTATACTATAATAAAGGACAAAGAAGGGAGTATGACCATAAGATGAAAAAAAATGTACAGATGATTGCCGCGGCAGTTGTCGGCATACTTATTATTATACTGTTAATAGTAATTCTTTCTTTGTCAATGAGCAAAAGCAGAAAAGACAGGGATGCAGTAATAGAGACTCTGGAACAGAATCAAAACAAAGATGAGCGGGAAACGGCCGACTCAACTGTGCCTGAAAAAGAATCGGATGCAAACTTATTGGAAACAGAATCGGAAGATATCGTACCGGAAGAAGAAAAGATTCCGGATGATTCCCAAGAGGAAGCTGATGAGCAGACGGAAATTGCTGTAGGAGCTCTTGATGATGCCCAGGATCCCCAATCCGGTCAGATGCAAGGAGAGGGAGCCGGCGTAGAGGTGAATATAGCAAATATCAGTCCTGATGAGACCCAGGGAGTTACCATCGGTATTGATGTTTCCAAATATCAGGGTACCATCGACTGGAAAAAGGTAAAAGAATCAGGTATAGAATTTGCCATGATCCGGGTAGGTTACAGAGCCAAAAATACAGGGGAAATCTTTGAGGATCCCACAGCCAGATATAATCTTCAGGAAGCCCAGGCAGCAGGCGTCAAACTGGGAGCTTATTTCTTTTCTTCGGCGGTGACGAAAGAGGAAGCCCAGGCAGAGGCAGCTTTTACCAAAGATATTATCGCCAAATATAAGATCACTTATCCGGTGGCCTATAACTGTGAGGATTTCCAGTCATCGGACAGCAGACAGTATGGCCTGGATTTAGCGGCAAGAACCCAGATGGCTATGGCATTTCTTGATGAAATTGCAGCAGGCGGCTATACGCCCATGTTTTATGCGGCTAAAGGAGAACTGGAGGGAAGTGCGCTCTGGGACAGCGCAGCTCTTGCAAGCAAGTACAAAATCTGGGTTGCCCAGTATCCTGATGTGCCTTATCCTGAAACAAAAGCTTCTTCTTACAGCGGTTCCCATGATATGTGGCAGTATACCAGTCAGGGTACGGTAAACGGAATCAACAAAAAGACCGATATAAATATTGCTTACTTCGGATATACCAAAGAAGCGCAGGCCAAAGATGAAACGCCGGCAGAAAGGGTGGAGGCCGATCCGGAGGTGGGTATTATTTTTACGGAAGTGAATGAAACGGTAACCGCCAAGCAGGAAACGAATTTGAGGACAGAGCCCAGTACATTAAACGACAGCAGCATTGCAGGAAAACTTGTGCACGGTGATACTGCAACCAGAACAGGCATAGGTCACAACGGCTGGTCCAGACTGATCTATAACGGCCAGACTTATTATGCAGTCACCAACTATCTTACGACAGATATGAATGATACAGGGCAGCAGGCGCCTCCTCAGGGACCTGTTTATACTCCGGTAAGCGATACGGTCACGGCTAAGGATGAGACAAACCTGCGCAGTGAACCGGGAACCGGCAGAGATGATACGATCGTAGGAGTTCTCCATAACGGAGAAACATTGACCAGAATAGGAATTGGAGATAATGGCTGGTCCCAGCTTGATTACAACGGCCAGACCGTTTATGCGGTTACCAGCTATCTTACTACTCCATAGTAAGGAGAAATATGCAGATCAGAAGCGATTATACCTCTTTTCACAATAACAATCATCGGGAATCCCACACCCATCATATTACGGAATGTCACTTTGAAGAGGAAATAGTAAAAAGACAGACAGGAGGAGCCGGGCCTGCCCAGGCAACTGTGCCTTCGTCCAAAGCAGCAGAGTTTTCAAAAGACGGCGATATCTATCAGATGGGTCTGTCAAGTCCTGTGACCAAAAGCGATTCCGGTAAAGGCAAGGGCAGCCTGATCAAAGGATTTTGGGATGCGCTTGGTGATGAGGGGGCGGAAAGCAGCAAGAATGTCATGACGGTCTTAAAAGAAAATATAATGGACGGGATTCATGGAGCGGCCCATGCTATAAAGGGTGCTTTTCAGTTTCAGGTCATAGACAGGGCTTTGAATGTTCGGGAAAAAGTGAGATCAAGTGTACAGAAAACATTGAAAGGATTCGGAAGAAATAAGGATACATTTACTGCATTGACGGGTGGTCAGACTTCTGCAGGCAAGGGGAAATATAATTCGAAGGAAAAAAATAAAGGACAGGTAACCGCCTTAAAGAAGGAAGAAGATATTCCCATGAAGGTGCTGGTACACAGTCATTTAATGGATTCTTACAATAGGAAAGGAGAATACAGCCAGCTTAATGACAATCTGACTTATCAAAAAACGGGAAGTGTTTCGAGGAAACAGAACAGGGAATAAATCCGTGTTATCAGCTTGATATAAAGAATGAAAAACGGTATACTTAGAAACAGGAAATTATGAATGTAAGAGAGGTTATCATATGGGTTATCAGTCAATACCGTACGACAAGAGGGTTAAAGAAAATATCAGGAATTATGCCTTATCCAATTTGTATCATATGGACACTGTAAAAGCGCATCTTCAGAATCTTTCGGAGGTGCTTAAGATCAATGTGCTGCTGACGGACAGGCATGGGGAGAAGGAAATAGTAATTGGAGACAGTTTTCTTGGATTTTATCCTGATGTGGTAAACGAACCGGGAAGAAAGATCCGGGTACAGAACCGTACCATCGGGCATTTATATATTAAGGAAATCGGTTTGGCGAAGGACAGCAGTCTGGTCAGTGATACAGTGGACAGTACCGTAAAGCTTTTGGAACACCTTGGAGAAGAAGCATATCTTCGTCATGAGACAAGCATTTATCTGGAAGAACTGGAAGTCCTGTTAAAAGAAAGACGCCGTCAGATCATTCAGAATGAGACAGATGATATACTGACAGGAGTTTTTAATAAAAATCATTTTGATACAAGAATGGAAGCTATCGACAATTCAGAAATAGTGCCGGTTGCAGTGCTAAACGTTAATATCAATGACTGGAAGTTTGCCAATGATCATTTCGGCGATGAGGAGAGCGACAGACTGATTCAGATCGTGGCCGGAATTTTGAAAAAGGAGGCCAAATCTGATTTTATAATAGGAAGAATTGACGGGGATGCGTTCGGAGTATTGATCCCTATGGCTACAGAAGGCGAGGCAGAAGAGTACGCGCAGCGCATTCAAAACAGCTGCGATACATATGAAGATGATATTCTGGCTCCTTCCGTTGCCGTGGGTATGGTCTATAAGACTAATATCGAGGAAAAACTGGAAGACAGATTATCGGATGCAGAGTATGAGATGTTCAATAATAAGTTTGAAGTAAAAAATGCTCCGGGTTATCAGGAGCGGCTCAGAAGAGGAATATAAATTGATTCTGTTTTTGTGCCCAGCTGCGGATATTAGATTTTCTAAATGCTCTGGCATAATAGTTTAAGACGAACGTAACCGGCCCCAAAGCGCCTTCCATGGCTTATTGGGGCCTTTTCCCGGCATCCGTGCCGGGAAATTACTGGAAAAGTGAACAGAGCATTAAGAAAATCAGATATCCTTCACAAGGCACAAAGACAGAAGCAATTCAGCCCAATATAGCGCATTGATTTACAATAATAAAATTTGCCCTTTTTGAAATTGTGTACCTAATAAAAACAGATTATAATTGGACTGACATATCAGAATTTAGGACTGGATAAGTCGGTATAGTCGGAGGTAAAATATTTATGTCGTTGAAAGTGATTCTGCTAAATGGAGCATCTAGCAGTGGGAAATCTACCTTAGCAAAATCATTACAGAAATACATTAAAAGCAGTAGAAAAGAAGAATATATTATTACTTCTATTGATGAATTTTTAAACATGACTGTTGAGGAGCCTATTTATGAAGATGATGTTTTCGAAATATCGCCTCTGCTGTGTCAAAAAGTATTAGACATTTTAAAAACTGGTCGAGGAGTTATTATTGATCATGTAATCACAAGTGAGCGTATTTATAAACAATTAACGGAAACATTGCGTGAATATAAGTTGATCAAGGTTCAAACGAAATGTCCATTAAATGAGTTGAAAAGAAGAGAGAAAGAACGAAAGAACAGATGTGTAGGTTCTGCAGAAGCTTCATATGAGTATCTTTATCCTAAGGAGGGATATGATTTGACTTTGAATACACTTGAATTATCATTAGGGGAATGCTCTAAAAGAATATGTGAGCTATTGTGATAAATGATATACTTAAAGTGGGATTGAACAAAATCGCTGCGCTACAGCCTCAGCGGGCCATCGCGCAGTGATTTTGTTCAATCGGAAATCTATGGTTGCTATGAAACATTGATTAAAAAGGATACAAGGTATGAATAGAATTGAAAAGGTTCGAGAAGTGGTCGATAGTGTATTATTGAGTATGACAGATAACGATGAAAGAAGGGGTGCATATATACATTTATATGGTGTTGCGCAAGCTGCTGCCCTTATTGCCCAAAAACGTAAAGAAAACATAGAGCTTTCTATTATTGCAGCAATGTTACATGACATATATTCTTACAAAAATATGAACTCAACAAATCATGCGCATAAAGGGGCAGTAATGGCAAAAGAGATTTTGAATGAATTAGAAATATTCTCTTGTGAAGAAATTGACTTGATTTATTCAGCCATTTACCACCATAGCGACAAAAAGATCATAAATGAGTCGTTTGACGAAATATTAAAGGATGCAGATGTAATGCAACATATTCTCTATAATCCATTATTTGAAATCAAGGTTCATGAACTGGAAAGATTTTATAATCTAAAAAACGAATTTGGGATGATTTGATAGCAGACAGTTTATCTGTCTTTCCCAATAAGAATTTGCGGAGGTATCAAATGAAGAAAGTAAAAATTTCTGTTTTGAAAACAGCATGTTATACGGATTTAATAGAAAAATATGAAAATCCGATACCGTCACATTGCGATATGAAAGTGGGACAGGTATTTGTGGCAAATGGTTGGCAGAAACCAGCTGGATTTTGTGACAGTGCATGGGATAGTATATCTCCATTTGTGATGACACTTGCTCATGGCGGCGAGAATTTTTATGGCGGTTGGATGAAAAATAAAAAGTCTGCTATGATTTCTTGCAATGATGGATTCCGTCCTGTTAGCTTTTTGATTGAAACTTTAGATGTTGATGCGGAATGATAACTTCCTGATTGTCTTAATGGAAAATCGGAAATTGTGAGGGAAATAAATGTATTACGAATTACAACCGCTACGGCTTCAAGCAGGATGGAAAATAGAATTCAATAATTTCACAGAATATGATAGAGATATACATGGAGAAAATGATCTGCTTGAATTGAATGAGGATCTATTACGGCTCTGCAATGAAAAACATAATTTGATTATTGATTTAGGGTGGTATCCAAATTGTGATGAAAACGGAAACTATATTTTAATGCTTGTCAAAGATTATAAATGGGATTGTCCCTTAGAATATGTTTCGTCCAAATCTAAAAAGGAAATTGTTGCTTGCATTGAAAAATGGGTGTGTTATGATTTCTTTGCAAAATATTGTAACAGTTGATTAAATTTGAATTTACGGAGTGAATGTATTATGACAAATGAACAGCGGGCAGAAGCAATTATAAAAAAGTATGAGTTCAATTTTTCTGAAATTCCCAAAGAAGAAGTTAGAGAATTGATTGAAAAAGAAATCTCTTATTTTCAAAACGGGAGTTCTGAATATATCCGAGTATTGTGTGGGTATCTGTATTGTATAGGTGATTTTTCGGATGTTCCCTTGATGGAGAAAGCAAAATACAGCATTAATATGGATGTCGGTTGCATGATTGATGGGGAATGGATAGATAGCCTAAAGGGCATTGAAAATGAGTATACTCGCCCCAGAGAGGAGATTATCGAATCCTTTATTGCCTATTACAAAAATTTTGAAGCAGACGATGATGAATGGTGATACAAATTCCAGTTTGTTGATGAGTAGAATAAAGGTGTACCATATATAATGCCAAAGACAAGTTCTAAGAAATTTAGACGGAAAATCCGAGACATAAAAGTATGGTTATACGCAAACAGGGACCAACCACTGAAGAAACTAATGGGTATGCTTAATCTGAAACTAAAAGGCCACTATAGATATTATGGTATCAGCTTTAATTGCAGAATGATTTCAAACTACAAACAACAAGTAAGAGAACTTCTGTTTAAGGTGCTGAACAGACGAAGCGACAGAAAGAGTTATACAAGAGAAGGATTTATTGAAATGCTGAAATATTATCCGTTGGTAATGCTAAAGATATATGTCAGTTTGTTTTGATTCTGTAAATATTATTATGAAGAGCCGTATGCGGGAAAGCCGCACGTACGGTTCTGTGAGGGGCATACATTGTGAGATGTAAGTCTACTCGACTGGAGAGGTGCTATTGTGGTTGAAAAGGATGATTGGCGTTTATTGAATGATGTTGAATATTTGAAAAAAGCAAATATTAATCCGACTGATGGTGAAGAAATTTGTAAACATGCCCCTCATTTGAATCGTTGTGAATTTTGCTTAGAACCAGTGCAGGATAATCTACATCAGTGGTGGTTTGTTCCTACCGACTTATCCTGTTGCATTTGTGAAGAATGTTATAACGATTTCAAAGATGAATTCGAATGGAGAAAACTTGATGGCTGGGACATTGAATGGTGTATTAGATGTCCTAAATGTGGAGAAATTCTCGGTAAAACTTCATTATCTGAGGATTATGTGTATGAATGTTTAAAATGTCATATTTTGTACAGCTGGGATTTGAATGATGTCATAGAGTTAGATTGAACAATTCCTGTTTAGGAGGTAAATTATGCTGATACCACACTTACATTTTTGCGGCAACTGCGGAGAAGCGATTGCTGTATACGAGAAAGCGTTTCATACAAAAGCGGAAAACATCGTATACAGTCGTGATTACGCACCTGGTGAATATCCAGATGATAGCAACAGGATAGCATACACTGTTATGAATATCCACGGGCAAAAAGTTTTTCTGAATGACCGGTTTGGCAACAAGGATAAATCTCTTGATTGTGCAGTTCATTTGATTGTCATGTTTACATCTGCCGAAGAACTTCTTGCTTGCTATGAGTTTTTCAAAGAAGGAATCACTATTGTTGACCCGTTTGAAAAATTGCCATACAGTGGATTATCTGTCAACTTTATTGATAAATTTGGTGTGCAATGGAGGTTTATGACAGAGCAATAACAGAAGAGGTGGAACGAAAAAAATTATTGATTCAAATTCTTGTTTGTAGAACTGGAAAATCGGGATTGTGCGCCCAGACGAAGGGCGAATAGTCTAGCAGGTGGGAAGCCTGTCTGGTAAGGTCTAACCAACCGCCAGTAGCGAGTCTTGAGTGACTGTTAGTAATAGCAGCTACTAAGCGTAGACAGCGAGGAAATAGAGAGTGTGATTGAGCCTCGAAATTTTGACATTTAGAAGGCTGATGCTTTAATTTCGGCGGAAAGCAACACAAATCATATCGTTATGGTAAGAGGTGGTTTGCTTCTGCGGGGTCAAAGAGCACTTTATGTTTAATATTGTGACTATTCAGTCAACTGGGGAGAGCCTATTGTTTCTTGCCAATGCAAGTATGGCAAACAACTGCAAAACAGAAGAATGCCAAAAGAACAGTAGGCAGTCGGATAGCTTCATAGTACCAAGGAAGTTGGGTAATGCCAATGGAGGGAAGGGAGCTACATAATAATGGTCTTTCTGAGGACACATCAACCGTACTCAGGGACGGAGGCATTGATGGAAACGAAATTAGAAAGAATAGCAGAAATATCGGCAAGTTCGCCGAGACCAGAGTTCACATCGCTGTATCATCTAATCAATAAAGAAATGCTTTTGAAATGCCACAAAGAATTAGGCGGTAGCAAAGCAGTCGGTATTGATGAGGTTACTAAGAAAGAATACGAGAGAAATCTGGAGCAGAACATAGATGACCTGGTAGAAAGATTGAAAAGAAAATCATATAAGCCACAGCCATCAATCAGGGTTTATATCCCTAAAAGCAATGGAAAACTCCGCCCATTAGGAATTGCGTGTTACGAGGACAAAATTGTCCAATTAGCATTAAAGAAGATATTGGAAGCCATCTATGAACCGAGATTTCTGAACTGTATGTACGGATTCAGACCCAATCGGGGATGTCATAATGCAATAAAAGAACTTTACAAGAGATTAAACAACACGAAAATCTGCTATATTGTGGATGCTGATATCAAAGGCTTCTTCGACCACATGAAACATGAATGGATTATTAAGTTTCTCAATCTTTATATCAAAGATCCTAACATAATCGGTCTTGTCAAGAAGTATCTTAAAGTGGGAGTGCTGGATAATGGTGAACTTATGTTGAATGAAGAAGGCTCAGCGCAGGGCAATATCATAAGTCCAATCCTTGCAAATATATATATGCACAATGTGTTGACACTCTGGTATAAATTTATTATTACCAAGGAAAGCAAGGGAAACAACTTTTTGATTGTATACGCAGATGATTTTGTCGCAGGATTTCAATATAAGTGGGAGGCAGAAAATTACTATAGGCTACTTAAAGAGCGAATGGAAAAGTTCGGTTTGCAGTTAGAGGAAAGTAAAAGCAGACTTTTACAAAGCGGTGCCTACATAGCAAGAGCGAAGCAAAAGAGAGGGGAATCTACCAGATTGGAAACATTTGATTTTCTAGGGTTTACGTTCTACTGTGGTCGCTCACGCAAAGGCATACCATACATAATGCCAAAGACAAGTTCTAAGAAATTTAGACAGAAAATCCGAGACATAAAAGTATGGTTATACGCAAACAGAGACCAACCACTGAAGAAACTAATGGGTATGCTTAATCTGAAACTAATAGGCCACTATAGATACTATGGTATCAGCTTTAATGGCAGAATGATTTCAAACTACAAACAACAAGTGAGAGAACTTCTGTTTAAGGTGCTGAACAGGCGAAGTGACAGAAAGAGTTACACAAGAGAGGGATTCATTGAAATGCTGAAATACTATCCTTTGGCAATGCCAAAGATTTATGTCAGCTTGTTTTGATTCTGTAAATATTATTATGAAGAGCCGTATGCGGGAAAGCCGCACGTACGGTTCTGTGAGGGGCTTACATTGTGAGATGTAAGTCTACTCGACTGAATGGAGGTGCAAGATGATCAGATTAAAGCAACTTGATTATGAGTACTTGGAAACAGTCATGGCTTTTGATAAGCTTAATTTTCCGACGGATTTCTGGAAAGCAGAGGACTGGAAAGACTTGATGGAGGATGAAAGAGCTTTATATTATGCGTTTTTGGATGAGGAAAACTTAGTAGCTAATGCCTTTATCTATAATTGGAAGGGCGAAAAGGACTATATTAAGATCATGAATATCTCCGTCCATCCGAAATATAGAGGACGGGGCCTGGCCTGTAAATTGATGAACCATGTTCGAGATGAGATGTCAGTGATCGGAATGAAGCGTTTTTGCGGAGAGACAAGAAGTTCCAATAAGGCAATGCAAACAGTCTTTGAAAAATGTGGCTATCACCTGGATCGGATCGAAGAGAAATATTATCAAAACCCTGATGAAAGTGCATATAAATATGTATTGGAATTAAGATGAAAAGAAAACGTTTTGAAGTGCTATAATAATGTTGTAACAGCAGTGGCTAATAAGATATAATCAATTCATCAAGAAGAGAGGTTATCATTATGCCCCAAAGTTACTCACCAGAATTGAAAGGTATTGCATACCGACAAATTCAAGTTGAACAAAATCGCTGCGCGATGGCTGACCGAGGCTGTTGCGCAGTTTTCCTTTATATATCTTCAAAAAGCAGTGATTACGCAAATTTTCGTGCGGGAGGACATGTTTCCCTGTTCAATTCATGGTTGGAATCACTGCCGGAATGTGTTAAAGTCTTGTAGGAGGACAAAGATTGAAAGTCCATAAGAAATGGCAAAAGGGACGCGACTTTGTTCACCAAAGAAAAATCGAAAAGTGACTGGTTATATCGAATTATATTTAATCCAAATGATAAAGTGACGAATGTGGATAAAATCATTGTTTCTTTTCACGAGAAATATGTTCAAATTGATTCAGAATATTATTGCCACCTGAAGGCGTGGAATTTGAGAGCATTCTTCGATGGGCAGAGTATAAATTTGATTATATTATAAACTAAACGTAACTTACTTTTTATTGAAAAAATAATCAGAAAACAAAATTGGTATTTACGGAGAAATAAAATCTATGGCGTTTCAAATGATACATATGGAAATTGCATACAGACTATTAAGGAGCATACCACTAATATCAAATCCGGCGGAATTTGTCCTTGGTTCCGTAGCGCCCGATTCGGTACACATGAATCCGGATTATGATGTTAATATGAAAGTCAAATCGCATATGTTTGAAGGCTGCGGCAAATGGAGCGATACACAGGATTATCAACTGTGGAAAAGAAATTTGCAGTCATTTTGTGAAAATGTTGTCAGGAAAGGACATGTTGATAAAGATTTTGGGATTGGAATATGCGTTCATTGTTTGACAGATTATTGGAATGACATAAAGATTTGGAGAAACCTTCAGCGCAGAAATATCCCGCCAATGAATATTGATGAATTTAAAAAGGCTTATTATCCGGAGGCTCAGGGGATTGATATATGGCTTTATCAAAATAGTAAAAATACGAAAGTAATCAGGAAAATGCTTTCAGAAGCGCTTGCAATGGATGTAGAAGGGATTATTCATAAAGAAGATGTTGAGCGGCAGAGAAACCACTTGCTGAATATACAATATGATGTCGATAAGGTGGATATATCAAACTATCAGTATTTATCGGCAAATGATATTCATGAATTTATCGAATTTACTGTTAATGATACTGTAGAAACAATATTGGAATGGTNGGAAGAATGTGAAACAAATCTGTAGGTTATATAAATTACAGTTTGTTGACAAGTGGATTTACATTTGAGGGAGAGTTTATAATGAAAGCAAATAGACTATTGATAGCTGCTATATTATTTTCGATTGCGGTAGTAGCTGAATTTTGGTTAGCCTTTACCGGAAATGACCCTGTAATTCGTATTTTTGATGGTATTGTCTTTTCTGTTGGTATGTTTCTTGCTTTGAGAGGGTGGAAGAAGCAAAGGAAAAATAATGATTGACGTACAAATCCGNGAGGNAAGATACAATTATGACACAGAGAGATATGGCGTATTNGCCAACGAATGAAAAACCCTCACCTAATGGTAGAGAATCTAAAGAAATGGCNGTATATGAGCTGTTAGAAAAACTAGAAATCCCATATTTACGAGTAGATCATGAGGTGACGGCAACCGTAGAGGATTGTCACAACGTGGATAAGATCTTAGGCATTCACATCTGCAAGAATCTTTTTCTGTGCAACGCGCAGAAAACAGACTTCTACCTTTTGATGATGCCCGGCGATAAGAAATTTAAGACCAAAGANCTATCGTCCCAGATCAACAGTGCAAGACTTTCTTTTGCCGGCCCGGAATATATGGAAGAGTTTCTTAATATCACGCCGGGTTCCGTGAGCGTGATGGGGCTCATGAATGATCGGAACAAAAGAGTGAGACTTTTGATCGACCGGGATGTGCTGCAGGATGAGTATGTAGGATGCCATCCCTGCGTTAATACATCAAGCCTGAAAATCCGGACACAAGATATATTAGATAANTTTTTGCCCTACGTGGAACATGAGTACACGGTGGTGGAATTAGTAGGAGAATAGAGAAATGATACGAGAGATGACAATAGAAGATTATGAGGGAGTCAAGGCGTTGTGGCTGTCCATCAAAGGTTTTGCAATCAGGAGCATAGACGATTCCAAAGAAGGCGTTACACGTTTCCTAAACAGAAACCCCGGCACCAGCGTAGTGGCGGTAGAGGACGGTAAAATCGTAGGTGCGATCCTGTGCGGACATGACGGCAGACGCGGCTGCCTCTATCACGTCTGCGTTGCACAAGAATACCGCCTGCAGGGAATCGGCAAAGCTATGGTAGTTCATTGCATGGAAGCCCTGAAAAAAGAGAAAATCAACAAAGTATCCCTGATCGCCTTTACAGTCAATGATATCGGCAACGCCTTCTGGCGCCAAATCGGCTGGACCAAAAGAGAAGACCTGAATTACTACGACTTCACCCTAAACAGCGAGAACATCACAGCATTCATTAAAGAATAAAAAGCTCATAACCTACAGTATTAGCCCCTCACTACTTCGGAATCCAACCAATCCATCCGATATATTTAATGAAACAATCACCCGAAATACACGGACGTATTTCATAACCCAAGGCTGCACNCCATATCCAAGGGTGCATCCCCCAATCATAAGGAAATGAAGGAAGTGGTAAAATGAAAATCAAAGAGGCAAGACAAGCGTACACAGCACAACTCGACATTTTAAGAAAAAGACAGAAGGAACTGTTCAAAGAGAAGGAAACTCATGAGGCACAGGCGTTCGGAGCCGCCGGCAATGTGTCTTTGGGCGGTGACGGGAGCGGCGGCGGTGTTGTATTTGAACTGTCCGAAGAATACCGCAAACGGGCACAAGAGTTACAGGATAAAATCGATAGCATAAAAGAGCAGATCGAAGAACATATAAAACTCAGAGACCAAGTAATCGAAATGGAAGTCGGCATTGCCAACGCCGAGGCGGCAAAACAGCAGGGAGAAGCCATGCAGGATTACGGCGAGGAGATGGCGAAGTGCCTTGAAATCGCCAGACGCATTGCCAACGGTGACAGAGTTCCGGCACAGGACGAGAAGAAACTCATGGATTTTAACATGGAAGTNTATATGGCAGCGAAGAATATGGCGGCAATGAATATGGATAAGAAGCATAAGGATTATGATTCACTCTGGGGCGACGAGGAGGAGAAAGGCGAGAATCCCGATCCTATGGAGATGGCAGCTGATNCNGAAATNANTGTGGAAATACCGGANTTGAANCTNGAGGANGGCNCAGAGTAAAAAAATTACTTCCCATTGTTGGTTAAATGTATTAGAATAGGAAAAGTGTAAGAAGAAATTCTAAGTCAGTATCTACATTGGCTTAGAATTTCTGGATTATGCACTGAATTCTTGCGGATGATACATATCCGCAGAAAGGCATGGTTATAAGCGTATGAATATTATAGAAGGCGGTGTCACCGCGGCACAGGGATTTGAAGCGGCAGGCGTCGAGGCGGCGATTAAGTATCAGAACAGAAAAGACATGGCTATGGTGTACAGCAGGACACCNTGTAAGGTNGCAGGCGTGTTTACAAGCAACGTGGTGAANGCNGCGCCGGTCAGATGGGATCAGGAAGTGGTAGCCCATTCCGCCTANGTTCAGGCNGTGGTNGTTAATTCGGGCATAGCCAACGCCGCCACCGGCAGACAGGGATACGANTGNTGCAGACAGACNGCGGACAAGGCGGCACAGCTTCTCGGNATATCGCCGGATGCGGTGCTGGTGGCTTCCACCGGTGTGATCGGCAATCAGATTCCCATNGACAGGCTGCTNGCCGGTGTGGANAAGCTGGCGGAGAGCAAGGCGGATACAANGGAAGCGGGCACCNTGGCAGCGGAGGCGATCATGACTACGGANACNATATCCAAACAGGTGGCGGTTCAGATCGAACTGGACGGCAAAACAGTGACCGTCGGCGGCATGTGCAAGGGTTCCGGCATGATTCATCCGAATATGTGCACCATGCTCGGATTCGTGACNACGGATATCGCGATCTCTAAAGAGCTTCTTCAGGAAGCNCTGAGCGAAGATGTAGTTGACACATTCAACATGATCTCCGTGGACGGCGATACCTCCACCAACGATACGCTGGTAGTGCTTGCCAACGGTATGGCNGGNAATCCGGAGATCACGTCGAAGAACGAGGATTATGAGAAGTTTAAAGAAGCGCTGCATTATATCGATACTACGCTGGCGAAGCTAATGGCCGGAGACGGCGAGGGCGCGACGGCGCTTTTTGAGACAAAAGTGATTCACGCGGCGAGCAAAGAGGACGCAAGAATCTTAAGCCGCAGNGTGATCGGGTCTAATCTATGTAAAGCGGCGATCTANGGNCATGATGCAAACTTCGGCAGATTCCTGTGNGCGCTGGGCTACTCCGGAGTNCAGTTTGATCCCGAGCAGGTAGAACTTTATTTTGAAAATGCAGAAAAACGGATGCTGATCTACAAGGACGGNGTAGCAGCCGACTACAGCGAAGAAGAAGCGTCAAAGATTCTAGCTTCACCGGAAGTCAGAGTANTNGTAGATATGCACATGGGNGATGCNGAAGCCACAGCCTGGGGCTGCGANCTCAGTTACGATTATGTAAAGATCAATGCAGATTATAGAAGCTAGAGCGAAAGCGCGGCTCCGTAGATATTAACTTCCATCTGTGCGGATGGTTATAATAAAGACATTGAAAAGAGGACACACAAAGTCATGGAACAGAAAGAAATGGACAAGATTCTGGAGAAAGCCGAAGTCCTAATTGAAGCACTTCCCTACATCCAGAAGTACAACCGCAAGATCATCGTTGTGAAATACGGCGGCAGCGCCATGAGCAACGANGAATTACAGNAAAANGTNATNAANGACATAACNCTTTTAAAGCTGGTAGGCTTCAAACCCATCATCGTGCATGGNGGCGGCAAGGAAATCAGCCGCTGGGTCGGNAAGGTCGGCAAGGAGGCTAAGTTCGTGAACGGGCTTCGGGTGACCGATGAAGAGACCATGGAGATNGCAGAGATGGTTCTCAACAAAGTCAACAAGAATCTGGTCCGTATGGTGGAGGAGTTAGGTGTCAGGGCAGTCGGCATCAGCGGCAAGGATGCAGGACTCTTACAGTGCGCCAAGAGATGTCCGGACGGAGAAGATATCGGCTATGTGGGAGAGATTTGCGCAGTCGATCCCAAGGTGCTGTATGATCTGCTCGAGAAAGANTTCCTGCCCATCGTAGCCCCCATCGGATTAGACGATCAGTACCTGACTTATAATATCAACGCGGATGATGCTGCCTGCGCGATTGCGAAAGCGGTGGGTGCGGACAAATTGGTATTCCTGACGGATATCGAGGGCTTGTACCGTGACATTAACGATAAGTCCAGCTTTATTTCCCGTCTGACAACTACGAAGGCTGATGAGCTGATAGAAAGCGGCTGTATCGGCGGCGGGATGCTTCCGAAACTCGCAAACTGTACGGAAGCCATCAAAATGGGCGTCAACAGGGTTCATATTCTGGATGGACGTATCGCACACTGCCTGCTTTTGGAGATCTTTACGGACAAAGGTATCGGTACGGCGATTATTGCCGATCAGGATGAAGCCACTATGAAATGATTCCCAAGAGAAACGAGTATGGTGAGCGTGTTTATCGACTGATGTAAGAATGGCAATCAGATAACTGCGGCCCAAAGTTTGCAGGCNGTGAGAAAGGCATGGTTAGTAATATGAGTGCAACAATGCAGAATTATATAGACGAGGCGGAGAAAGCTCTNCTNCACACATACAACCGGTATCAGGTTGTGTTTGAGAAGGGCGACGGCGTATACCTGTATGACATGGACGGTAAGCGGTATCTGGATTTTGTATCAGGTATTGCTGTATTCGCGCTGGGGTATAATAATAAAGAATATAATGACGCCTTGAAAGAGCAGATCGACAAGATCATCCATACGTCCAACTTTTATTATAACCTTCCNGCAATTGAGGCAGCGAAGAAACTCAAGAAGATTTCCGGTATGGACAGAGTGTTTTTTACCAACAGCGGTGCGGAAGCGATAGAGGGTGCCATCAAGACAGCGCGNAAATATGCTTATCTGAAAGACGGCAGGACGGATCATGAGATNATCGCCATGAATCATTCNTTCCACGGGNGAACCATGGGTGCTCTGTCCGTGACGGGCAATCCGCATTACAGAGAGGCCTTTNAGCCGATGATCGGNAANATTAAATTTGCGGACTTAAACGATTTTGACAGTGTGTTGGCGCAGGTGACGGACAAGACTTGTGCGATCCTGTTTGAGACGGTGCAGGGAGAAGGCGGTATCTATCCTGCGACTGAGGAGTTCATGCGGAAGGTGCGCGANCTNTGCGATGAGCGGGATATCCTGATGATTTTGGATGAGATACAGTGCGGTATGGGACGTACCGGAGAGATGTTCGCATGGCAGCGGTACGGCATCAAACCGGATGTGATGACTACGGCCAAGGCGCTTGGGTGCGGTGTACCGGTGGGTGCATTCCTGATGACGGAAAAGGTAGGAGCTCATTCTCTTACGGCAGGCGATCACGGAACCACTTACGGAGGCAATCCGTTAGCCTGTGCGGCAATCTGCAAGGTGATAGAGCTTTTTGAAAAGCAGAATGTCCTTGACAATGTGCGGGAAGTGGGTGAGTATCTTGCGAAGCGGCTGGAGGAACTGGCGGCGGAGTTTGACTGTGTGGAGACAAGGCGTGGTGCAGGCCTGCTGCAGGGACTTGTATTTCACAGGCCTGTAGGCGGCATCATCACCAGAGCGATGGANAAGGGACTTGTCCTGATTAACGCGGGAACAAGCATTATCCGTTTCGTACCTTCTCTNGTGATCACCAAAGAAAATGTAGATGATATGATAGCAATCCTACGCGAGAGTGTACGGGANGAAATAGAAGGAGAGCAGAAGTGACTCTTAAGAAAAGAATAACGATGATCCTTGTGATCGCATTGTGTGTGGGTGCAATCTACGGCGTGGGCAGGCTCGGCATTGCGATGCGGCAGGGAGAAGAAACGGAGACAGCGGAGGAATCCCTCTTCGGACGCAGGGAGACTCTGTATCTGTGGTATACGGATGAGGCGCTGACGGATTATCTGAACAGCGTTGCGGTATCATACAGTGAATATCAGGAAGATGCGCGTGTGGTTCCGATCTATACCTCCGGACGGGAATATCTGGAGACGATCAATCAGGCCTCCCTCCATTCCGAAGAGGTGCCAGATCTGTATGTCGTCAGCAATGATTCTCTGGAAAAAGCATATCTGGCGGGACTGGCATCAGAGGTTAAGCTGCCGGAGGGCGTGCTGCCTATGGAAGAATTATTCCCGGAGACGGCGGTNAGTGCGGTGACTTATCANGATAAGCAGATCGGATATCCTTTTTACTTTGAAACGAGCTGTTTCCTGTATAACGAGACATACCTGAAGGATTGGGCGGCGGCACAGATCGAGGCGGAGCTGGACGCTCAGGCAGCCGAGGAAGCACAGCAGCAGCTTGAAGAGGAAGGAGAGCCGCAGGAGGATGAGGCGGCTTCGGATGAGGATGGAAGCACACAGACAGGCGTCATCGACGAGGAAACGGTGAATGCAAGAGTAGAGCAGACACTTCCGAAAACGATAGACGATGTTCTCGCTTTTGCGGATGTGTATGATGCACCGGAGCAAGTGGAGGCGGTCTTTAAATGGGACGTGTCCGATATTTTCTATAATTATTTCTTNGTGGGAGATTCCATTGACGTAGGCGGTAAAAATGGGGATCAGTCTGATTCCATTTATATTTATAATGAAAATGCCATTAAGTGTATGCGGGTATATCAGAGCCTGAACCAGTTTTTTTCCATTGATACGAAAGAGATCAGTTATGACGGTATATTGCAGGATTTTATGGAGGGCAAGATCGTCTACACTGTAGCTACTACGGATGCGATTTCAAAGATCGAGACTGCTAAGGCAGAAGGGAATTTTGCTTATGAGTACGGGATATCTACAGTGCCGGACGTAAGTGAAGAGCTGTCGTCAGCTTCGTTGTCCGTGACGCAGTGTGTGGTGGTCAACGGTTACTCCGAGAAGAAAGAGAGGGCCAACGATTTTGCGGTATATCTGACGGAATATGCCACGGATACGCTTTATGCCAGAACCGGTAAGCTGCCCGTGCATGATAATGGCGGCAGCACCTATGATGATCCCAACAAAGCGGCCTTTTTACAGGAGTATATGAATTCCGTTCCGATGCCGAAGATGATCGAGACGAGTAATTTCTGGGTGGAGCTGGAGATTGCTTTCGCCAAGATCTGGGAGGGAGATGACGCCAACGATGACCTAAAGGCGCTGTCGGAAAAGATTATGTCTCAGGTAGTGGGCGGAGAGTACGTGGAAGAATATATTGATCTACCCGAAGAAGTGACGGAAGAGTATGAGGACGAGACCGAAGAAAGCGCGGAAGGAAATGCAGAAGAAAGTACCGGATAGACGGAGTGGTTTGGAGCAGAATTAGCCGGGACGGCATAAAGGGGTGCAGACACGGCATGGAGATAAAGCGAACCGACGCTTTAGTGCATATATAAAGAAGAAAATGGATAAAATAAGACAAGGTGTTGAACCTTGTTTTATTTTTTTAATTTCGGAGGGTATATCATGTTTGGATTTTTGATTGCACTGTTATCGGGCGCGCTTATGAGTGTGCAGGGCGTATTTAACACACAGGTTACCAAGACTTCCGGCATCTGGGTGGCTAATGCGTTCGTGCAGTTTACTGCACTGATCGTTTGTCTGGCGGCATGGCTTGTCACGGATCGGTCTTCCTTCACCACGCTGTGGAAGGTGGAACCGAAGTATATGCTCCTTGGCGGCGCCATCGGTGCATTTATTACCTATACGGTGATTAAGGGTATGGAGATGCTGGGACCTGCTAAGGCTGTTATGATCATCGTGATCTCTCAGTTGATCGTTGCGTATCTGATCGAATTGTTAGGGCTGTTCGGGGTGGAAAAACAGCCGCTTGAAATGCGTAAGATCGTGGGAATGGGAATAGCGATTGCCGGAATTGTGATTTTTAAGTGGACATAGGGGATAATTTATCTTACAATGGAGATACAGTGCATAGCGGGAGCTTCCCAGAGGGACCNGCAGGGTTCGGAAGGGAAACTATGTGTAGGGTAATTATACAGGAAAAAGTGAATCATACAGGAGACGGCAGGCAGGACAGAATGCGGAATGTGCGTTGCACGGTGCGGATGGCTGTACTGTTTGTTTGTGTTATGCTCTGCGGATGTACCCGCAGGGAGCAGTTGGTGCTGGAGACCGGGAGAGAGGCTGAGACAGCGCGGGCAGCGGATGAACGGCAGGAGCAGACTGGAAGCGATGCGGAGTCGGTGGAACCGGATGGAATATCGGCGTACGGGGACAGTACAAATCTGCCGTCTGGGCAGGCTGCTTCGGAAGAGAACGGAGCGCAGAGTGGCACAGAGCAGACTGCGGATCGACAGGCGGCGGAACAGATATCGCAGGAAGCGCCGGCAATCTGGGTGCATGTCTGCGGTGCGGTGAAGAATCCGGATGTGTATGAGCTTCCCGCGGGAAGCAGAGTGTATGAGGCCGTGAAGCAGGCGGGCGGATTTACGGAAGAGGCGGATGAAAGTTATGTAAACCAAGCGCAGATTTTGTCGGACGGAGCAAAGTTGGTCATTCCGACAACGGAGCAGACGCAGACGATGGCGCAGGGGGATCAGGACGGCAATATCGGTATTATCGATGGGGATACGACAGAGTCCGGTGCGCTTAAGCAGGATGTTGCCGAAGGGGGCACTGNTGCAGCGGGTGCGAAGATCAACATCAATACCGCTACGCAGGCGCAGTTGTGTGAGATTCCGGGAATCGGAGCCACCAGGGCGGCGGCGATCGCGGCATACAGGCAGGAGCACGGAGCATTTAGCCGGATTGAAGATATCATGAATGTGAGTGGTATCAAGGAAGGGACATATATGAAAATCAAGGATAGTATTACAGTAAATTAGGGGCGGAGCAGAATGGGACAAAGGGTTTTGGTAGTTGATGATGAGAAATTAATTGTGAAGGGTATACGATTCAGTCTGGAGCAGGACGATATGGAGGTTGACTGCGCATACGACGGGGAGGAAGCGCTTGAGCTGGCGAGACAGAATCAGTATGACATGATCTTACTGGATGTCATGCTTCCTAAGATGACCGGGTTTGAAGTATGTCAGCAGATCAGAGAATTTTCCAATGTTCCGATAGTTATGTTAACCGCAAAAGGGGATGACATGGACAAAATTCTCGGGCTTGAATACGGTGCGGACGATTATATCACAAAGCCTTTTAACATTCTGGAAGTCAAGGCGCGCATTAAGGCGATCATACGCAGGACGACCCGTAAGAGCGGGGATAAGGAAACGCAAAGAATGGTAGAGAAAGACGGCATGCGCTTAGACTGCGATGGCAGAAGGGTCTATATCGAGGATAAAGAGATCAATCTGACAGCCAAGGAATTTGAAGTATTAGAATTATTGATGAAGAATCCGGGCAAGGTATACAGCAGGGAAAGTCTGTTAAAGCTCGTGTGGGGCAACGACTATCCGGGAGATGTCAGAACAGTGGACGTACATATCAGACGGCTGCGCGAAAAGATCGAGAATGTTCCCGGTGAACCTGTTTACGTGCGGACTAAGTGGGGTGTGGGGTATTACTTTGCTTAAGGATAGGATACATAACATTATATTTCTGAGAAGTCTAAAGACAAGGATCTTTCTGATCTTGCTTATCGTCGGTCTGATACCATGTGTCAGTATGCGGTATGCAATCTTGCGGAATTATGAGCAGCGTGCGGTCAGTGTCAGAACATCGGACATCACCACGCAGCTCAGGATTCTGGCGAATCACCTGATTACTTATCATTATCTGCAGGATACCTCTTATGAGGTAATTAATGCTGAGCTTGACCAGCTGTCTAATCTCTATGACGGGCGTGTCATGGTTATTAACAATGATCTGCGCATCGTCAAGGACACTTATGGGATCAGTGAGAACAAAACCATGATTTCGGAGGAAGTGGTACGCTGTATCAAGGGAGAGAGCACCAACAAATATGATAAAGACAACGGATATATCGAGATGACGATCCCGATCACGGAGACGGTACGCTTTGAAGATGGTCCGCAGGAGACGGTCGAAAAGGAGGTCGTGAGAGGCGTCATGTTAGTCAGCGCTTCCACAGACAGCATCAGGGTGACGATGGATATTNTNAGCCGTAAGGCTCTGCTTGTGGAGATCATTGCGATCATCGTTCTTTTCGTGTTAGCGACTCTGGCAGTGCAGGCGCTGATCAGACCTTTTGAAAAGATTACGGAGGCGCTGAATAAGGCACAGGAGGGATATACGGACGATCCGATTTCCGTCACCGATTGTCTGGAGACAGAACATATAGGAGAGGCTTTTAACAGGGTGCTCGGCAGAATGAAACTTCTGGATAATTCCAGACANGAGTTTGTGTCCAACGTGTCCCATGAATTAAAGACGCCCATTACTTCCATG
Organism: Lachnospiraceae bacterium; assembly: GCA_014803415.1. Classification (GTDB taxonomy): domain Bacteria; phylum Bacillota; class Clostridia; order Lachnospirales; family Lachnospiraceae; genus Suilimivivens. Next base: position 327,452 of record JAAVBZ010000023.1, read on the forward strand.
AAAGTGTTGGCGGACTCGCTGATCAGCCAACGTGACGTACCGATAGAATTGTATCAGGAATTTATGACGGACATTGCGAAGGAGATCGAGCGTGAGGATAAGATCATAACGGATCTTCTGGCGCTTGTGAAGATGGACAGAACAGCGGCGGATTTGAATATTGCCGAGGTGGACATCAATGTACTGGTGGAACTGATTATGAAACGGCTGCGTCCCATTGCGCAGAAGAGGGATGTGGAGCTGGTGTATGAGAGCGTGCGCCCTGTCACTGCAGCGGTGGACGAGGTGAAGATGACGTTAGTCATTTCCAATCTGGTGGAAAATGCGGTCAAATATAATAAGGAGCACGGCTGGGTCAAGGTAACGCTGGATGCAGATCACCAGTTTTTTACCATAGAGGTGGCGGATTCCGGTATCGGTATTCCGGCTGAATCACTGGATCATATTTATGAGAGATTCTACCGCGTGGATAAGTCCCGGTCCAGAGAGATTGGCGGAACAGGGCTTGGACTTGCGATTACCAGAAGCGCGGTCCTGATGCACAGGGGTTCCATCAGGGTGGAAAGTGTAGAAGANGAGGGGACCGTTTTCAGGGTGAGGATACCGTTGTCCTATATCCCAATGTGAATAGATTGAAAAATCAGAGATTTTTCAATCGCAAATTTGTGCCGACGCTGTTAGCGTCTTGGCTTACAAATTCGCAGGTTGTGAGAAAGGCACGGGTAAGGTGTGTCTGTATTGTAAGTAGCATGATGGAGAACTAGAAGGAAGTGGGTTTATGAACAGAATACGGACTGTGGTGTGGCTGGTTATAGTGTCCGCGCTGTTTTGTNCGGCGTGCGGCAGCGAATCCCAGCCAGAGAGCGGAAAAGTATATAATATATATTATGTAGATAATGATGAGACGAAGACGCTTGCGAGGGAGTATGTCAGCGAGACGGAAGAAAGTCAGGAGCTGCTTGCGGAGCTGCTTGGGCAGTTGGGAGAGATACCATCCAAATTTGAGTATAAGGCACCGCTTGCAAGCGGTTTCGGACTGACCGGTTACACGATAGACAACGGTCAGATCACCATGAATTTCGATGAACACTATAAAGAGATGGATCGTGTCAGAGAAGTGCTTATGCGGGCGGCGATCGTCAGAACCGTGACGCAGGTATCCGAGATCAATTATGTTTCATTTATGGTGCAGGGGGAACCGCTCACGGACAGCAGCGGCAACGCCATCGGTACGATGTCGGCGGATTTGTTTATCGACAATGCCGGCAATGAGATCAATGCCTATGAGAAAGTGAATCTGCACCTGTATTTCGCCNACGAGGACGGCAGCGGGCTGGTGGAGGAGAACCGCAGGAATGTGGTATACAGCAGCAATATTTCTCTGGAGAAACTGGTAGTGGAGAAGCTGATCGAGGGTCCTATGGCGGAGGGGGCATATCCTACCGTAAATCCGGAAACGAAGGTCATCAGCGTGACAATTAAAGATGGAATATGTTATGTAAACTTAAATGAAGCTTTTTTGAATCAGCCGTATAATGTCAGTGCGGATGTGACGATCTATTCCCTTACCAATTCGNTGGTNGAATTATCCAATGTGAATAAGGTTCAGATCTCGATCAACGGCGAGNCTAATGTTGCATATCGTGAGAATGTTGCTTTAAGCAGCGTTTTCGAGAGAAATCTGGATCTGNTGGCANCGCCGGAGTGATGNAAAATCAGCCGGAATAGCNGGNGAATGCGGTGATTTCCGAACAGAGNCAAACTGGTTTATGTGCAAAAACAGCGTNGAAATGAGGGGAAATTATGAANAGANGGAGAGGAAAACATGATAAATATAAGAAGACCTATGTGCGTGGTCGGGGCAGNCTATGTGGCGTTAACCGTTGCCATGATGTTTATTACAAACAGGGGTGCGCCGACGTACGGGGATTTGGATAAAGAGCGGGTAACCGTGGCGGGGTATGTGACCGGCAAGGAATACCGAATGAGTCGGAATGATAAAGTACCCGTCGTAACCCTGTCTGAAGCAGTTATTCTTGAGGAAAGTCAGATTTCCGTTCTGGAACAATTCTTATCAGATTCTGAGAAGATTCCACAACAAAAGTTACATCGTATCTGGAAAGAAAACAAAGAAAATTTAAGCAGGAAGGACACCGTCGGGATCGAGGGAGTCTTATGTTATATGGAAGAGGCGGAGCTGCCCGAGATGGGAAGCCTTGTGATCATGCGCGGCAGCTACCGTGCTTTGACACACGCCACGAACCCCGGAGAGTTCGACGGTGCGGACTATTATAGAATCATGGGACAGCAGGGCAGAGTCATGGAGTGCGGGCTTTTAGTAAAGAGTACGACACATGACGGCTTCGGAGAGTGCATGTATCGGATCAGAGAATACTGTTCGCTGCTGCTGGATGCCTGTTACGGGTCGGAGAACGCCTCTGTTATGAAAGCCATGCTTCTGGGGGAAAAAGGCACTCTGGATGCGGATNTCAAAGAACTCTATCAGCAAAACGGAATTATCCACATACTGGCCATCAGCGGACTTCACTTATCAGTGATCGGGATGGGGTGTCATGCATTCCTTAAGAAAATAAGATNGCCGGANATGGTTAACATAATATTGACCATTGGACTGATGTACTGTTACGGGACGATGACCGGAATGGGAGTTTCCATGCTGCGGGCATATATTATGTTCGCCCTGCATTTATGCGCGGGACTGATAGGCAGAACCTACGACCTGCTGTGCGCGGTGACTGTGGCGGCACTGGTAGTTTTAATCAGGCAGCCGCTGTATTTGCAGCACAGCGGTTTTCTGTTTTCATTCGGCGNCATCTGCGGTATAGGGATTTTCCTGCCAGCCACGAAACAGAATCTGTTTGGACAGGGCAGAGTAGAGAAGGCAGTCTTTGCGGGAATTGCCGTATCCATCTCCACGCTTCCGGTGTATCTGAACTTCTATTATGAGTTTCCGCCCTATTCGGTGCTCTTAAATCTCATTGTGATCCCCTGCATGACCCTGACGCTTCTGTGCGGTCTGATCAGTCTGGCTGCCGCAGCGTGTTTCCTGCCCCTCGGCGTGGCGGCCTCATATCCGGTAGCCGCGCTGCTGGGATTCTATAAAAAGTGCTGCGATTTATGTCTGACGCTTCCGGATAACCGGTGGGGAACCGGCTGTCCGAAGTCGTGGCAGACGGTGTTGTTTCTTCTGATTCTTGCGGGACTGTGCATCGCAAATAGATGGNTGCCGAAGCTGTACTTCTGGCAGGGCGTGCTGTGCGCGCTTCTGGTGCTGACGGTCAGAGTGCCCTACGGCCTGCAGATCACCATGGTGGATGTTGGGCAGGGAGACTGCATATATCTGGCGGAGGACAGCGGCATGCATATGCTGATAGACGGCGGAAGTTCCGATCAGAGTGATGTGGCAGAATATCAGATTATGCCTTTCCTGAAACATGAGGGCGCTTCCTGTCTGGACGCGGTGGTGGTCACCCATCCCGACAGCGACCATATATGCGGCATTCGTGGGNTGCTGGAGGAGGCAGGCGCAGGCGGTATATCCATCAGGATCCTGTACTTACCTGATGTGGGAGAACGGGGCAGGACGGAAGAATATTGCGAGCTGGAAAAGACGGCAGAAGCGGCGGACGTGCCGGTGCGCTATATCGCTGCCGGAGATATCCTTCAATGCGGGGANGTTATGTTAACCTGTCTTCATCCCGAGAAAGGATGGAATACCTCAGATACAAATGCCTATTCTACAGTGCTGTATTTGACTTACGGGGATTTNACCGCNCTTTTCACGGGAGATCTGGAGGGAGAAGGAGAGCGGAAGGTGCTGGAACTGATAAGATCTGGGCAAAACGATGGAAAAAACGTAATCGGAGAGAATGATTCCGGACAGGACGGCATAGGAGTGGAGAAGCTGTCGGCGGATGTGAATATACATGATATTACACTGCTGAAAGTGGCCCACCACGGCTCCGGGAATTCTACCGGAGAGGATTTCCTGCAGGCGGTTAATCCTAAAGTAGCCCTGATCTCGGCAGGGCGAAACAACAGATACGGGCATCCTCACGANGAACTGCTGGANAGNCTGCGAAACTGCGGNTGCNTGATCTACCGNACTCAGGAGAGCGGCGCNGTGANCGTGCGGGTACGAGGAGGTAAGGTGCGGGTGAGCGGGTTTCTGGAGGAGTAGGCGATGGTTANTGCTTGCAGTNTNATGTTATTTNNCNAANNCGGACGCGCCGGACAGTATGNAGTTGTCNTAAGGACGCGCTTNCGCTCGGTTCCAAACGCAACGGTACTAAGCTCGAAAGTTGCGTTGCAACTTTAAACNTCGCTAAGTNCCGGCGTTTTCCAACGGTCCTNANGACAACTACATANTATCCGACGCTGTGNACTNGATACAATTTAATGTAATGACATTGTACCGGAACACTAACTAAAGTAACTGGAAAAGTAGTGGTGTAACGTCANTNNCCAGTATNCCTCAATACCCAGCGCAGAGGGNNGGCAATATCTTAAGAAGNCCCTAGAACATGTTTAAATCCTTCGGATTAAAACGACCAGCACTTAGCGAGGTCATGAGTTGCATTGCAACTCACGAGCTTAGTGTCTGCTGCGCTGTGAAAGGAGCGAGAGCGCGGCTTCGTAGATATTGCCCTCCNTCTGCGCGTCCGNTTNAGATAACCCATGAAAAGAAACCTAAAGCANATNTNTACATATATCCCGACCAAGAAACAATATGACATTTACAAAGAGTATGATATAATATACGCGATATCAATGAACCGTGCTGCGAAGCAATATGCAAAGTGAATGCCTGAATTCATCTTTGACAGAATGCGGAGTGATAGTGNGAAGCCCACAAGCGATCCGCAGGAGGGCATGCACAGCGGAAGTTATATATTGTACTAAAGGGGAAAACATGAGAAGGGTATTGGTAGTAGACGATGCGGAAATCAACCGNGAAGTATTAAGTAATATTTTAGCAGACGATTACGNGGTTGATACGGCGGCAGACGGGGAAGAAGCGCTTGATATACTACAGAGGAACAGAANCGATACGGCGGCAGTTCTTCTGGATCTGTATATGCCTAAGATGGATGGCTTTGCAGTGATTAATGTACTGAAAGATAAAGGCTGGNTGCAGAATATCCCTGTGNTGGTCATAACCAGTGAACCCGCTACGGAGGTTGAGAACCGCTGCCTTGAAATGGGAGCCAGCGATTTTATTCATAAGCCTTTTGAGGCATCTGTTGTCAGAAACAGAGTCCGCAATGTGACAGAACTGTTTGTCTGTAAGAACAAGCTGGAACAGAAGGTGGAAGAGCAGGAGGAAGTGCTTAAGAAGCAGTACCGGATTATAGAGATGCAGGCGGAGAANCTGCGNGAGTCAGNGCCNTTTAACAGGCTGATGATGGAGTANCGGTCTGCGATCATGGAAGTGGAGACGNGGCTTAAGATACTCAACGAAGAATTTTCCCAAGTGTATAACAGGAATCCGTTTGAATCGATCAAGAGCCGTCTGAAATCACCCACAAGCATCTATGAGAAGCTGGCGCTTAAGGGCTATCCGGTGACGGTGGAGAGCATCAGGGAACATCTGACGGATGTGGCNGGACTGNGGGTAATCTGTTCTTTTCCGGACGATATCTACCGACTGGCGGATCTGCTCATCAAGCAGGANGAATTTATTTTGGTGTGCAAGAAAGATTATATTNGTAGTCCTAAGAATAATGGTTACAGGAGCCTGCACCTCATTCTGGATGTACCGATCTTTTTATCGAATGAAAAGAAGTACGTGAAGACGGAAGTGCAGTTTCGTACGATTGCCATGGATTTCTGGGCGAGTCTGGAACATAAGCTGAAATATAAAAAGGATGTGGCNAACACGGAGGAGATTGAGGGGCAGCTAAGGGCGTGTGCAGATTCGATTGAGATGTTGGATTATCAGATGCAGGATATCCGCAATAAGATTGACAGGTCAACCCCATCTGATATGCAGGTCAGGGGTAATGCCTGATTTGGGGCATTTTGCGTGCGTTTATCGTTGTACTTTTCTTCAAACATGTGAGTTATTGCAAAGACTGTTGTGGGTGTGAATTATAATGAAATAAATTGATTAATCAGGCGCTGTATCGTATACTGAATATATGAAAAAATTAGCAGAAGAGATCAAATCCGGACAANTAAAACAAGTGTATATCCTGTACGGTGAAGAGGCNTANCTGAGAAACCAGTATAAGGAGAAGCTGAAAANNGCNCTGCTTGACGGAGGGGATGCNATGAACCTTCATTGCTTTGAGGGCAAGGATGTGAAGACCGGAGACGTCATTGATCTGGCGGAAACCATGCCGTTTCTTGCACAGCGCAGAGTGATCGTACTGGANAACAGCGGACTTTTCGCCCATGGAGGGGAAGAACTGGCGCATTATCTGGAAGCGCCTTCNGAGACGACCTATTTCGTATTTGCCGAGGNAACGGTGGATAAGCGGAGCAAGCTCTATAAGACAGCGACAGCCAAGGGACGTGCCATCGAGTTTAAGGCACAGGACGAGNCGACACTGAAACGCTGGATCATGGGCTTTTTGAAGAGAGAGAACAAGAATATTACNGAGCGGGANCTGAATCTTTTCTTAGATAAAACNGGATCNGATATGGAGAATATCCGCGGAGANNTGGAGAAGCTTCTNTGTTACTGNCTGGAACGTNANGTGATCACGGCGCAGGANATCGAGGCGGTCTGTACGAAGCAGGTGACNAGCCAGATNTTTGATATGATAAATGCGGTGGCGGAACGGCGGCAGAAGGTGGCAATGGAGCTGTATTANGATCTGCTGACGCTGAAGGAACCGCCTATGCGGATTTTGTTTCTGATTACNAGACAATTTAATCTGCTTTTGCANGTNAANGAATTNAAGAATAAAGGGCTTGATGCCAATGCGATCGGNGANAAGGTCGGNCTGGCGGGCTTTATCGCCAGAAAATATGTGGCNCAGGCGGCGAAATTTAAGGAGGCCGATCTGCGAAGGGCGCTTGCAGACTGTGTGGAGGCGGAGCAGGCGGTNAAGACNGGCAGGATGAACGATATNATGAGCGTGGAGCTNCTGATCGTGAAGTACAGCGCGGCATAGCGAGTTTATACGGAAGGATGGAAAACGGATAATGATTGAATTANTNATCATGATCATTGTATGCGTGACGATTTATAAGAGAGTGCAGCGTGCCAGAGGGGAAGGCNGTGTAAAAGGGAATTCTTCTCTGCCGAACACAACGGTGACTACGGCGAATCAAAATAAACCATTCGGGCTAAGCGGTGAGAATCCTTACGAGCAGAAGAAACCCCACGGCGGCATACCCGCGGCAAACAATGTNNGCAGACCGCAGCCGCGGACGACGCAGGCGCCNGNCAAGTCGGCGATTGAGGANGCCAAAGAGGANGGCAATTCCACAACGGCATANTTAATGGAGAAGGCGGAGGCCGATGCCAGAGAGCATGCGAAAGAAAAGTTCGAGGAGCAGAAACGGCTTCATGAGACGAGAGGCGGACTTGCGGTGGCAACGAGGTATCTTGACGGCGATGCGATTCCGAAGGGCATGCGCTGTGTGAACTGCGGATACTGCGGCGCGGAAAATCTGGTGCCGATGGTGCCGAGAACGCGTTATAGNTGTTATTTTTGCAGGGAAGCGTTATAAAGAAANANGTTATTNNGGTTTANATAANTTTNGNANTGCATTACAAGATGNTTGNGGATTGNGNNATATTGAGTGATATAAAAANTGATTNGTTTACATAATNTTNACAAATATTGTTTCAGAGGAAAGACACAGGATGAGTGATGAGCAGAGCCGGTTCCGGGAGATACATTTCCTTTTTCCGGAAGGAAAAGATAAGGCACTAACATTCAGTTATGATGATGCGCAGGTCTATGACAGGCGGTTGGTCAGCATATTTGATCAGCATGATATNAAAGCGACTTTTCATCTCAACAGCAGTACGCTGGATCGGGAAGGCTTTGTTACCCGCTCGGAGATAAAACAACTTTATGTAAATCATGAGATTGCCTGTCACGGGGTAACACATCCCTTTTTTAATCAATTGNCTCAGGCACAGACCGTTACGGAGTTGTATGAGGACAGACGTGCGCTGGAACAATATAGCGGCAGGATCGTCAGAGGGTTTTCGTATCCCTTCGGAGTGTATAGTGACAATCTGATAGAAACGGCGTTAAAGCTGGGAATCGTGTACAGCCGCACGGTGAACAGTACGATGGATTTTGCGCTGCCCACTGATTTTATGCGATGGAATCCGACCTGCCACCACGATCAGGTGACTGACGAACTGCTTGCGGATTTCTTGAATCCGCCGCCGTTTCGGGGAATGGCGTTATTGTATATCTGGGGCCACAGTTACGAGTTCGAGCGCGACGGCAAATGGGAACACATACACGGAATCTGTGAGAGGCTGCAGGGCAGAAAAGATATCTGGTACGCCACTAATATAGAAATCTATGATTATGTAACGGCTGTGAGAGGGCTGATCATGTCTGTGGACGGGCATATTCTGTATAATGTGTCCGCGCGTCCGGTCTGGTTTATGACGAGCGGGAAGATGTACTGTCTGGCGGCGGGAGAGCAGATGTCATTCGGCTAGTTTGCTTATGGAAATAATAAATCGTTATATTAAACGGAGGTATGAGAGATGAGTATGAATATTGTATGTCTGGATCTGGAAGGGGTACTGGTGCCGGAGATCTGGATCGCCTTTGCCGAGGCAAGCGGTATTCCGGAGCTGAAAAGGACTACCAGAGATGAGCCGGATTACGATAAATTGATGAACTGGCGGCTCGGCATTCTAAAAGAACACGGTCTGGGACTGAAGGAGATTCAGGAGACCATAGCGACCATCGATCCCNTTCCGGGAGCGAAAGAATTTCTGGACGAGCTCAGAAGTATTACACAGGTCATCATTATCAGTGATACATTTACGCAGTTTGCGGGACCGTTAATGAAGAAGCTCGGATATCCGACGATCTTCTGTAATTCATTGGAGGTGGCAAAAGACGGCGGGATCACGGGATATAAGATGCGTATCGAGAATTCCAAGTTGTCCACGGTGAAAGCTCTCCAGTCCATCGGCTATGAGACGATTGCCAGCGGTGACAGTCACAATGATATGGGGATGATCAAGGCGAGCAAGGCCGGATTTCTTTTCAAGAGTACGGAACAGATCAAGAAGGATAATCCGCAGATACCTGCTTATGAAACTTATGAAGAACTGATGACGGCGATNAGATCTGCGCTGGAAGATTAACTATAGAATGAAAAGGGGAGAAACATCAGATGTTTCGGAATGGAGGCAATTATGAAATGTAGGCGTATCTCATTGGAATCGGATGTTGAGAAGTATGAAGTCGGCAAGGGGATGGAAGATGGATTTGAACTTTGGGCTGACGTGGTGACGAAGGAGTGGATCGTTGCGGATACGCTCGTAAAAGTGACCAGAGACAGCGGTATGATCGTGTGTCCTTACATNATGCACAGAAGGGGACGCACGTTCTTAANNGAAGGNGANTACATCATCACCGATTCGGACGGCACGAAGCATGTGTGCGGCGAGGACAAGNTCTTCACCCGGTATCAGAAGGTGGAGTGAATGTGCAATAAATGCAAGTATGTAAACACANAGAAAGTTTACCTCTGACTGATATGAGGTANANNAATGGTTGAGTTGTAAGTTTACCGCTGANCAATATGCGGTATATAATGNTTNGGTCTGAATAGAGTCCGGATTATCGGACTCTATTTTTTGTATCNTNATATCAGAATTTACNNAAACATATTCATNNNGCNNNATGTAAACTNCGCNGANCANNAATAATNCCNNGTTTNGNGGNAAGAGGAAGGGAGANAAATTNATGATACGGAGAGGATACGNAATTGTGACGNTTNTGCTTGTANTGATCATTATTNNAGGTGTTAAGGGAACGGTGATGAGCAAGGAAAATNGTGAGCGNGCGAGACAGAACCGNCATTATGNTGCACTGGAAGAAGAATATCGGNAGAGAGCAAAAGTTTTNTTAGAAGAGGAAGGTTATCATAACTGTGGGATAAACCTCACATGGGTAGCTTATGAGGACGGCAGCAGGGAGTATACNTTGTTGCTGCATCATAGGAAACTGAACCGCCTGACCGATGAAGAGAAGGCAGATTTACAGAATATACTGTCGGNGACNGAGTTTCAGGAAGAGGCGTGCAGTTTCCGGTATGANTTATAACATATTGACAAAATCGAACATATGTTTTAATATNTGAATACAGAACAAANGTTCTTAGATTAGTTCGTTGAAATTTCCAGATTGAATTTGTGTACGAGAAGCGATTTACTTTTTTTCACACACAGAAGGGAATGACATTTTCCGGATTTGGGATTATACTAGTAGAGGTATACAGGGCGGCCGACCGTCTGTCAGAAGATGGTCGTCNTGAATAAATCAGATTGGAGCAGAGTATGAGACCAGATCCCAAACCACAGGAAATGTACAGACATTTTAAAGGAAATATATATCAGATTCGTTGTCTGGCGAAGCATAGCGAGACCGGNGAGATGATGGTTGTCTATCAGGCAATGTATGACACCTTTCAGATCTATGTAAGANCGCTCGACATGTTCATGGAAGAAGTAGACCNTGCGAAATATCCTGATGTGAAGCAGAGGTATCGTTTCGAATTATTGCAGGATATGGAATTATCGCTGTCGGCTCAGGAAGAGAGCTTTAGGCAGACAGAGCCGGCACTACAGGCAGAACTGCAAGAAGATAAGGCAGTTCCTGAACAGGCCAAAACCCCGGAACATACGATGCCGGATTCCGTGCAGCAGGAGCAGGTACAGATAGATGAATCAAATGAACAGATAAATATCGATCCTCTGGTAATGGATTTTTTGGACGCAGATACTTATGAGCAGAGATTAAACATTCTTGCCGCACTCCGCCACAGGATCACCGATGAGATGATCAATACGATGGCGGTCGCTGTAGATTTGGAGATCAAAGACGGTGATGTGGAAGAGCGGTACGAGGAATTAAAGAATTGTCTGCTTACATTCGAAAAGTATGAGGGTAACAGGCTGCGCTAGAGTACAGATATACAAGATGTGAGCCGCATCGCCATCACCGGAAGATTAGGACGGACAGCAATATACGGCTGTCGAAATATTGATGGAGGTGGCTTATGGCTTACGATTTAGAGAACAGGCTGGTAGTGGGCGTATCGTCCAGGGCATTGTTTGACCTGACATATGAGAATACGATCTATGAGTCGGAGGGTGTGGAGGCGTACTGCAGATACCAGATCGAGCACGAGAACGAGATTCTGCGACCGGGACCGGGATTTCCGCTGATCAAGGCGTTACTCAATCTGAATAATTTGCCGAATAAGGAAGGAAGCGTCGAAGTCATTATCATGTCAAGGAACAGTCCGGATTCTTCGCTCAGAGTCTTTAAGACAATTGAGCATTATGGATTGAACATTACACGCGCCGTGCTGGCAAGCGGCGCATCTCTGGCGCCCTATCTGACGGCCTTTAAGACGGATCTGTTTCTGTCCGCATATGAGGACGATGTGCAGAGTGCAATAGATTCCAATATTGCGGCCGGGATCATCTGTACAGACGGGCTGCATACCTACGACTGCGAGCATCAGATCAGACAGATACGTATCGCATTTGACGGAGATGCGGTGTTGTTTTCGGATGAGTCGGAGAAGATCTATCAGGAGAGTGGATTAGAGGCTTTTGAGGAAAATGAGAGACGTAACGCCAATAATCCGCTTAAGGCNGGACCCTTTGCCAGATTCCTTAAGACGTTATCCGATCTGCAGAAAGACTTTAACGCAGAGGAGGCNCCGATTCGGACGGCTCTTGTTACGACCAGATGTGCGCCGACTCACGAGAGGGTTATCCGTACTCTGNGNGCATGGAANGTNCGTATAGACGAGGTGTTTTTCCTGGGNGGAGTTCGCAAGAANGATGTGCTGCAGGCGTTTGGCGCGCATATATTCTTTGATGATCAGACGGTGCATACAGGTCCGGCTTCGGAGGTNGTTCCTGCGGCGAGAGTGCCTTATAAGAAGAAAGTGCCTTATAATGAGNCGGAGGAAGANCCGGATAGCAGTTGATATAATTNCGCGGAGCTNAATTTTTATATATATTATGAAATATAATAAGATTGTTTCAGGAAAATTCATAGAGAGACCNAATCGATTCATTGCTTACGTGGACATAGCGGGTGAACGTACTAANGTGCATGTGAAGAACACAGGACGCTGCAGGGAGNTGTTGCGGGANGACGTGCAGGTATATCTGGAGANGAGTAATAATCCGGAACGCTCTACAGCCTATGATCTGGTGGTTGTGNATAAGGAAGGCAGACTGATTAACATGGATTCAAATGCGCCNAATAAGGTTGTGGGCGAATGGCTTACATCNGGCGGATTNTATCNAGATGTCAGTTTGGTGCGTCCGGAGACTTCCTTCGGCAACTCAAGNTTTGACTTCTATGCGGAAAGCGNCTCCGGCAGGAAAGCATTTATTGAGGTGAAGGGNGTCACGNTGGAGCGAGACAATGTGGCCGCCTTTCCGGATGCTCCGTCAGAGCGGGCAGTCAAGCATGTAGAGGAACTGATTGAGGCNTGCGGACAGGGATATGAAGCGTATCTCATTTTTGTGGTNCAGATGGAAGCGGTCANCCGGGTGGAGCCGAATTGGAGTACGCAGCCTGCTTTNGGACAGGCACTCAGAAAGGCGAGAAGTGCGGGGGTACATTTACTTGCCTATGATTGTCTGGTGGAAGCGGACAGCCTTGCGATCAATGAAGAGGTTCCGGTCATTGTGGATCTTCTGGATTTGATTGCGACGCCGCTTCTTGCATGGTATGATGAGGGNAGACGCATCCTGCCCTGGCGGGAGGATCCGAAACCCTATCATGTATGGCTGTCGGAGATCATGCTGCAGCAGACGAGNGTGGAGGCAGTCAAGCCCTACTATGACCGGTTTCTAAGACAGCTTCCGACTATAGCGGATCTCGCGGTGGCAGAGGAGGAGACTCTGTTAAAGCTGTGGGAAGGACTGGGGTATTATAACCGTGCCAGNAATCTGCGTAAAGCCGCCATACAGATCATGGAAGAATACNNCGGTACAATGCCGGGTGATTATGAGAGTCTTCTGAAACTGTCGGGAATCGGGAGTTATACGGCGGGTGCGATCGCGTCTATCGCTTTTGGACAAAGCGTGCCTGCGGTTGACGGCAATGTTCTGAGAATCTTGTCCAGATTGCGGACGGATGACAGGGATATTCTGGATGCTAAAGTTAAGAAAGCGCTGGAAGAAGAGTTAAGGGGAGTCATGCCGGNGGACAGANCCGGAGATTTCAATCAGGCATTGATGGAACTTGGCGCTACAGTCTGTATTCCCAATGGGAATCCGCGGTGTGAGATATGTCCGTGGACCGGGATCTGTCAGGCAAGAATACAGAACCGGATATCGGAATATCCTAAGAAAACACCTAAGAAGCCGCGCAGTATTGAGAAGAAGACGGTTCTGGTAATACGGTATGGCGATCTGGTGGCTCTTCGGAGAAGACCGGACAGCGGATTGCTTGCGGGATTATACGAGTTCCCTACCATGGAAGGGCACCAAGGGGAGGAGCAGGTCATAGAGAATCTGCGACAGGCAGGTGTTGCGCCGATCAGAATCCGAAGACTGAAACCGGCGAAGCATATATTTACACATAAAGAATGGCATATGACAGGATATCTCATCAAGATAGATGATTTGTCGGGGATGGGAGAGTATGTCTTCGTTGAGCCGGATAAGATCCGGGATAAATATCCGGTTCCTTCCGCGTATGCTGCATATATGGAGTTGATCTAGTTATTCAGAATCGGAATAGGGGGAGATTATGAAATTATTATCGGTAGCGGTGCCTTGCTATAACTCGGAGGCATATATGAGAAAGTGCATTGATTCTCTGCTGGTCGGAGGGGAAGAAGTGGAGATACTGATCGTAGATGACGGTTCTACGGACGGGACGGGCGCCATAGCGGATCAATATGCCGCGGATTATNCATCCGTGATCAAGGTGATTCACAAGGAGAACGGCGGTCATGGGTCTGCTGTTAATGCAGGGCTGGAACAGGCTTCAGGGTTGTATTTCAAGGTGGTGGACAGTGATGACTGGGTGAAGGAGAGTGCTTATCATGCAATTCTGGAACTGCTGCATGATATTGTCACAGGAGATTCATATCTGGATATGCTGATCAGCAATTTTGTTTATGAGAAGGAAGGCGAGGCGAAGCATAAAGTTATGAAGTACCATCATGCATTGCCGCAGGGCCGTATCTTTGCATGGAGTGAGGTAAAACATTTTCATAAAGGGCAGTATATCCTTATGCATTCTGTTATTTTTCGAACAAGACTGTTGCGGGAATGTGGTCTGAGGCTGCCGGATAATACCTTTTATGTGGATAATATTTTTGTGTTTGAACCGTTGCCGTTTGTGAAGAACATGTATTATCTGGATGTGAATTTCTATCGCTATTATATCGGCAGAGAGGGACAGTCGGTCAATGAGGAAGTGATGATATCCAGAGTGGATCAACAGATCAAGGTCAATAAGATTATGATAGATTATCTGTGTGAGAATAAGGAAAAGATATATANCAAACGGAAATTGAGAAACTATATGATCAATTATCTGGAAATCATAACTGTTATATCCTCTATTCTGCTGATTCGTTCCGGTACGGAAGAGAATTTGGAGAAGAAACAGGAGTTATGGTCCTATATTAAGAATAAGGATATGGGACTTTATATGCGGCTTAGATACGGTGTTCTGGGTAACTCCATGAATCTGCCGGGTAANGGCGGCAGGAAGATATCGGTGGAAGGCTATAAGATATGCCGGAGATTCTATAANTTTAATTAATGATATGACCGGAGACAGGTCAGCCAATCTCCGGTTTTCTCTTGCGGTGTTTCTGCAGACTGTGATAGAAGTTAAGCAGNACATCGGAACGGTATACGAGACCGTACATTACTGCAGCCAGAATAAAAGCTGTAGCTACATCAAAAGCTGAATGCTGTTTGATGAACATGGTTGACATAATAATAGAAATACACAGGATAAAGGAACCAATGCGTATCCATTTATATTTTTCCAGACGGCGGCTGTGCATAACCGCAATGTGGCAGCCCAGTGAATTATATACGTGGATACTTGGCCACAGATTGGTGGGTGTGTCTGCTTGGTAGAGCTTGGCAACCAGATGAGTGAACACATTATCCCTGGGCATGATATACGGTCTTAAGTGATGACCGTTAGGCCATAATGTGGACACCAGAAGGAAAATGGTCATTCCGGTAAACAGGAACGTGCATGTTCTGAAGTAGTCATCCTTGTCGCGCAGGAAGAAGTAGGCTACTACTACAGCCACGTAGGCGAACCATAACAGATAAGGCACTACGAAGATCTCGCAGAACGGGATATGATCGTCGAGCGCCACATGGATGACCCGATAACGGCTTGTGACGGTACGTTCCAGATACCCGAACCATGCCAGATAGATGATCCCGTAGATGATCAGCGGGATCGCGTGCTTATATTCTTTTACCTTTGCCAGCTTATCCAGATATTTTTTCATAATAGATATCCTCAATTGACATTTTTATGAACCTTGAATTAGTTTATGTCCTATATGCGGTTCATAGAAGCTATCATAGCAGATTGCATAGAAAAGTCAAAATAAGATTTCCATAAATATTTCTTAATTTTTCTTGAAAAAATATCCAATATGTTCATAAATTTCCGGCATTATTATGAAGCGCCCTTTTGGCTGTCCGAATTTCTGCAATTTACACCAATCGTATGAATTGATGAAGCAACCGGNATGGGTGTGAATTGCAACTATACTTATCGTAAAAATGCAGAAAGACAGAACACTGCATACATAGCATGGGATAAGCGTCTACACAAGAAACCGAATNCGTTGTTTGAGGCAGGAAATGCTGATTGCATCGGATTTCATATAGACTTCTCCGTCGGTGTGCACCCATAGAGGAGCAGATGTCTTAATGCGCACAGAGGACGCCCTATAGTGATTGATTCGCGGAAAGATATAGTGCTTTCCGAAGAAAGCNGTGGGCAGGGCAAGCAGAATTATGAGTTTGGGAAGATTGCCCACCACGCACAGGTCCAGAAGGCCGTCCGTATCGTCCGCCTGAGGACAGAAGCANAATCCGCCGCCTTCATAGGGATGAACCATGAAAGCTGAGAAGAGAAATTTCGGGATGACGAAGGGAGACTTGCCGTCTAAGTAAATCTTACAGGATACAGGCCTGGCGGTGATCAACTGTTTCAGGGCAATGCCGAGATAAGTCAGTTTTCCCAGTTTCAATCGGTTTAATGTATTCTTGATGGGAGAGGAGAGAGCCTCTTCACACACGGCAGCATCAAATCCGATGCCGCTGCTGACGATGAAATAGCGGCTTTTGCTCTCCGGCTGTTTATGCAGTCTGGACACGATCCTGGTGTCATCTTCGTAGGTCAGTATCCCTAAGTCGATCATGCGGGAGTGGGTGCCGTCGAGGATCTGCAGCAGAAGTTCGACAGGGTCACGCCGTAATTTCAAGGCTCTTGCGAGATCGTTGCTGGAACCGGTGGGTATGTAGCCGATATTGACCTTGGAGAAGTCCTTAATACCCTGCANCGCCTCATTTACGGTGCCGTCTCCGCCGAGTAATATCAGGTTGAGCGGCGACTCTGCGTCAGAAGCGGTCGCTGTGATCTCGGCTGTCAATTCCGATACATGACCGGTATGGGTGGAGATATATGTCCGGTAGGACACATTTTTATCTAATAATACAGGTTCTAATGTCTTCCAGATTGCCAGACCTTTGCCGGATTTCGATGTCGGATTAATGATGATATGATACATGNCGTCCCCCTCGTCTTATGTAATAAATAATAACAGCATAAGTATATCATAAGGGTGGCGGCTTAGGCAAATTAACGTTGCGCCGCAATCCTCTCCTATGATATACTTATAACAATTTTATGATTTCTATCGCGCAGATAGTTATGGAAAACAGGTAATAGCAATATAAAGAAGAAAGGCNGGAACAGGGAATGTATTCATTAGACGAGGTAAGGACGATCGATCCGGAGATCGCACAGGCGATCGTGGACGAACAGGAGCGGCAGAATTCACATATTGAGCTGATTGCATCCGAGAACTGGGTGAGCAAGGCAGTCATGGCGGCTATGGGAAGTCCGCTTACGAATAAATATGCGGAAGGATATCCGGGTAAGAGATACTACGGCGGCTGCGAGTGTGTGGATGTAGTGGAAGAACTGGCAAGAGACAGAGCAAAGCAGCTTTTNGGATGTGAGTATGTCAATGTGCAGCCGCATTCCGGTGCGCAGGCGAATATGGCGGTATTCTTTGCNGTTATGGAGCCCGGGGATANTTTTATGGGTATGAACTTAGATCACGGCGGACATCTGTCCCACGGTTCACCGGTCAATATGTCNGGAAAGTATTTTAAATGCGTGCCNTANGGCGTCAATGATGACGGATTCCTTGACTANGATAATGTNCGTAAGATCGCNCTGGAATGTAAACCGAAGATGATCGTTGCGGGCGCTTCNGCCTATGCAAGAACGATAGANTTCAAGANATTCAGAGAGATTGCGGACGAGGTCGGAGCGGTACTTATGGTAGATATCGCNCANATTGCAGGTCTTGTGGCGGCNGGACTTCATCCGAGTCCGATCCCTTATGCACATGTGACTACGACTACAACTCATAAGACGCTTCGCGGACCGCGNGGCGGTATGATCATGTCCAGCCAGGAGATNGCTGATAAGTATAATTTTAACAAGGCTATTTTCCCGGGTATCCAGGGNGGTCCGCTGATGCATGTGATTGCGGCCAAGGCTGTCTGCTTCAAGGANGCGCTGGATCCCGCTTTCAAGGAATACCAGCAGGGCGTTGTGGATAATGCGCAGGCACTCTGTAANGGATTGCAGNACAGGGATGTGAAGATCGTATCCGGCGGCACGGACAATCATCTGATGNTGGTTGATCTGACAACCTATGATCTGACNGGTAAAGCGGTGGAAAANCTGCTTGATGAGGCGCATATTACTGCGAATAAGAATACGATTCCCAACGATCCGAAATCGCCCTTTGTNACCAGCGGTATCCGTCTGGGNACACCGGCGGCTACTTCCCGCGGTCTGAATACGGCGGATATGGATCAAGTGGCGGAGGCAATCTCCATTGTGATCAAGGAAGGAGAAAATGGCATCGAGAAGGCACGTGCTATTGTAAAGACGCTGACGGATAAATATCCGTTGCTGTAATATTGCCAAACCGTTGAAGCGCAATTCACACAGNTTTGCAATACCCATTTATAAGTCACCGGAACATACATTTTATCAGTTATATAATGAATGTGACGGTGGCTTGTNTTTTTGTTACTTTTCACACCCACGCCACAGCCTAAGCGCAGAGGGGAGTTAATATCTGAAGGAACCCCTCAAAAAGCGTCGGCACTTGACGAGGTATNTNACGAGTCTAGTGTCCGCTACGCTTTTTGCGGAGCGAGAGCGCGGTGACGCAGATATTAACTTCACTCTGAGCGACCGGTTTTGCACGCGTGTGAAAAGAGACATTTTATTACCAATATGGAAGCTGAAAATATGCAGAATATTGACATATATTCACACCCTTTGTTACAATAACAATAAGTAGTTATACCGACGGATATCAGGGGGAGATCAGTATGTATCATTGTCATACTCATATATATTTGGCAGGTTGTGCGGAAAATTTGTTTGATATCATTAGGAAAGCAGAACCGCTCACGCATTTCACGCATACTTTTACCGAGAGCAAGGCTGTAGATAAGGCAATGGCAGCTGCGGCAGATGTGATTTTTGCCGATCTGTGTGGATGGAATGTGCAGGAAGCGGTGCGGACGCTGATAGAGAGTAAGCGCGGGGAGACCGAGCTTATTCTGTTTGCGGATAAAGAGCAGATTTCCCTTCTGACAGAATATATGGATAATATTGAAGATATCTGGACGACTCCGATGTCGGACGAGGAGATCGGATTCCGTTTCCGGCGATGGCAGAGGGATTATAAGGACAGCAAGGACGCATGGCAGACGAATCAGTTTTTTGAGGCCACTATTAACAGCACGCCGAATCTTGTCTGGTATAAAGATAAAGGCGGCATACATGAGAAGGTGAATGACAGTTTCTGTTCTACGGTAAATAAGACTAAGGAACAGGTGGAAGGCCGCGAACATGCTTATATATGGGACGTGGAGCAGGAAGATCCTGCCTGCATCGAATCGGAAGAGAAGGTTATGGACAGCGGGAGGACCTGTATATCTGAGGAGACGATTCAGGTCAGTGACGGGCAGCGGGTACTGATTACATACAAATCGCCGTTGTATGACGTTGATAATAGTGTGATGGGAACGGTGGGGGTTGGCATTGATATAACCCGCGAACGCGAGTATGAGAAGGAAATTATTAAGAAGACACGTACTCTGGAGAAGATCTTTACCAGTATAGAGTGCGGTGTGCTGTGCCATTCTCTGGACGGAAAAAGGATTATAAGTGTGAATAAGGCGGCACTCAAGATTCTGGGATATGATTCGAGAGAAGAATTAATGAAACAAGGTTTTGGAATGGTTGCCGCTTCTGTTGTAGATGAAGACAAGCCGATTATTCAGAGTAAGATCAAGAAACTTAAGGAGGTTGGCGACAGCTGTAATATAGAGTATCGAGTGCAGCATAAAAACGGAGATATCCTGCATGTTATGGGTAATGTTAAGCTTCAGGAAGAGAACGGAGAAATGTTCTATCAGCGGTTTTTGCTGGACTGTACCGAACAGAAGCAGCGGGAGAAGAAGAACGCCAGATACCGGAGAGAATTGGTTCAGGCGCTGAGTATTGACTATAAGCTTGTCTGCTTTGCCGATCTCGATACAGGCAGGGGATCGGTACTGCAGATTGACGATCCTGACGGGCAGGCGTTCGGAAATATTTTTGACGGAGACATTATGTTCGGGGAATGCATGGAACTGTACGAACGCGGATTCGTGCATGCTGAGGACAGAGGAATGTTTCAGGCGGTAGCTGATTTGGAGCGGATCAGAGAGGAACTGCAGGAGAAGAAGACTTACTGTGTGAAATACCGTGTCGTGAGAGAACAGTCGGTAGAGTATTATGAGGTCAAAGTAGTACAGGTGGGAATCTGGGACGGACAGTCCGGCATAGTTATGGGCTTTCGTAACGTGGACGAGGAAACCCGCGCTGAGATGCAGAAGAAAGTCATACTTGAGAGTGCACTTGCACAGGCGAACAGAGCGAATGAAGCCAAGAGTGTTTTCCTCTCGAATATGTCGCATGACATTCGTACCCCGATGAATGCTATTGTCGGTTTTACGACACTTGCCATTACGCATATTGATAGACGGGAACAGGTGAAGGAATATTTAGAGAAGATCATGGCATCCGGCAATCATTTGCTGAGTCTGATCAATGATGTGCTGGATATGAGCCGCATTGAGAGCGGCAAGATGCAACTGGAGGAAAAGGTATGCAGTCTGCCGGATGTGGCGCATGGTCTGTCTAATATTCTGCAGGCCAATGTACGTGCAAAACGTCAGGAACTCAATATTGATACGGTGGATGTTGTAAACGAGGAGATCTACTGCGATAAGCTGCGTCTGAATCAGGTGCTCTTAAATCTGGTCGGCAATGCCGTGAAGTATACACCGGAGGGCGGAACCATCAATGTGCGTATTACCGAGCAGCCGGTGGACAGGGAGGGCTACGCGGGTTATGTATTTACGGTAAAAGATACCGGTATCGGTATGAGCGAAGAGTTCCTGAAGCACGTTTTTGAACCTTTTGAAAGGGAAGAGAATTCAACAATCAGCGGTATTCAGGGAACGGGACTCGGTATGGCCATCACCAAGAATATTGTTGATATGATGAACGGCAATATAGAAGTACAGAGCGAGCAGGGTGTGGGAACACAGTTTGACGTATCTTTTATCTTCCGAGTACATGTCGGGGAAGAAACGGAATATATTATTCCCGAGCTGAAAAATTGCAGGGCATTAGTGGTAGACAGCAATCCGGACAGCTGTGAGGGGATATCCAATATGCTTGGACAGATCGGTATGCGTGCCGAGTGGGCGACATCGGAAGAAGAGGCAGTAGTGCAGAGCCGGGAGGCAGCCATGTTAGGCGATGATTACAAAGTCTATGTGATCGGTTGGATGCTGCCTGAGATTGACGGAATCGAGATTGCCCGCAAGATACGGGAAGAAATAGATCAGGAGGCGATCGTCATTATCCTGACGACATATGATTGGGCGGACATCGAGGATGAGGCGAAGGCCGCCGGCGTTACGGCATTTTGCAACAAACCGCTGTTCCTGTCGAAGCTGCGGAAATGTCTTGATTCCATCCTGCATGGTGAACAACTTGAGGTGCAGGAGAACAGATTGGATATGTCACACCTGAAAGGTGCACGTATCCTTCTGGCTGAGGATGTGGATTTGAACCAGGAGATCGCCGTGGAAATTCTGGGAGATGCCGGATTTGTGACGGAAGTAGCCCGGAATGGTCAGGAGGCTGTAGAGATGGTGGAAAGATCCGAACCGGGTTATTATCAGCTGGTGCTGATGGATATTCAGATGCCGATAATGAACGGATATAAGGCGACTCAAGCGATTCGTAGCCTCAAGAATCACAAGCTTGCCTCAATACCGATTCTGGCGATGTCTGCAAATGCTTTCGAGGAAGATAAGCAGGAGGCTTTGCGGAGCGGTATGAACGGACATATCGCGAAGCCTATTGATATAGACAGTATGTTTGAGACTCTTCGCAAAGTGCTGAAACCATAGAAAGGCGTAATGAAAATATTTCACAATTTCAGCTTGCTATTATTGTGTAGTTGTGCTAAAATATCCCTCGGTGACAAACATGTGTCTGTGGTGTAAAGACAGAGAGGCGTGGTTATGAGGGAGACGGCCGGCTACTATGTAGTAAAACAGAAAGCCGTTCCTGAGGTGTTGCTTAAGGTCGTGGAAGCCAAGCGGCTGGTGGACTCAGGAAGGGCTTTATCCGTGCAGGAAGCGGTAGATGAGGTAGGAATCAGTCGGAGTTCTTTCTATAAATATAAGGATGATATTTTCCCTTTTCATGATAATGCACAGGGAACAACGATCACCCTTACATTTCAGATGGACGATGAGACAGGACTTTTGTCAGATGTTCTTAAGATCGTAGCTGACTGCGGAGCTAATATTCTGACGATTCATCAGAGTATTCCCATAAACGGTGTGGCATCTTTAAGTCTCAGTGTACAGGTGCTTCCGACTACGGGGAACGTGTCAGAGATGATAGAGGCTATGGAAGCAAAGACGGGCGTTCACAATGTGAAGATTGTGGCGAAAGAATAGTGTGAGAAGTACTTCTGAAGCTCACATGGAGGTTAGTGTGAGATAGCTTTCGGACTTGCAAGGTAAGTCACAAGGGATAAAGAGAGAGGAGCAATATTATGATTCATGTAGCGGTATTAGGATACGGCACGGTGGGAAGCGGTGTTGTGGAAGTAATCGAGACGAACAAGAAGGATATCAACAAAAGGGCGGCCACGGAGCTGAATATCAAATATATTCTGGATTTAAGGGATTTTCCGGGCGATCCGTATGAGGATAAGGTTGTACATGATTATAATATTATTCTGAATGATCCGGAGGTTACGGTGATCTGTGAGACGATGGGCGGCCTTAAGCCGGCGTATGATTTTTCAAAACAGGCGCTGCTGGCGGGAAAGAGCGTGTGCACTTCTAACAAGGAACTGGTTGCAAACCATGGACCGGAGCTGATTCGTATCGCAAGAGAGAACCACTGCAATTATCTGTTTGAGGCAAGTGTGGGCGGCGGTATCCCGATTATTCGTCCACTTAATTACTCGTTGACAGCGGAGAAAATTGATTCTATTACAGGTATTTTAAACGGAACAACTAACTATATTCTGACTAAAATGGATAAAGAGGGTGCGGATTTCGAAGATGTGTTGAAGGAAGCGCAGGAGAAGGGGTACGCAGAGAGGAATCCGGAGGCGGATGTGGAAGGCTATGATGCGTGCCGCAAGATCGCCATTCTCTCATCGCTGATGTGTGGTAAGAATGTGAAATATGAAGAAATCTACACGGAGGGTATCACCAAGATATCTGCGGCGGATTTCTTATATGCAAAACAGATGAACAAATCCGTGAAGCTGCTTGCTATGAGCAGGGATACGGAGGACGGCTTCTTTGCGATGGTGGCGCCTTTTATGATTTCCAGAGAACATCCGTTATACTGCGTGAACGATGTGTTTAACGCCATCTATGTGCATGGTAATATGCTGGGAGATTCTATGTACTATGGACGCGGTGCAGGTAAACTGCCCACAGCCAGCGCGGTGGTCTCTGATGTAGTAGATTGCGCGAGACATCAGGGCAAGACGGTTATGTGCTTCTGGGAAAATGAGGACGTAAAGGTTGAGCAGATCGGAAACCATAAGGGCAAGTTCTTCGTCAGAGTTGCGGCTGACCGTAAAGATGCGGCGATGGAAGCGTTTGGCTCACTTGCTGAGGTCAACGTGGGAATCACGGAGGAATTCGGTTTTATGACGCAGGTGATGACCGAGCAAGAATTCAACGATAAGATCGAGAAGATCGGCGGATGTATCAATAGAATACGGATTTTGAGTGTGTAAGTTTTTATGTTATAGGAAATATCTACGTTTATGCACGAGTTTGCGGAGCAAATCTCGCAACCCCGCGAAGCTCGCAATTGAACGCAGTTCAATTTTTTATTAAGATAGAATTACGAGGGAAATATTATGAGAAAAGTAGTGAAATTCGGCGGCAGTTCACTTGCAAGCGCCGAGCAGTTTAAAAAAGTAGGAGATATCGTTCGGGCGGACAACGAGCGCCGGTTCGTAGTGCCTTCCGCACCGGGCAAGCGCGATGCCAATGATACGAAAGTGACGGATATGCTGTATGCCTGCTATGATTTGGCGGAGCAGGGCAGCGATTTTAAAGCACAGCTTCAGGCAATCAAGGAGAGATATCAGGAGATTATCGACGGGCTGGAGCTAAAGCTGAGCCTAGAGGATGAATTTAAGACCATTGAGAAGAATTTTAAACAGAAGGCAGGTTCTGATTATGCCGCTTCCCGGGGAGAATATCTGAATGGGATTATTATGGCGGAGTATCTGGGATTTGAATTCGTGGATGCTGCGCAGGTCGTTCTTTTTAGTGATGACGGAGAATTTGATGCCGAGCTCACCAACAAGAAGCTGCAGGATAGACTGGAGCATGTGGAATTTGCGGTAATTCCCGGCTTCTATGGTGCATATGAGGACGGCAGGGTCAAGACTTTCTCAAGGGGCGGCTCCGATATTACCGGCTCCCTCGTGGCGAGAGCGGTGAAGGCTAATGTGTATGAGAACTGGACGGACACATCAGGATTTTTGATTGCCGATCCGCGCATTATCTATAAACCGGAGGGGATCGAAACTATCACATATAAGGAGCTGCGTGAGCTGGCATATATGGGTGCGCAGGTATTTCACGAGGACGCGATCTTTCCTGTCAGGAGAGCTGGTATTCCCATCAATATCCGCAATACCAATGCACCGCAGGATAACGGTACATGGATCGTGGAGAGCACCTGCCAGAAATCGAAGTATGTGATCACGGGCATTGCCGGCAAGAAAGGTTTCTGTGCGGTGAACATCGATAAAGATATGATGAATTCGGAAATCGGGTTCGGCCGTAAGGTATTACAGGCCTTTGAGGAAAACGGCATTTCCTTCGAACATGTGCCTTCGGGAATTGATACCATGACTGTATTCGTGCATCAGGACGAGTTTATGCATAAGGAGCAGCAGGTGGTGTCTGCCATTCACAGACTGGCGGATCCCGATCACATTGAGATTGAAGGAGATTTCGCTTTGATTGCCGTTGTGGGACGAGGCATGAAGTCTACCCGCGGTACGGCCGGCAGAATCTTCTCGGCACTGGCGCATGCCAATGTCAACGTTAAGATGATTGACCAGGGTTCCAGCGAGTTAAATATTATCATCGGTGTTTCTAATGCAGATTTCGAGGGAGCAATTAAGGCTATCTATGATATTTTTGTGAGAATTCAGATCTGACAGACTTAAGGATTTTCATGTCAATAGGGTTGCCGGATACGAACCGGTCAGCCGGAAAATATGGATAATAAAAAGACAGGGTTTCGCATTTTATGTGTGCCCCTGTCTTTTTATTATATAGAAAAATTCTCGTTCATGCATGAGTTTGCAAAGATGCGTAGCATCTCATGAGCAATATCCCGCAACCCTGCGAAACTCACAACTCCGCGAAGAGCGCAACCCCGCGAAGCTCGCAATCGAGTGAAGCTCGATTTTTTAATAACCGAGAGATTCTCCCACCAGATATACCTTGATCCTTCCGGTGTGACCGCTTCTTCTTGTGATTACGATCTGATTGCAGAAGCATTCCGGTGCGAGACAGTTATGGCAGGTGCCCGTAGCTGCACAGGGAATGTTCCTGTTAAGCCGGATCGCGTTGGACGGGGAAGCCATGTTGCGCACTCTGGCAACACCGCTCTCTATATCCGTAACAACTTTATTCATGCCTACTACAAGGATGACATGGCGCGGACCCTGAATTAAGCAGGCGACACGGTTGCCGTTTCCGTCGATATTGATCAGTTCGCCGTCCAGTGTGATGGCGTTGCTGCTCATCAGATAGTAGTCGGCGAGAACGGTACGTGCATAGAGTGCACGGGCTTCTTCCGGATCTTTTGCGGCAGCGCGGTCAATCAGTTCATATGCTCCGTTATGTATGCGGTCCATCAGACCGGATTCCTTGATACTTTCGCTTCCGCCCCAACTGATGACAGATCCTTCGGGTATGGATTGGACGATGGCCTGTGTACATTCGGCGGCAGTCTCGAAATAGAAACCTTCCATATTGCGTTTTTCCAGATTTTTAATAATTGTCTCAGCCTGTTTGCCGAGGGCGGTCAGTTTGTGTGACATGGTTTTACCTCCGTTTCCTGTTATATGTACTCTTATTTGTATTTCTGAAAGACAATAATAGTATAGCATTATCGGTGAAAAGTTTGCAAGGCAATGAAAAGACTGCAAATAATAGGGGAAAAGTGGCAAAAATGTGATAATTTACATATAAATGAGAAAAAATGTAAAAATAATAAATTTTTTAAAGAAATGTGTTGACAAATAAAAAATAGGTGATAGAATAAAATCATCAACAAGAACAATTCACATAGATACTCTAAAAGAAAGAGAGGTACGGTCCACCGAAAACATAATTTAAAAACCATTTAAAGTACAAATGAATAAGGAACCAATGACAAAGCAGTGAGAACGTAGTCGAGTACAGAAGAGAAAGTAACGAATCACAGATGATAAGGGAATCGGACGTTACAGTATATGCATACGAAAGAGAAATGGAAAGAGTACGGAAGAAAAATGGAGGTATGGACCATTGGATAGCGTAGTTTAGAAGCGGGTATTAATCGGAAAGGATTAGTACCCGCTTCGCTGTGCGCTTAAATCGTGTACTTAATACAAAGAGATATAAAAAAAGTAAACATAAAAATTATGTGGCATATTTCCTAAAAATAGGTTATATTATAATTGCCACATACTATATCTTGTATGTCGGTACACAATAGGAGGAAAAATATGGGAAAATTATTTCGCAGGGGATACGAGTATTCAGATGAAGAATACGAAAACGAAGAATTAGATAATGAGGATTTTGAGGATGACGAAGAGATATCCGAGGCGGATGATGAAGAAGAGATAGAAGATGAGTCGGATGAAGACGATGATTTAGACGAAGAAGATGATTCGGACGAAGAAGATGATTCGGGCGAAGATGACGATTCAGATGAGGACGATGATCCAGACGAAGATGACGATTCGGATGAGGACGATGATCCGGACGAATATGACGATGACGAGGAGGACTTCGAAGAGGATGAAGAGATGGATCGG
This sequence comes from Lachnospiraceae bacterium, assembly GCA_014803415.1. GTDB lineage: Bacteria > Bacillota > Clostridia > Lachnospirales > Lachnospiraceae > Suilimivivens. The sequence continues at coordinate 354,638 of JAAVBZ010000023.1, forward strand.
CGTACCTATCGGAGACGCAGAAGAATTCGCAACCAGATCATATCCTATTCGGTTGTGGCTGTTTTCCTAGTAGCTGTCGTTGTCGGCGGAGTGATAGCGGGCAGAAGTGTGGTACATGTTGCAAAAGAGAAGAGATTAGCCAGACAACAGGAAGAAATGGAAGCACAGATACAGGCGGAGCAGGAAGCGGAGGCAGCGCGTGACGTGGTGATTGCTGCGCCCGAACCGATTGAAGAAGAGCCGGAGAGTGATCCTTTGGGAGAGGTTGTGGAGTCATCTATTTCGGCGATGCCGCTGGAGGATAAGGTGGCGGGATTATTTATCGTGACACCGGAGGCGCTTACAGGTGTTAATACGGCTACCAAGGCCGGCGACGGTACGCAGGAGGCGCTGAATAAGTGGGGCATCGGCGGACTGATTTATTTTGATAAAAATATAACAGACAGAGAGCAAATCACGGAAATGCTGGCCGGCACGGTCTCCAAAAGTAAGTATCCGATCTTTATGGCGGTAGATGAAGAGGGCGGTTCCGTCAGCCGAGTAGCTAAGAGCATAGATGTGGTGCAAGTGGGTGATATGGCGGCGATCGGGGAAGCAGGAGATACGGCGCAGGCATATGAGGTTGGGCTTACCATCGGAACTTATCTGAAAGAAATAGGATTTAATCTGGATTTCGCACCGGTAGCGGATGTGTCAGGTTCCGGCAAAAGTGCGATGGGCGATCGGGTTTTCGGATCGGATGCGCAGATGGTAGGCGATATGGTAGCTAATGTGGTCGAGGGTATCGAAGGAACCGGAGTCAGTTCCTGCCTGAAGCATTTTCCGGGCATCGGGGCGGCCGAGGAGGATACACATGACGGCAGAGTAGAGACGGAGAAGACACTGGATGAGATGCGAGGGTCGGATTTCATTCCTTTTAAAGCCGGGATAGAGGCCGGTGCAGATTTTGTGATGGTCAGTCATATTACGGTGGCAGCGGTGGAAGATGAAGCGGTGCCCTCGTCGCTGTCCAAGACGATTATGACGGATGTTCTGAGGAATGAACTGGAATTTCAGGGTATCATCATAACGGATGCACTGAATATGAGTGCCATTACCGAATATTATACTACTGAGGAAGCGGCCGTTATGGCGATCCAAGGCGGTGCTGATATGCTGCTTATGCCGGAGGATTTCGAGAAGGCTTATGAGGCAGTATTAGCGGCCGTACAGGACGGTAAGATCTCGGAAGAGAGGATTAATGAATCTTTACGTCGTATTTACCGGGTAAAATATAGGGATAGGATTGAGTAGAAGCAACGACTGGAAATTTGGGGCTGGAAGACAGTTTGCCAAAGAAGCGTGAAAATTAAAAAATTTTGTTGTTGACAAAGCAAAATGCATATAGTATACTATCAATTGTCCGAGCGATACAGAAGTCGGACGTTGATATGCGCGAGTGGCTCAGTTGGTGGAGCACGACCTTGCCAAGGTCGGGGTCGCGGGTTCGAGTCCCGTCTCGCGCTCTGGTCTAAGAATGGAGCTTGCTGATTAGCAGGCTCTTTTGTTTACAGTTACAAATAATTGACTAACACTCGTTATTTAATCTTGCACAATGATAATCGTAGATCCTTTCGAGCCGTTTCTTGGCATATTCATGCTCAACATGAAGTTCCTTGACATCGTCAGTAACGAACATTCTGTTTATGTCTCCTTTCAGTAGATCATATTCAACATGCGCTTCTTTTTCAGTCATCCGGTTCACCTCCCTTCAGTTTGAAATCAAGCCCCTTATGCATATAGCATAACAGGGTGTTATAGTTATCCTGATAGGACAGGATATAGTTACGTTCTGTTGTTACCATTTCCGAATGTCCCAGCAGATCACTGATGTATCTGGTCGGCATGCCGGAGGCGTGGAGCATACAATAAGTATGTTCAAGACTATCTTTTTCATACGATTACCTGCTTTACTTTATGATGATTTCCTAATAAAATAGTTTAAAAGGAGTATTACTTATGATAGATTTATACGATACGCTTGAGATTATTGCACTGGCTGCAGCATGCATATTCCTCTATTACCGGTTCGGGAGGAGGCCACAGATCAAAGCTGTGAAGCCAGTGAAGATACCGACCACGCAAGAGATCAAGAAGCAGCGGAAGAAGGAGAGGCTTCGCAGGAAGTTCAGACGCCGGTTCCGGATCCCGTACCGGGGGAATGCCGAAATAATTGAGTATAGCAAGACCACGCCATACATTGAAAGCGCATGGAATGAGGTCGAGAAGGAACAGCACGGCAAAAGACACGGCAGCAGAAAAGGCAGGGGCATTTAAAACACCTCTGCCCGTTCCGGAATGATCAAACCTTTAATTTTTCTAAGCTAGCCGATGCTGAACCTGATCCCGACAACCGCAGCAGTAACAACGGTGATAGTCGGCACCACTATAGCGAGTACAGAAAAATAATTGTTCTTGGTAAGCCCTACAGGGTTGCTGGTCATGAAATCTTCCCAGACTACTGTGTAGATATATTCTTTTCCATGATATAATCCTTTCCGATCCCTTGCCCTTTTCCTTTCCTCTACTATCATGAAATTAAATTGTCTCCATATGCCGCAGAACGCACGATAGGGGTATTGTATCGTCCCGCGGTGGAGAATGTAAAACAATTGTGTTAAAGTGATAAAATGTTTCATTTCGGATATATTGTAATCGGTTTCTGCATATGCTATAATGCCGTTAGGCAAAACAGATACAGTGAGATCGTGCAATATGACTCACCAAACGAAATCCCTGGAGTGGCTGCTCCGGGGGGTTCGTTTTGACTTCACGCTGGTTCGTTATTATTTTTTGTTAAGGCGATTTAACAGCTCTATCGTAAATGCATTTAATTCATTTTCATAATGTATAATGCTGTCATTAAGGTGATAAAACAGACTGTTGTCTATGACTCCCAATTCTTTTAACTTTGAAAAAATTAAGAAATACAGAAAAAAACCTGGGTGACAAGTTGTCAAACTCAATATGTCTTTAGCAAAGTCCTTGTCTGAATGTGTTGTAATATATTTTTCAATAGAGCTCTCTTTCCGGTCATCATGAATAAATGTCCGCTTTGATTCCAGTATATTTATATAAAAATTTGATTCGTTAGTACAGCTAACCAACAATGAGCCATTAGAAGATAAGATGTGACATATTTCTTTTTGGTTAGACAAGGTATCGGTGATTAGTATTTGGAAGTCGTCTAGTGTCATATTAACTGTTCCTCTTTCTATATCTTTTAATGGGTATAGTGGAATATAACATTACAAATACTTATTATAGTGGGATTTCCCATAATGTGCAAGCAAAAAAATTACCGCATAATCAAAGCGAAGGAGCGGTGATGTAATGATAAGTTATGAGCCTTTGTGGGAGACGATGAAACGGAAAAAGATAACAACGTATGCGTTAATAAATAAGTATGGTTTTGATGCCCATACTCTTAATGACTTAAAGCATAATAAAAGTGTGACTGCAAATACATTGGAAACTCTATGCAAAATTCTTAATTGTACGGCAAATGATGTAATTGAGTTTCTCTAAAATATAAAGAGCAAGGTGTTAGTCGATATTCTGTAATTCTTGCTTATCAGTTATTGCCGCACACACTTTTGCGTAGCGGGAAGCTACAATTTTGTTAGGTGATGGCTCATATGCAAAATAAAATAGAACAATTACAATTTGATGATAATATTTACAATACAATACGGCGGAATATTAAGAAATACCGTAAAGAAAAAGGATTAACTTCAGCTCAGCTTGCAGAGATGGTTGATCTCTCGCATGATTTCATAAGGCAGATAGAAAGTGAAAAAGTGGGATACAATTTTTCAGTAGAAACTTTTTATAAGATTTCTGTTGCGTTAGAGGTAAGCTTGGATAAATTAATTGAAAGATAATAAATAAAAGGTTGATAAGCATGTTTATCAACCTTTTATTATACTCAATATAAATCAGATTTTATTAATCATCTACCACTTACGCGTACGATCCAGACAATAAAGTCCCCAGTTACACTCAGATTTGTTGGGGTTGCTTCCTTTCCAGGGTTCATCGAAAGCTTCAAAAATAAATCCAATGATCTGCTCTGCTTCAAGCCACTCGGTTAACTCTGTGATATATCTCTTCTGGTTTTCCACACATGCCTGTCCCGGAACCATGGCGCTGTTTGGTTTGGTGGTCCAGCCTATCTCCGTAAAGAGAACCTGCTTGTCCGGAAAGATTGCTTTGACATCATTATAATGCTTTTTATTCAGTTCGACTGCCACATCAATAGTTTCCTGATAGTGCAACGGGTAACTGTGAACACTGATAAAGTCCAGATAATCGCCAAGCTCTTTTAAATGAGGCCATTCAAAAACACCTTCACAGAAAGTAACGGGTTTATTTAGAGCTTCCTTATACCGCTTTGCATGAGCAAGGAGACGTTCCGGTTTTACGGTATGCGCTCCCCATGGCGGCGTATTTTCATTTCCAACGGAGACTGCCAGAACCTCGTCTTCAAACTCTTTTACAAGTTCGATGAGTTTTTCAACTTCCGCGTCGTTTCTATCCATATTTTTGGTCAGTTCTTCCTGCGTATACTCCTGCTTGACAAAAGGACAATCAGGGTTGTTTACTTCCGGATCAGAGTCGATACCGATCATACACTTTAAAGGCAGGTTCTTTTCATGAATGATTTCCAATGCTCTTCTTGCATGAAGATTCGGATCGTACATTCTGATATACTGATAACCTTCCTTTACTAAAATATCCAGATCTTCTTCAATCTGTTCCTTTGTGGGAATTTCTGCTTTGGGGCTCTGTCCCTGTCTGTAGCCGGAATAGCAGATTGCCTTTCCATATTTAATGATATCCATTATCTACCTCCTGTGTTTAGTTTCGTCAGTGTTTCTGATTTGATAAATTTATTATACAGGTTTATAAAAAAATCAACAATATATTTGGTTCAAAAAGCTTTTTATCCGGAACTAAAGCGTGGTATTATGTTAATGGCAAGCGGTAGCTTACTAAGGAGAGCTTCGGGTGACCGGAGGATACGATGCAAATTCGTGCAATTGCAACCAAACGACGGAAAGCGGGGCAGACTATGCTACAGATCGCAATCTGCGATGATGAACAGTTTTATCGCGATAAAATGAAAAATCTGCTGGAAAGATATATGCAAAAGAACGCTTTGCCGTACGTAATTCACACCTTCCTATCGGGCGAAGAGTTCTTAAGGCAGTGTGAACACAACATGAAGTTTGACATTGTCTTCCTCGATATTAATATGGAAGAGCTGGACGGAATCCGGACGGCGGAGAGGATACGCGCTTATCATAGTGATACCTATATCGTATTTGTGACGGCTTTCATAGACTATGCGCTGGAAGGATACAAGGTGAACGCGGTCCGCTATCTGATGAAAGATAACCTGGAGGGTGCATTGGAGGAATGCATGAGAGCGGTTTTACACAAAATGCAGGTTGCACAGGTGTCTTTCGCATTTCTGGAGGGAGATAAGAAGCTGTATACGGATCGCATTATATATGTGGAAAGCAGAGGTCATAAATTGCTTTTTCACTATATGGAAGCGAAGATGGAGATCTATCAGATTTACAGTAAGCTTGATGCTCTGGAAAGACAGTTGGAAGGAAACAGCTTTCTGCGGATTCACAAGAGTTATCTCGTGAATATGAGGCATATTCGGACGATCAGCAATTATGTGGTTTTTCTGGATACGGGAGAGGAACTTTCGGTTCCGCGTTCCCGATTTCAGTCGGTCAAAGAAAGTTTTGTAGATTATAAAGGAGCCTTGTGATGGGAGAGATGTTGGGGCTTATAATAAGGAGCGTTTTCTTATCGGTTATCATGGGAATGAGCTGTCAGACGTTTTTTGAAACCGTTGTGCCAAGACGGGTTTTCAAACATGATTGGATAGGATATATCACGATTATCGCATTTGCAGCCGGATTCATGGTGATTGCCGTAACGGAGATTCCGCCGTATATTTTACAACCGGTGCGGGTAATTGTCGTGGTATTCATCGTGGCGGAGATTTATTTCCGGGCAGGTATTGTGAAAAATCTGATATTATCGGTGATTTTCTGCGGAATATATTGGATTGTTTCCAGTCTTTTTTTCGCAATCATATATGCGCTGCCGGTGGTTCGGTACGCGGAAATCATCGATATGATGGAGCCCGCTTTGGATATCGGATATTTATGCTTGATGCTGACTTTTCGGTATTGGTTTCGGAAGCATGTACGCGGCCTGGTGGGGGTACAATGGTGGAAAGTCGGGCTGCTTTCCCTATTCGGCATCGCAGTGAGCGTCGGGGTTGTTATGATGCTGCAGGGCGGCAGTATGGAGGAGCATTATGCGAGACTTGCGGTAATCATAGGTTTTGCGGCAGCATATGTGCTGGGAATCCACTATATGGTCAATATGTTGGAGAAAGAATCCGAAATGCAGGAGTTGAGGATCGTACACGAGCGGACGAGAAATCAGATGAACCTGTATCAGAGCATGAGGGAGCGTTATGAGCAGCAGAGGAGTTTCTGGCATGACTACAAGAATCAACTAAGCTGTATTCAGGGCATGATCGAAAGCGGGCAGACAAGCGAGGCGCTTAAATATATTTCCGGATTGAACGGAAGCCTCCGCAGCGGCGAGATGTGTGTAAACACGGATCATGTGGTGGTAAATGTGATGCTGAACCGGAAGTATCAGGAGGCGCGTGATCAGGGGATTGTCATGACGATGATCTGTGGGGATCTGTCGGGCCTTATGATTAGTGAGGAAGATATCGTAACGCTGCTCGGAAATCTTCTCGATAACGCGATTGAGGCATGTGGGAAGATCAGGCAGAATAAAGTGATACAGTTTAAGATGATTGTGGAGGACGATCAGCTTGTCTTATCCATTCGCAACCCGGTAGAGGAAACACTGCGAATTAGGGACAACAGGATCGTCACAAGCAAGCGTAATAAAGAGCAGCATGGGATCGGGCTTAAGAATGTGGATTCGGTAATCAGGAAAAATAACGGAACAAGCGTACTGAAATGTGAAGACGGATGGTTTACGTTTGCGGCAATGATACCGATGGAAGCGGCGGACGATTGGGAGTAGTGGCATCAGGAATTATATAGCAGAAAACCGTGGGAACAGATTTCGCGGAATCAGAAAAAGGCGTTTAGGCGTCTTTTTTTGCTGTTTTACCGACGATTCCTGTCATGCCCGTTGCAGGGTAAAATTGCCGGAAATATAATGCAGGTATAAAAAGAAAATGCAATGATCTGCTCCGGCTGCCGACCCATTTGCACATCAATGACAGGGATGTCTATTTGAAAAATTTGCAAATGATTGCAGTAGAGCAGTTTCAAAATCAGTGGCATATCAGAATGGAGGAATAGAAGATGAAAATGAAAAAGGTGAGAAGAATAAGGAGTTTGAAGGCAGCAGTAGGCAGTATGGTGATAATCGGCAGTTTGTTGTTGGGTGCATGCGGCGCACATGCAAAGGGCGTGTCGGGAGATGGTTCCCGTTCCGGGCAGTCACCGACGGCCGAAGAAACCGTACAGTGTGTGATGGAGAGTATGAGAACTCTGGATTTAGACACGCTTAATGCGTGTACGGACAATTATATACAGACGGAATATAATTGGATCGGAGTTCCGATAAGAAGCGAATACCGTGTTTTTAATGAACTGTTACAGCCGGGGTTGAAGCTTGGAAAGCGGAAAGAGAAGTATGAGTTCAAGCATAAGCTCTCTGAAAAAATCATGAAAAATCTGACATGGGAAATTAAAGAGGTGAAGGAGGGTAGCGATAAGGCCGAGATTGTGATGGAGATTACGAATCTGGACATGAACGGCGTGATGGGAATGTACATGATGAATATTATGGAAAACATGATCGAGAGTGAAGGAACCGGAATGAAGCAGATGATCAAAGATCTTTCAAGCATTACCGATGAGGAAGGCGGTCTGCTTGCACTCATTGAATCCTGCGACAAGGATGAGACATGTACATTGGACGTGACGGCTGTTGCCTACTTGGAGAACGGAGCATGGATCGTACACCTTGACGATGAGCTGATCAATGCCTGTATGGGGAACATTAACGCGGAAGAATATTCCGAGGAAATACAGCAGGAAATGGATGAGCTTGAGAAACAACTGAATGAGAAACTAGATGAGAAAATGGATGAGCTTGAGAAACAACTGGATGAGTTTACCGAAAAGGTAGAGCGATGGGCAGACGGGTTGTTCTAGGCGCATGGCGGGGTAAATGCCGCCATTGCGAAAAAGAACGCCGCATGTTATATTATTTTGGAAATACAGCGGCGGAGAGCATGGATATGACAAACAGAATCATGATCATCGAGGATGATCCTTTGATACAGACGGAATTGAAAAATCTGCTGATCGGAAACGGATATGAAGTATTTGCCGTTTCTGATTTTACTGATGCGGTTATGGATGTGAAGAGATATCGCCCGCACCTGATTATTCTGGATATCAGGCTGCCGGGTGCGAGCGGGTATACGATCTGTTCCGAAATACGCACTTTTTCTGATGTTCCGATTATCTTTGTGACAAGCTGTGATACGGATATGGATGAGTTGAACAGCATTATGCTGGGCGGCGATGCGTTTATTACCAAGCCGTACAATACCGCGATTCTGCTGGCCAGAATAGCTTCTTTGCTGAAACGTGTATACGGGGTGCAGCAGACCGCGGAGTATGAGTGGCAGGGTGTGACGCTGCATTTGGAGAGCGGTACGGTTGCGTATGACGGTTTACAGGTGGAATTGACGAGAAATGAATTGAAGATTCTTGCCTATCTTTTTAAAAATGCGGGAAAGATATGTTCCAGAACCGATATTGTGGATGAGTTGTGGGACAATCAGCTCTATGTTGATGACAATGCGCTCAGTGTCAACATCAATCGGATTCGTGACAAGTTAGCCTCCGTGGGACTGCATGATTTTATCAAGACGAAGCACAGACAGGGGTATATGTTATGAGCAGAAGGACGTATTGGAAGAATCAGCTTCCGGCTGTGATATTTCAATTACTCTGTATGCTGATGCTTTCCGTATTTTTGCTGGTGGTCGGAAACAGCGCGGACAGTATTCTTCTGATTGATCTCGTATGGGTACTGCTTTGCACTGCTGCCATGATCTGCAGATACCGCAGAAGAAAACGGGATTTGGACAGATTGCTTAAGATGCAGGAGCAGCTGGAAGAGAAATATCTGATCCCGGAGTTGATGCCACTGCCGGAACGGGCGGATGACCAAGTATACTATTTCCTGTTAAAAGATGCCGAAAAGGGCATGTTAGAGCAGATCGAGGCCGGCAGGCGGGAGCGCGCGGAGTATAAGGAATATATTGAACAATGGATTCATGAGGTTAAGACTCCGATTACGGCCATGAAATTATTATGTGAGAATAATTTATATCCTTTTACGAGAGATCTGTTGGCGGAGTTGGAGAAAGTTACCAGATTCACAGAGCAGGCACTGTACTATGCACGGAGCGAGCAAGTCTGGAAGGATTATTCTGTCCGGGAGATCAGCCTGTCCGCCGTGGTGCATAGCGCTGTTGCCGATAACCGCTATCTGCTTATGCATAACAAGGCGGCCGTGGAGGTGGCGGATTTTGACGATATGGTTTTTTCGGACGAAAAGTGGGTCAGATTTATCTTAAACCAATTGATCGTCAATGCAGTTAAGTATTCCAAAGGGAATCCGGTCATCCGGATCTGTACGCACCGTGGGGAAGAGGCAGTTCATCTTCGTATAGAAGATACCGGTATCGGCATTCCGGCGCAGGATCTGCCCCGGGTTTTTGACAAGGGCTTTACCGGCGAAAACGGCAGGGTCAGACAGAACGCCACGGGGATCGGGCTGTATCTGTGTAAACGGCTGTGTGACAAGCTGGACATCGGACTGAGTGTTACTTCCGACACAAACGGCACCATGATCGATTTATCTTTCCGAATCAATGACTTTATCAGACAAGTGCAGGGCTGAGGCCGCTGCACTTCTTACATTTTTGTTAGAACTTTGTAAGAAAAACTGATACAAAGAGGCGGTGCGGCAGTCTACAATAGTTTCAAAATGGAGGATGAAAATGAGCGAAGTTTTGAGATTGGAACATATCTGCAAGTATTACGGCAGCGGCGGAAATATCACGAAAGCGATAAGCGATATCGGGTTTTGTGTGGAACAGGGCGAATTTGTCGGTATCATGGGAGCCTCCGGGTCAGGAAAGACAACGCTTCTCAACTGTATTTCCACCATTGATACGGTAAGCGCGGGACATATTTATCTGGGCGGAACGGACATTACGAAGATTAAGGCAAAGGAGCTTGCACGGTTTCGCCGTGAGAATCTGGGATTTATTTTTCAGGATTTTAACTTGTTGGACACGCTTACGATTTCGGAGAATATTGCGCTTGCGCTGACAATCAATAAGGTTCCGGCAGGAGAAATCGATGCCCGTGTAGAGAATATTGCAAAAGTATTGAATATTGCAGATGTGCTGGCGAAATATCCGTATCAGGTTTCCGGCGGGCAGAAACAGCGCTGTGCATGCGCGAGGGCGCTTGTAAATCATCCGAAGCTGATTCTGGCTGATGAGCCGACAGGGGCGCTGGACAGTCATTCCTCCCAGATGCTGTTATCTACCATGCAGAGTATCAATGGGCAGCTTGAGGCAACGATCCTTATGGTAACACATGATGCTTTTACGGCCAGCTATGCGGACCGGATTTTATTTTTAAAGGACGGGGAGATCTTTTCCGAGCTACGGAAAGGCAATGACACCCGCAAGGCCTTTTTCGAGAAGATACTGAGTGTCCTCACCATGACGGGAGGTGGACTGTCGGATGTATATTAAATTGGCTTACAGAAATATGAAGCGTTCGGTCGGAGATTATCTGGTATATATGGTTACCATGACGATCTGTGCGACGCTGTTCTATGCGTTCCTATCTATTACCAGCAGATACTACAATCCGGATATCGGAACGGAGTATGATTTTACATCGGTAAGCGGCGGCATGAAGATGGCAGTCTGCGCGATCACTCTGCTTCTGTTGTTTCTGATACGCTACGTGAACAACTATATGCTGAACAGGAAGCAGAAAGAGTTTGCCGTACAGTCGGTTATGGGAATGGAACAGAAGATCATTTCGTGGATTTTCTTTGCGGAAACTTTCTGTATGGGTATGACGGCTGTTGTGATCGGCATTTTTCTTGGGGTATTCGGTTCACAGTTTATCACGGGCATGCTGTTGTCCGCCTATGGGAAGCGTTATCGGTTATCGTGGATGCTTTTTCCGGATACGGTGATATGGACGATCACTTTCTTTGCGTTTAGTCTGTTGGCGGTGGGACTGTTTAATATCCGTACGATACGGAGAATTAAGATCATCGATATGCTGTATGCGGACAGACAGAATGAACCGCATATCGGAAAGAGCCGTTATATGCATGTGGTTACCGCTTTATATACGGTCATGCTCTTACTCATGACGGCCACGGGAATATCACAGAAATATTTCTATTCGGACCCGCGCTTCCCGTATCCCGTACATGTGATGTTCTGGGGAAATATTGTGGTGCCGGCCAGTGCGGTGCTTCTGAATATTGCGTGGTGTGTTTTTCATAAAAAATGGGATTTTCGCAGGTTTATCTTTATCGCGGCTGTTTTTTCCCTGATAAACATCTACTTTGCGGCGAGCGTTCCGGTGATACAGAGAAAATATTATCTTTCCAACGGACCGGGTGCGCTGAACAGTTATCTGGTGTTTTTGCTTGCCGATGTTATTTTTCTGATTTGCTGTATCATTTATCTTGCGGCACATCTGATTACAGAGTGGAAGGAGAAATCTCTTAGCCACAAGTATCGGGGATGCAGCCTGTTCTTCTTCGGGCAGATTATTTCCAAATTGGGTACGACATCTAAGACGATGACGCTGATCAGCCTGACGTTTGTGCTTTCCGTCATTCTGTTCGTGGCGGGGCCGGCATTGACGGGATGGTCCTCCGGATATCTGGATGACCGGTCAATGTATGATATCCAGATCAGCTCTCGCTACAACAGTGTGTACGAGGAGGCCGATCTGCCGCGGGGTGATTATGAACTTGTCACGTCTTTTTTGAAAGAAAAGGGCATAAAGGCGGTTTATGACTGTACGTTTAATCTTTATCTGCCGCGCAGGGATGAATTTGATAACCGGATCAAGCTGGATTTTCCGGTTGTGGCGATATCGCTGTCCGATTATAATGCACTGCGGGAAATGTTGGGTTATGGGCGCATCAGTTTAGAGGAGAATGAATTTACGACCCAGTGGAAGACGATTGCGACCGTGGAGGAGAGGGATGAATTCTTAAGAGAGCATACTGCGGTTTCGACGGATATGGGGACGCTTACCCTTGCGGATAACGGGTTCTATGAAGAGACGATGGGGGAGACTGTCTATAATGCCTATACGGATGTGCTCTATGTATTTCCTGACAGCGTGTGCCGGAATCTGCTTGCGGTTATGCGAAACCGTTATATTCGGACGGAGACGACGATATTCTACGAGGAGGCGCTTGCTCTGGAAGCAGCGTTCGAACAAGTGTATCCGGAAACGCCGGACGGTGCAGGTAACCGGTATTATATCCGGACGAGTACCCACCAGATCAACAGTGTGATCGCGAACAATTTCGTATTGCAGGCGGCTATGATATATAGTGCGGTTGTGTTGATGATCATCTGTCTTACCATTCTCTCTTGGCAGCAGTTGTCAGACGCCGTTCATGTCAGATACCGGTTCGGGGTGCTTCATAAACTCGGTGTAGACGGGCAGGAGGCAGAGCGTCTGATTATAAAGCAGTTAGCCGTATGGTTCGGACTGCCGGTGGTGACGGCGGTGCTGATATCGGTTATTATCGTGGTGTATTTCTTTGAAATGATCAGTGCGCAGATTACTGCTTATGTCGGTTGGGAGACTTTGCTGGCGCAGGTGAGGATTATGGTGTGTATTCTGGGGATTTTGCTGGGGTGTTATTTTGTCAGTACGTGGATGCTGTTTAGGAGGGCTGTTATGGAGTAGGGGTGCGGCGGACGGAAGAATTTGTTTCCGATATCGATAGTGTTCACGGGGAATCTAAAACGTCCGCGCAGATGAAAGTTAATATCTACAGAGCCGCGCTCCCGCTCCGTAAAAAGCGTAGCGGGCACTAAGTTCGTGAAATACCTCACTAAGTGCCGACGCTTTTTAAGGGGCTCCTTAAGATATTAACTTCCATCTGCGCTAGGTATTGGGAGTAGTCTTATGGTGGAGCGCCATAAACGTTATTGGGATAGGTCTATTAAAATGTGAGGAAGAATGTTATGATAAAGATAGGCTGATGGCTGGGGACGGCAGCATATTGGGGCCCTGAAGGATATGTATAACAGCGAACGGCAAGGATGATAAGGAGCGGGAACAGTCATGCATAATGAACTCACACAACAGGATATCAAAAAGATGGAGGAAGAGATCGAGTACCGGAAACTGGTGGTGCGTAAGGAGGCGCTTGAGGATGTCAAGACAGCCAGAGCCCACGGTGATTTGAGCGAGAATTTCGAGTATCATGCGGCGAAGAAGGTCAAGAATCAGAATGAAAGCCGTATCCGTTATCTGGAAAGAATGATTAAGACGGCAGTGATCGTCTCTGACGAATCGGCGGAGGATGAGGTTGGCATGAACAATACGGTGGAAGTCTGGTTCGAGGAGGATGATATCGTAGAGAAATATAAGCTGGTTACCACAGTCCGCGGTAATTCCTTAGAAGGACTGATCAGCACGGAGTCGCCTCTGGGCAAGGCACTGCTTGGACATAAAGTGGGTGATCGGATCTATGTGGAGGTGAATCCGGGGACGGGGTATTATGTGGTTGTGAAATCAATCGAGAATACCATAGATGACGGGAGTGATAAATTGAGAAGTTTCTGAGTTGGTATTTTCATAGGAAAACGGACAAGTGTCATAAACGGGACATCCCCCGCATATATCATACAAAAGCCTGTATGTACATGCAGTTGCATGTGCATACGGCGTGCGTGACAGCAGTATGCTGCGGTGCAGACTGCACAGGAACTGCTGTGCGACAGTAGGCTGGATGGTGCGGGAGGAAAAGGCATGTATGAGATGAAGACGGCGGCGGAAGTGCTCCGGCTGCTTGGGACGGACAAGGATAACGGGCTCGGACGCAGAGAGGCGTTGGAGCGCAAGGCAAAATACGGGGCGAACAGACTGAAGGATCAGGAGAAGAAGAGTGTGGGTCAGATGATTCTGGAACAGCTCAACGATCCGCTGATCCTGATTCTGGTGGTGGCAATGGCGATCTCTCTCATGCTGCATGAAATAGGGGACGCGATCATCATTGTCACGGTAGTGGTATTAAATGCGACAGTCGGCATTATTCAGGAGGGCAAGGCAAGTAAGGCGGTGGAAGCTCTTAAGAAAATATCTTCTCCGCAGGCTGTCGTCTTACGTGACGGGAAGCGGAACAAAATACCGGCCGAAGATCTGGTGCAGGGGGATATTGTGCTGTTGGAAGCGGGAAATATGATTCCGGCCGACTTGCGACTAATTGATACACAGGGCGTATTCATAGAAGAGTCTACCCTTACGGGAGAGTCTGTGGCGGTAGAGAAAGATGCAAATTATACGGTGGAAATACAGGGCGACAACAGCCACGCGAATATGGCATATATGTCTACTTATCTGACGAAAGGGCGGGGTAAAGGGGTGGTGGTTGCCACCGGCATGGACACGAAGATCGGACACATTGCGGATATGCTGCACAGCAGCAGCGAGAAGCTGACACCGCTGCAGGTCAAGTTAGGAGAACTCGGCAAGGTACTGAGTTTCCTTGCAGTGGGTATCTGCGTATTTCTGTTTATCGTGGCGGTATTGCAGAAACGTGATGTGGGGGAGATGCTTCTTACTTCCGTATCTCTGGCGGTAGCGGCTGTACCGGAGGGACTTCCGGCTATTGTGACGATCGTACTCGCACTTAGTGTATCCCGTATGGTGCGTGCCAAGACCATCGTGCGCAAGCTGTCTTCGGTGGAGACGTTGGGAGCCGTTGAGGTGGTCTGCTCCGATAAGACGGGTACGCTGACGCAGAACAGGATGACAGTGACGGAGTGTTATGTGGGAGGACGGCTTGTCACGCAGGAAAACTTACCGGACTTCTTTGCAGCAGCTGTAGGAGGGCAGAAGGTGCAGGAAGGAGAGTCTCGACAGGCGGATACGGGATTTGCCGGGGGCACGGAACGCAGACATTTTATGCTGGGCTGTCTATTGTGTAATGACGGAGTACTGATCGGGGAGGAACGAATCGGAGATCCGACGGAACTGGCGCTTCTGTATATGGCTAGGGCGTGCGGCGCGGATATAGACGGAAGCAGAGAAAAGTATCCGCGGGTGGCCGAGAAAGGGTTTGACTCGGAGCGCAAGATGATGACCACGGTGCACCGGGAAAACGGGGAGATGATTTCCTATTCCAAGGGAGCGGCGGAGCGGATTCTCGACGGCTGTGACCGGATTTACAGGCAGGGGCAGCTGACCGACATGACTCAGGCGGATAAAGAGGCAGTAGTCAGGGTGCAGAAACAGTTGATGGGGGAAGGCAGGCGTGTGCTGGCGATTGCCATGGAGACAGGCGGCAGTATGCGGGAACAGGGAATGATCTTTCTGGGACTCCTCAGCATGCAGGATCCGGTCAGACCGGAGGCGGTACGTGCAGTAGCGGACTTCGAGCAGGCGGGCGTGTCCACGGTCATGATCACCGGCGACCATCCGGACACGGCATACTCCATTGCGAAAGAGCTGGGAATTGCCGACAGTCCGCAACAGTGCATTACCGGCAGAGAGTTGGACCACTTGCAGGACAATAGTTTCCTGCAAAGACTGCAGCAGATCAGAGTATTTGCCAGAGTGACACCGGAACATAAGGTCAGGATCGTGGAAGGGTATCGGACACTCGGTAAGACGGTGGCAATGACGGGAGACGGCGTCAATGATGCGCCCTCCCTGCAGGCGGCGGATATCGGCATCGCCATGGGGTTAAACGGAACGGACGTGGCACGCGGCGCGGCGGATTTTGTGTTGATGGACGATAACTTTGCAACCATACATACGGCCATCAGGGAAGGCCGGGGAATCTATGAGAATATCAGAAAATCCGTTCTTTTCCTGCTGTCTTCCAATCTGGGAGAAATCATTACAATGCTGCTTACGATTGTGGCAGGATTGCCGAGCCCGCTTAAGGCGAGTTTCATTCTGTGGATCAATCTGATCACGGATTCCCTTCCGGCGCTGGCGCTGGGAGTGGACGATAATGAAGGGGAGAGCCTGATGCGTGAGAAACCGCGCAGGCGTGGAGAATCCCTTTTTGCAAAAGGAGGACTGCTCTGTGTCATCTGTTACGGGTTGGTGATCGGCGGCGTGAGTCTGGCGGCATTTCTGAAAGTGCCTTATGACAGAATCGTGGCGGAAGGATTACCGATTAGTTTACATAACGTTGTAGAAGGGCTGAGGATATCGGCGGTGCTTGCAAAGGCGCAGACGCACGCCTTTACAGTGCTCGGAATCAGCCAGTTGTTTCACGCCATCGGCATGCGGGATGTGAATCGTTCGGTCTTTAAGATGAATCATAGGAACAATCCGTATATGCTCGGGGCGTTTGCGATCGGTATTGCTTTACAGGTGGCAGTGACGGAGATTACGCCGCTCATTCATCTGTTCGGCACGGTGCGGCTGGGACTGACGGAGTGGCTGCAGCTGATTGCGCTTTCCGCAACGCCGCTGATCGTTCACGAGCTGTTGGTGGCAGTGAGCAGGGTAAGAACGCACGAGGCGCAGGAGAAAACGGAGGGGCAAATATCGGAAATTGCCGCCTGATATAATCGAGCCTGCCCGCGATGTCCTTATAGGCTTCTGAGTTCGCGAAGAGAATCTCGCAATTGAGCTTGCTAGATTAACTAACAAAGTGCCTGCAGAGCCAGCAGCAGGAGAAACAGTCCGCTGAGCCATGATAAGTCTATGCGCAGAACGGTAGATGCCAGAAGCCCGATGCCGTATCCGGCAGCAAAGAGGAGCAGGTTAAAAAGCGCCGCCAGAAGAAAGAGCGTTGCAAGAGGAAGTGTTCCCGTAGTAAAAGCCATGCCGGCAAGAACGCTGTCCAGTGAGAGAGCAAGTGACAGCAGAAGAGCTTCTTTCGGGCTTAAGATCTGAAGATCTTCCTGATTGGCATCCTCCGGCGACAGATAAACGGTGAAGATAATATTGAGCTGCTTGATCTTACAGCCCCAGTTTCTTGTGAGACTGGGGTATTTACGTGCCAGAAGGCGAAGCAGACTTTCGAACAGCTTGCTGCATCCTAAGAACGCCAGAATGGTAAAAGAAAAAAAGGGCAGGACTGCTTGCGGAAAAAGAAGAAAAATATAGGAACCGATGCGGTTGGCAGCAGTGATAAAGGCGGCGGGAACGCAGATGAGGATGAGATAGGCGGGGAGTTTGATCTGTACCCGGCGGGTTCCGTAGGTCAGCCCGGCAGTCAGTGAATCGATGGACACGGCAGTCAGAAAGAGAAGCAGTGCCGCAATGGATGAAGACATGACATGAATCACCTCAATGAAAAATTTTATATTGTTTATTGTATGGAAAAAAACATAAGAGTTGATGAATTTTATTTACGTTAAATTTAAAAAATGGTATGATAGATAACAAAAAGAAAATATCTTTCAGAAGTCATCTTTCAGGAGATATCTTTCAGGTGTTTTTGTTCAGAAAATCTTTATCATGGGGTTCTCAGGAGGGTATTCTATGGAGCTTATGTTTATCGGTGCCGATCACGAGGTTACGGGCAGCTGCCATTACCTTCGGGTGGGAGAGAAAAATATTTTAGTGGATTACGGTATGGAGCAGGGAACCAATGTCTTTGAGAACTGCGAGCTTCCGGTGGATGCTGCGTTGATTGACTATGTGTTTCTGACGCATGCGCATATAGACCATTCGGGTATGCTTCCGCTCTTGTACGCCAGAGGATTCCGCGGCAATATCTATGCGACGGTGGCCACCTGCGATCTGTGCAGTATCATGCTGCGTGACTGTGCACACATTCAGATGCAGGAGGCGGAGTGGAAGAACCGCAAGGCGAAGAGAAGTGCAGACAATACGGTAATAGAACCTGTCTACACAATGGAAGACGCGGACGGAACGATCAAGAGGCTTGTTCCCTGTGATTATGAGAGTATGGTGACTGTCTGTGAGGGCGTGAAGATCCGGTTTACGGATATCGGACATCTGCTGGGCTCTTCGAGTATCGAGGTGTGGGCGACGGAGGATGGTGTTACGAAGAAGATCGTCTTTTCGGGAGATATCGGCAATACGGATCAGCCGCTTATCAAGAGCCCGAAGCTGACAGAGGAAGCAGATTACGTAGTCATGGAATCTACTTACGGCGACAGGCTGCACAGCACGGAGAAACCGGATTACATAGGGGAACTTACAAAGATATTGCAGATGACGTTTGACCGGGGTGGCAATGTGGTGATTCCGTCTTTTGCGGTGGGCAGAACTCAAGAGATGTTATATTTCTTACGTCAGATCAAGGCGGAAAGATTAGTAAAGGGACATGAGGACTTCTTAGTTTATGTGGACAGCCCGCTGGCGGTGGAGGCTACCGGTATTTTCCAGAAGAATGAGCATGAATGTTTCGATGAGGCGGCGATGGAACTGGTCAGACAAGGAATCAACCCGATTACATTTCCGGGGCTTCGGCTGGCGATCACCAGCGACGAGTCCAAGGCGATCAACTTCGAGAACAGTCCCAAGGTGATTATATCCGCTTCAGGCATGTGCGAGGCGGGGCGTATCAGACATCATCTGAAGCATAATCTGTGGCGGCCGGAATGTACGATCTTGTTTGTAGGTTATCAGGCCATCGGCACACTGGGCAGAGCGATCGTGGAAGGTGCCACGGAAGTGAAGCTCTTCGGAGAACTGATTGAGATCCGTGCGCAGATCATGAAACTGATCGGAATGAGCGGTCATGCGGATAAGAACGGACTGCTTAACTGGATCGAGGGCTTTCAGGAGAAACCGCATAAGGTGTTCGTGGTGCATGGCGAAGACAGCGTCTGTAAACTGTTTACGGAATGTCTCAAGGTGGAGCATGGAATAGAGGCTTACGCGCCTTACAGCGGAACACGATTTGACCTGATAAGCGGTTCCTTCATCTACGAGGCAGCACCGATTGCAGTGAAGAAGAAAGTCCGCGGTATTTCCGATGTATTTGCGAGACTGCTTGCGAGCGGGCAGAGACTTATCGCGGTTATCCATAAGAATGAAGGCGGAGCGAATAAGGATCTGGCGAAGTTTGCGGATCAGATTAATTCGTTGTGTGATAAGTGGGATAAAGTATAAAAAGTGGTTTTTCGAAGTTGAGAGGGCAGATTACATAAAATGTCCTCTTGTGTCGGGCTTCGTCAAATGGATTTTCCTGCGCATGGCAGCTTCGAGGATATTTTGCGTAATCTGCGTAGGCACGTTTTCGATACAAGGGTTTAGATAGGAATGTAGTTTACATAATATAGGAAATAGAAAGAAGAGGACTGGGCAGATATGAGTGCAGCAGACCACATTTTTATCAATATGTGTAAGGATATCCTGGAGAACGGGACGAGTACGGAGGGGGAGAAGGTGAGACCCCACTGGGAGGACGGGACACCGGCTTATACGGTGAAGAAGTTCGGGGTGGTGAACCGATATGATCTGTCACAGGAGTTTCCGATTATGACGCTTCGTAAGACGGCACTTAAGAGTGCAACGGACGAGATGTTATGGATCTGGCAGCAGAAATCCAATAATGTCAACGATCTGCACAGCCACATCTGGGATGAATGGGCTGATGAGGACGGTTCTATCGGCAAGGCATACGGCTATCAGATGGGAGTGAAGCATCAATATAAAGAGGGGATGATGGATCAGGTAGATCGTGTGATCTATGATCTCAAGAACAATCCTTTCAGCAGGCGTATTATGACGAATATCTATGTGCATCAGGATCTGCACGAGATGAATCTGTATCCTTGCGCTTACAGCATGACTTTCAACGTGACACAGAAGAAGGGGCATGATAAACTGACATTGAACGCAGTCTTAAATCAGCGCTCGCAGGACGTGCTGGCCGCCAACAACTGGAATGTGGTGCAGTATGCGGTATTAGTGCATATGCTGGCGCAGGTGTGTGACATGGAAGCGGGAGAGTTGGTGCATGTGATTGCGGACGCGCATATTTATGACAGGCATATTCCGATCATAGAAGAACTGATCGCCAGACCGGTTCATGACGCACCGGTTTTCAGGTTAAATCCTGAAGTCAGGGATTTCTACGAATTTACCAGAAATGACGTGAGCGTGGAAAACTATGTTACCGGTCCGCAGATCGAGAATATACCGATTGCAATATAAAAAAAGTAAATTCCTTCGGAATTAACTTTGCGAACTGCGCTCGATTGCGAGATTCGCTTCGCGAACTCGGAAGATATTGCGCATCTTTGCAAACTCGAAAAGAATGGAGAAAATTCCTATGAACTTAATCGTAGCAGTAGACAGCAATTGGGCGATTGGCTGTAAGAACAGCCTGCTTGTCAGTATTCCGGCGGATCATAAGGCATTCCGGCAGGAGACTACGGGCAAGGTTGTGGTGCTCGGCAGGAAGACGCTGGAGACTTTTCCGCAGGGTATGCCGCTTAAGAACCGCACCAATATTATTTTGTCCACGAATCCGGATTATCAGGTGAAGGATGCAGTTATCGTACATAGTAAGGAAGAACTTCTTGAGAAGTTAAAGGACTATCCGAGTGAGGATGTCTATATTATCGGTGGTGAGAGTGTGTACCGTATGATGCTGCCCTACTGTGACGTGGCGCATGTGACGAAGATCGATCATGCATATGAGGCGGATGCTTATTTCCCGAATCTGGATGAAATGGAAGAGTGGGAGATCACGGCAGACAGCGAGGAGCAGACATATTTTGATATCGCCTATGAGTTTGTAAAATATGAGCGGAAGAAATAATTTTAAAGGAAGGGTGGGCTGACCGACCTATGTCTGCCAGACGATATGATGTGACATAGGCAGGACGGCGCATGAATGAGGGATAGGATGTATGGGACAGGATACCGTTAAGATGGCAAACAAAGGAGAAGAGGTTTCTACGTTATTACAGGCGAAGAAACAGTTGGAACAGAAAAATATCGAGCTGGAGGAAGCAATCAGCGCGGCTGAGAAAGCAAACGGTGCGAGAGATATCTTTCTGGCAAATATGTCGCATGAGCTGCGTACACCGATCAATACGATTCTGGGATTGAATGAGCTGATCATTCGGGAGAGTCAGGATGAGGCAATTAAGGAGTATGCACTGGACATCAGACAGGCGGGGAATATCCTTCTCACGATGGTCAGTGACATCTTAGACTACACTAAGCTCGAAGCGGGACAAATGTCGTTGATGGACGGAATCTATGATATCAGTTCGCTTTTAAACGACCTGATCAACGGAGTATCCCTTCAACTGCGCAAGAAGAAGCTGGACTTGAAACTGGACATTGCCGACGACATTCCGCATAAATTGTCGGGAGACGAGATCCATATCCGTCAGGTTATCGGTAATCTTTTGACCAATGCCGTGAAATATACGGAGAAGGGCGGGGTTACGCTGCACCTCGGCTGGAAAAGGATTGCGGAAGACGAGATTGAAATCGAGATCGCGGTGGCGGATACGGGCGTCGGGATCAAAGAAAATGATATACCCAAGCTGTTTGGCGTGTTCCAGCGGATGGATTCCACAGTCAGAAGTAAGAATGAAAGAACCGGGCTTGGACTTGCTATTACCAACCGGCTGGTTAAGATGATGGGCGGAGAACTGCAGGTGCAGAGCACATACGGCAAAGGATCAACGTTTTCATTTACGTTTGTACAGAAGGTGGTGGACAATGCACCGTTAGGTGATTTCCAGAAACAGTATTACGAAAGTCTGCACAGCACTGAGAACTACAACCAGAAGTTTATAGCGCCCATGGGCAGGATCATGATTGTCGATGATAATGCCATGAATCTGGCGGTGGCGCAGGGACTGCTTAAACAGACCAGACTGCAGATCGATGTGGCGGGCAGCGGAGAGGAATGTCTGGAGCTTTTGAAGCGTAAGACGTATCACCTGATCTGTCTGGATCATATGATGCCCGTGATGGACGGTGTTGAGACTCTGCACATGATCAGGGCGATGGAAGGGAACCCGTCTGCGGAGATCCCGATTATTGCACTGACGGCGAATGCGGTGGCCGGAGCAAGAGAGTTCTACCTGAAGGAAGGTTTCCAGGATTATCTGACGAAACCTATCGATGCCGACAAGTTCGAGAATATGCTGATCGAGTATCTGCCTGACAATGTAGTCTATCTGACACAGGGTGAGCATATAGAGAGGGATTTCGAGAAAGAAAATGCGGAGATGGCGCTGGATGTCAGGGAGAGCCAGCTCTATGTGATCGGATTCAACATCCGCAACGGACTCAAATACATGGGCGGGGATAAGGCACTTTACGGTAAGGTACTCCATGATTTCCATCTGATCTTAACGGAAAAGGAAGACGCGCTGCGGGATTTCCTGAAAAAGGGAGACATGCACGGATACTCGATTATTGTTCACTCCCTGAAAGGCAATGCGCGGAATGTGGGAGCTGACGGTCTCGCAGACGAGGCCTTCGAGTTAGAGAAAATGAGCAAAGCCGGACGCAGGGAGGATGTGGAGGTACGCTCCCCGATCCTGTTCAACATGATGAAGAATATGCGTAACGGGCTGAAAGCATATCTGGACAACGAGGCGAAAGAGGAAGAGGAAAGCCGGCAGCCCGAGAGTCAGGAACAAAAGACGATCTCTGAGGACGAATGGAAAAAGGCGCTTAAGGAGCTTGCGGGCCGTCTGGATGACTTCGATGGGGACAGCGTTAATGAGAAGCTTGAAGAGCTGAAGAAATATGACAGACCGGAGTCGGATAAGAAGATGCTGCGTTTATGTGAGAAGGCAGTCAAGGATTACGCATATGACGTTGCACTGGAAGTTGTCAATGCCGTGTTGTAGGGTAATTCGTGTCTTGACTTTTGGGGATAAAGGTATAATATAGTAAAGGAAAATATAGGTCGTACGGCGTGAGAGAACGGATATCACAATGCACTGCGAGGCAGAAGGAGTAAGGAAAATGGAAAAGAAGAATATTGACTGGGCAAACCTCGGATTCGGTTATCAGGAGACGGACAAGAGATTTGTCGCTAATTATAAGAATGGCGCATGGGATGAGGGAGCGCTTATCTCTGATGCGAATATTTCCATCAATGAATGTGCAGGTGTACTGCAGTATGCACAGACATGTTTTGAGGGAATGAAGGCATATACGACGGAGGACGGCCGTATCGTGACTTTTCGTCCGGATCTGAATGCACAGCGTATGGAAGACAGTTGTAAGAGACTGGAGATGCCTGTATTTCCTAAGGAGCGTTTCGTGCAGGCGGTGGTTGATACGGTAGCGGCAAACGAGGCATATGTACCGCCTTATGGTTCCGGCGCGACTCTTTACATCCGGCCGTATATGTTCGGCAGTTCTTCTGTGATCGGTGTAAAACCGGCGGAAGAATATCAGTTCAGAGTATTCACGACACCGGTGGGACCTTACTTCAAAGGCGGTGTGAAACCGTTAACGATCAAAGTGAGTGACTTCGACCGTGCGGCGCCGCATGGCACGGGACATATCAAGGCAGGTTTAAATTATGCCATGAGTCTGCATGCTATCATGACGGCACATGCGGAAGGGTACGATGAGAATATGTATCTCGATGCGGCGACAAGAACCTATGTGGAGGAGACAGGCGGTGCAAACTTCCTGTTCGTGACGAAGGACAATAAGGTCGTAACGCCGAAATCTAACAGTATTCTGCCTTCCATTACGAGACGTTCGCTGATGGTGGTTGCAAAAGATTATCTCGGATTGGAAGTGGAAGAGAGAGCGGTTCCTTTTGAGGAAGTGAAGGAGTTTGCGGAATGCGGTCTGTGCGGTACTGCTGCAGTGATCTCTCCGGTAGGTAAGATCGTAGATCATGGCAAAGAGATCGCATTACCCAGCGGTATGAGCGAGATGGGACCGATTACGAAGAAGCTGTATGATACACTGACAGGCATACAGATGGGACGCATCGAGGCGCCTGAAGGATGGATTTGTGTGATCAAATAATAGAAATAGAAGATACGAGGGGAGAGGGATTAGGTTGAGATGCTTTCGGCACGCAATTTAATCCCTTTTCGACGGCATAGGTTTTGAGATAAAAAGAAAGTTGGGCGGGAAATGAATACGGATATACGGCAAAGATACCCCTATTTGTATGAGACACATCTGCATACGTCGGAAGCCAGTGCCTGTGCGAGAAGTACAGGTGAAGAGATGGCAAGAGCCTGTAAGGAGTACGGTTATACAGGCATCTTCGTGACGGATCATAACTGGGGAGGCAATACTGCCATAGACAGAGGACTTCCATGGGAAGAATGGGTGGAAGCATTCGAGCGGGGGTATGAACACGCCAAGGCGGAGGGAGACCGGATCGGTCTGGATGTTTTCTTCGGTTATGAGGCCGGATATTGTGGTACTGAATTTCTCATATACGGTATAGATACGGCTTGGATGAAAGCGCATCCCCAGCTGCCGGAGGCGGGCGTGGAGGAACAGTACAGGCTCGTGCATGAGGCCGGAGGTCTTGTGGTGCATGCTCATCCTTACAGAGAGGCAGATTATATTCGCGAGGTTCGCCTGTATCCCGAGTGGGTGGACGGAGTGGAAGGAGTCAATGCAGCGCATTCTAATTCCCATAGTAAGGGGCATGCACATCCGGAGTATGATGCTAGGGCGATAATCTATGCCCGTGCGAATAAACTGCCCATGAGTGCGGGATCAGACATTCATAACACACAGCTGTTCGGCGGCGGCGTTGCTTTTCGGAGAAGACTGGCATCAGCAGAAGATTATATTAAGGCGATCCTTACCGAGGAAGACTATGTACTGACCGACGGAGAGAAGTGGTATGACCGGCAGGGCAATATTATATGATGAGCAGTGTGGTCCGGTTGCATGGAAGAAGTAATACCCGGACGGATATGCAATGCGAGACAGATATGAAATATGTAGGACATGTGACATTATAGAAAGAATAGAGTAACTATTCAGTACAGGGCGAAGCATTTACTGCTGAGACCGTAAGAATATGATTCGACGGGCAAAATCCCATTGTCGAAGACAATTTAGGATGGATTTTGCATCGTAACTGTGAAGGTACTGAACAGTTACAGAATAGGAAATATATGAGAGAAAGCAGATTACGAAGACCGGCAGGACTCCTGCTGGCAGCATGTATATGTCTGAGCGCCTTAAGCGGGTGCGGTGAAAGCGAAGGGGTCGGAACCAAAGTAGTTCTGACCACCGGATTTAATAAGGATGAGATTTTCCGGATAGAGACGAGTGCCTGTACACTGCCGGAGATCATGGTATATCTCACGAATATCCAGAATCGCTACGAGAGTGTATATGGTACGGAAATCTGGAATACCAATGTGGATGGTGTGACACTGGAGCAGAATGTGAAGGATATTGCGCTGGCGCAGATCGCACAGATCAAAACCATGAATCTGATGGCCGGGCGGTATGAAGTAGAGTTAAGCGATGAAGAAAAGGCGCAGGCGGAGAATGCGGCGAACGCATATTACAGTTCCCTTAACAGTACCGAAATAGAGCTGATGGACGTGTCTGAGAAGACGATCAGCGAATTGTATAGAGAATTTGCACTGGCAGAGAAGGTGTATCAGTATACGATCAAGGATATTAATCCGGAAATCAGTGATGATGAGGCGCGAACTATCACGGTACAGCATATTCTCATTAAGACTTATGCGCTGGACGGCACGGGGAAAAAGATAGAGTATACGGTTCAGGCGAAGCAAAATGCTTATCGCGAGGCGTGCGAAGTGCTGGAACTGGCAAAGGAAGGGGAAGACTTTGACGAGCTGATCCGCAAGTACAGCGAAGACGATAAGGGAACCTATTCTTTCGGCAAAGGAGAGATGGGAGAGACGTTCGAGACGGCGGCTTTCAATCTGGGTAAGGATGAGATCAGCGATATCGTGGAGACGGAGTTTGGCTATCATATCATCAAGTGTCTCAATACTTTTGATAAGGATGAGACGGATGCCAACAAGGTCAAAATCGTGGATCAGAGACGGGCGGAGGCGTTCGGGCAGGAGTATGATGCCTATGTGGAGACGCTGACCAGAAATCTGAATGAAGAGTTGTGGGACAGCGTAGGGTTCATTCATGATGAGAATGTGAATACTATGAACTTCTTCGATGTGTATTCTGAGTACTTTGGCGGATAGAGCCGGTCGTTTTGCAACACTTATTTTTTCGGTAGTACTTGTACGGAATCGTGTCTGTTATGTAGGCTTCAGGCATATGATACGGGCACAGCAGGAAGGATATGCGGAGTTTAGAAAAAGTTTAGAATTGCGGGAAGCCGCATGAAATCGGAATAAAATGGCGATTGTTAGCACTCGATAAGAACGAGTGCTAATTTTTTCTTGACTTCTGAATATGAGCGTATTAAACTATGCACTAGGTGATAAATTCCACGTGAAGGGATTTGTGTAATTACAGAGCAGCTATAAAGCAGAGACTTGTTTTGGTTGTACGATTATGAAGAAAGGAATGTGATAAAATGGCAGCAAAACATGGTAGTTTATCAATCAACAGTGACAATATTTTCCCGATTATCAAGAAATGGTTATATTCAGATCATGATATCTTTTTCCGTGAACTGATATCCAACGGATGTGATGCGATCACGAAATTAAAGAA
This sequence comes from Lachnospiraceae bacterium, assembly GCA_014803415.1. GTDB lineage: Bacteria > Bacillota > Clostridia > Lachnospirales > Lachnospiraceae > Suilimivivens. The sequence goes on from JAAVBZ010000023.1 coordinate 381,655, forward strand.
ACTGGACATGATGGGCGAGTACGCGCTGGCAGACGACTATAAGGCAAAAATTCAGGTGATCGTAAATCCCGAGGAAAAGACCCTGAAATTTATAGATAACGGTATCGGTATGACGGCGGCCGAGGTGGAGGAGTACATCAACCAGATCGCTTTTTCCGGTGCAACAGACTTTATCGAGAAGTATAAGGACAAGGCGAATGAGGATCAGATTATCGGTCATTTCGGTTTGGGATTCTACTCGGCATTCATGGTGGCGGACGAGGTACACATAGACACGCTGTCTTATCAGGACGGTGCGCAGGCGGTTCATTGGGAATGCGACGGTGGCACGGAATTTGATATGGAGGAAGGAACGAGAACCGAGGTCGGCACGGAGATTACGCTTCATATCAACGAGGACTGCTTAGAGTTCTGCAACGAGTATAAGGCGAAAGAAGTCATTAAGAAGTATTGTTCCTTCATGCCCACAGAGATCTATCTGTCCAAGGCGAACACTACGGAGACACAGATCATTAAGGCAGATGAGAAACTGGATACAGATGAAGTCGTAGAGGAGATCGCAAAAGAAAAAGAAGAGGACGAGCAGAAGTTAAAGATTAAGAAGCGTCCCGAACTTCTCAATGAGACACAGCCCCTCTGGACGAAGCATCCGAACGAGTGTACCAGAGAGGAGTATCTGGAGTTCTACCGCAAGGTATTTCAGGATTACAAGGAGCCTCTGTTCTGGATTCATTTGAATATGGATTATCCTTTCAATATGAAAGGTATTCTCTATTTCCCGAAGATCAATATGGAGTATGAGTCCATAGAGGGAACGATCAAATTATATAACAATCAGGTGTTTATCGCAGATAACATTAAGGAGGTTATTCCGGAGTTCCTGCTTTTGCTGAAGGGTGTGATCGACTGTCCGGATCTGCCGCTTAACGTATCCCGAAGCGCACTGCAGAATGACGGTTTCGTAAAGAAGATCAGCGAGTATATCACGAAGAAAGTGGCGGATAAGCTGTCCGGCATGTGCAAGACCGAGAAAGAGGAGTACGAGAAATATTGGGATGATATCAGTCCATTCATCAAGTTCGGATGCCTGAAAGACGATAAATTCTGTGAGAAGATGACAGATTATATTCTCTTCAAGAATCTGGACGGCGTATATATGACGCTGCCGGAGTGTCTCGAGGTCAATAAAATCGATCCGGACGAAGTCGGAGAGGAAAGCGAGACGGCTGCGGACGGTGATAAGGCGGAGATAGAAAACAGCAATGCCGTGGACGAGAACGGTGAAAAGGTGGAAGCTGAGGTGGTAGATGAGAGCGAAGAATCTGCCGCAGAGGATGAGGAAACCGAGGAAGAGAAGAAAGAGAAAGTCATTTACTATGTGACGGACGAGAAGCAGCAGAGCCAGTATATCAATATGTTTAAGGCTGCCAAGATGGATGCCGTGGTATTGACACACAATATCGACCAGCCCTTTGTGTCCCAGCTGGAGGCTAAGAATGAGGGCATCAAGTTCCAGAGAATCGATGCGGATCTGACGGACGTATTTAAGGCGAAGACTTCCAAGAAGGCTGAGAAAGAGATGGAAGAGCAGGCGGAAGAAATCGCTAAGCTGATGAAGAAGGTTCTGAAAAAGGATGCCATCAAGATCAAGATCGAAAAGCTGAAAAACAAGAAGATTTCGTCCATGATCACATTGTCTGAGGAAAGCCGAAGAATGCAGGATATGATGAAGATGTATTCCATGCAGGGTATGGATATGGGGATGTTCGGCAAGGAAGGCGAGACTCTGATCCTGAATGCGAACCATCCGCTGGTACAGTACGTCTTAGAGCATCAGGACGGTGAGAATGTGAAGATGATCTGCGAGCAGCTCTATGATCTGGCGCTGTTGCAGCAGGCTCCGCTTGAGCCCGAGGCAATGACGAAGTTTGTGGCTAGAAGTAATGATATTATGATGTTGTTGACGAAATAGAGGATGGATAGAGTCATATGAATTAAATATAAAGCGGCCGACCGAGATATCATATAGTGCTCTGGTCGGCTGTTTTTGTGTGGCTGGTGGGGAAGAATATTCAAACTCTTTTTCATAGAATAAATTTGCCCTGATCTGTTGACGAGCAAAGAATCAGTGGGATATTTTTGTCTTTTTCTGTTTTTAATAAAGTTTATCTTGTAATGAAATAAAGAATGTGCTAGAATCGTATCAAGCAAAGAACAAATCTAAGATTCTTATCGTATCTTACAGGGCTGAGCATACAGCCCGGTGCTTCGGCAAAGTATATCGGACTTGGCGCAGGTCGTGTAGACCCCCGGATATTTCGAACGAAGCCCGTATCCATGCAGAGTGATCTCTGCGAGAACTCCTTGCTTACAACTAAATAACCGCAGGGAGGAATGGATGAATGCTATAGCCTCTCTGCCCCACTTAAGAAAGAGAGGTTATGCGATGCAAAAAAATGCAGTAGGAAAAACAGAACTTGTAGAAACAGCGGATTCCATACATGCCGTACTTCCGGAAGACTATCAGATGAATCTGAGTGACTTTGCGCTCTTTATGTCAGTCATGAAGGTGAAAGAAGCTTACGAAGATGTGTTGAGTATCATATTAGATGAGAAAGATCTGAAGCTTAAGGAAGTGAAAGCTGAACAGGTTGTACTGAATAAGTCGGGAAAACGCGCCATTCGTCTGGATGCATGGGCGCTGGATGTGCAGGACAGGCAGTTTGATATGGAAATGCAGAATGATACGGAAGGCGATGATGTCCGGAAGCGTTCCAGATTCTATCAGAGCATGATTGATACTCCGATTTTAAAATCTGGAAAGGAAACGAGATATAAGCAGTTGCCTTCCACGGCAATCATCTTCATCACAAGGGATGATATATTCGGGAAAGATCTTGCCATGTATACATTCAGTGAACGGTGTGAGGAAGTGCCGGAGCTTTCGCTGGAAGACGGTACCAGCAAAATATTCCTGAATATGACCAGCAGGAACGGCCGTCCGGAGCTGATCAGTCTGTTGCAGTATATGAGAAACACCACACTGGATAATTCTGATATTATAGTAAAGGATGAGCGAATCCAGCATTTGGATAAGATCGTTGGAGAGATAAAACAATCAGAGGAATGGGAGGCTGTAAAGATGAATATTCTTGAGATTGGACTGGAACAGGGCATAGAACGGGGTATGCAGATCGGCATAGAACAAGGAATACAACAAGGAACAGAGATCGGTAGTTGCCAGACCCTGATCAGAAATGTAGAGTCAGCAATGAAGAATTTTAATATCGATCTGAAACAGGCCTGCGAAGGGCTTGGAGCCTCTGTTGAGGAATATGAGAGAGCGAAAGAACAGGCGGCGCGACAGGAAAAGTAAAAGAATCCCCTCTATGCACGATAGGAGAAATCAGGCATAGAGGGGGTTTTTGATCCTTCAAGGGTTTTGCACCCGACAGCTTGCTGTGGGCAGTTCATTTCCCATAGTGTCAGGATGACATTAACCCGGCTCCGCGATTCTGCTTACGCCCACATAGATCTCCGAAATCTTATACCATGTGGGATAATCCACGATACCGGTCTGAGGCAGATTAAAAACCCCCTGGAAGGTGCGGACCGCATTGGCCGTATTAGTGCCATAGATACCGTCTGCCGTGACACGTGGGATGGCGGGATAGTTCTGGGCGATACGGTTGAGCTGTTGCTGAATCTGCAGTACTTTGTCTCCGGAAGCGCCTACGTTCAAGTTATATCCGGGCCATGAAGAGGGTACACCGGAGACCGCTACGGCGGTGTTGATATACATGTCGCTTCCGTAGTAGTAGCGGATGATCTCGATGGGGGTATATCCTTCATCACCGAGATACTTAGAGCCCCACTGGCTCAAGCCGCTGCATGTCACATTCCGGCCGTCGCAGTATGAGGTGAAAATGGGCTGGCGCACGCCGGGGCGGGAAAGGTAATTGGCGAAGATGGAATCTACCAGTCTGTCAATGTTGGAGTATATATTCCTGCCGTAAATCCATTTCTGGTCGTAGGCGGTGGAGGAGGTGATGGTAAAGTTGTAGCCTTTGTTACGATACCACTCCGTATAAACCCTGTTCAGCGTAAAGGACATGATGGCAAGGGTGTTGGCGTAGATCGCACTTTCCGGCCAGGTGGCATATATCTCAGATGAAACCACGTTTTTAATATAATCCCGGTAACGCACATAGTAGTTGGCCGCAGTGGAGTCGGACGGAACGCCGTCATGAACGATAATATATTCGGGGGAGCGTGTTATTATAATGTCAAGTTAGTAAGAACCTGACAAATACGAGGGGTTCCGCTGATTGAGTCCTACGAAAAAATGCCATATGGCATGAAGATTTGACGGTAGGACAGGCCTGTTTTATTAAAAAATCTTTTGGAAATGACTATTTGCAATAACGTAACACAAGGCAGTGCGTTAATGTAAAGGTATTGTTTCTTATGTAAAAGTATTCTATATAGGACTGAATTGGCTTTAGATTTACCGGCTGATGCAGTCCTATTCCTTTGCCCGGAAGATAGGAAGCAGAAACGGAAAACGAGAGCCAGACTGCCCTATACAGAGTTTAGACATTCAGGGAGGGAATGTCAACCATATGCCTTTATAGTTGAAAATTATAAGAGAGGATGTGCTATAACAATGAACATGAATAATAGGAATAACCGCGCAATTGTTTTTAATGATCAGGAACATGAGGTGTTTTATATGAACTGCCTGCCAAAGTGCAGGCGGCAGGATGTATACCACAAAGCGTTGATTTACTGTCTTGGGATCAGTGGAGATACCAGACAGAATGTGGAGAGGATTTACGATTTTAACAAAGATTCCATAAAGACAGAATGCCTTGGGGAAGGCTGGATCACAAGCGGCAGTGCAAGGGTAGTCCGGATGGCGTTCAACCTTTTCTGCAACGGTACGCCCAGTGCATATAGTCTTGAAGGGGAAGAGAAAGTAAAGGAATGCCAACGCTACACAGTGGAGGACTTGTTCTGCTGTGAGTATGCAGTATATTTTTTGGAGGCAATTAAGGTACGTTATCCGGAATACTGCTTTCCGGTAGATTTATCTGCACTTGGAATGTGAAGCCAGAGAAATACCATACACAGGAGGATACTTTATATGCAGGCAAAGGAATTAAAGATTTATAAGGGAAGCGGAAGGAATTATACGCCCGTTCCGCAGATCATCATACAGGGGAAATGGCTGAGACCGCTGGGATTTTTCGTAGGTGACAAAGTGACTGTCACGCAGGAAGGGAGCCGTCTCATTATTGAGAAGAGCGAAGACGGGCATGGTGCGGAAGAGGAAGCTGCTATGGTGGCAGAACCTTGTCATTATGAAGCACCGGTAAGGAGGGAAACATGGCTGATCTGACTATGACATTGGCAAGGGTGGCGGGGATGAAGCCCCGGATCGATGATATTTTAAAATATTCTACTTACGATGAACATGCAGATCTGCGTGGACTGCATGTTGACAATAAGGACAGTGATCAGCTCTTCCAGTTAAGGGAACTGAGGGCGATTATGGAAAAGCTGGCTGATATAGGTGGCAGTATTGAGTATCTTTTTCGTCCGGTTCTGGAGACCAGCACTTTACACAAGGATGAAAGTGGGGAATATAGGACGGAAAAGGGATACTGCTACCGCAGTGGGAGCCTGATCGAAGTTTTATTACAGGACAATTCACAAGAAGTTCTCTGTTGGATACAGACGAAAGTAGAGCATGACGGGGAAGACTATTATCTTGTTGGATATGACGATATTCCTATGGAAGGTCTGAATGTCCGTGTGAGATAGAAAAATAAAAGCGAAGGAGAATGTAATTTATGGAAAATACAGGCAGAAAAAGTAAAGTAATAGCCATGGCAAACCAGAAAGGCGGGGTGTCAAAGACCACAACCACAGTAAATTTAGGGATCGGGCTTGCAAAGGCAGGCAAAAAGATCCTGCTGATTGACGCTGACGCGCAGGGAAGCCTTACTGCAAGCATGGGGATCAGGGAGCCGGACAAGCTGAAAGAAACGCTTGCTGCAGTCATAACCTCTGTTATGGAAGGACAGGAAGTGGAAGCCGGTTTCGGTATCCTTACCCATGAGGAAGGGGTGCAGTTCCTTCCGGCAAACATTGACCTTGCGGCGGTTGAGGTATCGCTGATTAGCGCCATGAGCAGGGAATATATGCTGAAGGAGTACATAGAGGCAGTGGCACCGTATTACGACTATATTATCATAGACTGTATGCCCTCGCTGGGTATGTTGACGATCAACGCCCTTGCCGCCGCTGACACGGTACTCATACCTTTGCAGGCACAATTCTTATCTTTGAAAGGATTGGAGCAGCTTATCGCCACCATTATGAGGATAAAGAAGCGTATCAATCCGGCACTGGATTTTGAGGGAATCCTGCTGACCATGGTGGACGCCCGGACAAATTATGCAAAAGACATTATGGAACTGGTGCGTGAGAACTATGGGCAGATCATACCAGTATTTGAGAATTATATCCCTTTGTCGGTGAGGGTTGCGGAGGCAAGTGCCGAAGGGAAGAGTATCTTCGTACATGACCCGAAAGGAAAAGCAGCCGAGGCATATGGAATTTTGACGAAGGAGGTGCTGGCGCATGGCAAATAAGAAAGGCAGTGCTTCCAATATCAAAATGCCGGATGTAAACGAATTGTTCGGATTAGGGCAGGAAAGCGAGGAACAGGCAGAAAAAGTTGTGGAAGTGGCGATTGAAAAATTATATTCTTTCAACGCCCATCCCTTTAAGGTGCTGGACGATGAAAAGATGCAGGAGACTGTGGAAAGTATCAGGGAACATGGCGTTATCTGCCCTCTGATCGTCCGACAGGGGAAAGAAGACGGATATGAGATCATAGCGGGACACAGGCGGAAACGGGCCTGTGAACTGCTTGGACTTGAGACGATCCCCTGCTTTATCCGTGACTTTACGGACGAGGAAGCTACGATAACGATGGTGGATTCTAACATACAGAGGGAAGAGCTTCTGTACAGTGAAAAGGCTTATGCCTATAAGATGAAGTTGGATGCAATAAGGAAACAGGGGCAGAGGACAGACTTAACTTCCCGACAAGTTGGCAGGAAGTTAGAAGCGGCAGATGAGGTTGGGGAGAAAAGCGGGGAAAGCGGCAGGCAGGTACAGCGGTTCATCCGACTGACCTTTCTCATAAAGCCCCTGCTTGATTATGTTGATGAAAAGCGGATTCCGGTTAATTCCGGGATAGAATTATCCTATCTGGAAGCGGAAGAGCAGGAGCAGCTTTACCAGACGATAGAGCGGTTATGTGTATTCCCCAGCCTTGCACAGGCTAAGAAGCTGAAGGAATTGAGCAGGGCGGGAAAGCTTAACGGGAATGGGATAGAGATTGTCCTTTCCGATGAAAAACCAGCGGCACTGACGGTCAGACTGCAAAGGAAGAAGCTGGATGCGTATTTCCCTGCGGATTATTCAGCGGAGCAGATGGAAGCGACCATCTATGGATTATTAGAGGAATGGAGCTTTAAGCAGGGGAACAGGCAGGAAGGATAGCGTTGGAGAGGCTTTCATATTCCGGCAGGGAAAACAAAATATTGATCCATACGAAAGCAGAGAAAAACCCTTGGTGTCTCTGCTTTTATGTTGGATAAAAGAAAATAACAGGAACGGGGGAAGAAATGATGCAGGGAATCCAGTTTGATTATTTCCGTGGAATGGAAGCGGAACAATACAGTTTTTACCGAATCCCTAAGATGTTGTTTACAGCGGAATGTTTCCGTGGGCTTTCCTGTGAAGCGAAGGTTCTGTACGGTCTGATGCTGGACCGTATGGGGTTAAGCATCAAGAACAGGTGGTTTGATGAAGAGGACAGGGTATACATAGTTTTTACGGTGGAAGAGATTGCAGAGATGATGAACTGCGGGACACAGAAGGCGGTAAAGCTGGTGAAGGAACTGGACGTAGATAATGGGATTGGGCTGATAGAGAAAAAGCGTTTAGGGCTGGGAAAGCCCAACGTGATCTATGTGAAGAATTTTATGACGTTGAATGGGGAACCCCGTCTGCCGGAAGACAGGGAGCCCGGAAGCCATGATTCAGAAGCTACAGAAACTGACAAACAGGGATTGTTGGAATCACAATTCCAGAATAGTGAAATTCACAATTCAGGGGTTGTGAAAGCCGCCATTCAAGAATTTCCGGAATCACAATTCAAGAATGGTGAAAATCACAATTCTGGAATGATGAAAATCACAACTCAAGAATTTCCAAAATCACAATCTAATAATACTGAGTTTAATAAAACTGATTTTAGTGAGACTGATCCTATCTATCCTTATCCATCTGATGTGATAGGACAGATGGACAGATACCGCAGCCTCATACAGGAAAATATTTCGTATGAGTGTTTCCTGAGTGACACAAGCTTCCAGAGGGAGGAACTGGACGAACTGGTGGAACTTATGGTGGACGTGATGATGATGCCGGATCATGCGTCTCTACGGATAGCAGGCGTAGAGAGACCGGCAATAGTGGTGCGGGAACGGTTCTTAAAGCTGGAATACTCACACATAGCCTATGTGTTGGGCTGTCTGCGTGGGAATACCGGCAAAGTGGGGAATATCAGGTCGTACCTGCTGACATCGCTCTACAATGCCGCACTGACCATAGACAATTATTACCGGGCAGAGGTAAACCATGACCTATATGGAACCGGATAGCATTTCTGAAAAGGTCGAATGACAGAGAATCCAATATATGACCTTTGGGAACAGCCAGATGTAGGATTTGACTGTTTTTTGAAGCTCATTTTCAGGGAAGGAGGATACCGTGGTGGGCAGGCGTGCAGTGTCACAGGAGCTTCTCCAGATAGGGGAACGCATACGGAGCCAGAGGATAAAGCTGTGCCTGTCACAGGAAGCGCTTGCAGAGAAAGCGGGGATCAGCACCAACACGGTAAGCCGGATCGAGGGTGGGCAGATGTCCATGGGCATAGTGACTTTTATCAAGCTGGTACAGGCAATGGGGGCAGACGCCAATGTCCTGCTTGGTATTGTTCCAGAAGCGGGGAAAAAACAATATCAGGATATATTTTACCGTATCAGCCATTTAAGGGCAGCGGATCAGGAAATCGTATTGAGGACGGTTGAAGCGTTGGTGGAAGGTTTACGGCAGGGCAGATGAGAAGTTCTACGGATATGGTGGGAAAATAAAAGAATTTCTACCTGCCCGATGAGGAAAGTGGTTGGCTACTCTGCTAAAATATACCCATAGGACAAGAGACAGGCAGTAAAGAAAAGTTTCCGGTTCCGTCAAAAAAAACGGGCGAGCCGGGAGCTGTTTTTTACTGCCTGTCCTGCGATGGGGAGCAGTCCATGCAGTAGGATAGTGCTGGGCAGCCTGTGTCTAAGAGCAGATCAACATGCTCTGGACAGAAAGGCGGTCTGTATGCTGACGCTGCAGAAACTGAAAGAGATCACTGAAACCACAAAACACGGGATAAAAATGCCGACTGCAAGGAGCTTAAGGGAAACGGGCAGGGCAGTGGCGGAAAAGCACGTTGAGAATGATACATGGATTACAGCCTATCAGAATGGGTATGCATTGTATCATGCCTGCGGCCATAACACCGTATTCCCGATCCATTTATGCGGAGCATATCTGTATGTATCAAATGGCGTAAGCAGTTACCTTCCTGAACAATTTTTTGAGAAAGAGCCGTGGTATGTCCGGCTTGTGCTTGAAGGTGAGGACAGGCTGGACCGCAACCAGAGGGCAAAGGAGCTAGAAAAGACTGTATCCTACAGTGCCATATCGGAGGAATGGGAAGTTATCGGCAATGCCGGAGGAAATCCGCTGGAATATCTTTTGCACAGGGAGAACAGGAAAGAAATGTTGCACTGTCTGACAGAGCGGCAGAGGGAGGCAGTCAGCCTTTGTTTTTTCCAGCAGAAGAGCAGGAAGGAAGCGGCGAGGGAGCTTGGGATCAGCAGCCCGGCGGTATCTGTCATACTTTTGCAGGCAGTTCGGAGACTGCGGAAGAAATATCCATCCGGAGATCAGGCAGTAAAGGCGGTGGCGGCTGTATGAGGGGGAAGAGACCGAAGGAACGGGAGAAATATGTTATCCGATTGGGTGATGGGACACTGGTGGAAGTAAACCGGGAAATCTATCTGGAGTGGTATCGGTCGGAGAGGAGGGAGCGGTACCAGAAGGAGCGCGATAGAAAATATGGGGTGTGTAGTTTGGAAGGGTTGCAAGAAAAAGGCTGTTTTTCTGAAATGGTAGCGGATTTGGGAAATGTAACGGAAGAAATTGCCTTGATGAATATTAACAAAGAATTGTTACGAGTGGCATTAAGGAAATTGCTAGATCAGGATATACGAATGCTGGAACTGTTGTATTTTAAAGATATTACAATAAAGGAAACAGCAAAAATTTTGGGATGTAGTAGAAAATTGATAGGGAATAAGCGGAAGAAATTGCTTGAAAAATTACATCGGATGATGAAAGAAAATATAGGGGGAGCAGGATAAATCCCCCTAAGAGTTTGTCAAACATCTTTAGATTTTTTTTTAGCTAATCCTTTTAGTAAGTTAAATAGTATGTTTTCTGTTTCCATAGTAATTTTATTATTGGGCGATGCTTCACTATATGATTTTAATAGAGAAATATTTTGAGCAAATTCAAATTCTACACCGGATAATTCTGTAGCTGATAAAGGCGTTTGCAAGGATTTTTCGGAAAGCATGTAGTATCGATTGGTTGGTTGAGCAGTTAAATTTTCAATTTTTTTTCTAAATTCTGGTGATATAGAGTTTAATTTAAAGAAATTATCCAATTTTTTTTCAGAGATAAAAAACTTGTCGTTAATCATTAGCAATTCACCAACTAAAAGTCTCGCGGCGTCATCACTTAACTCGCATCTTGATAAGCAAATTCTGTGAACTGTTGGCTGGCGGAAGCGTCCGGCAGAGGAAGTTACTGCGTTTGCCATAGTGCAATATAATGAACTATTATTTAAGTAGTCATGTTCAAATATGAAAAGACATATTTCTCCAAGCTTTTTAGAGATTAATGTACAGTAGGCACAATGCTGCCGCAAAGATATTACCATATTTCCTGTATAATGTTTCCAAATAGGTTCGTTGTTGCTGGTTCGACCTCCAGTATCCAAATCCATTGTTGCAATACAACGATTTGTGCCTAAATCAGGATTAAAAGATAGGTAACCATGAACCAATTTAGAAGAGGTATTGGTAGTAGGTAAAAAATAGGCATGAAAATCACCTAAATAGCCAGAATATGCATCATCGGATGAATCGAGAATAAAGGCTGATTTAATATTATCGATAGATTCTAACGGATCAGAAGATAATAAATCAGGTATATAAATATCCAAACCATCACAGATTTTTATTAAGGTGGATAGTGACATAGATCCGGGCTTGTGTAATGCGTTTGATATAGTTGCTTGTGAAATTTTTATATTCTTTTTTTCACAAAGAGTTACTATGTCTTTTTGGGAAAGTTTCTTATTGCGAATTATCTCTTGTAGTTTTGAACCTATTTGATTTGAAATTAATGTAATGTTATCCATAAGTATAATCCCCCCAAATGAATTTATAAAAATTTTAATATTTATATTCTATTTTTAATAGCTATTATAGCATTTTATTAAGGTCATTAAAAGTATGAAAAAGTGATTAAAATGTCTATATTAATTATTAAAATTTTAATTAGAATAAATGAATAGGAAAAATGTTATACAAATAAATTTAAAAGAAAATCAGAAGAATTAGATATAATAACCAAAATGGAGCTTGATTGTTGACAAATGTAATAGAACAATGTACAATGTAGAAAATAAAAAGAGACCCCCCACGCCAATGGTAAAAGTCTCTTTTAAGAAGCAAGTACGTATGATTATGTTATACATATCTACAAGGGATTATTCATTATAAGGATAATCTCTTACGTACTTCGCCTTTGGTATTGTATTTATATGATATCATAAAATATTATTTTTTTCAACCACATAAACACCGTTTGTTATTATAACTAAGTATATGCTGGTTGTCAAGAGAAAATGTAAAATAATTTAGGGATTTAACGGTGCGATGTAAGAAATATGATAGAGGGTTAATTGGCGAAATGGGGGAGGTATAGCAAGGAGGGCATTGTATGAAAATGTATTTTTCAGTTGTAAGCAAAAAAACAAAGATGAAATGTGTTGGTATAATTTTATTGGCATTTATCAGTTCGTTTCTTGCATCCATATGGCCGGTAAGATTGGGAGAGCTATATACAAAAATATCAAATGGTGAAGTCGGAACAATTAAACAAGGTATCTTATTAATTGCAGCGTTTGGGATTATTTATCTTTTGGCTGAATGCATTGCTATAGTACGTAGGGTTTTGCTTGATTGTATTATCGCAGTTCATGAAGCGGAAGTGCGAGAAAAAAGTATTGAGCGGCTTTTGAAGATGCCAGTGTCTTATTATTCAGGATGTTTGAGTGGAGAAAAGACAGCACAGTTAAATCAAGGTGTTTCGGGATTTAGTCAGTTGATAAAAATTACATGTAATGATGTGTTTGCTACAGTTCTTATAGCTATATGCACATTAGGGCAAGTATTTTTAAATGCTCCTGGAATTATAGTTGGAATTATGTTTGCTTATCTTGTGCTGACTATCATAATTTCGGCGTTTCAGATTCGTTCGCAAAATGGAATAAGAGAAAAAATTGTGGATCAGAAAAATGTACTTGATGGACAAATTTGCCAGTCTATTTCTAATCTTGAATTAATTAGGAGTATGGGGGCGGAAGAATATGAAAAGAATAGACTTTGTCCTGATATTCTCAATATTAGTGGAACCGAGAAGAAACATCATAGCTATATGGGAGCATTTGACTGTCTTAAGCAGTTTTGTAAAATTATATTTCAGGTAGTGTTGCTCATTTTATCTGTGATTTTAGTTTTAAATGGGAAGATGCCCTCTGGATCTGTGATTACTATATGTCTTCTTTTCCAGCAACTCATAAAACCAATAGATGAAGTATATCGTTTTATGGATGAAACAGCATCATCAGTGATAAAGGCAAGAGCATTGCTTGAAGTTACATCTAGTACAACAGATAGGATTTTTGAGATTACTTCTAGTAAAGATCGGATGAGTAGTAATGATATTCATTTAGAAAATGTATTAATTACAAATCCAGAAAAAGAAAAAGCACTTGCATGGTATGAAGATATATTAATTCCTTGTGGAAAAAGAGTAGCTTTACGAGGTGCAAATGGATGTGGCAAAACAACTTTAGTGCGTTGTTTAAATCGATATTATCCATATATGCATGGGAAAATTACTTTGTTTGGAAAGGATCAAGAGAATTACAGTCAAAAGGAACTCACCGAACTATTATACTATAGTCCACAAATATCGTACTTCTTTTCAGGCACGATTCGAGAAAATTTAATTTATGGACTTGATAGGAAGGTAGATGATAATGAGCTTATTACTGCATTATCAAAAGTATATCTTGTGGGTAATTATAAAGGTGTGATATGTGAGAATCCGGAAAAAGCATTAAATTTTAAAATTGGGGAAAAGGGTGATGAATTATCTGGCGGGATGAAGCAAAGATTATCTTTGGCACGAGCATTTCTTCGTCATCCTAAGGTGTACATATTTGATGAGATTACAGCCAATTTAGATGCAAGTGCTACGGAATCTGTTCTCACTAATATTGAGGAATATGCGAAAACTGTCGGAGCAGGTATTATTTATATTTCTCATGACAAAAAGGTTATTGATAGGTGTGATGAAATTATAGAAGTGACTAATAAAATTGCAGAATATGTCACTCTAAATGAAAAGAAATTTGAAAGAACATCCAATTCATTTTCGTTTAGAAATAGAAGACAAAATAGGGTACAACTGCAAATTTCGGACGAACGGCGCAGCCATTTCGCTAAATGCGGCGTGATGATTTCGGATTGACGGCGTATTTATTTCGCACAAACGGCGTACTTTCTCTATACTGTTGAATGTTAC
>JAAVBZ010000024.1 GCA_014803415.1 Lachnospiraceae bacterium
GAGTACGAGGTAGATAGGCTTAAGGTGGAAGCACAGCAATGTGTTGAGCTGATAAGTACTAATCGGTCGAGGGCTTAACCAAGAAGGATACAGTGAGATTTGATATTCGGTTTTGAAGGTATGATAAATGATAGCAGTGGTACAATTTACCGCTGCTTTTTCTTTTTTATATCTTAGCTGTTGTTTAGAAAAAAAAAATGTGTTATAATCTTTCATATGGTAAAAAAATACCCTAAGTAAACGAGGTGCATGGAGATGGATACGAAAATTCTATTAGAAAATGGAACTAACGAGTTAGAAGTATTAGAATTTGAGCTGGGTGGTAATCCGTACGGTATAAACGTAGCTAAGATCAAGGAAATCATACCTTATCAAAAGGTGACTCCGGTGCCTAATTCGCACCCTAGTATTGAAGGTATTTTTATGCCGAGAGATGATATGATTACTGCAATTGACCTGAAGAATTGTCTCCAAAGAGGAGTGTCTTCAGAAGGTGGTTTGTTTATCATAACCAATTTTAATAAATTAGATATTGCTTTTCATGTAGATCAAGTCAGAGGTATACATAGAGTATCATGGGAACATATTATTAAACCTGGCGCTACTGTTTCATCAGCTGAGGAAAGTATTTCCACCGGTATTGTTAAAATAGAAGACAGATTGATCATCATCCTTGATTTTGAAAAGATAGTGACAGATATTAATCCTGAAACAGGACTTAAGATCAGTGAGATCAGTGAGCTGGGTGAGAGAACGAGAAGTGATGTTCCGATTCTCATTGCAGAAGATTCCATCTTATTAAATAAACTGATTGTTGATTCCCTTAAGAAAGCAGGCTATGATAATTTAATACATGTTGCCAACGGACAGGATGCTTGGAATATTATTTGCGAATGTAAAGAGAATGGAACATTAAAGGATCATGTGCAGTGTGTTATTACTGATATAGAAATGCCGATGATGGATGGTCACAGATTAACTAAACTGATAAAATCAGATGAGGCAACGAAAGATATACCGATCGTTATTTTCTCTTCACTTGTTAATGATGAAATGAAGAGAAAGGGTGAGGCTTTAGGTGCCAATGCTCAGTTATCAAAACCTGAAATCGGAAATCTTGTTAGAGTAGTGGACGAATTGGTTCAATAGGAAGATAGATACAATAGAATCGAAGAGCCGGAAGAAATTCCGGCTCTTTTCAGATGAAATTTGATAGAATGTATTGTGAGATATGGCATATGAGAGAAAATATGATTGATGATTTAAAAGAAAAAATTTTAGATGCAGATATGGTTTTAGTAGGTATCGGTGAAGAGTTTGAGGTAAAAGAAACAGATATAGAAAAGAATGAAAACTATAGATCTGTTTTGGATATATGTAGAAGTAATGAGCAGCTGTTGCCATATATAAAGAAAGACTTTATAGAAAATAGTGCGGATGAGGCTGTTTTACAAAGAAAACGTGCTTATAGACAGCTTTTTGAGCTTATTAAGGATAAAAATTATTTTCTGGTATCATTATGTATGGATGGGATCATTCATGAAACAGAATTTGATGAACAAAGAATTGTAGAACCCTGTGGTACATTAAAACGGATGCAGTGCAGTAATAAGTGTTCTGATGATTTATATCCTGATGATTTATTTCTGGCAGATAAAATAAGAAATGTGATCAAGCATAAATGCGGAATGAATGATATAAAATTACCGATTTGTCCCAAATGTGGTAAGCAGCTTGTATTCAATAATATTTTTGCTGAAAATTATGCGGAAGAAGGTTATTTACCAAAATGGCAATTATATACTAAATGGCTGCAGGGAACTGTAAACCGTAAAGTTTGTATCCTCGAAATGGGTGTGGGTATGCGGTTTCCCACGGTGATCCGATGGCCCTTTGAAAAAGTAGTTTATTTTAATAATAAAGCTTCCTTTTTCAGGATACATAGTAGTTTGTATCAAATAGCAGAGGAAATTAGTGAGCGGAGTACAGGATTTGAGGCAGCGCCTTTGGATTTTTTAATTAATTTATAAAGTAAAAACTTAATTGTCTATTGAAACATATTATGGTAAACTAAGAATCGTAGTAGATAGATATGGGGGATCATTATGGCTTTAGATGAAGAATATTTAGATAATCTTTTAAATACTATGAAAGAAAATCCGGAATTGCAGGAAGGATCAGAGCATGAAAGTGATGAGTTTATAGAGGAAGGAATACCTGAAGATCCACCTGTTGAGGAAGATTCGGAAGATTGGAAAGCAAGTCTTGATGAATTATTGGCTGCTGCGGATCTGGCTGCAGAGGAGCCCATGCAACCGGAAGAGCAGAAAGAAATGAGCCTTAACGAACGTCTTATGGATATGCTGGAGGATATGGATGAGGCCAGGGCAGATGATATATTAAGCAGGAATGAGGATCCTGATAATATGGAAGAACTTATCCAGAGCATAGACAGCGTGGATAATTCAAATAATGAGGCTGATATAGAAGATGATATGGCTGCACTACGTGAAAATATCAGTGAAGATGCAGAGCCGGAGGATAAAAAGGGAAGAAAAAAGAAACCTAAGAAGAAAAAAGAAAAGAAGAAAAAAGGAAAAGAGAATATCGAGATTTTACCGGATGAAGATAATTTGCTTTCTACAGATGAAGTTATTGATATCAAGGAGAAACCAAAAGATAAAACTACAGGAAAATTAGGACGTTTCTTCAAGTCCCTGCTTGAAGATGAGGAGGAAGAAGAAACAGAGAAAGTGGATGAAGCGGATGAGGCTTTAAAAGAACTAGGTTTAGCAGATCCGGCTGATGAAAAAGCTGAAGAAAAAAAGAAGGTAAAAGAAAAGAAGAAAAAGGATAAAAAGGCTAAAGAAAAGGGTGGAAATAAAAAGCAAGCTAAGAAAAAGCCCGTTAAGGAAAAGAAGAAAAAAGAGAAGCCTCAAAAACCTGCCGAACCTCCCATTACGATAGCTCCTAAAGTTCTGATCGTATTAGTCGCATTTTGTCTGACTATTCTTGCGGCAGTAATCTTAATTACTATTTTCCTTACAGATTATGCAAATAAGCAAAATGTCAGAGCAGCTTATTATGCTAAGGAATATAGTGAGGTCTATGAGCTTCTTTATTCCAGAGATCGTACTGAGGAAGAAGAGCAGCTTTTTAATCAGGTGGATGCTGTTTTGCAGCTGCAGAGGAATTTGGATATTTATAATTATAACAAGAAAGAGGGAAAAGAAGCCAAGGCTCTTGATGCTCTCTTACAGGGTGTTGCAAAATATGAAAAATTAAACACCGGTGACTTATATGGAGTATCAGAAGAACTGAGGAATATTTATCAAACGATATTAGAATATCTTAGCAGGGACTATGGAATTGGTGAAGAAGAAGCTTTTGAGATTAATAGCAACGATAATGAGACATATTCCCGGAGAGTTTTTGCTATTGTAAACGGTACAGAAGAGGGAGCAGATCGCAGCGAGAGCCCGGAGGTTAAAGTACCTCAGGACATTTTGCCTGAAGAGGAAGACATTATTAATGAGGGCATAGAAGAATGACAGCAATTATAGATTATGATGCCGGTAATATCAAAAGCGTGGAAAAAGCGTTACTGGCACTTTCAGAAGAAGCGGTGGTTACCAGGGACAGGGACATCATTTTGCGGGCAGACAGAGTGATTCTGCCCGGAGTAGGCGCCTTTGGCGATGCCATGGAAAAGCTTCATAATTTCGGCCTTGTAGATGTGATTAAAGAGGTTGTGGAAAATAAAACTCCCTTTTTAGGTATTTGCCTGGGGCTGCAGCTGATGTTTGAAAGAAGTGATGAGAGTATAGGTGTAGAGGGCCTTGGTCTTTTAAGAGGTGAAATTTTAAGGATTCCTGATGCACCGGGACTTAAGGTTCCCCATATTGGATGGAATTCAGTATATTATCCGAATAGAGGCAGGCTTTTTAAAGGAATACCTGAGAACTCTTATGTTTATTTTGTGCATTCTTATTATTTAAAAGCAGCTGATGAAAACATTGTTACTGCTGCTGCAGGATATGGCGTTACCTTACATGCATCAGTAGAAAAAGACAATATTTTTGCATGTCAGTTCCATCCTGAGAAAAGTTCTGAGGTGGGGTTGAGAATTTTAAAGAATTTTATTTCCATTAACAGGGAGGACTAGAGGATGCATACCAAAAGAATAATCCCTTGTTTGGATGTCAATAACGGAAGAGTGGTCAAGGGGACTAATTTTGTGAACTTAAAAGATGCGGGCGACCCCATAGAAGTAGGCAGGATGTATGATAAGGCCGGCGCAGATGAACTTGTTTTTCTTGATATTACAGCGTCTTCCGATGCCAGAAATATAAAAGCAGAGCTGGTGCGCAGAGTGGCGGAAACCATTTTTATTCCCTTTACGGTAGGCGGCGGGATCAGAACGGTAGATGATTTTAAAATGATACTGCGTGAAGGTGCGGATAAGGTGGCCGTGAATTCAGCAGCCATAATGAATCCTGGGCTGATCAGTGAAGCGGCTGAGAAATTCGGAAGTCAGTGTGTTGTAGTAGCGGTCGATGCAAAAAGACGGCCTGACGGCGGATGGAATATTTTTAAAAATGGCGGGCGCGTAGATATGGGCATAGATGCCATTGAATGGGTCATGAAGGCCGAAAAGCTTGGTGCAGGTGAAATTCTGCTGACAAGCATGGATTGCGACGGTACCAAGAAAGGATATGATATCGAACTGTTAAGAACTGCGGCCGAAAATGTTTCAATACCAGTCATTGCTTCAGGAGGTGCTGGGACTAGGGAACATTTTTATGAAGCATTGACGGAAGGAAAGGCAGAAGCTGCCTTGGCTGCCTCTTTATTCCATTACAAGGAATTGGAAATCAATGAAGTGAAACAATATCTGCAGGATAAGGGTGTTTCTGTTAGACTTTAACAATGTTTTTTAAGATGAACATGCACTAAAGAGGGTACATTATTATGGCGATGATCACAAATGATTGGCTGGATACCATTAAGGGCGAATTTGCAAAGCCTTATTATAAGGAGTTATATAAATTTGTTTTGCAGGAATACAACACTCATGTAGTATATCCTCCTGCGGACGATATTTTTAATGCTTTTCATCTGACACCTTTAAGCGAAGTAAAGGTATTGATATTGGGACAAGATCCTTATCACGGGGAGCATCAGGCACACGGACTGTGCTTTTCTGTTCTGCCGGATCAACTAGAAATACCGCCTTCACTTCAGAATATTTATAAGGAACTTGAGGATGATTTAGGATGTGATATTCCCAACAACGGTTATCTGGAAAAGTGGGCAAAACAGGGAGTTTTAATGCTCAATACTGTGCTTACAGTCCGCGCTCATCAGGCAAATTCTCATCAGGGGAAAGGCTGGGAGCAGTTTACAGATGCCATTATCAGTGCAGTAAATGCGCAGGATAGACCTATCGTATACCTTCTTTGGGGGCGTCCTGCACAGAGCAAGATTCCTATGCTTACCAATCCCAGGCACTTGATATTGAAAGCGCCACATCCAAGTCCGCTGTCAGCCTACAGAGGGTTCTTTGGGTGCAAGCATTTTAGTCGGACCAATGAATTCTTGCAAAAAAATGGCATAGAACCAATTGACTGGCAAATAGAAAATATATAAAAGGGCAGAGCGTAAATGAAGAGATATCATAAAAAGATGGAAATATTGCCTCGTATACCGGCAGCTGTAGGATTGATTATTTTTACAGCTGTTATTTTTTTAGTGGCTGTAAGGCAATCAAACAGATATGAAGCGGAATTGAAATTACTGCCGCTTTTTCTGGAATTGGAAAATCATACGAGTACCTCAGGCGAAGTTCGGTTTGGGAGCATGATCCTGACAGTACCGGAAGACTGGAAGGTGGAAAGCCGGGTCAACGAAGAGGGAATGACAGAGTGTGTACTGACAGATGCTCATTCGGAAAGCACGGATCCCGATATTCGTGAGCATAATGTCTTTTATGAGCATGAAATAGTAATAACGCCATATGAAGTAATAAACCTTCCGGAAAGTCAGTTGATTCTGGTTTCTCAATTTATGGATTATTTTGATTTTCAGAGTGTCATAAGCCTTATGGAAGAGGATATGGAGCCGTCTTCTTGTATGTGGTTATTATGTGCTGAAGATGACAGAACTCATATGAATGATTATTTTTTACTTTCTGAATCGGAAAGTGGGAGGAAGGAATTATTCAAAGTATGTGAAAGCAGTTTCTTTTCCTACTTTAACGATATAGAAAAGTTTTTATATGACTTTCCGGAATTTGAACTGGTGAAATTAAATGATGGGTTCTCTGTACTTCCGGAGATATGGTATGGGTACCAGACAAGAGATTTTTATAAGTTATTTAATTATGGGTTGGATAATGAATTGTTGGTGAAATATCATGAGAAAAGAACGGAAGAGGGGTTTGAGGGAATAAGGGGGACGGTTTACGACCCATTCAGTTTGAAGGAAATATCCGAATTTTATGATGAGAAATGGACAGATGCAGACTATATTGGGCTTATGGATATTAATGGAGACGGATATGAGGATTTCCTGAAATATTACTGGGCAGAATATACTGTGAATGATGAACATTTTGAAGGATATATCTGGAATTCGGAGAACCGGGAATTTACATTTTGTCCGGGGGAAGAACTGTTGACACAATATGGCGATGCATTTAGGAAAGAAAAAATGGTGATCCGGGAAGAAAATAAGATTCCTGCAGGATTGACAGATTATGTTTCCGAACGCTTGTTTAGTGAAAGGGAGACCTTACAGAAAACATTAGAATTGTTGGTAATTGACAGAGAGCTTTCAGAGGATGAAATTATAAAACTGGCAAAAGAAAATATAGATATTAAAGCGGCGATGTTAGAGGTAGGGGTATATGGAGGATATGGTAAATGGGTAAAAGCAGATGGTGATAATGACGGTATTGAGGATATTTATCTGAGACAGTATCTAGGAGGAACTTTACATAATGTAACATATTTGTTTTTTAAAGGTGCGGAAGATGGAAGTTACTTTCTTAGTGACTTAGAAGAGAACATAGAACAGGCTTTTGCCTTTATCAATTGGGAAGGGAAAGTTTATCTGGCCAGAGAAACCTATGACTTTGATAAAAAGACATATAACGGAATTATTCTACAGAGTTTTCAAGACGGAAAGATCGCCGACAATATCCAACTGGCAATAGAGGTAAACGATAAGGCAAAAGCAGACCATGTGGAAATAAGCTATATTGAGAATGAAAAATACAGATGCCTTGCAAAAGATTTATGTGACTTTAAGCGGATATTTGTTTGGGAATCAATATTTGATATTTCCTTCGAAGAAGAGATACAGCCGATTGGCAGTGAGGAAGTTCATGATAAAAAGGCAGAAGAATATAATTGGAAGGGCGATCTTGACAATGACGGAGAATTGGAAAGCTACGATAAATACATATGGTATCCTTCCAATTCTTATACCAGAACACATTTGATATTTGAATCTGAAAAAGAAGAACTGAACGGGCAGATTGAGGAATTTATTAATGAAGAAAATGGACAAGCCATGTTGTTATGGGCAGATGAAACGGAATTTGGAAATGTTGTATATATCATGTATGAAGATAGCTTATATGATTTTTATGTCTGCGGCTATCTGATTTCGGAAGAAAACAGTCAAAAACTGTTAAGGGCAGATTTTATTTTTGATCCTTTTGTGACAGTGGAGGAAAGAAAATAGTATTGACAAAAAGCCAGAACTCCATTATAGTGTTCCTGTAAAGAACTACTAATGGAATTCTGGCATTTTGTTATATGGAGTGAGGGTGTAGATGGAAGAAAACGCAGTGCTTGATAAATTGGGTATATTTGGACTTACCAGGCAGGAAGCTTCTATTTATCTTTGCCTGTATCGTAATGGAGCGCTTACCGGTTATGAGGTGGCTAAACTTACCGGCATTTCAAGGTCTAACGTTTATAGTGGACTTTCAGGGTTGTCAGATAAGGGGGCAGCTTTCCTGGAAGAGGGAAATTCCAGTAAGTATGTGGCGGTCCCCATTGAAAATTTTTGTGAAAATAAAATCAGGAGCATGAATAAGGAAAAAGAATTTCTGCTCAAAAATATTCCGGCTATGAAGAAACAGGAAGTGGGATATATTACCATTACCGGAAGCAGAAATATATATAACAAGATCATCAATATGATAAATGATGCGGAAAAGAGAATTTATTTTTCAGCTTCTCTGACTATGATAGAGGAGTTTCGGGATGAATTCCTTAAGGTTCTTGACAGGAAGATCAAGCTGGTATTGATCACAGACGGTCTGCCGGAAGAAAAAGAGCTTGTGAATGGAGCTATCTGTTATGTGGGCGGAGACAGAGGCAACAGTATCAGGATGATCATAGATTCCGAATATGCCCTTACAGGAGAAATGACAGGCAAAAAAGATGATACCTTCCTTTATACGGGACAGGAGAATTTTATTAAGGTTTTTAAAGAGGCACTCAGCAATGAGATCAGGCTGATAGAGCTGACAGGAGGAGAGAAAAATGAATAAAGTACCGTTTATTACAAAGGAAAAGGCAGAAGAGATCGCAAAGACTTACCCTACGCCTTTTCATATCTATGATGAAAAAGGAATCAGAGAAAATGCTAAGGCAGTGAAAGAAGCATTTGCCTGGAACCCGGGTTTTAAGGAATATTTTGCAGTAAAAGCAACGCCCAATCCCTGTCTGATGCAGATATTAAGAGAGTATGGATGCGGAAGTGATTGTTCTTCTATGACGGAATTGATGCTCAGCAAGGCTTTGGAAATTCCAGGGGAGGACATTATGTTTTCTTCCAATGACACACCGGCGGAGGAATATGAATATGCAGCCAGGATCGGTGCTATTATCAATCTGGATGACATTACTCATATTGATTTTCTGGAAGGGATTTTAGGAAAGCTTCCCGAGACTATGAGCTGCAGATATAATCCCGGCGGCGTATTTCAAATGAGTAACGGCATTATGGATAATCCGGGGGATTCCAAGTATGGTTTTACCAGAGAGCAGATGTTTGAAGGATACCGTATTTTAAAGGAAAAAGGCGTTAAGAATTTTGGTATTCATGCTTTTCTTGCCAGCAATACAGTGACCAATGAGTATTATCCCATACTTGCTAAGCAGCTGTTTGAACTGGCGGTTTCCCTGGAAAAAGAGACGGGAGCGGATATTAAGTTTATTAATCTTTCAGGAGGAGTAGGAATTCCATATAAGCCGGATCAGGAACCTAATGATATCAGAGCAATAGGAGAAGGTGTGCGTAAGGTATATGAGGAGATCCTTGTGCCTGCAGGAATGGGAGATGTAGCCATCTATACGGAAATGGGCCGTTTTATGATGGGCCCTTACGGCCAGCTTGTTACGAAAGCAATCCATGAAAAACATACACATAAGGAATATATCGGTGTAGATGCCTGTGCGGTCAACCTCATGCGTCCCGCCATGTACGGTGCTTATCACCATATTACAGTTCTTGGTAAAGAGAATGCAGTCTGTGACCACAAATATGATGTGACGGGTTCTTTGTGTGAGAACAATGATAAATTTGCAGTAGACAGAATACTCCCGGAAATAGAAAAAGGTGATTATCTGGTTATTCATGATACCGGTGCGCATGGTTATGCTATGGGATATAATTACAACGGAAAACTGAAATCTGCAGAACTTTTGCTGAAAGAGGACGGAAGTGTTCAATTGATCAGAAGGGCTGAGACGGCGAAAGATTATTTCGCGACCCTGGATTGTCTGCCGGTATATGAAAAACTCGAATTGTAAAAAGAGTTATGAAAATTAGATAAAAAACTTGTCAATGACAGCCGAATATGATATTATAGTATTCGGCTGTTAAATAAGTCAGAATATATATGCCGGCATGTCGGAATGGCAGACGAGGCAGACTCAAAATCTGTTGTGGGCAACCACGTGTGGGTTCAAGTCCCACTGCCGGCAGGACTAAAAAGGTTTGAAAATCCAGTAAAATGGATATTTCAGACTTTTTTTAGTTATGAGAGATTGATGAGATACCACCACAAAATATAATAGACTTAACATCTTGATTATGCTATACTAATCATAACCTAACAACTGTTTTTTACTTGAGAGGTGAAATATTATGCCAAGTGCAGCAGATATTATTAAAGATTCTGTAACCGAATTTTCACGGCTTCAAGATTGGATGATACCAATTAAGGAAGTAGCACCGGACACATATAATTCAATGTACAAGCGATATATTGAGTTAAAAGTTACATTGTCGAGTTTGGGTGTAAATCTTACAGAACTTGATAGAATCAAAGGATAACTAAATAGTAAGCGGATCAGGGCGCAAGTCTATTATATATAGCTTACGTCCTTATTTTTATATAAGAAGTTTACAGCTTGCTGACCAGCTTTACTTTATGCGACCTTTCTTTTTTATGCGTAAAATGGCGTTGGATATTTGAACCGGTTTCTTTAGTGATTTACTTTGCTGTCATTTTAGTGTATATTTATTAAAGTGAGCAGTCAATAGTCGTTATGGAGAGGAACTCTCATGACATGTAAAGAAGCAGAAAAAATGATACCTCTTTTTTTGGAGGATGAACTTGATACGGAAGATCTCCATGAATTTATGGAGCATATTGAAAAGTGCGGAGATTGTAAAGAAGAGCTTTCCATACAATTCCTTGTATCGGAGGGGCTGGCAAGACTTGAGACCGGTAATGTCTTTGATCTTCAGAATGAGATGAAAGCGCAGATGGACAATGCACAGCATATTCTTAAGGTGCGCGAGAACATGAGGTGGATTTTGATCATGCTGGAGGGACTTACCGTAGTACTTGTTATTACATTGATAGCGTTACTTGTTCTTTTATAAGGGAGAATTTATGGAAAAATTAGTTTTGATCGATGGACACAGTATATTATGCAGAGCCTTTTACGGGGTGCCGGATCTGACCAACAGCGAGGGACTTCATACCAACGCTGTGTATGGATTTTTAAATATTATGTTTAAAATTCTGGAAGAAGAAAAACCGGAATATCTGACGGTTGCTTTTGATACGCATGCCCCTACTTTCCGTCATGAAATTTATAAAGAATATAAAGGAACCAGAAAGCCGATGCCTGCGGAACTGCGGGAGCAGGTTCCTGTAATAAAGGATGTTTTAATGGCTATGGGTATTAAGATCATGGAGCAGGCCGGCCTTGAAGCTGATGATATTTTAGGAACACTGGCAAAGCGTGCAGAAAAGGAAGGAATTGAAGTCAGCCTGGTATCAGGAGACAGAGATCTTTTGCAGGTTGCCACGGATAAGATCAAGATCAGGATTCCCAAGACCAAAGGCGGCAGAACGGAAATAGAAGATTATTATGCAAAAGATGTGGAAGAAAAATATCAGGTAAATCCCATTCAGTTCATTGATCTTAAGGCGCTTATGGGAGATACCGCCGACAATATCCCCGGTGTACCTAAAATTGGTGAAAAGACGGCAACTGGGTTGATGGTAGAGTATGGATCTTTGGAAAACATATATGCACATGTAGAAGAAATCAGTAAAAAATCGATCAAAGAGTCTTTGAAGGAAAATAAAGATCTTGCAGATTTGAGCAAAGTATTGGCGACGATCAATGTAGACAGCCCTGTGGTATTTGAATATGAGCAGGCGTTAGTACATGATTTTTATACGGAAGATGCCTATAAGATGTTCAAAAAGCTGGAATTTAAGAACCTCCTTTCTAAATTTGAAAAGGGGATATCCCATGAAGATATTACGAAAGATTTCCATTTTGTAACGGAACTTTCCGATACAGAAAATATATTTGAAAAAGCAAGGAATTATCAGGAAGAAATTGGAATTGTATTGATTGCCGATAAAAAGAAAACCAGTCTTCTGGCAGTCTGCCTTTCTTTCACTGAAGGCGGCACTTATTTTATCAAAAGCGAGGGATTGGTCACGGAAGGCTATCTGAGAGATAAAGTAAAAGAACTTGCCGGCTTGGCAAAACTAGTATGCGGAGATATTAAACAGTATTATTCCTTCCTGCAAAGTGATCATACAGAACGTTTCTTTGACGTGATCCTGGGAGCGTATCTCCTGAATCCGCTCAAGAATGATTATACTTTAGAAGATGTGGCCAATGAATATTTGGGGCTGATGATCCCTGAGCATTCCCGGCTTTTTGGGAAGCTGTCTCTTGATGCGGCATTACTTCAAAAGGAGCAGGAAGTTTTTGAATATACCAGCTTTCTTTCCTATGTGTCTGTAAAGGCGGCACCAGTCATAAGAAAAAAACTGAAAGAGGCAGAAATGCTTTCTTTAATGAATGAGATTGAAATGCCTCTTACTTATGTGCTTTATGATATGGAACAGGAAGGCGTTAAAGTAAAACCGGAAGAATTGAAGGCATATGGCAATACTCTTTTTGAAAGGATTACGCAGCTGGAGCAGGAGATTTACTCAAAAGCGGGGACAGAGTTTAATATCAATTCACCTAAACAGCTTGGGGAAGTTCTTTTTGAAAACTTAAAGCTTCCCGGAGGTAAGAAAACAAAAACAGGTTATTCCACCTCGGCAGATGTGCTTGAGAAGCTTTCTGCAGATTATCCCATTGTTTCCGATATTCTGGAATACAGAGGTCTAGCCAAATTGAAGTCTACTTATGCGGATGGACTGGCTGCTTATATTGAAGAGAATGACAGGATTCATTCTACTTTTAACCAGACGATCACGGCTACAGGAAGGATCAGTTCTACAGAACCCAATCTGCAGAATATTCCAATGCGAATGGAACTTGGAAGACAGATCCGGAAAGTCTTTGTTCCCAAGGAAGGATATCTGTTTACAGATGCGGATTATTCCCAGATCGAGCTTCGTGTGCTGGCACATATGTCGGGAGATGAGCAGCTGATCGAGGCATATCAAACTGATGCGGATATTCACAGGATTACAGCATCCAAGGTGTTCCATACTCCCTTTGAGGAAGTTACAGATCTTCAGAGAAGAAATGCCAAGGCAGTCAACTTTGGAATTGTATACGGCATCAGCTCCTTTGGCCTGAGCCAGGATTTAAGTATCACCAAGAAAGAGGCAGCCGATTATATCGAACAGTATTTCAAAACCTATCCGGGAATTAAGAGATTTTTGGACGAGGCAGTGAGCGGAGCCAAAGAAAAAGGTTATGTAGCCACTATGTTCGGCAGAAGAAGACCGGTGCCGGAGCTTTCTTCCAGTAATTTTATGCAGAGATCCTTCGGAGAAAGAGTTGCCATGAATTCTCCAATTCAGGGAACAGCGGCAGATATTATCAAAATTGCCATGATCCGGGTATGGCGCAGACTTAAGTCAGAAAATCTGTCTTCCAGATTGATCTTGCAGATTCATGATGAGCTTCTGATAGAGACTAAGGAAGAGGAAAAAGAAAAGGTAAAAGCAATTCTTGAAGAGGAGATGAAAGGCGCAGCAGAGCTTTCGGTAAGTCTTGAGATCGATCTTCATACAGGCTTTAACTGGTACGAAGCAAAATGAGAGTTATTGGCATTACAGGCGGAGTTGGAGCCGGAAAATCACAGATCCTTTCTTATATACAGGAAAATTACAATTGCAGGATCCTGCTTGCTGATGAGGCAGCCCACAAGGTGAAAGAGCCGGGGCAGCCCTGCTATAACAGGCTTATAGAGCTTTTGTCGGAAGATATTTTAAATGAAGACAGATCTATCAATAAGCAGAAGATGGCAGAAAAGATATTTGCTTCTGCTGATCTTCTGAAACAGGTAAATGATATTATCCATCCGGCAGTGAAAGAGCTGATACTGAACACAATTAAAGAAGAAAGAGACAGTCTTTCACATGATTTTTTCTTTATTGAAGCAGCACTTCTGATTGAAGACGGATATTTGGAAATAGTGGATGAAATGTGGTATATTTATGCCAGGGAAGAGATAAGAAGAAAAAGGCTTAAAAATACCAGAAATTATACGGATGAAAAAATAGATTCCATAGTAAAAAGTCAGTTAACGGAAGAGGAATTCAGAAAGAATTGTAAAGTAATAATAGACAACAGTGGAATATTATCTGATGCATATGGTCAGATCGATGAGAAATTGGGGGAATATCTGTGGCAGAAGTAAGTAAATATACAGGTCAGATCGTTTTCGGACTTGATATAGGAACAAGAAGTATAGTAGGTACCGTAGGTTACAAGCGGGGAAACGATTTTGTTGTAATTGCACAGAGAGTAAAAGAACATGAAACAAGAGCCATGCTGGATGGACAGATTCATGACATCATGAAGGTAGGAGAGACCGTCAGCAGGGTAAAAGAAGAACTGGAAGAGGCCATCGGAAGAAAACTCACCGAAGTCTGCATTGCAGCTGCAGGTCGTGTTCTTCGGACTATCACAACTCATGTGGAATATCCTTATGGTCAGGACAAGGAAATCGACCAGGAGGATATTTATGCCCTTACTTCTGCGGGAATAGAAAGGGCATATGAAGAGTTTCTGGAAAATCAAAAAGATGAGGAAATGAGATTCTACTGTGTGGGCCACTCCGTAGTCAGATATTATTTAAACGGATATCCTATGAGTAATCTGGAAGGGCATAAAGCAAGAACTGTGGGAATAGACCTGATCGCCACATTCCTTCCCGAAGATGTAGTGGATGGACTTTATAAATCAGTGGAATTAGCTGGCTTATCTGTGGCCAATATGACATTGGAGCCTATCGCAGCGATTCAGGTAGCGATTCCCGAAAGATTCCGTATGCTGAATATTGCGCTGATCGATGTAGGTGCAGGAACAAGCGATATATCCATTACCAATGATGGCTGTATTATTGCTTACGGTATGATACCGATAGCAGGAGATATACTGACGGAAGCCATTGCCAAACATTGCCTCGTAGATTTTTCCATGGCGGAAAAGATCAAACGGGATGCAGGCGAAATGGAAACAGTCAGTTATGAGGATATTATGTTTCTTCCCCAGACCATTAAGAGCAGTGAGATTCTGGGGGTAACAGATCCCATTGTCAGGGATATGGCCAAGCAGGCATCTGACAAGATAAAGGACCTTAATGGCGGAAAGCCCGTCAGCGCCGTATTCGTAGTAGGCGGCGGCGGTAAGATACCGGGATATACACAGGCGGTATCAGAAGAATTGGGTATTGCCAAAGAACGCGTGGCCCTTCGCGGAGAAGAAGTCATGCAGCAGATCATATTTGAGGAGGATATCAGGAAAGACAGTCTGCTGGTGACTCCTATAGGAATCTGTCTTAATTTTTATGAACAGAGCAATAACTTTATTTTTGTCAGTTTTAATGAACGGAAAATCAAAATTTATGATAACAACAGGCTCACAGTGGCCGATGCCGCCATGCAGGCAGGCTTTCCCAATAACGGCCTGTTCCCCAGAAGAGGTAAAGCACTGAACTTTACCGTAAACGGAAAGGCCCGTATGGTAAGAGGACAGCTGGGAGAAGCTGCGGTCATTACCGTAAACGGAAATATAGCGGATATCAATACCCCAATCCACGCCAATGATATTATTAAAGTCAGCGAGTCAACTGCCGGAGCTGAAGCTTCCTGTATGATCGGGGAACTTCCGGAGTCGGGGGACAGCATTGTGATGATCGTGAATGAAAAGAAAGTCAAGATGCCTAAATTTGCCAGTGTGAATGGATCGCTCCAATCCAATTATTATGAAATTCAGGACAATGACGCCATAGAAATGCTGAGTTATTATACGGTAAGACAGCTTACTGAATTTATGGATGTGATTCTTGATCCGCGTATGAATATTTATGTGAATAATAAGCTGGCAGATCTGGATACGCCTGTTTATGAGAATTTTTCCGTTGTGTGGACACTTTCCAAAATCGAAATGTTTACTCCCCAAAGTTATGAGGAAGAATGGGAAGAAGATGATGAATACGAAGATTTGGACACACCGGTATATGAAGAACCGGAAAAGGAAATGAAATCTGTATCACGTGAGATTACCGTACTTGTCAATAAGGTTTCTGTAACTTTGCAGGGAAAAGAAGAATATATTTTTGTGGATGTTTTTGATATTATAGATTTCGACCTTTCAAGGCCGAGAGGCAAGGGGATCGTTACGAATTTAAACGGCCGTCCGGCTCAATATATGGAACCCCTCCATGAGGGAGATGTGATTGAGATTTACTGGCAGGAATAAAGAAGAGGTGTATCATGAGGCTTTGCAGTATTGCCAGCGGAAGCAGCGGCAATTGTATTTATGTGGGTTCTGATTCCACACATATTCTGATAGACGCAGGGATAAGCGGTAAAAAAACTGAAGAGGGATTAAAGGAACTTGATCTGTCCATGAGAGATATAGATGGTATTTTTATTACTCATGAACATTCAGATCATATTGCGGGACTGGGAGTACTTACCAGGAAATATGAAATTCCCGTTTATGCTACGAAGGGTACTATAGAAGCGATCAGGAATACCACCTCAGCAGGGAGAATACCGGAAGAGCTTTTTCATGAGGTAAGGCCGGATGAAAAAGTGATCATCAAAGATATGATCTGTAATCCCATGAGGATTTCCCATGATGCCGCTGATCCGGTAGCATACAGGATATCTCATGGAAGGAAAAAAGCAGCGGTGGTGACAGATCTTGGGAATTACAATGATTATACGGTAGAGTCTTTAAGAGGAATGGATGTTTTGCTTCTGGAAGCAAATCATGACATCAATATGCTGCAGGTGGGACCCTATCCCTATTATTTGAAGCAGCGCATTTTGAGTGACAGAGGACATCTTTCTAATGAACGGGCAGGGCAGCTGCTTTGCAGGCTCCTTCATGATAAACTGCAGGCCGTAGTTCTTGGACATTTAAGTAAAGAGAACAATATGCCCGAGCTTGCTTATGAAGCAGTAAGGGTTGAAGTCACTATGGCTGATACAGGATTCAAAATAAATGATATTCCCATGCAGGTAGCTAGGCGCAGTGAAGTTTCACCGGTAATACATATAGCATAAAAGTTGAAATCAGTAAAATTTAAGGAGGAGAGCAGAAGGCTTTAGGGCCGGAGCCAAAAGAAAATGAATAAAACAATTATTACAGTAGTCGGAAAAGATACAGTTGGAATTATTGCAAAAGTCTGCACTTATCTTGCGGAGAATAAGATCAATATTGAAGATATATCGCAGACTATCGTTCAGGGATATTTCAATATGATGATGATAGTGGATACAGACAAAGCAGATAAGCATTTCGGCGTGATCGCAGATGAACTTCAGGCACTGGGGGAAGAGATCGGTGTTGTCATCAAGTGCCAGAAGGAAGAAATTTTTGATAAAATGCACAGGATATAATGAGGAGATACTATGATTAACTTATTTGAGGTAGTTGAAACCAATGAAATGATCACCAAGGAGAATCTGGATGTAAGAACGATTACATTGGGTATCAGCCTTCTTGACTGTATTGATTCTGATCTGGAAAGACTGAAAGAAAAAATATACACTAAAATATATGAAGCTTCAAAAGATCTGGTAAAGACCGGTGATGAGATAGCAAGAGAATTTGGTATTCCTATTGTCAACAAAAGGATTTCCGTAACACCGATTGCATTAATTGGCGGTGCAGCATGCAGAACAATTGAGGATTTTGCTTCCATAGCAAAGACACTGGACAGAGTTGCCCATGAAGTGGGGGTTAATTTTATCGGCGGTTATTCGGCTCTTGTAAGCAAAGGTATGACTCCGGCAGACGAACTTCTGATCAGATCCATTCCGCTGGCTCTTTCTACTACGGAAAGAGTATGCAGTTCCGTTAATCTGGGCTCCACCAAAACAGGTATCAACATGGATGCTGTAAAGCTGATGGG
Organism: Lachnospiraceae bacterium; assembly: GCA_014803415.1. GTDB lineage: Bacteria > Bacillota > Clostridia > Lachnospirales > Lachnospiraceae > Suilimivivens. The sequence continues at coordinate 17,896 of JAAVBZ010000024.1, forward strand.
CGAGATGATCAAACAGACAGCCGAGTATACCAGTAATGAAGATTCCCTCGGATGCGCCAAGCTGGTGGTATTTTGTAATGCTCCGGATGATAATCCGTTTATGGCAGGCGCTTTTCACGGTGTCACGGAAGCAGACAAGATCATTAATGTGGGGGTCAGTGGTCCCGGTGTAGTGAAAAATGCTTTAAGCAAGGTAAGAGGAGAGAATTTTGAGGTGCTCTGCGAGGCCATCAAGAAAACTGCCTTTAAAGTGACGAGAGTGGGACAGTTAGTGGCCCAGGAGGCTTCCCAGCGGCTTTCGGTTCCTTTTGGAATTGTGGATCTGTCATTGGCACCTACCCCGGCTATCGGTGACAGCGTTGCGGATATCCTCTGTGAAATAGGCCTTGAATATGCCGGAGCCCCCGGTACTACAGCAGCTCTTGCACTTCTGAATGATCAGGTAAAGAAGGGCGGTGTCATGGCGTCTTCTTATGTAGGAGGATTGAGCGGTGCGTTTATTCCTGTCAGTGAGGATCAGGGTATGATCAATGCGGTGGAAGCAGGGGCACTTACGATAGAAAAGTTAGAGGCCATGACCTGTGTATGTTCTGTAGGCCTTGATATGATCGCAGTTCCGGGGGATACGAAAGCCACCACCCTTTCAGGGATTATTGCGGACGAAATGGCCATCGGAATGGTGAATCAGAAGACAACTGCCGTAAGACTCATTCCCGTTATCGGAAAGGGTGTAGGAGAAACCGTGGAATTCGGAGGACTTCTCGGTTACGCGCCTATTATGCCGGTGAACCAGTTTTCCTGTGATGCGTTTGTAAACAGGGGCGGAAGAATTCCGGCTCCTATACATAGTTTTAAGAATTAATTAAGGGTAGTTACCATTGTGTCACCTCATATATTGTGCTATAGTTTGTATGGTAAGATAAACTAAACACAATATATGAGGTATTTTATTATGAAAAGATATAAAAAAGCGTTTTTGGCAGCCTTACTTGCAGTTTCTATGATCCTGCCTCTGGCAGGATGTAATAAAGGAAATGATGATGACACACAGACAAGAAAGGAGTTTTATTATCTGCCTGAATATCATGATCTGGACATGAAAGCAGATTATGTCAGTGATACGATAGCGATCGGTGATGTTCTGTATATGTTTGCCTCCACATGGAATGAGGATACAGGTGAAGATGCTAACTATTTATATCGTTATGATCTTCTGGAAGGAATGATCAGCGAGCTTCCTGTGAATATCGATGAGCATAGTTCCATTCAAAGGCTGAGTGCTGATTCGGAAGGAAATCTTGTCATGATCGTGTCACGCTATGTCCCTGCTTCAGAAGACGGTATGGAAGACGGTGAAGCACAGGATGAAATTTCAGATGACGGAACAGATAAAGGCTCAGAGGCAGATGAAGAAACAGGAAGCGATGCAGAGACAGGAGCCGATGCAGAAGGTTCAGATACTGATGGAGAAACGGATGCAGAAGATACACAGGAAGGTGTTGCAGAAGCAGTTGCTTTCGACGGAGTGTCTACAATGTCAAGTTCGAGTGTAACTTCTGTTATGATCGGCGGTTATGACGATTCTTATGAACCTGTAGAATACAAAAGCTATATGGAACTGTGGAAAGTATCAACTGCAGATGGAAGCGTTCTTCTGAAAACAGATATTAAACCTGTTTTTGATGATCCTGAAAATACATATGTACAGTATATGACACTGGACGATCAGGATAATATTTATATTGCCGGCGGTGAAAACAATATTTATATTATGGATAAAGAAGGACAGAAAACCGGCAGTATTTCTGTAGATAACTGGGTGGAAAGTCTTTTTGCTTCCAAAGAAGGAAATATTTATATGAGAACCTGGGGGAATGAGGGGCTGGAACTGCGCCAGGTAGATCCACAGAATAAGAAGCTGAAAGATGCGATCAAAAGTGATAATCTGTTCGGAAGTGATTATTCCTATAACCAGAGATACTATAAAGGAATGGATAAAGGAATTCTGGTCAGCGACAACAACGGAGTTTTCACTTATGACTTTGAATCAGATGTAAGAGAAGATCTGTTTGAATGGCTGGATGCAGATATCAACAGTGATGATGTTTATGAAATGGGCCAGTTGTCAGATGGAAGATTCTGGACACTTCTTCGTGATTATTCCAATGAAAGCCGTAAATATTCTATTGTATTTCTGAAAAAGACGCCGGCGTCTGAAGTAAAACCTAAAGAAGAAATTGTTTACGGAACCATGTGGCTGGATCAGGATATCCGCAAAAATATTATTGATTTTAATAAGACCAATGATAAATATCATATTTCAGTGAAGACTTATTCCACAGATGACTACAGTACGGGAGTGACACTGTTCAATAATGATATTACCAGCGGAAAAGGTCCGGATATTATTGATATTTCTTACATTGATTATCAGCAGTATGCAAGCAAGGGTATCTTTGCGGATGTTTATCCTTATATGGAAAAAGATGGTATCAATAAAGAGGATTATCTTGAAAATGTATTGAAAGCGTTTGAAGTTGACGGCAAGCTTTATGGTATCGTTCCGCAGTTCTATGTTACCACAACCATTGCGAAAGCCTCCAAAGTAGGGGATGAAATGGGATGGACATTAAGCGAAATGCTGGATTTTGCAGAAAATAACAATGCAGAAAATCTCTTCCAATATGGAAGCAGATCGAGTATTTTCTATTATTGTATTTATAATAATATTGATGAATTTATTGACTGGGAAAGCGGCAAATGCAAATTTGATGGAGAAGACTTTATCAGAGTACTGGAATTTGCAAATAAGTTCCCTGAAGAACCTGATTATAATAATGAAGAAGGAACAAGTGCAAAGATCAGGAGTGATAAGCTGCTTTTGATGCAGACCAGTTTGAGTTCTGTACAGGAATATCAGATGATGAACGGTATGTTTGGGGAAAAGACAACTTATATCGGATACCCCAACAATGAGCGAAAAGGTAACCTGATCCAGCCTGCCAACGGCTGCATGGCAATTAATTCAAAATCTAAGCATAAAGACGGTGCATGGGAGTTCATTAAGAGACTTATTTCTGATGATTTCCAGGACGGACTTGTGAGAGATCACGGCGGATGGGGATTCCCGGTTAAGAAATCCGCTCTTGAAAAACAGTTTGAAATAGATATGACGCCACAATATTATGAAGATGAGAACGGTAATCAGGTAGAGCAAATGAAGAGCAGCTGGGGCTGGGATGATTTTAATATAGACATTTATGCTGCTACTGAGGAAGAAGTTGCAGAGGTAAAAGCGATCATTGCTTCGGCAGAAAGAACTGCAGGTTCCATAAATGAAGAACTTAACAACATCATTACCGAGGAAACGGAAGCTTTCTTTAAAGGGCAGAAAACGGCCAAGGAAACAGCAGATATTATCCAGAACAGAATCCAGATCTATGTAAATGAGAATGGCTGAGAGGGCTAAAGCATGAGGATCAAGAGAGCATTTGCTGTTCTTCTGACATTGGTGTTTACTGCAGCTGCTTTATGCGGATGCAGTAAACAGAAAGAAGAGGCAGAGGAAACAGGAGCTGAAACAGAAAACACAGCAAAGGATTATGTATATACAGCGGAATATCATACACTTAATGAAAAAGGATATTATATATCAAGCCCTGTTTTTTCGGCTGAACAGAAATTAATGTACCTTCAAAGTAATACTGAGGAAAGCAAATTGATTTCTATGGATCTTCAGACAATGGANACGGAAGAAGTTCCCATTGCTCTTGAGGAAAACACCTATGTTACCGCCCTCGGCAGGAGCGCAGAAGGCGATTTACTGCTTGGGGTGACAGGATATAAAGAGGATTCTGAAGACTGGGAGCTAGAGCAGGTAATGCTTAAGAAATTATCTGAGGATGGCAATGAACTATCATCTGTTGATCTGGGAAGCACTTTTTTGTCAGTACCTGATTTTTATATTGCCTATCTGCTTGCAGATAAAGATGGAAATTATTATATTTGCACAGGGCAGGATGTTTATGTATTGAACCCTGATGGCAGTCTGTTATGTCAGATTCCATGCGGAAATTACGTTGACGGAATGTTTGCCATGAAGGATGGAAGAGTGATCGTATCTTATTATGGAGGCCGGGGCTATGAACTGAAAGAGGTAAGCCTGAAAGAAAAAAGTCTTAAGGAGGTTAAGGCTTCTGTAAATTTTGATTATGGAACATATCAGAGCGGCGTGGATACGGATCTGTTGTATACCCAGGATTCCATATTGTATTCCTGTAATCTGNAAGATGAACAGCCTGTGAGTATTTTGAGATGGATAGATTATGATATTAATTCCTATAATCTGCAGAATTTTACCATACTTTCCGATGGACGTATCGCTGCTCTTACAACAGATTTTATGAGCGGTTCGGGTGAAAATGAGCTGATACTGCTTACCAGGAAAGACAGCTCCCAGGTTCAGGAAAAAACTATATTGACATATGGAGCATTTTTTACACCCTATGCTACAGAAAGGGATATTATAGCCTTTAACAGACAGAGTGATCATTACAGGATCGAGATGAAGGAATATGGGGATGATACTACTTCGTTAGAGGATAAATATAATCTTTTTCTGGCTGATCTTACCAGTGGACAGGCGCCGGATATAATAGATTTAACCTATTGTCCACTGCCTTTTGAAAATTTGATCTCGGCAGGTCTTCTGGAAGATCTGAATCCCTATCTTGATGCAGATGAAGTGATCAAACGNGAAGATTATGTGGCAAGCGCCATGAAAGCATACGAACGGGATGAAAAGCTTTATGCCATCATGCCCTGCTTTGGAGTAAAGGTACTGATAGGTAAAATTTCTGAAGTAGGAGATGGGAAAACATGGACGATAGATGATATGATGGAACTATTCGATTCAAAAGAAAGCGGCNTACAGCTTTTTCCCGATTCTACCAAATCAGATATTCTGGAAGTAATGTGTACGATGAATCAGGATATGTTTGTGGATGAGGAAGCCGGTAAGTGCGATTTTACGGGAGAGGAATTTAAGAAGATTCTGGAGTTTTCCAATCAGTTTCCTGCTGAGACGGATTATGACCCTGCTAATTCCATTTTAGAGGAACTGCGTAATGGTGAGATCCTTCTATATCGTGATACCGTTACTTCTGTTCAAATGTATCAGATGTATGAATTCATGTTTGGAGGTCCTGTTAACCTGATAGGGTATCCCACATTTGGAGAGAGCGGTCTCACCTTTTCTTCCAATGGAACAACAGTAGGAATGAATGCAGGCTCTGAAAACAAGGAGGGGGTATGGGAATTTATCCGCTTTAATCTGACGAAGGAAAGGCAGGAAAAAATCGAAACGGCAAATGCTGGATTCCCCATCTTGAGGTCGGCGCTTGAAAAGAAATTAGCCGAAGACATGAAAGCAGAGTATTATGAAGATAGTGAGGGAAATAAGAAAGAGGTATCAAAATCCACATGGAGCACTATGGATTTTTATGTAGATGTATATGCAGCTACAGGTGAGCAGGTGGACAGGATAATGGAAATGATTGAGAATGCACAGCCCGATGCCCGTATGGAACGGGAAATATTTGATATTATAGATGAGGAAGCACGGGGATATTTCAGTGGTCAGAAGAGTGCGGATGATGTAATAAGCGTTATTCAAAATCGTGTACAGTTATATTTAAATGAAACGAGATAGGCAATTGTGAAAATAATCAAGATCAAAAAAACAGCAGAACCTAAACTGAATAGGAAGGCAAAAACCAAAACGGGCAAAAGGAACCGCAGGGGGAAACTGGTATCATGGGCATATCTGTTTCCCAGCCTTGCCGGGGTACTGCTGTTTTTTGTGCTGCCATTTTTTGTGGTGATCTTTTATTCTATGGTGGATAACCCTATCAATAATGAGTTTGTATTTTTGGACAACTTCGTAAAAGTGGCAAAGAATAAAGCCTTTCAGCAGGCAGCATATAATACCATGAGATTTTCTCTGGCAGCTGTGCCCCTTGCCGTTGTGCTTTCTCTGATCCTTGCCATGATGCTGGAGAGTAAGATTCCATTCAAAAGTCAGTTCAGAACTTTTTTCTTAAGTCCTATGATGGTTCCGGTCGCGTCTATCATACTGATCTGGCAGGTATTGTTCCACTATAATGGTATTGTAAATGATTTTATCGGGATCTTTGGGGCGCAGAAGATAGACTGGCTGAAATCAACGCATGCCCAGGTGGTGATCGTCATTTTGTTCTTATGGAAAAATCTGGGATACAATATGATTTTGTTTATGGCGGCCTTAAGCAGTATTCCCAAAGATATTCTGGAAGTAGCCATTTTGGAAAGCGCTACGCCCTTTCAGATTTTCTGGAGCATTAAGATCAGGTATTTATCTTCAACTATACTTTTTGTAACAATTATGTCCCTCATAAATTCTTTTAAGGTTTTCAGGGAAATCTATTTGTTAACAGGCAATTATCCATATGATACAATCTATATGATGCAGCATTTTATGAATAATGCATTTGGACAGCTGGATTATCAGAAATTATCAGCTGCAGCCATTATGATGTCTATTGTTATGGTCATATTAATCGGAATTTTATTCCTGACCGAAAATTATTTCGGAAAGGATGTGGAAGGATGAAAAATATAAAAAAGAAAAGAAAACCGGGAGAAGGTTTGATCAAGTTAGCTCTTATTACGATGGTGGCGGCATGTTTTGCAGTGTTGTTTTTAATGCCCATCGTACTGACAATAACCAATTCCTTCATGTCAGCCTCAGAAATTTCATCCAATTACGGACAGGTCTTTTCCACGACAGATACAGGCGGCAAGACTTATATTTCTGAAAAGGTTAACCTAAAATTCATACCGGATATGGTGTCCTTCAGTCAGTATATTACTGTATTGTTTAAAAGTCCGGAATATCTGTTCAAATTCTGGAATTCCGTGATCCTCGTGGTGCCTATTGTAGGCTTTCAGCTTCTGGTAGCATCGGGAGCAGCCTTTGGATTTACCAGGTTCAGAGGAAGGATCAAGGAAATTATATTTTTTGTTTATATTATTTTGATGCTTATGCCATATCAGGTCACACTGGTACCGAACTATCTGGTGAGTGAATGGCTGAATATACTTGATACAAGATGGGCGATCTGGCTTCCGGGCATATTTTCACCTTTTGCGGTTTTTTTACTTACCAAGTATATGCGGAGAGTTCCCGTATCAGTGATGGAAGCGGCTCAGATAGACGGGGCAGGAGAATGGCAGATTTTTACGAAAATCTGTATGCCTCTTTGCAAAGGTGCTTTATGTTCGGTAGCAATTCTGATTTTTATTGATTATTGGAATATGGTGGAACAGCCGCTGATCCTGCTATCGGATGCGGAAATGCATCCATTGTCAGTATTTCTTTCCAAGATCAATGAAGGAGAAGTAGGACTGGCTTTTGCAGTTGCAACAATTTACATGGTGCCTCCTATACTGGTATTTCTCTATGGAGAGGATTATCTGGTAGAGGGAATCACTTATCAGGGCGGAATAAAAGGTTAACACCATGAAAAGGAGGATATTATGAACGAAAATACGTCATCTAAGAGGAGAGACTGGGTAAAGAATGCAGCGATCGTCTTTTTGGCTGTTATGCTGGTGCTGACATTCTTTTCAAATACGATCATGAATTATTCGCTGCCTGAGGTGGCTACTCAGTATGTGCAAAGAGGCACGATCACGGCTAAGGTTCGGGGAACCGGAAATGTGGAGGCTACCGACCCCTATAATGTTGTGGTGAAGGAATCACGTGTGATCTCCAGTGTGGCTGTAAAACAGGGAGATCTGGTGGAAAAGGATCAAGTTCTCTATTATCTGGAAGACGCCGAGAGTGAGGAATTAAAGCAGGCTGAGGATGAACTGGAAGAACTGGAGCTGGCTTATATGAAGGGGCTGTTTGGCAGTACAGTCTCACCTGAGATCATCAGAAAGGTGGCAAGCGGAAATACGGATTCTTTCGGCAGTTATCAGGCTAAAGTGACGGATATGCAGAACCGTCTGCAGGAGGCCGAAAACAGGGTGAATGAGTGCCAGAAAGCGCTGGAAGACCTTACATTGCAAAGTACTATTAGCAGCAATAATGCAGGTACTGCAACGATTGCAGATAAATTTGCCCAGATTGAAGCAACAAGCGATCTGGAGGCAGCAAAAGAGGCTTTTAACGGTTATAAGGCAGGTAGAATAGCAGAGCTGNANAAACAAATCAGTGAAAAAGAGAANCAGATTGCNGATCTGNATAAGNTGATNNNTGATGCTACANGGNATGGCGGGAGTAGANNNGTCAACCAATCNTCAATTCGNGGAAAGAAAANAAGTAGTAGANGANAAAATTNNTGTAATNANAANTTTACCAAATGGAGNAGANTTATCGCAATCTCCTTCTGAAGCTGAANTTNAANNATGGNATNATAANTTNNNNTGGGANNNNATGGNTGNNGANANNCAANNNAANTGNNAAGNNGCTTACGNNGAATACCGNGTTGCNGTTGANTTANTNAATNANACAGTTGCAACATTNAATCAATATGGCAGTGGACAAGATCGTCTGTCCCAGCTTGATANATTAAANAGTGANNTNNNAANANTNCANAATAAANTNGCTGAAATAAATGCCATTACCATAGAATCCAACGAAGGGGTACAGGAAGCTCAGAAAAGATTACAGGAAGCGGAAAGAAATATCGCAGAGATAACCAATGCAGGAGAACAGGCGTCGGCNGAATNNAAAAATAAAATAGCCAATGCAGAAGCAGCTCTTAAGAATGCTCAGGATGTTTATGAACTTCTTAAAACGGAGCAGACNNNNCTTGCNNCAGATATTAANGCAGAGCTTGATCTGGCCAAAGCAAACAAAGATATCGCAGAGAAGAAGGAAGAAATTGCCAAATTAAAGGAAAAATCCATGGGAGCAGCAATTACGGCGCCGGTTGCAGGTACTGTAACTTCTCTTGCTTATGTAGCAGGAGAAACAACCAAACCGGAAGAAGCAGCGGCTGTCATTCAAGTGGAGGGTAAAGGATATACCTTAAGCTTTTCTGTTACCAATGAACAGGCAAAGAAGGTGCAGGTAGGCGATGTGGCCGAGCTTCAGAATGCATGGTATTATGATGATGTACAGGCAATACTGTCTGCTGTTAAGCCCGATCCTGACAGTGCAGGTCAGAAAAAGCTTTTAGTATTTGATGTGACCGGAAACAGTATCCAGGCAGGGCAGGCGCTTAATCTGTCAGTAGGACAGAGGAGTTCAGAATATGAACTGGTAGTTCCCAACAGTGCCATCAGAGAGGACAGTAACGGCAAATTCATTCTGATCGTTGAATCCAGGAGCGGTCCTATCAGTAACAGATATATCGCAACCAGAGTGGATGTGGAAGTGATCGCATCCGATGACAATAATACTGCAATTTCAGCGGGACTTTATGGATATGAATATGTAATTACCACCTCTACAAAACCGGTGGAAGCCGGCAAGCAGGTCAGATTGAACGAAGGCTAGGAAAGGAAGGTCAGGGTGGCTAAAGTAAAAGAATTTTTACAGAGTTTCACACTATCGCAGATCGTGCTTTCCCTGACGGTAGTGGTGTCACTTGCAGCTTTTTTGATATTAACACTGTGGTGTAACAGCAAAATAGATGATCTGGAAGACCAGCGGGCAGCAAAACGCTGGAACAGTGACGGCGGCTATGCTCAGGTCAGTGCTTTTTTGACCAGAGACAGTGTGGTTGATGATTTTATGATCAGAAGCTTTGAAAATCAGCTGGAGACGGCTTTGACAGAAGCAGCTGTAGTAAATGAAAATCCGGATGCCAGATTATATGTAGATGCTTACAGCTCTCAGGGCAGAATTACGATCGTCAGCGAGCAGAGTACACTGGAGGCCAACGCCATAGGAATCGGCGGAGATTTCTTTTATTTTCATCCCCTGCAGCTTGCAAGCGGCAGATACTTTTCAGGGGATGAACTGATGCAGGATTATGTTATTCTGGACGAAGAGGCGGCATGGCAGTTGTTTGGATCCAATAATATAGAAGGCATGAGCGTTACTATCGGAGATGTCCCGCATCTTGTTGCCGGCGTGGTAAAAAGAGAAAAAGGCCGTTTTGCAGAGAATGCAGGACTACAAAATACGGTCGTATATGTTTCCGATAATACTTTGTCAGAGTATGGGATCAGAGAAGGTATCAATTGTTATGAAGTAGTAGCGCCCAATCCGGTGAAAGGATTTGTTTACAATACATTGAAGGAAAAATTCGGCCTGAAGGAAAGTGAAATGATGGTAGTGGAAAATTCCTCACGTTTTAAGCTGGAATCTATGATACCGGTCATACTGGATTTTGGAACCCGTTCTATGCAGAATTCAGCAATTCATTTTCCCTATTGGGAAAATATAGCAAGAGGCTATGAGGATGTGAGAGCAGTTGTGCTTTTGCTTCAGTTTGTTTTTTTGCTGATTCCAACTGTTATTATGTTAATTTTTTTAATCATAAAATGGAGGAATCGAAAATATACAGTAAAAGATATCTGGCTTTTCCTTGTGGATAAAAAGGACAGGGCCCTGGAAAAGGCAAGAGCTGAAAAAAATAAGTGGGAAGATTTCTAGTGTTATGGATTTTCCGGGAGGGATTATGAAGAAAAAGATTTGGACAATAGGTTTGTTTTGCATATTGCTGATAATGCTTGCAGGCTGCGGAAAAAATAAGAATGATCAAAATAAACAGCAGTCCACATCCGGTAAAGATTATGTGTACAAAGTAACTCCACTTGAATTTGAAGGCTGGGAGAACGGGAATTATACCAGTGTGACGAAGGCAGGGGATAATTTTTTTGTATACGGATATGAATATGATGATAATGGTATGAAATTCCATATGGCATCTTTGGGTCAGGACTATAGTATTAAAGAGGAAAACGTTATATCCCTTGGAGAGAATGAGAGTCTGTACCAGTCCACATGGGATGAACAGGGGAATATGTATACCATAAAATGTGTCTATCAAACAGAAGGTGATATGGAAGAAGATTATCAGGATACTTATTATCTGATTAAAATGTCGCCTTCAGGAGAAGAGATTTTTAATATTTGCTTAAACGAACTGCCTCAGGCCAGAGAACTTGCAGAGGAAAGCGGCTGGTTCTATACCGGTGATATGGTAGTACAGGATGAGTTTATTTATCTGAGAATTATAGGGAAAATTTTTCAGTTCGACAGAGAGGGCAATGTTCTTAAGATGGTAAAGGGGGATGAAGAAAATTCCTTCGATAATATGTATCTGTATCCGCTTTCTAATGGTAAGATGGCAGGAATCGTTTATGAGGACGATGGTATCTATGCTGGTTATGTGGATCTGACAAAAGAAAAAATCACCCAGAAGGCCAAACTGCCCGGCAATTCCTACGACTACAGTGTCTATGCGGGCGATTCCCGATACGATCTGTATCTGGCAGATAATTATGGCATATACGGATATAAGATCGGTGATGACGATAAGACGAAACTTATGGATTATATAGATTCCGATCTCGGTGTTTACAGTATTTATAATATTGTTTCCGTCAATGACAGAGAATTTTTCGGCTCTTACGAAGATGTGGAATTTGATGATAGTATGATTGGACTATATACCAAGGTGGATCCGAAGGATGTGAAAGATAAAGAGACCATAGTACTTGCATGCGCCGGACTTCGCTGGGAGATCAGGAACAGTGTAGTTAAGTTTAATAAGAGTAATGAGGATTATAGAATTGTGATTCAGGATTACTCGGCGTTATATGATACAGAAGAAGATTATCGGGCCGGTATCAACAGGCTGAATGCTGATATAGTCTCCGGTAAGGTACCTGATATTCTGGTGCTCAGCAGTGATATGCCGGTTGAAAGCTATATTGCAAAAGGACTTTTTGAAGATCTGAAACCCTATATAGAGCAGGATCCGGGGCTTGATCTTAACAATTTTATGCCGAATATCATTGAAGCCTTTTCTACTGAGGGCAAGCTTTACCGGCTGGTACCTTATTATTATATCAGCACAATTTTAGCTAAAACCTCAGATGTGGGGGAAGAAAGAGGATGGACGATACAGGATGTAAATAATCTGATGAACAGTAAGCCTGAAGGAACCCAGTTTTTGAATTATATCAACAGAGATTATATGCTGAGAGAATGCATGACACTGTCGGGGAATCAGTTTATAGACTGGGAAACAGGAAATTGCAGTTTTGATTCCGATAGTTTTATTGAAATGCTGGAATTTTTGATGCAGTTTCCGGAAGAAGTAAGCGATGCCGTTTATACAGATGATTATTGGAATAATTATGATGCTATGTGGAGAGAGGGCAAAGTAATAGCCCAGATCTATACGATAATCAATTTCAGAGATTATAATTATGCGCAAAAAGGAACTTTTGGAGAGCCTGTCACAATGATAGGTTTTCCCTCCGCTAATGAAGACGGTTCAACCATTGAACCGGCTATGCAGCTTGCGATGTCATCTAAATCCGCAGGCAAAGAAGGAGCATGGCAGTTTCTGCGTTATTATCTGTCAGATGAATATCAGGATGAAATTACCGATGGATTTCCTTTAAGTATTAAGCGGCTGGATGAACTGGGAAGGGAAGCCATGAAAAAAACGACTTATATAGATGAAGATGGAAATGAGGTAGAAATTCAGGATTATATTTATATTGGCGGCGTGGAAGTTCCTATTGATCCCATGACTGATGAAGAAGTGGAAAGATTCAAAAAGAATCTTTACAGTTTTACGCAGGTATATACTTATGATGAACAGCTGCTTCAGATTCTTGAGGAAGAAACGGCGGCGTATTTTGGAGGGCAGAAGAATGCAAAGGATGTGGCCAAGATCATTCAAAGCCGTGCACAGATTTATGTAAATGAAAATCGTTAATGAAAAAGTCTGTCAGGACCGGCCTGACAGACTTTTGTTTTAAACTTCTTTTAAATCAAATCCAAAATATCGGACGGCGTTATTATAGGAAATATCCGTCACAATCTCGGATAAGATATCCATATCGGCAGGAAATTCGCCGTTTTCTACAATATCACCGATTATTTCACACATGATACGGCGGAAATATTCATGTCTTGTGTAGGAAAGAAAGCTTCTTGAATCTGTCAGCATTCCGATAAAACCGGAAAGATTGCCCTGGCTTGCAAGAGAAAGCATTTGGTCGGTCATGCCGATTTTATGGTCATTGAACCACCATGCACTTCCATGCTGGATCTTTCCAACAGCAGCGGAATCCTGGAAACATCCAATGATGGAATCAATGGCCTGATTATCTATGGGATTTAAGCTGTAAATAATGGTTTTAGGAAGCCCGCCCGTTTTTAATAATGCATTCAGGAAATCAGTCAGTTGGGCAGAAGGAGTATAATTGCTGATACAGTCATAACCGGTATCAGGACCGACCTTTTCATACATGAGAGTGTTATTGTCTCTCTTGACGCCATAATGCAGCTGCATTACCCATCCCCGCCGGTGGTATTCTTTACCAGCAAAAATCATAAATGCAGTTTTGAAAGCCAGTTCTTCTTCCGAGGTAATTCTTTCACCGGAAAGTCTCTTTTTGAAAATAGCTTCAATATCATTGTCATCAGCAGGATAATACATAACATAAGAAAGGCCATGATCGGAAACACTGCAGCCCTTGGAGGCAAAGAAATCCATTCGGATCCTTAACGCCTCTTTTAAAGAAGCAAAGGAATCTACGGTGATACCGCTTGCTTCGGAAAGAGATGCAAGATAATCGGTATAGTCGGGCTTTTCAATGTTCATGGCTTTATCGGGACGCCATGCAGGAAGTAACTGTACATCAAAACTTTCATCAGCGGCAATCTTAGCATGCCACTCAAGAGAATCCACAGGGTCATCGGTGGTGCAGATCAAAGTTACATTGGATCGTTTGATCAGGCTGCGCGCGCTCATGGAAGGATCCGCCAGCTTGGCGTTACAGAGATTCCAGACTTCTTCGGCAGTATTTTTGTTCAGAGTACCGTAATAATCAAAATATCTCTGCAGTTCCAGATGACTCCAGTGATAGAGAGGATGGCCGATAGCTTTCCCTAAGACTTCAGCCCATTTAAAGAATTTTTCTTTGTCGGAAGCATTGCCTGTAATAAACTGCTCCTCAACGCCGCAGGAACGCATAAAACGCCATTTGTAATGGTCGCCTCCAAGCCAAATCTGTGTAATGTTTTCAAATTTCCGGTCCAATGCAATTTCCTTTGGGTTGATATGGCAGTGATAATCCAGAACAGGCGCTTTTTCGGCATACTCATGAAACAGGGTCTGTGCAGTGGGGGTGGATAATAAGAAATCTTTATCCATAAATGGTTTCATAAAAAGTCCTCCTTATTATATAGCAATGTTATTAGTTACATATTCAGGGTACTGCCGCGTTTGATCAGCTCGCCGGAAAAAATTGCTTTTTGCGGCATTTCCTCGCCGTTTAAGGTTCCGATACAAGTTTTTACCAGCTCAGAGCAGAGTCTTTCAAGATGGTTATCCACTGAAGTAAGCTCCGGTTCGCAGCAAGTTGCAAGAAGAGAATTATTAAAACCGATTATCTTTAGCTCGGAAGGAACTCGGATTTCGTTCAGTCTTGCATATTTAATAGCGCCGGCAGCAAGCATGTCTTCTGAGGCAAGAACAGCGCTGAATTTAAGTTCTTTTTGACGAAGAGCATTCAAAAAGCTGCAGACACCGTCAATGTCTTCATGTGATCCGGTAAAAAATTGCTGATAATGTTTATTTAGAGGTATATTTCTCATAGTGTAAGCAGACCTGTAACCGGAAAGTTTTTTTAAGCCGCTGAAGGAAGTGGAGTTATATAAATACAGAATATCGGTAATCCCCTGATCGATCAGAAGAAGGGCTGCCTCCTGCATGGACTTGAAATCGTCACACATAGTGCAGTAAACATTGGTGCAGTCAAGATCTGCATTCAGCAGCATGATAGGAACCTGCTTTGCGGCGTCACGGATATACTGATTATTATCCGCTTCATCTTCAATAAAATTGGAGCCTATCATGATCACACTGTCTACCCGTTGATCAAGAAGAAGGGACAAAGAGGATTTTTTATTGGCAAGTTCGTATCCGGTACAGCTAAGAACTGAATGGTAGCCGTTTGCACGCAGGTCTCTTTCAATATAATAGATGGCTTTGGACAAATACAGATCAGAAGAATCCGCGCACAGAAGACCGATCGTATTCATGGAATTTAATCCCAGGCCTCTGGCAAAAGCATTGGGTGTATATCCGCATTGTTCTATGATCTCAAGGACTTTTTTTCTGGTCCCCGGTTTCACATTTGCACTGCCGTTTAAAACGCGGGAAACAGTAGCAATGGAAACACCGGCCTGTTTGGAAATATCGTATATTGTCAATGCTGAATTCTCCTATCTCAAAGAATGTAAGTGTTTACATAATGATTATTTTGATTATACATTACTCCTTTGGTAAATTCAAGAAGCTTAAGACACCCGCTAAAGGATAAGGGGAGATTGTTTATATTCATTCAGCATTTCTTTTTTGTATTTATTGGCAAAAACCGATTCGTAAATGTCACTGGCCAAGATATCCTGCTTAAGCTGTGTAAAAGCAGAGTCACTGAGAAGTGAAGAAGCATCTGCCAGTTTACTGATAAGCGGTATGGAACTGTTTTTCTTAATAGAAGAAAGAAGGTCTGAAGAGCTCTTTTTAAAACCTAAAAGTCTTGCATAGGGAACAGGCAGATCCCGATTAGAAATTGGGTATTGAAAACTGTCAGGAGTGGTAATGCCAAGCAAAATATGAGTAAGGACACGGCTGATTCTGGTATAGGTAATATCTTTTGACTTAAGCAGGCTGCAAAATCCAGTAAAATCAGTAAAAGAGAACAGATTTTTAATGATCTTGAAAGACAGATCATGGCTGCAGTCAAGATATTTGGTAAATCCGTATTCACGTTCCGTAAGAAGCTTATAGTAAAGCAACAAGGAAAAATCATCACAGGCAAGGAAATGGGAAGGCAGATCGTTTATGGCCGCGGTATTATCATATCTATGACCGGGGTTATGCTCAATAACATTTCTGATGGCGGAGGCCGAACTGAAAACAGCAGGATCTTCGTTTACAGCAGTTTCATGGTAAGGATCCCCTTGTCTTTTAACGGTAACAGGAATGATAGAACTGTTTGTGGCAAGTAATGCTTTGCAATATTCAAGTGCAAGAATATTATTGGGAGAAGCAAAAAGCTGATTTAGGTCATTTTCAGGATAATTGTTATCAGAAGATAAGGCAGTCTGTAAAACAGCCTTATTTCTGGCAACAGGAAAGGAAAGTCCCTGTTTCATAAAAGAAGATAGGGCATTGTTATAATCCGGATCATCAGAAAAAAGTAATTCCGAGCAGCTTTTGATAAGTTCTATGTCTCCGCATTCACTTCCGAAAGAAAGATAGTCCGTTACCCCCAGTTGATTTAAGAGGGCTATGCTTCCGCCTGCAAAATATTCTGCACTGGATACGGCATAAAGAACGGGCAGTTCAATGACGGCGTCAGCACCGCCCATAAGAGCCATTTGGGTGCGGATATATTTGTTGTAGATGGCAGGCGCACCGCGCTGAACAAAATCTCCGCTCATTATGATCAGAATATAGTCGGCGTCCGTAAGGCGGCGGGTTTCTTCAATCTGATATTTATGTCCGGCATGGAAGGGATTGTATTCTGCAATGATTGCGGCTGTTTTCATAACGAGATTCCTTTTAAATGATTTTTATATTGAATTTAATGTATCATAAAAATATAGTGTAATCAAATTAAGTATTGAAATTTACACAATTTATTGTGATAATTATACTTGTGGGAATAACTGGAATGAGCTATAATTTTATATATATGTAAGCACTTACATGCTGCATGTGAAAGGAGAAGGTATTATGTCATACATTGATATTATCAAGGACAAGGCAAGGTCTGATAAAAAGACTATCGTTCTGCCGGAGACCACAGACAAAAGAACATTGATAGCTGCTTCGCACATTGTTGCGGAAGGAATAGCAAACATCATTATGATCGGTAACAGGGAAAAAATCATGGATGGTGCCACATGGCTGGAAATTGAATTGGATGGCGTTACGATCGTGGATCCGACAAACTGTGACAAGCTGGATGGATATGTAAATCTTTTATATGAAACAAGAAAATCAAAGGGGATGACCCCTGAAAAAGCAAGAGAAATCCTGACACACGATTTTCTTACATTTGGCGTTATCATGGTCAAAGCAAATGATGCTGACGGAATGGTGGCAGGCGCCTGCCATGCTACTGCAGATACCTTAAGACCGGCTCTTCAGATCTTGAAAACAGCGCCCGGCGTAAAGCTGGTATCCGGATTTTTCCTTATGTGTGTGCCGGATTGTGAGTATGGTGACAACGGAACCTTTCTGTTTGCGGACTGTGGTCTGAATCAGGACCCTACTGCGGAAGAACTGGCAGCCATAGCAGATACTTCGGCTAAAAGTTTCAAGAGCCTTGTGGGCAGTAAACCGATCATTGCTATGTTATCCCATTCTACGAAGGGAAGCGCCAAACATGCGCTGGTGGACAAGGTAGTGGAAGCCACCAGGATTGCCCATGAACAATATCCTCATCTTGCACTGGATGGTGAAATGCAGCCGGATGCGGCTTTAGTTCCTTCTGTTGCCAAATCCAAAGCACCGGGCAGCGAAGTGGGCGGTAAGGCCAATGTGCTGATCTTCCCCAACCTGGATGCAGGAAATATCGGATACAAGCTGGTACAGAGACTTGGTAAGGCAGAAGCATACGGCCCTATGCTCCAGGGAATTGCGAAGCCGGTTAACGATCTGTCAAGAGGATGCTCCTGGCAGGATATCGTGGGAGTAGTAGCGCTGACAGCCGTACAGGCACAGCTTGCATAAAAGGAGAGAGAAGATGAATATTTTAGTTATTAACTGCGGAAGCTCATCCCTTAAGTTTCAGCTGATCGATGCACAGACAGAAAAACTGATAGCAAAGGGACTTTGTGAAAGAATCGGTATTGATGGAAGCAGGATCAGTTATACGCCTGCCGGCGGAGAAAAGACAGAGACAGCAGCGCCTATGAAAGATCATACGGATGCTATCCGTCTGGTATTAGATGCATTGACAAATGAAAAGACAGGCGTGGTTAAGAGCCTTGATGAGATCGGAGCCGTAGGACACCGTATTGTCCATGGCGGTGAGAATTTTGCCGCTTCCACAATTATTACGGATGAAGTGATCAGGGCAATTGAGGAATGTAATGATCTGGCGCCTTTACACAATCCTGCAAATCTGATCGGCATTGCGGCATGTAAGGAACTGATGCCCGAAACACCGATGGCAGCTGTTTTTGACACTGCATTTCATCAGACTATGCCGGAGGAAGCATATCTTTACGGTATTCCTTATGAATATTATGATAAATATAAAGTAAGAAGATACGGTTTCCACGGAACCAGTCATTCTTATGTATCTCATCAGGCAGCTAAGCTTCTTGGCAGAAACTATGAAGATCTGAAGATTATTGTATGTCATCTTGGAAACGGAGCCAGCGTCTCAGCTGTTAAGAACGGTAAATGTGTAGATACTTCCATGGGGCTTACGCCTCTTGAGGGGCTGATCATGGGTACCCGTTCCGGTGATCTGGATCCTGCCATTATTGAGTATCTCTGTAATAAAGAAGGCAAAAGTGTAGGAGAGATCTTAAGTGAATTAAATAAGAAATCAGGTGTTCTTGGTCTTTCCGGCGGATTTTCTTCCGATTTCAGAGATCTGGAAGATGAATTCCATAAGGATTCTGATTTTGCCGTAAGAACAATGAATGCTTTCGCATACAGAGTTGCCAAGTATATCGGTGCTTACACGGCGGCCATGAACGGAGTAGACGCCATCTGTTTTACGGCAGGACTAGGAGAAAACAGTGGATTTATCCGTGATAAAATCTGTGCTTATTTAGGTTATCTTGGTATTGTACTGGATCCTGAGGCAAACGGAAAACGGGGAGAAGACATTGATATCACCACGCCGGACAGCAGGACTAGAGTACTTGTAATACCAACTAATGAGGAGCTTGCTATTGCGAGAGAAACATATGCGTTAGTGAATTAATTTTTTCAATAGGTATTGACAAACTATAATGTCATAGTTATAATTGTTTGAGTGTGCAGGGGTATTTCTGTGCACATTGGGAGTTTAATATGTTGATTAATCTGACTGATGTATTTTCATCTGAAGGAAAGGTAAAGGAAATAAAGATACCCTTTGATCAGGATAAATTTTCCTATATGGGAAATGAGTATTCTGTCAGTGATAGATCAGATATTTCCATTACGTTAACAAACATTGGAACGGGCAGTGTGCTTGTGGAAGGAAATTTAGACGTTACATTAACCATTCCCTGTGACAGATGTTTGCAGAGTGTGAATGTTCCTCTTACTGTGGCATTTACACATCAGGTTTTTTCACCTGAAAAAGAGGATGCCGCATCAGAAGAGGAAGAACAGAATTTTATATCCGGCTATGAATTGGATACAGATGCTCTCATTAACAATGAAATCTTAATTAACATGCCTGTTAAGGTTTTGTGCAGAGAGGATTGTAAAGGAATCTGTCCTGTCTGCGGCAGGAACTTAAATGAAGGGGAATGCGGATGCGACAGGTTTGTACCCGACCCCAGAATGGCAGCAATTAAAGATATCTTTAACGCAAATAAGGAGGTGTAACGATGTCTATTTGTCCTAAGAATAAATCTTCCAAAGCCAGAAGAGATAAAAGAAGAGCAAACTGGAAAATGAGTGCTCCTACATTAGTAAAGTGCAGCAAATGCGGCGCCCTGATGATGCCTCACAGAGTATGCAAGGCATGTGGTTCTTACAATAAGAAAGAAATCATCAGTGTAGACTAATTTACTTGATTATCACGTCAAGGGTTTCAGGATTGAAACCCTTGATTTTTTCTTATTATAGATGAGGTTTAAGCGGGAAAAAGAGCCATGATAAGAATAATTGCGCGAAATATCTCTTGATTTTTATAATATGGTTTAGTATAGTTAAGAAGGTATTATTTATGGAGGTATATTATGGCGGAATTAGTTAAGGTTGCGGTAGATGCTATGGGCGGAGACAATGCGCCTGTAGAGATCGTTAAAGGCGCAGTAGAGGCTGTCAATGAAAGCTCTCATGTAAAAGTTTTTCTTGTTGGCGGGGAAGAAGTGGTAAATACTGAACTTGCAAAATACACTTATAATAAAGAGCAGATAGAAGTGGTAAATGCTTCAGAGGTCATTGCAACTGCCGAACCGCCTGTCATGGCTATTCGCAAGAAGAAAGACTCATCTCTTGTGAAAGCGCTTTATCTTGTAAAGGACGGAACCTGCGATGCTTATGTATCCGCCGGAAGTACAGGCGCCACACTGGTAGGAGGACAGCTGATCGTAGGCAGGATCAGAGGAGTTGAGCGTCCGCCGCTGGCACCTCTTATTCCTACAGAAAAGGGTTGTGCACTTTTAATCGACTGCGGGGCGAATGTGGATGCAAGATCTTCACACCTGGTACAATTTGCCAAAATGGGTTCTGTTTATATGGAACATGTTATGGGGATTAAGAATCCCAAAGTTGCTCTTGTCAATATCGGCGCTGAAGAAGACAAAGGAAATGCACTTGTAAAAGAAACTTATCCTTTACTAAAGAACTGTCCCGATATTAATTTTGTGGGAAATATTGAGGCCAGGGATATTCCGGCAGGAAATGCAGATGTTATTGTATGCGAAGCTTTTGTAGGTAATGTGATCTTGAAAATGTACGAAGGAGTAGGCGGAACACTGATCAAAAAGGTAAAAGCAGGTATGATGACTTCTCTTCGCAGCAAGATCGGTGCATTTTTAGTAAAACCTGCATTGAAGGAAACACTGAAAGCATTCGACTTAGAGCAGTATGGAGGAGCGCCCATGCTTGGACTCAATGGTCTGGTGGTCAAGACTCATGGAAGTTCAAAGGCGGTCGAAATCAAAAATTCTATTCTGCAATGTATTACATTTACAGAACAGAGTATTAATGAAAAAATAAAAGAAAAAATTACAATGGAAGAAAGTTGAGAAAGGGATTGTAACTATGGAATTTGAAAAATTAAAAAAAGTAATTGCTGACGTATTAAATGTCGACCCTGAAGAAATTACAATGGAAACTACATTTGTTGATGACTTGGGAGCTGATTCCTTGGATGTTTTTCAGATTATTATGGGATTAGAGGAGGAATTTGATATCGAAATTCCCGCAGAGGAAGCCGAGAATATTACAACAGTAGAGGAAGCAGTTAATTTGATCAAAAATGCTGTTAACAACTAAAATGTGATTCAAAAACTTTCTATTATCATGAATTAATAAAAGGCCCTTTTTAAAAGGGCTTTTTAAATGGAGTTTTGTTTATGACACCAACCAGCAGTAAAATTTTAGAAGAAAAAATAGGGTATAAATTTAAAAACGAGGAATTGCTCAGAGAGGCATTGACACACAGTTCTTTTGCCAATGAACAGAAGATCCGAAAGTGCAGAAACTATGAGAGACTGGAATTCCTCGGAGATGCAGTATTGGAGCTTGCTTCCAGTAAATTCTTTTTCCTGAATCATCCGGATATGTTAGAGGGAGAAATGACGAAACTTCGTTCTTCCACAGTGTGTGAGCAGGCACTGGCATTTTGTGCAAAAGATTTGAGTCTTGGAGAATATATACACCTTGGAAAAGGAGAAGAAGCCACCGGCGGACGCGACAGAGATTCTATTATATCAGACGTTATGGAGGCGCTGATCGGTGCCATATATCTTGACAGCGGATTTGAAGAAGCTGAAAGTTTTATTTTGAAATATGTCCTTTCCGATCTGGAGACCAAACAGCTTTTTTATGACAGTAAGACGATCCTTCAGGAAAAGATTCAAAAAAGAGGGCAGAATATTCATTACGAGATCATTGAGGAAAGCGGACCTGACCACGATAAGCAGTTTACGGTAGAAGCCTATATTGATGATAAGGCAGTAGGGCGGGGCGTTGGAAGGACCAAAAAATCTGCAGAGCAACAAGCCGCTTACGCGGTACTGATCGAATGGGAGAAATAATTATTTTATGTATCTTAAGAGTATAGAAATACACGGATTTAAATCCTTTGCAAATAAAATTGTATTTCAGTTTCATAACGGTATCACCGGAATCGTGGGACCTAACGGAAGCGGCAAGAGTAATGTAGCAGATGCTGTACGCTGGGTACTTGGCGAACAGAGGATCAAGCAGCTGCGCGGTGCATCCATGCAGGATGTCATTTTTTCCGGTACAGAGCTCAGAAAGCCTTTAGGATACGCTTATGTGGCAATTACATTGGACAATGCTGATCATCAGCTGGCCATAGATTATGATGAGGTGACTGTGGCCAGAAGAATATACCGTTCGGGTGAAAGCGAATATCTTTTAAATGGCACAGCCTGCCGTTTAAAAGATGTGAATGAGCTTTTCTATGATACAGGTATCGGCAAGGAAGGTTATTCTATCATTGGACAGGGACAGATCGATAAGATATTAAGCGGTAAGCCGGAGGAAAGACGGGAGCTTTTTGACGAAGCAGCCGGTATTGTCAAATTTAAAAGAAGGAAAGCTGCCGCCCAGAAAAAACTGGAGGATGAAAAGCAGAATCTGATCCGTGTAAATGATATTCTTTCGGAGATTGAAAAGCAGATAGGGCCTTTGGAGAAACAGTCCGAGGTTGCCAGAATATATCTCAGGAAAAAAGAAGAATTAAAGACACTGGATGTCAATATGTTCCTTCTTGAAAATACGAGACTGCAGGAGCAGCTGAAAGCAGCAGATGAAAAGTATGCGATCGCCAGTGAAGACCTTGAGAACACCTCAGCCAGATATGAAAAGATCAAGGAAGAATATGAACAGATCGAAGGGCAGATAGCCCTTCTTGATGAGACCATTGAAAAGAACAGAGCTTCTTTGACAGATACCAGTGTGCTTCGCGGTAAGCTGGAAGGCGAGATCAATGTTTTAAAAGAACAGATCCGTTCAGCCAAAAGCAATGAAGAGCATCTGCTTTTAAGAAAAGAAACTGTCCAAAAGGAGATAGATGCAAAAAATACAGATAAGGACGGAATCTTAGAAGAAAAGAAAGTAATTGACGAACAGGTGGCAGAAATTGAAAAGACAAGAAATGAAGCAAGAGAAAAGCTGCTGGCCGTTCAGAATAAAATAGAAGAGTTAAACAGTAATATCGAAAGCGGTAAGAATACGATCATTGATGCTTTGAATTACAGAGCAACGATCAAGTCAAAGCTGGGCCGTTATGATACCATGACGGAACAGGTCAATATCCGTAAGGCAGAGCTTACTTCGAGACTTCTGCGAATGAAATCCGATGAGGCACAGCAGGAAGCTGTTATGCAAAAGATCAATGAGGAATTTGAGAAGATAGGCGAAGAGATCAGTGCACTGAATGATGCACAGGCGTCTAAGGAAGAAAAGCTTGCATTGCTCAGGGATGAGCTTGCCGCAAAGGACCAGAGATTACGGGATACACAGGTCAGTTATCATCAGGAAAAGTCCAGACTGGAAGCACTGTCGAATTTAACGGAACGCTATGAAGGCTATGGCGGCAGTGTGAAAAGGGTTATGGAGTGCAAGGACAGAGAAAAAGGTATTGTCGGTGTCGTTGCAGATATTATTAAAGTAGATAAAAAATATGAAACTGCTATTGAAACAGCGCTGGGCGGCAATATTCAGAATATTGTTACAGATGATGAAGAGACCGCAAAACGCATGATATCTTTTCTTAAGCAGAATAAAGCAGGAAGAGCAACGTTTCTTCCCCTTACAAGCATAACCAATCCCCAGGAGTTTAAAACCCCGGAAGCACTGAAGGAAAAAGGTGTGATCGGTATGGCGGATGAGCTTGTAAATGTGGACAAAAAATATGTCAACGTGGCAAAAGCCATGCTGGGACGTATCGTTGTTGTTGATCATATAGATAACGCTGTAAAAATTGCCAGAAAATTTGATTACGGTATCCGAATGGTCACCATTGAAGGGGAACTTTTAGTTCCGGGCGGTGCTATCAGCGGCGGTGCTTTTAAGAATAACAGCAATCTTCTGGGACGAAGAAGAGAAATGGAGGAGTTGGAAGCCAAAGTCAAAAAGTATCTGAAAGAAGTGGATGCGCTTCTTCAGGAAATTGAAGATATCAAGGCAGACAGAAATAAGCTCCGATTAAGTCTTGAAGAGGACAAGGCGGCTCTGCAGAAAAAGTTCATTGAGCAGAATACTGCACGCTTAAATGTTATCAAGGCTAAGGAGCGTAAAGAGGAAGCATCGGAAGGTTCTCTGGAACTGAAAGAAGAAGAACGGGAAATTGAGAATCAGATTCAGGAGATCAGACTAAATAAGGAACAGATCCAGAACGAGTTAAAAGACTCAGAGGAACTTGAAAAACAGGTAGAAGGCAGGATTAAAGAATTTCAGTCACAACTGGAAGAAAAACGAATGGAAGAATCTGAAGAGTCTGCGCATGTGGCATCCTGGGATGTGGAAGTGGAAAAAATGCTGCAGCAGCAAGATTTCCATCAGCAGAATGTGAACCGAATAAGCGGTGAGATCGATCGTTTTACATCAGAACTTGAAGAGATAGAAGAAGGTCTTGTAAAGAGCAGTGAAGACATAAAGATCAAAGAAGAGAATATACTTCAGATCCAGAAAACCATTGCGGATTCTCATACCGTGCAAAACGACACACAAAAGCAGCTTCAGGAAGATATTGCTAAGAGAGAAGAGCTTTCTGCCAGACAAAAGAACTTTATTACTGACAGGGAAGAACTGTCAGAACGTATGGCAGCGCTTGATAAGGAAGTTTATCGTCTCAGCTCACAGAAAGAAAAATTCCAGGAATCATTGGAGTCTCAGATCAATTATATGTGGGATGAATATGAAATTACACTTTCTGACGCCGCATCACTTCGAAATGAAGAGATGAATGATCTGGCTGCCATGAAGCGTGATATTGCATCTTTAAAAGAACAGATCAGAAAACTTGGGGATGTTAATGTTAATGCAATTGAAGATTTCAGAAATTTAATGGAACGTTATAATTTCCTGAAAAATCAGCATGATGATCTGGTAGAAGCAGAAAAGACGCTGGAAGGTATTATCGAGGAGCTGGATACGGCAATGCGTAAACAGTTCCATGAGAAATTTGCCCAAATCAGCAGCGAATTTGATAAAGTATTTAAAGAAATGTTCGGCGGCGGAAAAGGTACGCTTGAGCTTATGGAGGATGAAGATATTCTGGAAGCCGGTATCAGGATCATTGCACAGCCGCCCGGAAAGAAGCTGCAAAATATGATGCAGCTCTCAGGTGGAGAAAAGGCACTGACAGCGATCGCACTTTTATTTGCTATTCAGAACCTGAAACCTTCTCCGTTTTGTCTGCTTGATGAGATTGAGGCGGCTCTTGATGAGAGTAATGTATCAAGATTTGCCAGATATTTACATAAGCTTACAAAACATACTCAGTTTATTGTTATTACCCACAGACGCGGCACTATGGAACAGGTGGACAGGCTTTATGGTATTACCATGCAGGAAAAAGGCGTTTCAACGCTGGTAAGCGTGAATTTGATTGATAAGGAGCTTGATGATTAATGGCAGGATTTTTCAGCAGACTGAAAGAAGGACTGACAAAAACAAGAAATAATATTGTAAATGGTATCGACTCGGTATTCAGCGGGTTTTCTTCCATTGACGAGGATTTTTATGAAGAACTGGAAGAGATATTGATCATGGGAGATATCGGAGTAAACGCAACAGAGAAGATCCTTGAACGGCTGCGGGAGCAGGTAAAGGAAAACCATATTAAGGAACCGGAAGAGTGTAAGGAATTTTTGATTCAGAGTATTAAAGATCAGATGCAGACAGGCGAGAATGCTTATGAGTTTGAGTTAAGGCAGTCTGTTGTTCTTATCATAGGTGTCAACGGAGTAGGTAAGACCACCTCTGTGGGAAAACTGGCAGGTATATTAAAGGCACAGGGGAAAAAAGTCTTGATCGCGGCTGCAGATACTTACCGTGCTGCGGCAGGAGAACAGCTGGCAGAATGGGCAAAGCGTGCCGGCGTTGATATGATAGGTGGAACGGAAGGGGCAGACCCTGCCAGTGTGGTGTACGATGCAGTGAATGCAGCAAAGGCCCGTCATGTGGATGTACTTTTATGTGATACTGCAGGACGTCTTCATAACAAGAAAAATCTGATGGAAGAGCTGAAAAAGATCAACAGGATCATTGATAAGGAATTTCCCGATGCACACAGGGAAAATCTGGTGGTTTTGGATGCCACTACCGGACAGAATGCTTTAAATCAGGCGAAAGAATTCGGTGAAACCGCAGATCTTACAGGCATTATCCTTACGAAGATGGACGGTACCGCCAAAGGCGGCATAGCAGTTGCTATTCAGTCAGAATTGAATATCCCGGTAAAATATATCGGTGTGGGTGAAACCATTGAGGATCTGCAGAAATTTGACTCTGAACAGTTTGTAAATGCGTTGTTTGAAAAAGAGGAGACGAATGAAGATGGAGAATAAAATGCTTACGCTGGATAAATTTGAAGAAGCAGCTGAGGTAGTTAAAAAAGTAACCCAGGAAACCAAGCTTGTTTACAGTGATTTTTACAGCGCACAGACAGGAAATAAAGTCTATTTAAAACCGGAAAATATGCAGTTTACGGGGGCTTATAAATTAAGAGGGGCTTATTATAAACTGAGTACTCTAACGGATGAGGAAAGAAGTAAGGGACTGATCACTGCATCGGCAGGCAATCATGCCCAGGGCGTTGCCTACGCAGCAAAATGTTATGGGGTAAAAGCAGTTATTGTTATGCCTACTACAACACCGCTCATAAAAGTAAACAGGACAAAGAGCTATGGAGCGGAAGTTGTGCTTTATGGAGATGTATATGATGAAGCATGTGAACATGCTTATGAATTGGCAGAAAAGAATGGCTATACTTTTATCCATCCTTTTGACGATCTGGCAGTTGCAACAGGTCAGGGAACCATCGCCATGGAAATATTTAAGGAACTTCCTCTGGTAGATTATATCCTGGTTCCTGTAGGAGGAGGAGGTCTGGCGACTGGAGTTTCCACTTTGGCTAAGCTTTTGAATCCCAAGATCAAAGTGATCGGAGTAGAACCTGCCGGAGCCAGCTGCCTTCAGGCATCGATCAAGGAAGGCAAGGTAGTGACGCTGCCTCATGTAAGTACGATTGCAGACGGTACCGCAGTAAAAACACCGGGAAGCAAGATTTTCCCTTATGTCAGCAAGAATCTGGACGAGATTATTACGGTTGAGGATGAGGAACTGGTAGGGGCTTTTCTTGATATGGTGGAAAACCATAAAATGGTGGTAGAAAACTCAGGACTTTTGACGGTAGCGGCTTTAAAGCATTTGGATGTGAAAAATAAGAAGATCGTACCTATTTTAAGCGGCGGAAATATGGATGTGATCACCATGTCTTCTGTAGTTCAGCAGGGATTGATCCTTCGGGACAGAATTTTCACCGTATCTGTGCTGCTTCCGGACAAGCCGGGTGAACTTTCCAGAGTTTCCGACATTATCGCAAAACAGAACGGCAATGTGATTAAACTGGAGCACAATCAGTTTGTTTCCATTAACAGAAATGCAGCGGTGGAACTGCGTATCACCATGGAAGCCTTTGGTACAGAGCATAAAGATCAGATCATCAAGGCACTGGAAGAGAATAAGTATCAGCCTAAGGTGGTTCGGACCAATATTTAAAGGCAAATATTTACGGAAAAAGTCTGCATACTATATTGTGTGCGGGCTTTTGCAGTCTTTGCGGATGTTGATGATAAGCGCTGAAAAGTGAAAGAGGATATGAAATGAAAATGAAAGATAAAATGCAGTTCAGTATAAAAAAGTATTTGGTGATAGCTTTGGCATGTACTCTGTACGGTGTAGGTATCAGTTTGTTTGTAGATCCCAATAATCTGGCACCCGGAGGATTTACCGGCCTGTCGGTCATTATAAACAGACTGATCCCCCTTGAAACAGGTACTATTTATCTTATTTTAAATATACCGGTCATTATTCTTGGTATATGGAAATTCGGGTGGAAATTTACTATATCTACTTTGTATGCGATACTTATAGTCTCAGGTTCCACTAATCTGATCGGGGCTATGCGGCCGGTTACGCAGGAACCCATCCTGGGCGCAGTGTTCGGAGGAGTACTGATCGGTGTAGGAATGGGGCTGGTGCTTAGAAACAGTGCTACTACAGGCGGGACAGATATTATCGTGAAATGTTTAAGGCAGCGTTTCCCACATATGAAAACAGGTTCGCTGATGCTGATGATCGATGCGGTGATCATTGGTACTTCAGGTCTGGTATTTGGGAATTTCGATTCAGTCCTATATAGTATTGTTTCTGTTATGACCACTTCCGTAGTACTTGATA
Source organism: Lachnospiraceae bacterium (assembly GCA_014803415.1). Classification (GTDB taxonomy): domain Bacteria; phylum Bacillota; class Clostridia; order Lachnospirales; family Lachnospiraceae; genus Suilimivivens. The sequence goes on from JAAVBZ010000024.1 coordinate 46,494, forward strand.
TGGTACTGTATGGAAGGGATGGTGCAAAGCTTGTTTATATTATCAGTGACAGATCGGAAGTAATTACCACTCGGATATTAAATGAAGTAAATATCGGAGTGACACATCTTGAAGGAAGCGGCGCTTATCAGAACAAAGAAAAGAAAGTCATTATGTGTGTAGTAAAAAAACAACTTGCATATAAAGTGGAGGAGATCGTGAAGGAAGAAGATACATCTGCTTTTATGATCATTTCAAGTGCTTCGGAAATTTATGGAGAAGGTTATAAGAGCTATTTTGGCGAGATAATATAACAGGCTCTTCCAAAGAGACCATTCCTGTTATATAATGAGTAAAAAGATAATACAGAAGAAAGGATCCATATGGATAATATCAGAATAAAAAGAAAGAAGAGAAAGCAGCGTATCAGTCTTGTCACAAATATTATTTTCTGTCTGATCACGCTGTGCTCACTGACAGGCTGTATCATACTTCTATTAAGTAACTATTCATTAAAAAATAAAAGTGCGGAGGTCATGGCACAGCTGCAGGCATTCGAAGAACAGTCGGAAAGTTATATATATACCCAGGCCGATCTGAATTCTTATGTGGAGGAAGCAAGAACAGAAGCCAGGGAAGAACAAAGGACAGAGCTTTTGAATGAATTGAAGGTGAAAATGAGCGGAGGCGGTACGGCAACGGCCATGCTTCGGGATTTTTTCCCTGAGGACGTAGTGGTCTATGCAGATAGTGAATATCATTTTTTCCCTATATCGGACAAGCTTAAAAAGAATTCCTATGTCATTGACAATTTTAAACAACTGGAAAACGGACAGGTTGAGTATGTAGATGATACTGATGTGGTTCTTTCCAAAAAGGGGATTGATGTTTCCAGGTATCAAGGATCGATCGACTGGCAAAAGGCAGCATCAGACGGCGTGGAGTATGCATTTATCCGAGCAGGTATCAGGGGCAGCACGGAAGGCAAACTCGTAGAGGATGAAAGATTTAAGGCTAATGTAGAGGAAGCACTTGAAAATGACATACAAGCCGGGGTTTATTTTTTTACCCAGGCCATTACGGAAGATGAGGCAGTGGAAGAGGCTGAATTTGTGCTGGATCTGATAGAACCCTATGACATCACTTATCCGGTGGTGCTGGATTTTGAGGAGGTCACTTCATCAGACGCCAGAACGGCTGACCTTACAAAAGAAGAAAATACCAAAATAGCAATTGCTTTCTGCGAGACGATTAAAAATGCAGGATATACGCCTATGATATATGGCAATCTCAAGTCCTTTTTGATCATGCTGGATATGGAACAGTTAGAAGAGTATGAAAAATGGTTTGCCTATTACAGTACGCCGGTTTATTTTCCTTATGAATTCAGCGTCTGGCAGTATAGTTCCAAGGGATCTGTAAATGGAATTAAAACAGATGTGGATATGAATATCTGTATGAAGAACCTGGGCAGAGAAGATTAATGGGAGATATGTATGGAGGAACACCGTGATTCCGTCAAAAGTGGCTATCTGCTTGAGAAGTTTCGTCTGTTTCATTTAAAAGATAACAGGCCGAAAGAGTATGAGTATCATTATCATGACTTTCATAAACTGATCTGGTTCATTTCAGGAAATGTGGAATACCACGTTGAAGGAAAGGCCTATAAACTGGAACCTTATGATATTCTTCTGGTCGGAAGAGGTCAGATACATAAGCCTTTTATCGGAACAGAGGAAAACTATGAAAGGTATGTATTCTATATTTCGGAAGAGTTCCTGAAGGAACATTCCGAGAGAGAAAGTGATCTGGCTTTATGCTTTCAGATGGCATTAAAAGAAGACAGCAGTGTGATCCGGCTGTCACCTTCTGACAGCGGTCTTTTATTTGAAACGGTAAAGCTTCTGGATCGGTCAGTCAGGGAAAAGGCTTATGCCAAGGAAATGTACAGCCGTATTTTGTTTCTTAAGCTGATAATAGAGCTGAACAGATGTTGCCTTCAGAGCAGGGAAGTGTTTCACAAGACCGCTCGTTATGATAAAAAAATAGTGGAAATGATCCATTATATTAATGACCATTTAAGCGATGATCTGTCCATTGAAAATCTTTCTGCCAGATTTTACTTAAGTAAATATCATATGATGAGAAAATTCAAAGAGGAAACAGGATATTCCATGCATCAGTATATTCTGGAAAAAAGGATATTGGCTGCAAGAAACAGGATCCTTTCCGGAATGTCGGCATCGACAGCCTGCATGGAATGTGGATTTAAGGATTATTCGACTTTCAGCCGTGCCTACAAGAAATTGTTAAACAGGCTTCCTTCCGATGATAATTAATAAAAACGAGCGTGTCAAGAAAAAATACTTGACACGCTTTGGTTTTTATTGTATTCTACCAAAGGTGATAGCAATGGAAAGAATCGTTGAACAGGGTCTTTTGTATGATTTTTATGGAGAATTACTGACAGACCACCAGAAACAGATTTATAAAGATGCTGTTTTTGAGGATCTATCCCTTGGAGAAATAGCAAAGGAATATGGGATCAGCAGACAGGGCGTTCACGATTTGATCAGGCGCTGTGATAATACTTTGCAGGAATATGAAGAAAAGCTTCATCTGATACAGAAGTTTATGATTATCAGGAACAAGATAAGTAAGATCGATGAACTGATGAAGAATGAAGAACTGTCGAGGCAGGAGCTGATCGGAGAGATCAGACAGATATCAGATGGAATTTTAGAGGAGCTTTAATAATGGCATTTGAAAGCTTAACAGACAAACTTCAGAATGTGTTTAAAAATCTCCGCAGTAAGGGACGTCTTACAGAGGAAGATGTTAAAACAGCGCTTAAAGAAGTTAAGCTGGCGTTACTGGAAGCTGATGTTAACTTTAAAGTAGTAAAACAGTTTGTGAAATCAGTGGAGGAGAGAGCCATTGGAACGGATGTGATGAACGGTCTGAATCCGGGACAGATGGTCATTAAGATCGTAAATGAAGAAATGATCTCCCTGATGGGTTCTGAAACCGTAGAGATTCAGATGCAGCCGGGCAAAGCCATTACTGTTATTCTGATGTGCGGTCTTCAGGGTGCAGGTAAGACCACCACAACTGCTAAAATAGCCGGTAAGCTGAAGTTAAAAGGTAAAAAGCCTCTCTTGGTTGCCTGTGATATATACAGACCTGCTGCAATAAAGCAGCTGCAGATCAACGGTGAAAAACAGAAGGTGGATGTTTTTTCCATGGGGGAAAATCAAAAGCCTGTAAATATAGCAAAAGCATCTATCGAACATGCAAAAAAGAACGGACATAATGTGGTGATCTTAGATACTGCCGGACGGCTTCACATTGATGAAGAAATGATGGCTGAGCTTCAGGAGATTAAAGAAAATGTAGAAGTTCATCAGACATTGCTTGTTGTAGATGCCATGACCGGACAGGATGCAGTTACGGTAGCCAGGGAATTTAATGAAAAGATAGGCATCGACGGCGTTATCTTATCCAAGATGGATGGTGATACCAGAGGCGGTGCGGCTCTTTCTGTTAAGGCTGTTACCGGAAAGCCTATTTTATATGTAGGTATGGGTGAAAAGCTGTCGGATTTAGAGCAGTTTTATCCTGACAGAATGGCCGGCAGGATTCTTGGAATGGGAGATGTGCTTTCTCTGATCGAAAAGGCACAGGAAAATATCTCCATAGATGAAAACAAAGAAAAAGAAATGGCTGCCCGTATGAAAAAGGGTAAGTTCGATTTTGAAGATTACTTGGAAAGCATGAAGCAGATGCGCAATATGGGAGGGCTTAGCAGTATTCTTGGCATGATGCCGGGAATGGGCAGACAGCTTTCGGATATGGAATCCATGGTAGATGAAAAGCAGCTTGCAAGGACTGAAGCGATTGTTCTCAGTATGACGCCTGCCGAACGTAAAAATCCCAAGCTCCTGAATCCCAGCAGAAAGCACAGGATCGCAAAGGGCGCAGGAGTGGATATTGCCGTTGTTAACCGTTTTATTAAACAGTTTGAGCAGTCCCAGAAAATGATGAAACAGATGTCGGGAATGATGGGCGGTAAGCGGGGCAGAGGCTTCGGCGGTATGCGGTTTCCCTTTTAAAGTTTTTTAACTCGTTTTGAATTTCAATTCAAATATACTATTATTTAATTTTTCGGAGGTGAAAAAGATGGCAGTAAAAATCAGATTAAGAAGAATGGGTCAGAAGAAAGCTCCTTTCTATAGAATCGTAGTTGCAGATTCAAGATCTCCCAGAGACGGCAGATTCATTGAGGAAATCGGAACTTATGATCCCAACACAGATCCCAGCACATTCAAAGTAAATGAGGAGCTGGCTAAGAAGTGGTTAGCAAACGGCGCTCAGCCTACAGAAGTTGTTAGCAGAATTTTCAAGCAGGCAGGCATTGAAAAGTAGGAATCTGTTGACAATCCTTTTGGAGGTGGACTATGAAGGAATTAGTTGAAGTAATAGCAAAAGCACTTGTTGAAAACCCGGATGAGGTTACGGTGACCCAGAAGGAAGAAGGTAAGCATATTACCATTGAACTTCATGTTGCGCCCTCCGATATGGGTAAAGTAATCGGAAAACAGGGCAGGATTGCCAAGGCGATCCGTTCTGTAGTGAAGGCAGCATCATCTAAGGAAAACAAGAAAGTTGACGTAGAAATCGTCTAACCATTAAAGGATGTTCCCAAAGGAACATCCTTTTAAAAATTATACGAGGTCATGGTATGGAACAGTTATTGCAGGTGGGAATCATTTCTTCTACTCATGGAGTAAAAGGAGAAGTAAAAGTTTTTCCTACCACAGACGATGTGAATCGATTCAAAAAGTTAAAAGAAGTTATACTTGATACAGGAAGAGAAAAACAAAAGCTTAAGATTGAAGGAGTCAAGTTTTTTAAGCAATTTGCTATATTGAAATTTGAAGGTTATGACAATATCAATGATATTGAGAAATATAAAGGGAAAAGCCTTTTTGTAACAAGGGATAATGCGGTCAAATTAAAAAAAGATGAATATTTTATTGCAGATCTGATCGGCATGCAGGTAGTAAATGAAGACGGCTCTTTTCAGGGTACTTTAAAAGATGTGATAGAGACCGGCGCCAATGACGTATATGTGGTTTTAAGTAAAGAGGAGAAAGAAGTTCTGATACCGGCGATCAAAGACTGCATTTTGTCAGTAGACCTGGAAGGCGGCATAATGAAGGTCCATTTGCTTGACGGACTTCTGACTTAGTTTTGTGTACAGGAGAAACAGAATGAATTTTCATGTACTTACTTTATTCCCGGATATGATCATGCAGGGCCTCAATACCAGCATATTAGGCAGATCCATGGAAGCGGGAAGGATCACGCTGGAAGCAGTAAATATCAGGGATTATACCATCAATAAGCATAAAAAGGTGGATGATTATCCATACGGCGGCGGTGCAGGGATGCTGATGCAGGCCCAGCCTGTTTATGATGCATATCTTGCGGTGGAGGATTCCATTCCGAAAAAAAGCAGCGGAAAGACACGGGTTATTTATCTGACGCCCCAGGGAAAGACTTTCGACCAGGGAATGGCAAAGGAATTTGCAAAGGAAGAAGATCTGATCTTTCTTTGCGGTCATTATGAAGGAATCGATGAAAGAGTACTTGAGGAAATAGTAACGGACTTTGTTTCCATCGGCGACTATGTTCTGACAGGCGGAGAACTGCCTGCCATGGTGATGATCGATGCCATTGCCCGTATGGTGCCGGGTGTTTTGGGTAATCAGGATTCCGGAGAGAATGAAAGTTTCAGCAATAACCTTCTGGAATATCCCCAATATTCCAGGCCGGAAGTCTGGCAGGGGAAAAAAGTGCCGGAAGTTTTACTTTCCGGTGACCATAAAAAGATAGAAGAATGGCGGTTGGAGCAGTCGTTAGAAAGAACCAGACAGCTCCGCCCAGAATTATATGAAAAGTGGGCAGGAGAAAATCAGGAATATTTTGTCAGAAAGGAAAAGAGAGAAGAACGCCGGAGGAAGAAGCTGCTTAAGCAGCTTAAGAAACAGACGGCAGTGAACCCAAACGGGGGTGTGGGAGAAGGAAGCGCAAGTGAGGAAGATACTTAGGAAACATAGTTTTAAAAGAATAATGGCTTTGGTTCTTACTACATTTATTTTGACGGCATGCGGACAACAGGAGGGAAAAGAGGAGACCATAAGGATTCAAAGTAAAGCAGACGTAAGGCTCTTGGATTATCCGGGAGCAAGCTCTTTTGACCAGACATTAACGCAGGGGATCAATAATTTTGCATACAACATGTCAGCACATCTTGCAGAAAGCGGAGAAAATTATTTCTTTTCCCCGTATAGTATCTGTGTGGCGCTTAGCGTTCTTGATAATGCGGCGCAGGGAGAAACCAAAAGTCAGATGGAGTAGCTGCTGGGGATATCAAACCTTATGGACTGGAATATGCAGATGGAGCTATTTATGGAGATGGGGCAGAGTAAGAAGGCCTTGCTAACCAGTGCTAATTCTATCTGGATTGATCAAAGGTTTGAATTGTCGGAGGAATTATACGAAAATTACCTTCCCCTTGTGGAGAATTATTATCGTGCATCCATGTATCAGGCGGATTTTGCAAAGGATTCCGCAGAGGTAAAGAAACAGCTGGATCAGTGGGTTTCGGAAAATACGGACGGAATGATTGAAAGCTATGGTCAAGAGCCTGATGCCGATACTGTATTGGCATTAATGAATGCAGTTTATTTTTATGGGGAATGGAAATGGCCTTTTCATGCTGGTGCAAAACAGTGGATATTTTATGGAACCGAAGAGGAAAATGAGGTTGATGTGATGTTTCTGTCTGATTGCTGGATGCATTACTATGTCTCTGACGGGCTTCGGGCAATCAGCCTGCCTTATGGAAACGGAAGCAGGGTCATGAATATCCTGATTCCCGTAGGAAATGAGGAAGATCAGACGAAGGATTTTGAGCAGACAGCCGCAGGCATATTTGGGGCAATGAGCACGGAGCAAAAGAACAGCTTCTTGGATAATCTCTTAACAGGAGAAAAGAAATGGATTACGACAATCAGGCTTCCTAAGTTTAGTATGGAGTATCGTGTTCCTCAGATGAGCAGTCTGTTACAGGAAATGGGAATGGAAAATGCCTTTAACGAGAGACTGGCAGATTTCCCGGGATTTGGGGAAATCTATGTAACAGATGTAGCGCATAAGGCCAAAATTGAGGTGGATGAGCTTGGAAGCAGGGCAGCGGCGGTGGCGGACTCGTCAGCATCAACGGCTGAGGAGGAGCCGGAAATAGAAATTATCCATTTTATTGTAGACCAGCCCTTTTTATTTATGATACAGGATACGGAAACGGGGATCATTTTGTTTATGGGGCAGGTCAACAACCTATAAAGAGTAAAAATTTTACTTGCATTTTATCGGAAGATATGGTAAATTATTAACGTTGTGAAAATGAGATGGTCCTCTGTTACTTTTGTATTAAGAACATCCAGTTGATTCAAGGAGGCAGATATGAACGATATTATTAAGAGCATTGAAGATGCACAGTTAAAGGCTGAAGTTGCAGCATTTAATGTAGGCGATACCGTTAAGGTATACGGTAAGATCAGAGAAGGAAACCATGAAAGAATCCAGATCTTTGAGGGAACTGTTTTAAAGAGACAGGGTACCGGTGCAAGAGAAACTTTCACGGTAAGAAAGACTTCTAACGGCGTTGGCGTTGAGAAGACATGGCCGGTACATTCTCCTAACGTTGAGAAGATCGAAGTAGTCCGCAGAGGTAAGGTAAGAAGAGCTAAACTTAACTACTTAAGAGGACGTGTAGGTAAGAAGGCTAAGGTTAAAGAACTTGTTAAATAATTAGGAGCATTACAAAAGGACAGCTGCTTTTGCAATTGTCCTTTTGTTTTTATGCATTTTGTGATAAAATTAACATGAGTTTTTGCTGGATGAATTGGATGGTATAATATGGCAAGGAAAAAGGGATTAACTTTCTATGAAAAAGAAAAGAAAATAAGCAAGGCCATGGTGCGGGAAATCTTTATTACCATCTTCTTTGCACTTGTAGCTATTCTGATCGCCTTTGTCATTGTGTTTTCAATAGGAATGAAAGTAAGTTTTGTGGGGATTTCCATGGAGCCCGTTTTATATAATGGGCAGGAAGTTCTGATAGACAGATTTACTTACAGACTGCTGTCTCCGGGACGCGGAGACATTGTTGCATTTCTTCCCAACGGCAATAAAAATTCTCATTATTATCTGAAGCGGGTAGTAGGACTTCCAGGTGAGCGCGTTCAGATCATCGGTGGGTATGTGTATATCAACGGAGAACTGCTTGAAGAAGATGAAAGCTATGACAAGATTGCAGATCCCGGTATAGCGGAAAATGAGATCATTCTTGGAAGCGATGAGTTTTTTGTGCTCGGTGATAACAGAAATAACAGTGAAGACAGCCGTTCCGGTAATATCGGAGCAGTGAAGGAAGATACCATAGCAGGTAAAGCGTGGTTTCGTTTATCCTGTGAAGAAGAGGGAATGGGATTTATTAATTAGAAGAACAGGCGGGTAATATATGAATTATCAATGGTATCCGGGGCATATGATGAAAGCCAAGCGGATGATGCAGGAAAATATTAAGCTGATCGATCTGGTGATCGAACTGGTAGATGCACGTATTCCCATGAGCAGCCGCAATCCTGATATTGATGAGATGTCTAAAAACAAATCCAGGATAATTCTTTTAAATAAGGTGGATCTGGCTGACGGGAAATACAATAAAGCATGGGCAGAGTATTTTAAGGGAAAAGGATTTTATGTACTTGAGATCAATTCTAAGACCGGAAACGGGATCAAGGCAATTCAGGGGCTGGTGCAGGAAGCATGCAGTGAAAAGATAGAAAGAGACAGAAAAAGAGGAATTAAAAACCGTCCTGTGCGGGCTATGGTAGTTGGTATCCCCAATGTTGGCAAGTCAACTTTTATTAATTCCTTTGCAGGAAAAGCCTGTACCAAAACAGGAAATAAACCGGGCGTAACCAAGGGCAAGCAATGGATCCGTCTTAATCAGAATCTGGAGCTTCTCGACACGCCGGGGATACTGTGGCCTCGTTTTGAAAATCAGGCAGTAGGAGAGAGACTTGCCATGATAGGTTCTATCAATGATGAGATCCTTCATGCTGATGAGCTGGCGATGGCTATTATTCATTATTTGAAGGAAGAATATCCGGGTTTTATCGGAAAAAGATACGATATTGAAGAAACAGCGGATGATTATGATATACTGAAAAGTATCTGTGTCAGCAGGGGATGTTTTCTGAAAGGGGCAGAGCCTGATACAGACAGGGCTTCCGGAATCGTGACAGAAGACTTCAGAAGCGGCAGGCTTGGCAGAATTACATTGGAACATCCGGAGGAGTGGCAGTGAATAAAGTATTGAAAGAAGTGCTGAGTACCAGCATATATTTATTAATTGTATTGGTTCTGACCTTTTTGATAGTGGCCTATGTGGGGCAAAGGACCAAGGTGAGCGGCAGTTCCATGGAGCCGACCTTAAGCGATGGAGATAATCTGATAGTGGATAAAATATCCTATCGTTTTTCAGAACCGGAGAGATTTGATATTATCGTATTTCCTTTCCGCTATAAGGAAAAGACTTATTACATCAAACGGATCATCGGACTTCCGGGAGAAACAGTCTATATAGATGAAGAGGGGAATATTTACATAGACGGAGAGATTCTTGAAGAAAATTACGGAAAAGAAACTATTCTGGATTCGGGCCGTGCTTATGAACCCATTACACTGGGACCCAATGAGTATTTTGTAATGGGAGATAACAGGAATAACAGTTCAGACAGCAGGGATCCGGTAGTAGGCAATATTTACAGAAATGAATTTATAGGAAAAGCATGGATGCGGATATGGCCCCTGAATAAGCTGGGGATCGTTGAGCATCAGTAGCAAAGGATGAGGATATGAGTCAGAGCATCGGAGAGATCAGGGAACTTTTTCAGGCAGCCGGAATAAAGGAGCTGCCTGAATTTGTAAATACATATGAACAGGATGAAAGATCCGGAGTTATAAGTCTGGTTCAAAAGGCCAGGAAAAAAATGGAAGCATATGAAAAGGAACTGGACAGAACGGAGAAAATGAAAGTTTATGAAAAGGAGTATGCTTCCTATTCTTATATCTGCGGCATTGATGAAGTGGGAAGGGGGCCCCTTGCCGGCCCGGTAGTTGCAGGAGCAGTTATTTTACCGAAAGATTGTGACATTTTATATCTAAATGATTCCAAGCAGCTGTCCGAAAAAAAGAGAGAAGAGCTTTATGAGGTGATCATGGAAAAGGCGGTCGCTACGGGACTTGGATTTGTATCACCGGAAAGAATTGATGAGATCAATATTCTGCAGGCCACCTATGAAGCCATGAGGCAGGCCATATCCAGGCTGGATCCGGCACCGGATATCTTATTGAATGACGCCGTTACCATACCGCAGATCTCTATCAAGCAGGTTCCTATTATCAAAGGGGATGCCAAGAGTGTATCTATTGCGGCAGCCAGTATTATTGCCAAGGTAACAAGGGACAGACTGATGGTTCAGTATGACAGTATTTTCCCGGAATATGGCTTTGCATCCAATAAAGGATATGGCGCGGTAAGTCATATAGAAGCGCTGAAAAAATATGGTCCTACACCGATTCACAGAAAAAGCTTTATTAAGAATCTGCTTTAAGTCAGATGGAAGTTTATGGAGGTTTTATGAGACTTTCCTCATTGTTTGCACCGTCAAATCAAGCGCCTGTAGAAGGCAGCGGAAAAGATTCATCTTCGGTCGTGGAGCAGAATCTGAAAAACGGAATGGAGGAGATTGCCTCGAAATCACCGGGGCAGTCAGTTACCGGAGAGGTCGTAGAAAGAAACGGAAATGATATTTTGATCGCAATCGGCAAGAACCAGATGCTGAGAGCAAGGCTTGACAGTAATGTGCCTATAGATGTGGGTCAGCAGATGTCCTTTACCATTAAAAATATGGGTGGTTCCAAGATAGTGCTAAGCCCTCTTTTTGCCAATACCGGAAATGACCCTAATATTTCCAGGGCATTACAGATGGCAGGAATACCGGAAAATGAAACTTCAGTTCAAATGGTCCGTACCATGATGCAGGAAGGGATGGGGATTGACAGAGAGTCCCTTTTTCGAATGATGCGCGCCATAAACACAAATCCCACGGCTGATCTGGAAACGGTGGTACAGCTTGTAAGACTGGGTATGCCCGTTACGGAAAATACAGTTTTTCAAATGGAAGCATATAAGAATTATGATCATCAGATTACGGAAGGGCTTCTTGAGATAGCTGATACACTTACCGGGACTTTGGAAGAAATGATCGCTGCAGGGGACGGAGAGGAAAGTATTGCATTATTTCGGGAAGTGCTTTCTTTGCTGACTGAGGCAGAGCCTGAAAACACGGAAAAGATGACAGATGAGACAGCACAGGCTGCCAGGGAATTGGAACAGGAAATAGGGAAGGAAACGGCTGAAACTGTTTCCCAGAGAGAAATGCCCCTTTCCGAAAAGGAAATGACGTCGCTTACCGATGGACTTTTACGGGCCGGAATGCCGGAAGAATTTGTAAAAGCTTTTGCATCAGGAGAACTTTCCTCAAAGGAACTTCTTGGCAGGCTGAATGAATTGCTCCTAAAAGATGATCTGACAAGGGCACAGAGAGAAAGTATTACGCATCTGATCGGCGGCAAAGAACTAAACAAGCTGGTTAAAAATGAAATGATGGAGCAATGGCTGGTCGCACCGGAAGATGTGGCCCAAAATAACAAAATGGAAAATTTGTATGAGCGGTTAAATCACCAGATGAACCGTTTCAATCAGGCGCTGGAGCAGATGACTAAAACCGATACGCCTCTTGGCAAGGCAGTTTCCAATCTGTCCGGAAATATAGACTTTATGAACCAGTTAAATCAGATGTTTACCTATATCCAGATCCCTTTAAAACTTCAGGGACGTGAAGCCAACGGGGAGCTATATGTTTATACCAATAAGAAAAATCTGGCTAAAAAGGATGGAGAGGTCAGCGCTCTTCTTCATCTTGATATGGAGCATCTGGGAAGTGTAGATATCCATGTTTCCATGAAGGACAGCAATGTTTCAACCAAGTTTTATTTAAGGGATGACAGTGCTCTTGATCTGATCGCCGATCATATTGATATTTTGAATGAACGGCTGAATAAAAGAGGATATTCCATGAATGCCTCGTTTGTAAAAAAGGGAGAAGAAGATTCCGATAATGTGATGGAAGAAATATTGAAACAGAATAAAAATATTTCTGTTCTGTCAGGATATTCTTTTGATGCCAGAGCGTGAGACAGTGGAGATAGGAAGGATAGTTTACCATGAAGGAAAAAAAGAATAAGCCAAAGCAGGCCATAGCCCTTTCCTATAATCCGGAGGAAGATGCGCCTAAAGTCATAGCTTCCGGCAGGGGAGCACTGGCTGAAAGAATCATTGAAAAAGCAAAAGAAGCAGAAGTTCCTGTACACAGAGATGATTCTCTTGCGGAGACACTGTCAAGACTTGAAATCGGTGAGATGATTCCTCCGGAACTCTATGAAGTAGTGGCAGAAATACTGATCTTTGTAGACGCCATGGATAAAATTAAAGCTAAAATGGATAAGAACAGGTAAGGATAATTTATTTGAATCATGTAGAGATCGGAAAGAACTATGAGGAGAAGGCGGCTCTGTTTTTGGAAAAACAGGGTTTCAGGATTCTTGAAAGAAATTTCAGATGCAGGCAGGGAGAAGTGGATATTATAGGTATTCATGAAAACTGCCTTGTGTTTGTTGAGGTAAAGTACAGGAAAAATACCGGGGCAGGTATGCCGGAGGAAGCGGTCGGAGTGCAAAAGCAGAGTAAGATCTGTAAAACCTCCGATTATTTTCGTATGGGACACAGACAGTATGCTCATTTGCAGGTAAGATATGATGTGGTGGCAGTGCTTTCCGATGAGATCAGATGGCACCCAAATGCTTTTTTCTATCAGACCGCAAAGAACGGGATAAGCTGGTAGAAATGGTGTGATATTCAGCAGAAATCAGGAGAAATGTTATGTCAGAGCAAAAAAATAATTTTGAGAAATTAAAACGAAAACCGGGAAAGACGGTTCTGATGCAGAAGAGAAAGGGAGAGGTGGAATATCTCTCCTTTCCCCATTTAGCAGAAACAGGTCTGGTAGATCATCTTTTTACCACCAGAAGAGGCGGCGTCAGTCAGGGGATTTTTGCTTCCATGAATGTAAGTTACACAAGAGGTGATGATAAAGCGGCCGTGGATGAAAATTACAGAAGGATCGCAGAAGTATTTGATGAGGTACCTGACAGTATCGTATGTTCAGACCAGACACATACGACGAATATCCGTCTTGTTACCAAGGAAGACAGAGGAAAAGGCGTTACAAGAAAAAAAGATTATACGGATATAGACGGCCTTATAACGAATGAACCAGGCGTGATTCTGGCTACTTTTTATGCGGACTGCGTGCCGTTGTTTTTTGTTGATATGGAAAATAAGGCAATCGGACTCAGCCATTCAGGGTGGAAAGGCACTGTCCATAAAATGGGGGAGGCAACGTTAAAAGCTATGAAAGAGGCTTTTGGAACCAGGCCGGAAAAGGTAAAAGCGGCGATCGGGCCTTCTATCTGTCAGGACTGTTATGAAGTAAGCAGCGATGTGGCTGAGCAGTTTGAGAAGACTTTTAAAAATCATGTTGGAGAAATATTAAAACCAGGCAGCGCAGAGGGAAAGTATCAGCTGGATCTATGGAGGGCCAATGAGATCATTTTGCGTGGGGCAGGTATTCTCCCTGAAAATCTGGAGGTGACGGATGTCTGTACCTGCTGTAATAAAGATTATTTGTTCTCACACAGAGGAAGTCAGGGAAAAAGAGGAAATCTGGGAGCTTTCATGGAATTAAGGAAATCTTAATCTTTTTCCTAAGAAACACTTAAAAATTATATGTTTAACTATAGGCAAAGCAGCAGATTTATTGTGGGAGGTATGAAATGATAAATATTCTTGTTTGCGATGATGACAAAGAAATAGTGGATGCCATTGAGATCTATCTGAACCAGGAAGGCTATCAGATCTATAAGGCGTATGACGGGGAGCAGGCCGTTTCTATGTTAAAGGAGCAGAATATCCACCTGCTCATCATTGATATCATGATGCCCAAACTTGACGGGATCAGAGCCACGATCAAGATTCGGGAATCCAGCAGTATACCGATCATCTTTCTTTCCGCCAAGTCTGAGGATACAGATAAGATCCTGGGACTTAATATCGGAGCGGACGATTATGTTACCAAGCCCTTTAATCCCCTTGAACTGGTAGCCAGAGTGAAGTCCAACTTAAGGCGTTATACGCAGCTTGGAAATCTGAATGTGGAGAATAATGCGCTTTTTACGGCAGGCGGGCTTTGCATCAATGATGAAACCAAGGAGGTCACGGTGGATGGAGAAATCGTTAAATTAACCCCCATAGAATATAACATATTGCTGCTGCTTGTAAAAAATCAGGGAAGAGTATTTTCCATTGATCAGATTTATGAAAATATCTGGAATGAAGAAGCAATCGGAGCCGACAACACGGTGGCAGTTCATATCAGACATATCCGTGAAAAAATCGAGATCAATCCCAAGGAACCCAGATATTTAAAGGTAGTATGGGGCGTGGGCTATAAGATTGAGAAACAATAGGAAAGCCGGGGAAAACATATGAGTGATGAAGAAAAAAATCTGAAACAGAATAAGGGCAGAAACGGATACAGTAAAGGAGCAACAGGGTTTCTACATATTCTGCAGCATGGGCTCTTTGTATTGTCAGCGGTAGGCGCAGCCATGGTGCTGCTGGGTTCTTTTGTCATTATAGATGGAAGAAAAGGTAAAGAGACCTATCATATAAAGACAGAGGAAAAAGGAACAGTCTTTGAGGATTCGGAACTGTTTAATAAGCTGCTGGGCAACAGTGTAACTGACATTATCTGTTATGGAGCTATCAGATCGCAGCTGGAAACGAATGAGAAATTCGATCCGAAGAAAGAGATAGATGCTACCGCTTTTGCAACGCGGTATGACGGTATATCGCCGGAATATATTACAGCCACCTATTATCTGGAAGACCTGATCAAATGGGCACAAAACGGCTTTGAGTATGAAGATGTTTATATGACGGGATATGAAGCGGATCAGTTCCTCAGCCGAAAAAGGACGGTCACCAAAGTGAATATGAAAGAAGGAGGAACTGTCAGCTATTTAAATTCGGATCTGAAAAGTCTTACAACCGTAGTTGATGTATCCGGCAATATACTCAGTGATGAAGAGAATCCTATCAGGGATAATGTTTCTGCAACGGTGCTGAATAACAGGTATCATACCGTGGATGGTAAGAACATAGAGGATCATGTTTCTTCATGGGATGAATATTATGAACTTTGCAGTAATGTTAATAAGGCAGCATCGGACCTTTTGATCAACTATAATGAATACCTTTCTTATAAGGATCATTATGATGAAGGTAACAGTAATGTTGTTTATTATATCCGTAAGACCATTGGTAAAGATACGACGGTCTTAGGCAGCGAAAATGTCACAAGTACAGATTTATCAAAATTACAGGATCAGTTAAAAGAAGAGTGTCAGAAATATATTATTTATGATGCTAAGAATATGTATTATGAGACCAATACTCTGATAGAGGAATCTACTTTAAAGTATATTCTGAACGGCTTTGAATATGCATATCCTGAAGATACACAGATTCTGATCGGTATCAGGAGTCCCTATGAAGCGCAGGATGCCTTTACCCAGGCCAGGGCAGGATATAACAGTTATTCTCCTTACTTCTGGCAGTATCTGGCGGTAGCGGTAATGGGAGCGTTGTTATATCTTCTGCTGCTGGTTGTTCTGACAGTCAGGGAAGGAAGAGCAGGGACAAAGGATGAGAACAAAAACGCTATAAGGTTAAGCAGAGAGGACAGAATCCCCACGGAGGTCATGATTCTTCTTACTGCAGCGGCTGTGGCAGCCATTACCGCTGCCATAAAAATACTGATCGATCTGATCGGGATCAAAGAGATCATAAACAGCGGTATGATGCCGGGAATTGCTGGAGCTGCAGCGCTTATCATAAGTCTTGCCTTTTCCTTTTTCTATTACAGTTATGTAAGGAGGATAAAGGCAGGGACTGTATGGAAAAACAGTCTTTTAAAGAGATTGTGTGTCGGGGCAGTAAAGGGCGGACTGTATCTGTACGATCACGGATCGGTGCTGCTGAGGGTGCTTGTACCTTACGGATCATTGATCTTACTGAATCTGCTGGTGCTTGTATACTGCGTATCCAACAGCCCCGATACGGATGTGATCACTGTCATGATCATTTTACTTTTGATCATAGATGCGGCAATAGGAATATTTCTTTACAGATCAGCGCTTGACAGGCAGCGTATCCTGAATGGGATCAAACGGATCAATGCAGGTGATACAGAGCACAAAATAAATGAGAACGGACTTCACGGTGATAATCTGGTACTGGCAAGAGAAGTAAACGGAATCGGTGAAGGAATCAGGAATGCGGTTGCTACCAGTATGAAAGATGAGCGGCTGAAAGCAGACCTGATCACCAATGTATCACACGATATTAAGACGCCTTTAACATCCATTATCAATTATGTGGATCTGATCAAACGTGAGAATGTAAATGATCCAAAGATCAAAGAGTATATTGAGGTTCTTGATGCGAAATCCCAGAGACTGAAACAGCTGACTGACGATTTAGTGGAAGCTTCCAAAATATCTTCGGGAAATATTATACTTCAGTTTGACAGGATCAATCTGATGGAACTTTTAAATCAGACCATAGGAGAGTTCTCAGAAAAATTTGAACAAAGAAACCTGATTCCCGTTCTTCGAACCAATAAGAATGGAGGAGTTTATATTGAAGCGGATTCCAGAAGAATCTGGAGAGTAATTGAAAATCTCTTTAACAATATCTTTAAATATGCGCTTTCAGGGACCAGAGTCTATATTGATATCGAAGTGAAAGAAGAGGAAAGAAGGCAGGTGGAATTGTCTGTTAAAAATATTTCGGAAAGCCCGATCAAGGTCAATTCCGATGAACTGACGGAACGTTTTATCAGAGGAGATGAATCCAGAACTACGGAAGGGAGCGGACTTGGACTTTCCATTGCGAAGAACCTGACGGAAGCTATGAAAGGTAAATTTGAAATTGCTGTGGACGGAGATCTGTTTAAAGTTGTTCTGACATTTCCCCTGCTGGAGCAAAGCTGATATAAAACAATAGAAGAAAAGAAAACCTCCGGTTTAGGCCGGAGGCTTTTTTTCGTATGTAAAATATTTAAGCCGGATCATCCGGTATGGCAAAGATCTCTCTGCTGTTATATGAAGCAAGAAGTTCATGGATCTTTTCTGCTGAGGTATAAACATTGGACATGGAAGAATCATGGTTCATAAAGTCGATAATAGAAGCTAAAATATTGCTCATATCGGCTTCCACATAGTAAGGTCTTGATTTTAATTCCGGCAGCTGATAGGTCAGGTTAGTGGTGATGATCTTATCAAAATAACATTTTTCGTAAGCCTCATCAAATTTGGAAAGACCATCCGTAAACAATCCGAAAGTAGCACACAGATAAACCCGATTGGCGTTCATGTCTTTCAGCTGTTTGGCAGTATCTATCATACTTCCGCCGGAAGAGATCATGTCATCCATGATGATAACATCCTTGCCGTCAATATTGTCACCAAGGAATTCATGAGCCACAATGGGATTTTTACCGTTTACTATTTTAGAGTAGTCCCGTCTTTTATAGAACATACCGGTGTCCACGCCAAGAACGCTGGCAAAATATACAGCTCTGTCAAGGGCGCCTTCATCGGGGCTGATGACGATCAGGTGATCTTTGTCAATGATCAGATTATTTTCACTGCGGAGAAGTGCACGTGCAAACAGATCGGGAGGAGTAATATTGTCAAAACCCCGTAAGGGCTCTGCATTCTGCACTCTGGGATCGTGTGCGTCAAAAGTAATAAAATTATTTACTCCCATGCTGCTCAATTCTTCAATGGCATAGGCACAGTCTAAAGATTCACGGCCGTTCCTTTTATGCTGCCTGCCCTCATACAAAAAGGGCATGATCACATTGATCCGGTGAGCCTTGCCGTTGACAGCCGAAATAACTCTCTTCAGATCCTGATAATGATCGTCAGGTGATTTGTAGTTAGTATATCCATTCATGGTGTAGGAAATACTGTGATTACAAACATCTACAAGAATAAAAAGATCTTTACCTCTGACGGATTCGTTAATAACACCTTTGCCTTCCCCTGTACCAAAACGGTAACAGACAGCATCTGCAATATAGTTATCTGATACATATCCTTCAAAAGCAGGATCATTTTTAGCAATGTTTTTAACGTTTTTTCTGAAATCAACCAGGTACTTATTGACCTGATTTCCAAGCCCTGCTGCAGAATCAAGTACGATCAGTTTGAGCGGAGCAACCGGAAGGGCAGCTTCCAATTCATGTAAATTAGGCATGTTATCCTCCAAGTATATAATTAGACATTAGTAAAAACTTCACTTAATTTATACCATTCTGCTAGTGACACGTCAAGAAAATTATAATACAATTAGTATGTTGGAAAGAAAACAAGAGAAACGAAGGAAACATTATGAATAAGCAAAAAGGTCATTTGATCAGGGAGGTCTTACCGGGCAGTATAGCGGAAGAACTGGAAATAGAGCCGGGGGATAGGCTGCTGACAATAAATGATTCGCCCATAGAAGATATTTTTGATTACCAGTTTTATGTGGAGGATACCTATATTGAGATCCTTATAGAAAAGGCTGACGGTGAGCAGTGGGTACTGGAAGTAGATAAGAACGAAGATGAAGATCTGGGAATCGTATTTGACAATGGTCTTATGGATGATTACAGATCCTGTCATAACAAGTGCATTTTCTGCTTTATCGACCAGATGCCGAAAGGCATGCGGGATACATTATATTTTAAAGATGATGATTCAAGGCTTTCCTTTCTTCAGGGAAATTATGTGACGCTGACCAATATGTCAGATCATGATCTTGACAGAATCATCAAATATCATCTTTCTCCTATTAATATCTCATTTCAGACCATGAATCCCGATCTTCGGTGCAAAATGCTGAATAACCGTTTTGCAGGTGAAGCGTTAAAAAAAGTGGACAGGCTTTATGAAGCAGGTATTACCATGAACGGTCAGATCGTGCTTTGTAAGGGAGTGAATGATAAAGAAGAGCTTAAATTCAGTATCCGTGAACTGATGAAATACCTGCCGAATCTGGAAAGTGTTTCCGTGGTGCCCGTAGGGCTATCCAAATTCCGTGAAGGACTGTATCCTTTAGAACCCTTTACCAAAGAAGATGCGATTGAAGTGCTTTCTGTTATCCATGGTTTTCAAACAGAAATTTATGAAAAGTATGGAACTCATTTTATTCATGCCAGTGACGAATGGTATATTCTTGCAGGACAGGAACTCCCTGGGGAAGAGAACTATGACGGTTATCAGCAGCTTGAAAACGGTGTAGGCATGGTGCGTCTTTTGCTGAATGAATTTCAGGATGCCTTAACGATTCTCAGAGATGATATTGCAAAGGGCAGAGTGCATATTGAGAAAAAGGACATTTCTATGGCAACAGGAAAACTGGCTTTTCGCTTTATCAAACATATGGCGGAAGAAATCATGAGGGAGCTTCCGGAGTTGTCCATTCATGTCTATGAGATACGAAATGACTTCTTTGGAGAGATGATCACGATCTCAGGTCTGTTAACGGGACAGGACATTATTGCCCAGTTAAAAGGCAGACATCTGGGGGAAAGGCTGCTTTTGCCCCAGAATGTACTTCGCAGTGGAGAAGACGTTTTCCTTGACGATATAACGGTGTCAGAGCTTGAAAATGCTTTACAAGTTAAGCTGGATATTGTAAAATCAAGCGGATATGATTTTGTAAATGCAGTTCTTGGAAAAGCTTAAGATAAATGGAGGGCAACATGAGTAAAAGTAAGGGAAAACCCATTGTAGCAGTGGTTGGGAGACCCAATGTAGGTAAATCAACTTTGTTCAATGCGCTGGCAGGAGCAAAAATTTCAATTGTCAAGGATACTCCCGGTATTACCAGGGACAGGATCTATGCAGATGTTACATGGCTTGACAGATCGTTTACCCTGATCGATACAGGAGGTATCGAGCCGGACAGCGATGATGTGATCCTGTCACAGATGCGTGAGCAGGCTGAAATTGCCATCAATACAGCTGATGTCATCCTGTTTATGGTGGATGTAAGACAGGGACTTGTGGATGCGGATTCCAAAGTGGCAGATATGCTGCGGCGTTCCCATAAGCCGGTGATACTGGTGGTGAATAAAGTAGACAATATGGATAAATATATGGCAGATGTCTATGAGTTCTATAATCTGGGTATAGGTGATCCCCATCCGATCTCAGCTTCCAATATGATGGGTCTTGGAGATATGCTGGATGAAGTAATCGGGCATTTTGGAGAGGAGGATACCGCCGAGGAAGAGGATGACAGGATCCGTGTGGCCATTGTAGGTAAACCCAATGTGGGAAAATCTTCTCTGATCAATAAGATGATCGGTGAAAACCGATTGATCGTGTCGGACATAGCAGGAACTACCAGAGATGCTGTAGATACGCCTGTTACCCATAGCGGCAGAGAATATATCTTTATTGACACGGCAGGCCTGCGGCGTAAGAATAAGATCAAAGAGGACCTGGAACGCTATATGATCGTGCGTACTGTCAGTGCAGTGGAACGAGCGGATATTGTGGTACTTATGATTGACGCCACAGAAGGGGTGACCGAGCAGGATGCCAAGATCGCGGGAATTGCGCATGAACGGGGAAAAGCTGTTATCATTGCCGTAAATAAATGGGATGCCATTGAAAAGGACGATAAAACTGTCAATAAATTTACATCAAAGATCCGGGAAGTTCTTTCGTATATGCCATATGCGGAAATCACATTTATTTCTGCGGTGACAGGCCAGAGGATCAATAAACTTTATGACTTGATCGATATGGTGGCTGAAAACCATGCTATGAGAGTGGCTACCGGTGTATTGAATGAAATTATGTCTGAAGCCGTCGCGCTCCAGCAGCCTCCTTCAGACAAGGGAAAACGGCTGAAGCTCTTTTATATCACGCAGGCGTCAGTAAAGCCGCCTACCTTTGTTATATTTGTGAATGATAAAAAACTTATGCATTTCTCATATACCAGATATATTGAAAATAAGATTCGGGAAGCTTTTGGATTCAAAGGCACGCCGCTTAAATTTATCATAAGGGAAAGAAAGGAAAGCAAATAAAGTGGAACGTATCTATTGCATTGTAATCGGTTATGTATTTGGTTTATTTCAAACAGCTTTCATTTACGGGAAGATGCACGGGATTGACATCAGGGAACACGGAAGCGGTAATGCCGGAACTACCAATACCTTACGTGTGCTGGGGACGAAAGCAGGGCTTATTGTACTGGCAGGCGACATTATTAAGACCATCCTGGCAATAGTGGTCTGCGCTGCATTGTTCGGCAAGAACCATCCTGAGGAGTTGTATCTGATGAAGCTTTATGCGGCTGCAGGAGCCATATTGGGACACAATTTTCCCTTTTACCTGAAGTTTAAGGGAGGAAAAGGAATTGCGGCAACGGCAGGATTGGTCCTTTCTTTTCATCCTACCTTTATTCCGGTAGGCGTCATTTTGTTTTTCGGAACCTTCTTTTTGACGCACTATGTATCTTTGGGATCACTTCTTGTGTATGCGGGAATTATGATCCAGATGGTGGTTTCGGGGCAGCTGGGATTATTTCATACCGGTCAGGGAATTTTAAATGAAATGTATGTAATAACTGCGTTTCTCACGATCATGGCGTATTATAAACATCGTGAAAATATTAAGCGTCTTCTGAAAGGAGAAGAACGTAAAACTTATCTTACAAAGAAAAATGTCGCTGATTGACAAAAGTATCGGAAAGGGGTTTGAAAATGGCGGAAATAGGAATCATAGGAGCAGGAAGCTGGGGCACAGCGCTTTCAGTGCTTCTTTATAAAAACGGTAATCATGTGACAATGTGGTCCATTATGGAAGAGGAAGTTGAGATGCTGAAAAAAGAGCATGAACAGAAAGATAAGCTTCCCGGCGTTAAACTTCCTGAGGATATGATTTTTACAACGGATCTGGAGCAGGCAGTGAAAGGAAAAGATCTGCTGGTGCTGGCAGTTCCTTCTCCGTATACCAGGAGTACTGCCGCCGCTATAGCTCCTTTTGCAGCTAAGGATCAGAAGATCGTCAATGTGGCCAAAGGAATTGAAGAAGCTACTTTGATGACACTTTCACAGATCATTGAAGAAGAGATACCCGATGTGGATGTTGCTGTGCTTTCCGGTCCCTCTCATGCAGAAGAGGTAGGAAGAGGCATTCCCACAACAATTGTAGTGGGAGCAGAGAATCGTGATACTGCAGAATACATTCAGAATCTTTTTATGAATGAAGTATTCCGCGTCTATATCAGCTCCGATGTGCTTGGCATTGAGCTTGGGGCCGCACTTAAAAATGTTGTGGCGCTGGCTGCCGGAATTGCAGACGGATTAGGATATGGAGATAATACCAAGGCGGCACTCATTACCAGAGGAATCGCGGAAATTGCAAGACTTGGGATCAGCATGGGTGGAAGAATAGAGACTTTTTACGGACTTACCGGGATCGGAGATCTGATCGTTACCTGTGCTTCCATGCATTCCAGAAACAGACGTGCCGGTATTCTGATCGGTAAAGGCGCTACGATGGAAGAGGCTATGAAGGAAGTGAAGATGGTTGTGGAGGGCGTCTATTCTGCCAAAGCAGGCTATGCTCTTTCCAAAGAATATAATGTCAGTATGCCCATTGTGGAGCAGGTAAATAAGGTATTATTTGAAGGTGCAAGTGCAGATGCGGCTGTGAAGGAGCTGATGCTGCGCGATAGAAAAGTGGAAAACATCGATTTGAGAAATCTTTATCAGAATAGTGTAGAGATACCATGGTAAACATAACGGGAGAAAGTCATGGCAGATAACAGGGATGACAATAGTTTTTGGGAAAATACAAATGATGATTTCTGGAATAGACCAATCATGCCAAATGACTGGAAAAAAGAAGAAACAGGTGAAGAAGAGCAGCCGATATTGACAGAAAATCCTTTTGTGGAAAGCCATCACCATGATGATCCGGAACCGGATAAAGAGACTTTGCCTAAAAAGAAGCATATACATACGATCATATGTCTGATCTTTATGGCACTTGCAGTTATCAGTGTTGCAGGTGCTGTTATCGGTATAAAAATTGTAAAAAAGCAGGTTTTGAATCTGGCAGGCAGGGTCTCATGGGGGGAGGAAGAAGTAACCGATACTTTCTTGTTTGATGAAAATAATACAGTAGTTCTGGAAGATCATGCATATACGATCGTTACTGAGGATAATTTCGCGGGACTGCCGGAAGGGGAGAAGCTGATAGGGATCTATCTGGAGGTTTACAGCGATAAATACAGATTTGAGAGCGATGTCTGCAGGGATATTTATATCGGCTATGAAAATGCAGGGGAAAAATATTATAAGCAGGCGCTTAACGAGGATGCTGCTTATTCCTATGTCAGGACCTGCTATATCAGACGGAATCAATTGCTCAGTGATTTTGGAGCAGGCAACGGAATTAACAGTGCAGGTTTTTATTTCTTTATTGTTCCGTCTGAAACAGAGAAACTTACTCTTTATATAGAAAAGCGGGATCGCAATAAATCTGCGCCTGTGATAGAAAAAGTTTTCTTCAAAGAGCTGGAAGTGCTTCCCTGGGATGAAGAGATCAACAGGGAATTGTCAGAAAGGGATCAGTCTGATTTATGAAGCAGATAATAAAAACGATCATAACCGTTTTGGTGGCACTGGTGTGCAGTTTTGTATGCCTGATAGCAGTCGGCGTGTATATGTTGGAAACTGAATATACAGATTATGAGGTTGCTTATCTGGTGGAGCCAACGATCAAGCATGCGCAGATAACCTATCTGGGAGATTCTTATAATGGAAAAGAAAAGGAAGATTGTTCTTATTATCTGCTGACCGTGGATCTGGATAATAGTACACTTGGCGCATGGGATGAATACAGTGCCTACTTTTCTTATGATACTGCGTCTTCGGGAGATTACTATTATGTAAATGAAGCTGATCTTGGTTTGTCAGAAGGACAGGGATATGGGGATTATTATCCTGCAGGCAGACAGATCACAGTGAAAAAGGTTCTCTGTGTGGAGAACGGATGTACCGGTTTTGATATTATTTTTGGATTCGTTTATGATGAGACAGAACACAAACGATTCCATATTACGATATAAACAGGAAGGAGCAAAAAATCATGAACGAACAGCAGTTTAGAGGAACACAGGAATATGTAGCATCGCAGCAGCTTATGGCTAGTGTAAACGTAGCTATAGCACTGCAGAAACCTCTTTTGGTCAAAGGGGAACCGGGAACGGGCAAGACCATGCTGGCGCAGGCAGTGGCCAGGTCCCTTAGCAAAAAGCTGATCATCTGGAATATTAAATCTACCACGAAGGCGCAGGATGGCCTTTATATGTATGATACCATTCAAAGACTTTATGACGGTCAGTTTGGTGAAGAGGGCGTGGATGATATTGCAAGATATATTAAACTGGGCAAGCTTGGGGAAGCCTTTGAAGAGGAAGAGCAGGTCATTCTTCTTATCGATGAGATCGACAAGGCGGATCTGGAATTTCCCAACGACCTTCTCTGGGAGCTGGATCAGATGGAATTTTATATTCATGAAACCAAAAGAACCGTAAAAGCAAAACAGCGTCCCATTGTGATCATTACTTCCAATGCGGAAAAGGAACTGCCCGATGCCTTCCTTAGAAGGTGCATTTTCCATTATATTGATTTCCCTGATGAAGCGCTGATGGAAGAAATTGTGAAGACACATTATCCTGATGTGGAAGAAAATCTCCTGAAAAACGCCATGGATGTATTTTATCAGATCCGTTCACTTAAGGATATCCGGAAAAAGCCCAGTACTTCAGAACTGATCGACTGGATCAATGCGCTTCAGATCGGCGGTATCAGTGCAGATAAGATCAGAAGTGAGCTTCCTTTTGTGGGGGTTATTGTGAAAAAGGATGAGGATCTGGAAGGTTTAAGGCAGCGTATCAACTAGAAAGGGAAAGGTAACGAATGTTTGTAAATTTCTTTTATACCTGTAAAGCAAAGGGACTTAATGTTACCTTAAGCGAGTGGCTTACCCTGCAGGAGGCGCTGGACAAAGGACTTGCAGGAAGCAGCCTTACAGAGTTCTATTACCTGGCGAGAATGGTGCTTGTGAAGAGCGAGACCGATTTTGATAAATTTGATATGGCGTTTGAAGAAGCCTTTAAGGGAATTCAGTCTGAAAATGAGATTTCCAAGAATATGATGAGATGGCTGGACAAATCAGAGCTTATTGATATGGTAGATGAAAAAGATAAGTACCGTATGAATGAACAGGATGGTCTTTTTCATGATCTTGATAAAGATGAAGTGGAGGCTAAATTTAAAGAGCGGCTCCGGGATCAGGACAGCGAACATAATGGCGGCAGTTTCTGGATCGGGAGCATGGGTAAGACCTCTTTTGGTAATACAGGAGGAAATGCAGGAGGGATCCGGGTAGGAGGAACCACAGGCTATCAGACCGCATTTCAGGTGATCGGAGCCAGAAAATACAGGGATTTCCGTGATGACAGAGTCTTAGAGAACAGACAGTTCCAGCTTGCCCTTCGGAAATTACGTCAGTTTTCCACCAAACTGGATATTCCCAAAACAGAACTGGATATTGATGAAACCATAGATAAGACCTGCAATAACGGCGGCTGTCTTCAGATCGTAATGACCAAACCCAGAAAAAATGCAGTAAAGCTCCTTTTGCTTATGGATTCGGGCGGGACCATGATCCCATACAGCGCGCTGATGAATGATCTGTTTCAGTCCATCAATAAATCCAATCACTTTAAGGATGTTAAGGTTTATTATTTTCATAACTGCATTTATTCAAAGCTTTATAAGACGCCGGAATGCGAAAACGGTGAGTGGATCGATACGGAATGGATGTTCCGGAATCTGGACAGTGATTACAAAGTGATCATTGTGGGAGACGCAGCCATGGCGCCGGAAGAGCTTTATTCCGATACAGGAAATTACAGAGGGCCCAACGGCGGTTTATCCGGGTACGAATGGTTAAAGCTTATGAAGAGGCACTATAAAAAGATTGTATGGCTGAATCCCAAGATGGCCCCCGGACATGCGCCCTGGAGAGAAGCGGAAACAGCAGTAAAGGCAATGTTTCCCATGTATAAGCTTACGGTGGACGGTCTGAATAAAGCAATGAACAAACTGATCAGTAATAAATAAATTTGAAAAGAGGACACTAAGATGACAATTTTTGATGAATTAAAAGCAAGAGGACTTCTTGCGCAATTAACCGATGAAAAAGAAATTAAAGAGCTGATCAACAACGGTAAGGCTACTTTCTATATCGGATTTGACCCTACGGCAGATTCGCTGCATGTAGGACATTTCATGGCGCTCTGTTTAATGAAGAGACTGCAGATGGCAGGCAATAAACCCATTGCCCTGATCGGCGGCGGTACAGGCATGGTGGGAGATCCGTCCGGAAGAAGCGATATGCGCAGTATGATGACGCCGGAAACGATTCAGCACAATTGCGACTGCTTTAAAGAGCAGATGAGCCGCTTTATTGACTTCTCCGAGGGTAAGGCTCTTATGGTCAATAACGCAGAATGGCTGATGGACCTGAATTACATTGAATTTTTAAGAGAAGTAGGGCCTCATTTTTCCGTAAACAATATGCTGCGGGCAGAATGCTATAAGCAGAGAATGGAAAAGGGTTTAAGTTTCCTGGAGTTTAACTATATGATCATGCAGAGCTACGATTTTTATGAGCTTTTTCAGAAATATGGCTGTAATATGCAGTTCGGCGGCGATGACCAGTGGAGCAATATGCTTGGCGGTACGGAACTGATCAGGCGTAAGCTGGGCAAAGACGCCTATGCGATGACCATTACCCTGCTTTTGAATTCAGAAGGCAAGAAGATGGGAAAAACACAAAAGGGCGCGGTATGGCTGGATCCTAATAAGACTTCACCGTTTGATTTTTATCAATACTGGAGAAACGTATCTGATGCAGATGTTCTTAAATGTCTGCGCATGCTGACATTCCTTCCCTTAGAGCAGATCGATGAGATGGATAAATGGGAAGGCAGCCAGCTCAATCAGGCAAAAGAAATTTTGGCATATGAGCTGACGAATCTGGTACATGGTCCGGAAGAGGCTAAGAAAGCACAGGAAAGTGCCAGAGCGCTGTTTACCGTAGGCGCTGCGGCTGACATGCCTACGGCAGAGCTTCGTGAAGAAGATTTCACAGACGGAACCATTGATATGATCAGTATACTGTGTAAATCAGGACTGGTGGCATCCCGTTCTGAAGGAAGACGTGCCATTGAGCAGGGCGGCGTCACTTTGGGAGAAAATAAGGTCACAGACGTAAAAGCGGCTTTTGAACGGCAGATGTTTGAGGGCGAAGGCGTTATTGTAAAACGAGGCAAAAAGAACTTCCGTAAGGTAATTATAAAATAATCATGGAATATCAATTAATTAAAAGTAAAAGAAAATCAATTGCCATCTCTTTTGACAGAGATGGCAATCTTATAGTAAAAGCACCATATTTTGTGAGAAACCGTGATATTGATGCTTTTGTCAGATCAAAAGAAGACTGGATCGAGGCCACAGCCATACGGCTTAAGCGCGAACGGGAGAAAAAAGAAAGAGAGCGTCTGAAACTGGAAAGCGGTGATATACTTCCATTACTTGGAAATCAGCTGCTTCTGTCAGTGATCAGAGAAGACAGAAGCAGAGCCAAGATTACCTGTGTAAGGGAAAGGTTGCTTATGTATGTTCCTTATGATGCGGATTATGAATACAGGCAAAATACCCTGGAAAAATGGTACAGAAAGGAAGCTTTGGCGATAATCAGTAAAAAGGCAGCATATTATGCAGAAATGCTGGGTGTCCGTTATGAGGATATCCATATCAAAGATCAGAAAAGCAGATGGGGAAGCTGCAGCGGAAAAGGGAATTTGAATTTTAACTGGAGACTTATCATGGCACCGGAACAGGTGCTTGATTATGTAGTGATCCATGAGCTTTGCCACTTAAGACATATGGATCATTCCAGGGAGTTCTGGGAACTGGTGGAAAGCATCTGTCCTTTTTATAAGCAGTTAAAAAAATGGCTGAAGGAACATGGGGAAAGCCTGTATTTCATATAATGATTTGTGAATAACATCTATTTGGGATCTGGAAAAATGAAGTCATAAACAAGTACCTGGTTACATACATTTAAGTAAGTATGGAAGGGGTATTTGTATGGATATAAATAATAAAAAAGAGTATGACTTATACAAAGATATACAGATGAGATGCGGCGGAGAGATCTATATAGGAGTAGTGGGACCGGTACGGACCGGTAAATCCACTTTTATTAAACGGTTCATGGATCTCATGGTTCTCCCTAATATGGAAGACAGCTATGAAAAAGAACGGGCTATTGATGAGCTGCCCCAAAGTGCAGGAGGTAAGACTATTACCACTACGGAGCCTAAATTTATTCCTAAGGAAGCGGCGCTTATCACCATGGGAGAGGGCGTGGAGGCCAGGGTAAGGCTTATAGACTGTGTAGGATATATGGTGGATGGCGCCGGCGGTCATATGGAGAATGATGAGGAACGTATGGTGAAAACGCCATGGTCCACAGAAGAGATCCCTTTTACCATGGCAGCCGAAATGGGAACCAGAAAAGTCATAACAGATCATTCCACTATCGGCATTGTTGTGACCTGCGACGGCAGTTTCGGTGAAATACCAAGAGAAAATTATGAAGCGGCACAGGAACGGACGATAAAGGAGCTGAAAAAAATGAATAAGCCCTTTATCGTACTTTTAAATACCACAAGGCCCTATGGAGATGAAGCCGTCAAAATGGCCGCGGAGATCAGCGATAAGTATAATGTAACGGTAATGCCCGTAAACTGTGAGCAGTTAAAAAAAGAGGATATCAATCAGATACTTGAGAAGATATTGTATGAATTTCCCCTTACTATGATAGAATTTTACATGCCCAAATGGGTAGAGATGCTGCCGGTAAATCACCCCATGAAAGCGGATATCGTATCTAAAGTAAGAGATATGATGAAACAGTACAGCTGCATCCGCGATGTAGTAAACCGTCCTGTTGAGATGGAAAGCGAGTATATCAAAAAATGTAAGATGGACAGTGTCAGCATGGCCGATGGCTGCATCAAAGTATGGCTGGAAGTGGATGATACTTATTATTATGAGATGCTGAGTGACCTGGTAGGGGAGAAAATAACCAGTGAGTATCAGCTTTTGAGCACACTGAAAGAAATGGCTAAGATGAAAAAGGAATATGTCAGAGTGCTTCATGCAGTAGATTCAGTACGCCAGAAAGGATATGGGGTAGTGACTCCCGACAGGGAAGAAATCACGTTAGATAAGCCGGAACTGATCAAACACGGAAATAAGTTTGGTGTAAAGATCAAGGCTGAAAGTCCCAGCATCCATATGATCAGAGCTAACATTGAAACGGAGATTTCACCAATAGTGGGAAGCGAAGATCAGGCCAAGGATCTGATCCGGTATATTTCCGATTCGGGAGCCAGTGAAGAAGGAATATGGGAAACTAATATTTTCGGCAAGACAGTAGAGCAGCTTGTAAATGACGGCATAACCGGAAAACTTACGATGATAGGAGAAGAAAGTCAGTTGAAACTTCAGGAAACCATGCAGAAAATCGTCAACGACAGCAACGGCGGCATGGTATGCATCATTATCTAGTCAAAGGGAGTCTGTGAATCAGTAGCAGGCTCCCTTTTTTGCATCCAAAAGCCGAATTGTTTCTGTTGGAACAAACGTATGGGAACTCATTCTTGCAGTGAAAAAAAGGATATGATACTATAAAAATAATAATTCTTAAAAATCAGGAGGTTTATTATGGGTCAGATCTATAAAAAATTAACAGATTGTTACGACAGTATCAAGGATAGGATTCCCTTTGCACCGAAAGTGGCGCTGGTGCTTGGTTCAGGCCTTGGCAACTATGCAGACAGCATAGATGTGAAAGCAGAAATTGAATATAGTGATATTAAGGATTTTCCTGTGTCCACAGTTCCTGGACATGCAGGGAAATTTATTTTCGGTTATGTGGGAAGTGTTCCCGTGGTATGCATGAAGGGCAGAGTTCATTATTATGAGGGATATCCTGTAACAGATGTAGTGCTTCCGACCAGATTGATGAAACTCATGGGAGCAGAGATTTTATTCCTTACCAATGCTTCGGGAGGAATCAATGCATCTTTCGGGGCCGGAGACTTTATGCTGATCACCGATCATATTTCCTGTTTTGCCCCCAATCCGCTGATCGGGCAGAATATTGATGAGCTGGGGGTGCGTTTCCCTGATATGAGTACGGTTTATGACAAAGAACTTCAGGAAAAAATCCGAAAGGCAGCCAGTGATAATGAAATTGCATTGAAAGAAGGTATTTATGCACAGCTCACAGGTCCTTCTTTTGAGTCGCCTGCAGAAATCAGAATGCTCCGCAGCCTGGGAGTGGATGCAGTCGGCATGAGTACAGTGGTAGAAGCTATTGCCGCCAATCATATGGGCATGAGAATATGCGGTATTTCCTGTGTGGCAAATCTGGCGGCAGGAATGGTAGAGCATCCGCTTACCCATGATGAGGTGCAGGAAGCAGCAAACAAGGCAGCGCCGTTATTCCAGAAACTGATCACTGAATCTATCATTTCGTTTTAAGGAGTACGTAAATATGGATGAACTGTATCTAAAAGATATTCCTGTCAAAGAGATGATCAGGGCCGCAATGGAAGCCAGAAAGAAAGCTTATGCTCCCTATTCGCACTATCAGGTGGGAGCAGCTCTGCTTACCAGAGAACTTAGGATCTATACGGGATGCAATATTGAAAATGCAGCGTACGGACCCTCTATCTGTGCAGAAAGAACAGCAATCGTAAAGGCGGTCAGCGAAGGCTGGCGCAAATGGAAAGCGATTGCCATTGTAGGCGGTCCTTTGGGAGAAGAGATATCGCAGTATGCATTTCCCTGCGGCGTCTGCAGACAGGTGATGCAGGAATTTGCAGATCCTGATGAGTTTGTAGTCATTGTGGCGAAAAGTCAGGAAGATTATAAGATCAATCGGTTAAAAGATCTTTTGCCGGAAGGATTCGGGCCGGAAAATGTAGCCGGTTCATCAGAGGGGAGGAACTAAATGAATATCAGATTATATAATGCCAGAATACTTACTATGGAAGAAGGAAGAGATGTATTCCTTGGCGAAATATGGGTGAAAAATGAAAGAATCATCTATGTTGGCGAAGGCAGGGATACTGATGCGGTTTACCGGAAATTACAGATTTCCGGTATGACCTGGGACCGGGAGATCGACTGTGAAGGAAATCTTCTGATGCCCGGTTTTAAAAATGCGCATACTCACTCCGGAATGACTCTGCTTCGCTCTTATGCAGATGATCTTCCTCTCGGAGAATGGCTGAATCAGCAGGTCTTTCCTGTAGAAGCCAGGCTTTCTGAACAGGACATTTATGAATTGACCAAACTTGCAGTACTGGAATATCTCACAAGCGGCATCACGGCGGTTTTTGATATGTATCTTACGCCTGATTCCATATACAGAGCGTTTGACGAAATGGGAATGAGAGGCGTACAGGTAGGAGGAGTCAATAATTTCAGCCAGTCGCCGGAGCTTCTTGAGCAGTGGTACTTAAAGCTTAATGATAAAAGCCCTCTGCAGTCTTTTAAGCTGGGCTTTCATGCAGAATATACCTGCTCCAAAGAGCTTCTGATGAAGATTTCCGAAATTGTTCATAAATATGAAGCCCCGGTATATACTCATATGGCAGAAACAGCGTCGGAAGTAGAGGGCTGCAAGGAAAGATACGGCATGACGCCCATGGCTTTTCTGGATTCTCTTGGAATATTTGATTTTGGCGGCGGCGGATACCATTGTGTCCATGTAACGGATGAAGATATTGCCATTATGAAAAAGAGAGGATTATATGCGGTTTCCAATCCCGGATCCAATACCAAACTGGCCAGTGGCATTGCGCCGATCACGAAATTCCTTGAAAGCGGCGTTCCGGTAGCGCTTGGTACTGACGGACCTGCCAGCAACAATTGTCTTGATATGTTCCGGGAAATGTTTCTTGTAACGGGACTTGCAAAGCTGAAGGAGAATGATGCCTCCGCTGTTGATGCCCTGGAGGTGCTTAAAATGGCCACAGTTAACGGTGCAAAGGCTATGGGCCTTTTCGATGCCGATGTGCTGGCAGAAGGAAAATTATCCGATCTGATCATGATCGATCTGAATCAGCCCAATATGCAGCCTCTTAACAATATTGCTAAAAATATTGTATACAGCGGCAGTAAGGCCAATGTAAAAATGACCATGATCCATGGAAAGATCCTTTATGAAAACGGAACATTTTATACAGAAGAAAAGCCGGAAGAAATCTACAAAAAAGCAAATGACATTGTGAATAAATTACACTGATAAATGGAGCTTATATGGAGAATTTAGTTTTTGCGGCAGTATTGCTTTTTATTATTCTGATACTTGGGATAAAGGAGTCCATTCATTCCAAAGAAAAAGAAAAGGACTTTGTCAAAAGATTATATAGTGAATATGGCGTGCTGCCGCAAAAGGAATATAAATCCGAAAGATTTGAAAGCATATCCCATTATTATGAAAAGCACAGGACCGGGTTTCATATCGATGACATTACATGGAACGACCTGAATATGGATGCAGTATTCATGCAGATGAATTATACGATGTCCGCTGCCGGAGAAGAGTTTCTGTATTATATGCTGCGCACGCCTTCCTTTGACAGGAAAGAAATGGAAAAGCAGGAAGAATTGATCGCGTTTTTCAGGAATAATCCGGATGAAAGAGTGGCCTGTCAGGTTCTTTTTGCCAAACTTGGAGGAACAGGTAAATTTTCTATTTATGATTATCTGGATTATCTGAATGAACTGGGAGAGCGCAGTAACAGAGCGCATTATATATCGCTTATTCTGGTACTTATCAGTATTGGAGTTCTGTTTGTGAATCTGCCTGTAGGACTTCTTCTGATGTTATGCGTGTTTGTATCAAATGTTTTGTCTTATTTTAAGATAAAGGGAGAAATCGATCCCTATGTTACCAGTTTTGCATATATATTCAGGCTTCTTAATATGACAGATAAGCTGGAGGAGAAAAATATAACGGCTTTATCAGAAGAGAACAAAATTCTCAGTGAGAGCTTAAAGAAATTCACGAAGTTTAAAAGAGGATCTTTTCTGTTAATGTCTCCGGGCAGGATGACGGCATCTTCCAATCTGATCGATATCATACTTGATTATCTGCGTATGGTCTTTCATCTGGATCTGATCAAGTTCAATCAGATGCTAAAGGAAGTCAGGGAGCATACGTCAGATATAGATCAGATGCTTACGATAGTGGGAAGAATAGACGCCATGATAGCGATAGGTGCCTACAGAGAAGGAAATCCTGATCACTGTATTCCTGAATTTTCAGAAAAACTTGTGATCAATGCAGTAAATCTGTATCATCCATTGATAGAATCACCTGTAAAGAATGATATAGATGAAAACGGAAGTATTTTGATCACAGGTTCCAATGCATCAGGCAAATCCACCTTCCTGAAAACTGTGGCGATCAATGTGATCTTAGCGCAGGCCATTCATACCTGTATGGCGGATTCTTACAAGGCAGGAATGTTCCGAGTCTGTTCTTCTATGACCCTTCGAGATGATATTCAGGGTGGAGACAGCTATTATATGGTAGAGATCAAGGCTTTGAAACGTATACTGGATGAAAGAAAAAAAGAGGGAGCACCTGTTCTCTGCTTTGTAGATGAGGTGCTGCGGGGAACCAATACAGTAGAACGAATTGCGGCGTCCGCCCAGATATTGAAAAGCTTGCGCGGAAAAAACACGATTTGTTTTGCAGCGACCCATGATATTGAATTGACTCATATACTGGAGGATATTTATACCAATTATCATTTTGAAGAAGAAATTGAGGAAAATGATATTTCTTTCAGCTATAAGATCATGAGCGGGCGTGCTTCCACAAGAAATGCTATTAAACTCCTTGGCATTATGGGGTATGATGATATGATTGTGAAAGATGCTGAAAAGATGGCAGCTGATTTCCTTGAAAAAGGAAGCTGGACATGATAGAATATAATGCAGGAAAGGTAAGGCGATTATATATGAGTAACGTAATTGCATTTTTAAATTCATTTTTATCTTATTTGTTGTTGATGGCAATTATAGTAGTGATTGCGGGCGTGGCAGTTTTTATCGGAATTAAGACCCGCAAGAGCAAAGATGCCAAGGCAGCAAATACAGAAAAAGCAGCAGAATGAAGAATGATAAAAAGTGTTCAGATAATGAACACTTTTTCACGTCATAGAACTCTTTTTTACAGATTCATATAAAGGAAAGGTTATTTCATGAAAAAATATGAGATTATTCTGTGGGATGTAGATCAGACATTACTGGATTTTACAAAATCCGAAGATTATGCTCTGCGGCATGCTTTTGAACAATTTGGAAGGAGCATTGATACAGAGATTGTAAAGCTGTATTCCGGAATCAATGATTCTTATTGGAAGCGGCTTGAAAGAGGGGAAGTTACCAGGCAGGAGGTTATCTATGGGCGTTTCAGATCATTGTTTCAGGAGCTTTCTGTTGAGGATATTACAGCAGAAGAATTTGCGCCTGTTTTTCAAAAAGCTTTGGGCTCAGTTTACTTTTATAAAGATGATTCCTACAGGCTTTGTCAGGAACTTCAGAAAGATTTCAGACAGTATGTGGTAACGAACGGTGTGACGTGGACACAGCAAAACAAGTTGAAACTGGCAGGCTTTGATAAAGTGATGGAGGATATTTTTATTTCAGAGATGTTGGGATGTGACAAGCCCTGCAGAGAATTTTTTGATAAATGTTTTGAGCGGATACCGGATTTCAATAAAGAAAAGACGATAATCGTTGGAGATTCACTAACCAGCGATATGATGGGCGGGAACAATGCGGGTATAGCATGCTGCTGGTATAACCCGGAGGGAAAAGAAAGAACCGGCACAGTCAGAATTGATCATGAAATAGATGACCTATGGGATATCAGGGAGGTTTTAAATGGCTAGATCCTCAAAACAGAAAATGAAGCTTTTATATCTTTTGAAGATATTGACCGAAAGGACAGATGAAAATCATTGTTTATCCGCACAGGAGCTGATAGAAGAACTTTCCAGATATGATATTAAGGCGGAAAGAAAAAGCATTTATGACGATATTTCCTGTCTGCTTGATTTTGGATATGATATTGTGTGCGTCAGGCAAAGAGTGGGCGGGGGCTATTATCTTGCAGAAAGAGAATTTGAACTGCCTGAACTGAAATTGCTTGTTGATGCAGTCCAGTCCTCCAGGTTTATTACACAGAAGAAATCCAAAGAGCTGATCGCCAAGATTGAAAGACTGGGAAGTCCCTACGATGCAAAAAAACTGCAGCGACAGGTGCTGGTAGCGGGGCGCATAAAGGCAGAAAACGAAAGCATTTATTATATTATAGATAAAATACATAATGCCATTCAGGAAGATACGCCCATTGTTTTTACTTATATGGAATGGAATGCGGATAAGGAATTACAGCCAAGAAGATCAGGACAGTTGTATCAGGTGAGCCCGCTGTCTCTTACATGGAAGGATGAAAATTATTATTTAATAGCATATGATGCAGGAGAAGAAAAGATCAAGCATTTCAGAGTGGATAAAATGAGACAGATCAAAGCTGTATCAAACAAAAAAAGACAGGGTATAAAGGAGTTTGAAGAGCTTGATATTGTAGCTTATGTCAATACGACTTTTGGTATGTTCGGGGGAGAAAAGGAAACGGTTACCCTTCTTTTGCCGGGGGCCATGACAGGGATCATGATCGACAGATTTGGAAAGGAAAATGTTGATATAAGGAAAAGGGAGAAGGATATGATCAGTGTCAGGATAAAGATCACCGTCAGCGGACAGTTCTATGGCTGGCTTACAGGCCTTGGAAACAGAGTATCCATACTTTCACCGGAAAATGTAAAGAATGATTATAAGGAATATTTACAGGGGATTTTACAGAATTATAACAGAGAATAAACAGACAGGAAGGAATTAAAATGAAGTTGCAGACAGCAGAAAGAATGAAGGATTATGAGGAAGGGATCTTTCAGCTTTTAAATGAAAAGAAAGAAGAAGTAGAGAAAACAGGTAAAAAGGTCTATAACCTTTCTGTAGGAACGCCGGATTTTGAACCTGCTCCCCATATTATAGAGGCAGTTGTGGAGGCAGCCGGAAAACCGGAGAATTATAAGTATTCACTTAAGGAAATTCCGGAGCTTTTGCAGGCGGTCATTACACGATACAAGAAAAGATATGAGGTAGAATTGAATCCATCCGAAGTAACAGCAGTTTATGGATCACAGGAGGGAATCGCGCATATTGGGCTGTCACTTTGTAATCCGGGTGATGTGGTCCTGGTACCGGATCCGGGTTATCCTATCTTCAGCATAGGTCCGTCACTTGCCATGGCTGATATCGTGGCTTATCCGCTTCTTAAAGAGAATCATTATCTGCCTGATCTAAAAGGAATGGAAGAAAACATCAGAAAACGGGCAAAGTTTATGATAGTTTCCTACCCCTTAAATCCCATATGCAAAGCTGCGCCGGACAGTTTTTATCAAGAACTGATCTTGTGGGCCAAAGAGAATAATATTATTATTGTCCATGACAATGCCTATTCGGATATTATCTATGACGGCCGGTTGGGGAGATCGATCCTTTCTTTTGAAGGAGCAAAGGATATCTGTGTAGAGTTCTATTCTCTGTCCAAAAGCTATAATTATACAGGGGCAAGAATGGGATTTCTGGTGGGAAATGAGTTCCTGGTTCAAAATTTTAAAAAGCTCAGATCCCAGATTGACTACGGAGCTTTTCTTCCGGTGCAATATGGTGCTGTGGCCGCGCTTACAGGGCCGGATGATATGATAAAAAACCAGTGTATTGAATACCAGAAAAGAAGAGATGCTTTATGCGGGGGACTTCGTAAAATTGGGTGGCAGATAGAGGACAGTGAAGGTACTATGTTTGCCTGGGCTGGTATTCCCCAAAAATATACGGATGATGTAGAATTTGTTATGGAGCTTCTTGAGAGATCAGGGGTATTGTGCACTCCCGGAAGCAGCTTTGGCAAATTAGGGAAAGGACATGTTCGCTTTGCCCTTACTATGCCCACAGAGCAGATCAAAGAAGCTGTAGGGGCAATCGAAGCTTCGGGTATTTTGAAATAACACCAAATATCTATCTCTTTTTTTAGCTATTTTTATTCAGGGATTTCGTTGACAGTATTCCTGCCTTTGATTATACTATAAATTACCACTATATGTTGAAACACAAGATGAATTGATCACCAGATTTTGTGTTTTGGTAATTGCGAAAGGGGAAAGAATTACACATAAATCCTGCTTTGCGGGATCAGTCAAAGAATTGAACGGAGGAAATAGAATGGGTTTTACAGAGGTACAGGACAGGGAACAGATTGACGAATATGGCGGGGTTTATAAGCCTGACAGAGAAGTAAAAGTGATCAAGAAGGATGGAAGTCTTGAAGCTTTTAATGTACAGAAGGTCATTGATGCAGTGGGAAAAAGTGCTTACCGGGCGCTGACAAAATTTACGGAGGAAGAAAAGAAACATATCTGCCAGTATGTGGTAGAAAAGGTAAATGAACTGGATCAGGATCAGATACCGATTCCCATTATGCACAATATTGTAGAAAGTGCACTGGAAGATGTAAAGCCGATCGTAGCCAAAAGTTATCGTGATTATAGAAACTATAAGCAGGATTTCGTACGTATGATGGATGATGTTTATAAAAAGAGCCAATCCATTATGTACGTAGGAGACAAAGAAAACGCCAATACGGACAGTGCCCTTGTTTCTACCAAAAGAAGTTTGATATTCAATCAGTTTAATAAGGAATTGTATCAGAAGTTTTTTATGACAACAGAGGAGATTCAGGCCTGCCGCGACGGGTATATTTATGTCCATGATATGTCTGCAAGAAGAGATACCATGAATTGTTGTCTGTTCGATGTTTCCAGTGTTCTGACCGGCGGATTTGAAATGGGAAATATCTGGTACAATGAGCCAAAAACATTAGATGTGGCCTTTGACGTTATCGGGGATATTGTTTTAAGTGCTGCCAGCCAGCAATACGGCGGTTTTACAGTGCCTGAGGTAGATAAGATATTAGAGCCTTATGCAGAAAAAACATATAAGAAAAGTCTTAAGAGATATACCAACCTGGGTATCGATGAAGAAACTTCCAAGGCAGAAGCATATGCCGATGTAAAAAGAGAATTTGAACAGGGATTCCAGGGCTGGGAATATAAATTTAATACCGTAGCCAGCAGCCGAGGCGATTATCCTTTTATTACGGTGACTGCAGGAATCGGTACGGGAAGATTTGCCCGTCTTGCAACTATTTCACTTTTAAATGTCCGCAGAAAAGGACAGGGAAAGAAAGACTGCAAGAAACCTGTGTTGTTCCCTAAAATTGTATTTTTGTATGACGAAAATCTTCACGGACCGGGTAAGGAACTGGAAGATGTATTTGAAGCAGGCGTGAAATGTTCGGCCAAGACCATGTATCCTGACTGGCTTTCTCTGACCGGTAAAGGCTATATTGCAAGTATGTACAAGCAGTATGGAAAGGTCATTTCCCCTATGGGCTGCAGGGCGTTCCTCTCCCCATGGTATGAAAGAGGCGGCATGCACCCGGCGGATGATCAGGATGCACCTGTCTTTGTAGGACGCTTTAATATCGGAGCGGTGTCACTGCATCTGCCGATGATCCTTGCAAAGTCCAGACAGGAGAACCGTGATTTTTATGAGGTACTTGATTATTATCTGAATCTGATCCGTCAGCTTCATATCAGAACCTATGCTTATCTGGGAGAAATGCGTGCATCAACGAATCCTCTGGCATATTGTGAAGGCGGTTTCCTTGGAGGTCACCTGGCGCTTAGCGATAAGATCAAGCCTATTTTAAAGACAGCTACTGCAAGTTTCGGAATTACTGCATTTAATGAACTGCAGGAGCTTTATAATGGAAAGTCACTTGTTGAGGATGGTGCATTTGCACTTGAAGTGCTTGAACACATTAATGAAAAAATCAATGAATTTAAAGAAGAAGACGGAAACCTTTATGCTATTTACGGAACCCCTGCCGAAAGTTTATGCGGTCTTCAGGTAAAGCAGTTCCGGGCAAAATATGGAATTGTGGAAGGCGTTTCAGACAGAGAGTATGTTTCCAACAGTTTCCATTGTCATGTAACAGAGGACATTACTCCCATAGAAAAACAGGATCTTGAGTATCGGTTCTGGGAGCTTTCAAACGGCGGTAAGATTCAGTATGTAAAATATCCCATCGATTATAATATCGAGGCTATTAAGACATTGATCAGAAGAGCGATGGATATGGGATTTTATGAAGGGGTCAATCTTTCCCTTGCATACTGTGATGACTGCGGACATCAGGAGCTTGAAATGGATGTATGTCCCGTATGCGGAAGCAAAAATCTGACCAAGATCGAGCGTATGAATGGTTATCTTTCCTATTCCCGTGTGCATGGCGATACCAGACTGAATGAAGCAAAAATGGCAGAAATCGCAGAAAGGAAGAGCATGTAGGGAATGAGATACCATAATATAACCAAAGATGATATGTTAAATGGCGACGGACTGCGTGTGGTGCTTTGGGTAGCAGGTTGTTCTCATTGCTGCAAGGAATGTCATAATCCCCTTACCTGGGATCCAAATGGCGGACTTCCCTTTGATGCGGAGGCCAAGAAGGAGATCTTTGATCAGTTAGATAAATCCTATATTTCCGGGATCACTTTTTCAGGAGGTGATCCGCTTCACTCGGCAAACAGACTGGAAGTCAGAAATCTGATGACAGAAATAAGACAGAAATATCCGGATAAGACGATCTGGCTTTATACAGGGGATTCCTGGGAAAATATCCTTCATTATTCCATTATGCAGTATATTGATGTGTTAGTAGATGGGGAGTTTCAGGCGGATAAAAAAGATGTTAAACTTCTCTGGAAGGGGAGCAGTAATCAGAGAGTGATCGATGTGAAGAAAACCTTAAAACAGACAGATCCTACAGTTCCGATTCTGTACTGCAATGATTATGCATAGAGGTAAGAGTAATGGAAACAATAAAAATCAAATATTTTTCTGATAAAATAGAAAAACTGACTTACATAGACGGAAAATCTGATTGGATCGATCTTCGGGCATCGGAATCGGTGGATCTAAAAAAGGGAGAATTTAAGCTGATTCCTTTAGGTGTTGCCATGGAGCTTCCTAAAGGATATGAAGCGCATATTGTTCCCAGAAGTTCTACTTTTAAGAACTTTGGAATTATCCAGACGAATCATCAGGGAGTTGTGGATTGTTCCTACTGTGGGGACAACGACCAGTGGTTCATGCCGGTCTATGCAGTTCGTGATACTCATATAGAATGCAATGACAGGATCTGTCAGTTCCGGATCATGGAAAATCAGCCAACGATCAGCTTTCAGGAGGTGGAAACTTTAGAAGGCACAGACAGAGGAGGATTTGGAAGCACCGGCAAACAATAAAAACAAATCTGTATAAAAAGACTTCTTTTACCACATAATGGTCAATAGACCTAAATATGTGAGTGGAAGGAGTTTTTTTATGGATATAAACGGAATTGATCATTTAAGACAAGATGCAGGAACCATGAGTTCATCACTTCAGGAAAATATGAGTTACCTGAATAAAAAACTTGATGTGGACAAAAATTTCGATCTGGTTTACAGGGTGATCAAGGTGGGCGGACGAGATGCCTGTATGTATTTTATAGACGGGTTCTGCAAGGACGAATTAATGCAGAAAATGCTGCAGTATTTTATGGACCTTAAAGAAGAGGAAATGCCGAAAGACGCCCATGAAATGTCCAAGAAATGCATTCCGTACGTAGAAGTTGATCTGCAGGACAGCTGGGATCAGATCATTTATTTTATCATGTCAGGTGTATTTGCGTTGTTCATTGACGGCTTTGATAAATGTCTTTTGATAGATTCCCGAACTTATCCTGCAAGAGGGGTAACGGAACCAGAAAAGGATAAAGCCCTTAGAGGTTCCAAGGATGGATTTGTAGAAACTATTGTTTTTAATACTGCTTTGATCAGACGAAGGATCAGAAGTACCAATCTGCGCATGGAAATGTTCCACGCAGGCAACAGTTCTCAGACAGATATCGTGCTTTGTTATATGGATAACAGGGTAGATCATGAGTTCCTTGAACAGCTCAAAGAGAGGATATCAAAAATAAAAGTGGACGCGCTTACCATGAATCAGGAGAGTCTGGCAGAATGTCTTTACAAAAAGAAATGGTATAATCCTTTTCCAAAGTTTAAATTTACAGAGCGGCCGGATACGGCTTCAGCCCAGATACTGGAAGGAGATATTGTCATTCTGGTGGACAATTCTCCTTCAGCCATGATCACACCGACTTCTGTATTTGATGTGGTGGAAGAGGCTGATGATTATTATTTTCCTCCAATTACAGGAACTTATCTGCGGCTTTCAAGGTTTTTAATAGCGATACTGACCTATTTATTGACGCCTACCTTTTTACTGCTGATGCAAAGACCCGAATGGGTTCCAAAAAGCTTTGAGTTTATTATGGTCAAGGATACCACCAATATTCCTTTGATCTGGCAGTTTCTGCTTTTGGAACTGGCCATTGACGGACTTAGACTTGCGGCAGTAAATACGCCGAACATGCTGAGTACTCCGCTGAGTGTTATGGCAGCTTTAGTTTTGGGGGAATTTTCCGTAAACAGTGGATGGTTCAATTCGGAGGTCATGCTTTATATGGCTTTTGTAGCGATCGCCAATTATACCCAGGCCAGTTATGAACTTGGTTATGCCATAAAATTTATGAGGATCATCAATCTGATCTTAACAGCTATTTTCGGAATATGGGGTTATATTGCAGCAATTGTTATTATGATCGTTGCCATTGTTTCCAATAAGACCATATCAGGTAAAAGTTATATATATCCCTTGTTCCCGCTCAATTTGAAACAGCTGTCAAAGCGGTTCATACGATACCGCCTTCCGGGGGCAAGAGAATAGTGTTTCCTGTGATTATTGAAAGATGGAAAAATAAATGATAAGATAGATTTCAGAATAAAATTATCTATCGGGGGAGGATAGGTC
Source organism: Lachnospiraceae bacterium (assembly GCA_014803415.1). Taxonomy (GTDB): domain Bacteria; phylum Bacillota; class Clostridia; order Lachnospirales; family Lachnospiraceae; genus Suilimivivens. The sequence goes on from JAAVBZ010000024.1 coordinate 89,156, forward strand.
ATGAAAATACTGAAAAAAATCGGATGGTTTATAGTTGCTATGCTGCCGGCGCTGCTGTCGTTGATATTGCAGATAGGATGCGGTGTCGGAGTGATAGTCATTTATTTGCTGAAGAACATCTTAAGTCAAGAGGGAGTATTTTATTTTGATGATATGATGGTACCGGCTTACAATTTTTATATTGATAATGCCATTTATATCGTGGTATTGTATCAGATTGTGGCGCTGTTAATATTTGGATGCTGGTATTATTTTGCATATGGGAGGAAGAAAAGACCGGCCGGTACAGAAAAGCCAACTGTTCAGAAACTGGCAGTGATCGCCGGTCTTGGAATATGTATTCAGGTATTCTTAAGCGGAATATTGAGTTTTATTTATATGCTGAATCCCGGACTGCTTGAGAATTACATGGAATTGATGGAAACTGCCGGCATTACAGAATTTACAGTTGTTGCTTTAGTTGCTGCGGTTATACTGGCGCCCATAGGCGAAGAGCTTTTGTGCAGGGGAATTATTTTAAGGATTGCCGGTAAAGTAAGTAAGCGCTTTTGGGTTGCAAACTGCATTCAGGCATTTGCCTTTGGCGTGGTTCATGGAAATTGGGTTCAGGGAATCTATGCGTTCTTTATCGGTCTTGTTTTAGGATACATATATGGAAAATATCGGAACATTTGGATTTGTATGTTCTTGCATGGTGTGATCAACTTCGCCTCCAATTTTGTGGATTACTATTATGAACTGTTTCCGGAAGGATATGAGGTTCCGGTTCTGATCTTTAATATAGTTATTACGCTTATTTTAATGATCGTATGTTTTAAGGTGTTGGGAAAACGGAAGAGTTCGCAGACAGTATTTAGTGGAGTCAATCCCTATGAATGAATAAATTAATTAAAAATATAATATTTCTGTTATAGGAATATAAGAAATAAGGCAGACATGTGAAAACCAGAGCAGTAACAAAGAATTTTAGCTGATTTTTGCAAATAAATCTGTCTTTTTTCTTATGAATATGCTATTATTATACAGTACTATATATATAAAGCACTGTATATATAAATAAAGAGGGTAAGGAAATGTTATCAAAACCGGCCACTTTACTTTTGGGGATTATTTATGAAAAACCGCTTAATGCATATGAGATAACGAAATTGTTAGATTATATGAATATTAAATGGTGGTTCAATGTTTCAGATTCAACGGTTTATACAACATTGAAAACTTTAGAAAAAAGAGGATTAATTGAAGGAACAATAGAAAGAGTTGGGAATATGCCAGATAGAACGATATATTCTTTAACGGTAAAGGGGGAAGCTGAATTAAAAGAAACCATTAAAAAATCTATTCTTCAATTTAGTTATGATACTAATATTTTTACGATAGCTGCTTTTATTATGGATATTTTAGAAGCAGAAGAAAAGAAAGAATTGTTGGAAAAAAGATTACACATACTGCAATCTTATCTCACGGGAATCAGTAAACAGGATAATGAAACATGGAAACAGGAAGTGCCTGCCTCTCATGCGGCCAATATAAAGCGCATGATTGATATAGTTAACGCTGAAATATCTGGAACAAAAAGATTATTGTCAGCTTTCGAGGAGGAAGAATGTAATGAAGAATAAATGGATACATTTTAATATTGACAAAGAGAATATATTTGGACTGATTTGCGGCTTGATCATGGTTTTACTAAGTATAGCTATGACATTGTTCGATTTCGAAATCAGTAATATTATATTGAGAGATTTACTTATGATTTTATTTTTAGGGTTTTTTACGCCTTTATATTATATTTTAATCATAAAGAAGAAAAACTTGTCGGTCTTGGGAATACATAAAAATAAGTTGGCTGCCAGTTTAGCGATTAATGTGATTGCAGGTAGTTCTTTGTTGGCTATGTTTATTAGCAAAAGTACGGAAAATTTAGTTTTTAATATAAATTCATTTTATGCAATTTCATATATTTTAGTTGCCGGAATATTTGAAATGGTTTTCCTATATGGATTCTTATGCTATGAATTTGAGAGAGCTTTTGGGATACTGCCGTCTATTCTTATTACTGCCATTTTTTACAGTTTACATCATGCAGGTTTTCAGCCGGAATTTGCAAAATTATTTTTTGTTGGAATCATGTATGCTACAGTATTTTATTTTACAAGAAATATATTCTCGATATTTCCATTTTTTTGGGGCGTTGGCGCTGTTTGGGACGTTTTAGTTAATTCAGATGCGGGAAATCAGATAAAAAATGAAACATCATTTATCATAGCTATATTGATGTTTATCGCCATGATAGGTGTTAGCATCTTTATTCATTGTAAGTTCAAAAATTTTCAAACTTTGCATTCATAGTTCTTTCATCATGCGTGTGGAAATTAGGCAGTTTTCGCCATTGGTAAAATACTATAATGGTATGACAGATTTCGTTTATACACGAAGATGGACCGTCCTGACTTAATATAATTCAGGATATGGATGAAAATATCTGCTGTGCCCTTCGTTCATACACAGCCATAACTGTGGCGATCTCACGGGGATCGATAGCTTCCTGGTCCTCGGCATATAGGGCAATAAAGAGCCGCAGCAGATGTGTCTTGGCAATACCGAAGAGCAGGTGTTTTGAAAAGCTGTAATCCTCGTAGATATCAAGGAAGTCGGTCAATAGAAAATATTCGTAATAACGATTTGAAATAATTTCCAAATCCGGCATTTTTGCATAAAGGCTTTCTTGCAGGACGGAAAGTTTTTTGGCGGCAGCGCAGGGGTTTCTTCTGCCTTGGAAACCGAATTTCCGGATATATTTTCGGCACAATTGATATAAAAGCGGCGATATAGTGCGGAGTCTTGGATGATAAAAGCCGTTAAAAAGCCATTTGTCTATTTTTTCACATGTCATCTGATAATGCTCCCAGGATTCGTAGTCTAGAGGGCTGGGAAGGGGAGTTTTGCCAAGACAGGCATTTTGCGAATCCTGTCCATAGTGTAATATTGCCATGCTGTCAAAAGAGACGCCGCTTTCCAACATCATAATCAGTTCATCCCTTGCTTTCAGCAGATAATCCAGAAATTCCCTGTCATCGTTTGTGGTGTTTACTTCATAGCTGATGCTACCTTCTGTCACTGTAAATTCAAATGGTTTGTTTCCGGCAGCGGAGGCCAGAAAAAGCCGTGCAGCCTCAGGGCATGCCAGGAACAGTGTTTCTTCACAGAAAAATTTAAGATTGTACAGCTGCCTGGGAAACTGGATACATACCACAGGCATGTAAGAGGTACCATGTTTTTTCTGTATGCTGCATAGATGGTCCGCTCCCCAGAATGGACAGCCCCGGAAAGTGTTCCGAAAAGTGGCTATGCCCCGTCTTTTCATGGTCAAACAGCGAAGCAGCAGACCCCAAAGACCTTTTTCATTAAGGTATTTCGTGTACATATCAGGGTCAATGGGAATTTTCCAGATGTTGCTGCAGCAGTTTATCGGACATTCTTTTGCGATGCATTTGAATTCTTTAAAAATAGAAATCTGCTTTATCTCCATAAGTTTTACTCCTTTGACGAAATGCCTGAACTTGTAAGCGATGTTTCGGTATCGTTCCGATTCCGAATATTTTATCACTTTTAGGAGTTGTTTACAACAATTCTGGTGGTTTACGGCAATTGACTTTTTGTAAAAAAGTAGATATATTATAGTAAAACACACAACCACTGTACCTGACACTTCGTACAAATATAGATTCTCCATTTGTAAGGGCTTATAGAGTAGAGCCTTTTTTTGTGGTGTTTGGTGAATCTAAAGGCAGAATGTAGTATGTGAGGAGAAAAGATTCTTATGGAAGAATATGAACAAAAAAATCATTTAGAGTACCCAGAGCTTACCATGTTTCAAATGGTGAGCCGAATAGCGGATCAATATCCCAAAGAGCCGGCTTACGAATTCTATGGCCGTAAAACTACTTATAAAGAGTTTATATTACGTATTGAACGGGCTGCACGAGCATTCCTTGCGATGGGGATCAGAAATGGTGACGTTGTGACTGTGTGTATGCCGAATGTACCACAGGCATTGGACTGCTTTTACGCATTGAACCGTATTGGTGCGGTAGCCAATATGATCCATCCTCTGTCAGCCCGCAGCGAGATTTCATTTTATTTGAATATTTCTGAGAGCAAAGTGATTTTGACTCTGGATATGTTTTATGAAAAAGTGGAGGAGGCTATTCTTGAAGTAAAGCAGCCGGTAACAATACTGGTTGCACGTATTCAGGAGGAGCTTAATCCGTTTTTAAAGACGGCATACATTGTAAAGAAAGGAAAGGAATATCTGAAATTTCCCAATACAGATCATGCTGTTTTGTGGAAGGACTTTCTAAAAAGCGGGCAGGAGGATATTCTGCTTCCCGCACCGCAGTATGACCCAATGAAGACCTCTGTGATCCTTTACAGCGGTGGTACTACGGGAATCCCTAAGGGTATTTGTCTGTCAGATTTAAATTTCAACGCCTGTGCAATGCAGGCCAGAGAGAGCATCGGAGAAGCATTCCGCACCGGATTAAAAATGCTTAGCTGTATGCCCTGTTTTCATGGTTTCGGGTTGGGTCTTAATTTACATGCAGTATTGATTCATGGAGCGTGCTGTATCTTAATGCCAAATTTTAATAATAAAAGTTATGCCAGAATGCTGCTGAAAAAGAAACCCAATTTTATTGCCGGTGTTCCCACGATATTTGAAGCGCTCTTGCATATGCCGGAACTGAATGGAGCAGATCTGAGCTTTTTACATGGCATGTTTTGCGGCGGAGACTCCCTTTCTATAGAGCTGAAAAAGAAAATAGATGTCTTTTTGAAAGAACATAAGGCTGATATTCAGGTGCGTGAGGGGTATGGTTTAACAGAATGTGTAACAGCAAGCTGTTTGACCCCTCGTGACAGTTACAAAGAGGGCGGCATTGGAATGCCGTTTCCTGATACGGTTTATCGTATTGTAAAACCGGGAACAGACAAAGATGTACCTTACGGTGAGGAAGGTGAGATCATTCTGACTGGTCCGTCGCTGATGCTTGGATATTTGAATAATCCAAAGGAAACAGCGGAAACGCTGCGGAAACAAAGTGACGGCAAAACATGGCTCTACACAGGAGATATTGGCTACATGGATGATGATGGCTATGTCTATTATGTGCGGCGCCTAAAACGGTTAATTATTACAAACGGATATAATGTTTATCCGGGTCAGATTGAAAATGTGATCGATGCATTTCCTGATGTGTCCTACAGCTGTGTGGTTGGTATAAAAGATCCAAAACGGATGCAGCGTGTCAAAGCTTACATAGTGCTCCGGGATGGAATAAAGGCAGATGATGACTGCCGAAAACGCATTATGGATTATTTGCAGAATCATATTGCCCGTTATGCATTGCCTCGTGAGATTGAATTCAGGGATGAACTTCCAAAAACACTTGTAGGGAAAGTGGCCTATCGAATTCTAGAAGAGGAAGGAAATAAGAAATGCAGTTAAAATGGTGCGGGAGAAGGAAAAAATTCCTTGCCGGGCTTTAGAGAAGGGAGAGATTGTTTATGAGTAAGCAGAGAAGAAAGTGGGGAGATCGAAAGGATGGCCGCCGTGTCAAAGAAACACCTGGTCTGCAAACGGTCATGGCCCACCTGATGCCGAATCGCACAGACAACGAGGTATATCTGCACGATGTCATTGACGCTACGGAGTTAGTCAGGTATTTAGAAAAGAAAAATGAAAACCTTGACTATAAGATTACTATATTTCATTGCGCGATCACCGGTCTGGCCCGGATGGTAAGAGAGCGCCCTCTGATGAACCGCTTTATTCAGGGACACCGGATATACGAGCGAAATGAGATCAGTCTGAGTTTTGTCTGCAAACGCAGATTTTCAGATTCTGGCGAGGAATCGCTCATGGTGTTGGTTCCCAAGGATACTGACACTGTAAATGAGATCAGCCGTAAGATTGTAGGTGATGTAGAGGAAACACGAAAAAGTGAGCATTCCACCGGAGGAGTGGATGCGCTTTTGGACTCCTTTGCCAAAATACCGCGGCCGCTGTTGATGTTGATCATCCGTATTATCAGGTGGCTGGATTTCTGGGGGTTAAATCCTGACTTCCTCACGGCAGGTGACCCAAACTATACAACGATATTGTGCAGCAATCTGGGCAGCATTAAATGTCCGGCAGTGTATCATCATCTGAATAATTATGGTACGAACAGCATCATGATCACCATCGGAACACTACATAAGGAAGAAATACTGATGCCGGATGGGCATAAAGAGATCCGTGATGTTGTTGATGTTGGCGCGACGCTTGATGAGCGTATTGCAGACGGATTTTATTTTGCACGCAGCCTGAAGCTGATAAAGTATATTTTTGCAAATCCGGAATTATTGGAAAAACAACTGGGCGAAAACAGCGGCTTTGAATATAATTAAAAGTGCAGAAGAAAAACAGGGTTTAACCTGATGCCGAAGGAAGGAGTGCATCTTTATCTATATTATAGTTTAATAATTCAGTAAATTTAAGGCTTCCCAGAGAAATCACGGGGAGCCTCTTTTATGTGAAATAGTAAGTGTTATAGTAAATGGATTAGTATCCGGGGAAAAATAAAAAGAAAATTTCTATTATGTCACATTTGGGTTTTGTAATCAGTCTAATATATAGAAACGAATGATAGAATTGAATTTAGTATTTTAGTCTATTTTCGATTCGGAAATAGCAGGAGGGAAGTAATGAGTCTTATTGAAAAAGCAAAAAATAAGGATCCGGATGCATTTGATGGGCTGATGCGAACGCAGCTACAAAAAATGTACCGCATAGCAATTTCTATGCTTCAAAATGAGGAAGATGCAGCAGATGCAATACAGGAAACAGTCCTTACGTGTTGGCAGAAAATTGGACAGGTGAGAAATGATAAATATTTTGAAACTTGGCTTACCAGGATCTTGATCAATCAATGCAATGATATTTTGAAAAAGAGAAAGAAAATTATTTATGTGGAGGATATTCCGGAAATAGCACATGAGGATAATTATTTTACCGATGAATGGAAAGAGGTGCTTAATGGTTTGAATGAGAAATATCGTGTCGTTATGGAACTATATTATGTGGACGGTTTCTCTACAAAAGAAATTGCAGGAATGCTGCATATAAGGGATGTGACTGTACGAAGCAGAATGGTAAGAGGACGAAAACAACTGGAACAACTTCTTAATGAAAGCCGGGTTGGTTAGGTAGGAGGAGCATTTATGAGAATAGATGAATACAAGAAAATATGTGAAAATGTGCAGATATCGGATCAGGTTTTAACAAGCTATCAGAATGCTATTGATCAGATAAAAACTGAAAATAATAAAAACAAGTCCGTAAATAAACCTTTTATGTGGAGAAAACTAAATACCATCTCAAAAGTGGCTGTTTTTTTCGGGGTGCTCTTTGTATTATCAGAAAGTACTTTTCTTTCCGTAAGAGCATACATAAGCCATATGGAAAAACTGAGAAATATACCTGATGAGGAGATTATTGACATATATGAAAGCGTCATTCTGTATGATAGTGGGTATCTGTCCAGGCCGATGACGGAGGCGGAAGATAGACGTTATGCTGAACTTTATGATTTGTACTGTAGGGATATGGCAGAACCGGAAGATGATGTTGATGTGATTTCTTCAAAAACAATGTATAAGGGCGAAGGACTATCTTTTTCTACAGAAGACGGCATTTTATATATTCCTGAAAGTGAAATGTCTGACGAAGAAATACTTCAGATGGTTGCGTTCAATCTGTTAATGCAATATGTTGATTATGAAGCATATATGAAAGCCAGTAATCCGCTCTATTACATGAATTATCTGGAACAAATGACTATGCAGGAAGTAGATGAAATCTACATCGATTATTATTCTGCGAATACGGAAATAAGTTTTTACAGCAGGGAATTATCCTTTGATGAATTGGCAAGAAGAAAAGTCCTAAAGATGCTTTATAAAAACAGTGGGAAATTACCTGAGCACACCATACCGCTTATACAAAATGAAAGTGATTATAAAGGTGAAGGAATTGCATTTTGCATCAGTAACTGCACATATTATTATCCTGATACTGAATTGAGCGATGAACAGCTTCTTGAATTAATTGATTTTCAGATAAAAGTGGAATATTGCAGGCAAAGAATAGAAGAGGAAATAGAAAGAGGAATCAGAAGTGATTGGCCTTATATCGAATATGTGAAACGCGATAGGATAACGACATTGGATTCAAACATGGAAGTGGATGAAAGCATTTATGCCAAGCCATGGTTAGGTGCTTATGAAGAAATTTTGAAACAATACTATCAGCAGATCGAAAAAGATTCTTCTGAGCCGGATCGTTACTATGCTAATGTATGTTTTATCTATCTTAATGATGATGAAATCCCGGAAATGTTATTCAGTCACGGTTATACGGATATGGATTATGATGATCATTGCAATTTAAGAACGTATTTGTACACGTATAAAGATGGAAAAGCAGTTCTGCTGTCGCCGGGTGAAAACACACCAGATGATTTCTATGGATATAATAAGCCCTTCAGTTATGTGGAGAGGAAGGGAATGGTTTACTGTGATTACTATTATATGTATAGTTTTTCCACTTACAATGATGAAACAGGCATTATTGATAATGTGACGGATAATATGTCGCGGATGGACATCTGGGATTTTAATACTATGACCTGTACCACTTCAAATGCCAATATACAAATGCTGCATGCGGTATATAATTATATAGAAGACGAGTACGACGATGCTGATTTCAGCTATGAGTATTATGTAAATGTCTCAGATATCATTCGCGATAAAGCCAGCGGAAATGTAAAAGAAATCGTTGGGGACAAGGTCACTCGCCAGGTATATGAGGCAAGTGAAGAGGCACTTTGGAATGGAGAACAGGTTTCTCAAGTTTCTGTCAATGATTTTGATAAGATATACTGTGATGATAATTTGTTGGAAGCTCTTGCGAAGTGCTATGTAAAAATAAAGTAAAATACAAATCTCATTAAAGAGGGCATCTATTATTGAGAATGTTGCTCTATTGGCAATTGACCACAAGAGCAGCATTCTTTTTACTATTCTTAAGGCTTCGCCAAAACGCTGGAAAGGAACGATCTCTCGTGCGCGCAGGAACATGTTGAACCGCCGTATGCCGCACGTACTGGTGGTGTGAGAGGGAAGAGAAACTCTCCTTACTCGTTTGCCCCCTTGTTGGGAGAAATTTGACAAAGGCAAGACAAATCAAACTGGAGTGTGATATACTGTCAATAATGATATTCCCAAAGGGGTGATTTTAAATGTATTATCTTATGAATAAAAACAATCAGATAGCTGTTTTTGAAAAATCAAATGATCAATTGGATTAATATTTATTTGTATAAGAGAGGAAGTACAGGCGCACGTAATGCCGGATTAGAGCCATATTCTGAATTTTACGCAGGACAGATTGGGAGGATACTGTGTAAGGATTTTGTTGACTATAGTCTGACCACATTGCATAAGAAAACTGCTTCAAAATGTATTTTATTCACAAGTGAAGAAAATGGCTTTACATCGCTTTCTAATCTTTTTCAAAGACGTATGAATCCCGATGAAATGTTGGAGTATTATAGCAGTATTGGATCAGAAGATGCATTTAGGAGAATGATAGTATTTGATGCAGTTACATTTAATACAGACCGACATATGGGCAATCATGGTGTTATCTTTGATAATGATACTCTTACAGTAAAAAGAATGGCGCCAGTTTTCGATAATAACCAATCAATGCTGCCATATGCTGAAGAAGATGATTTTCTGCATATAGCTGATTATCTGAAAAGCAAAATCCCACGTATTGGCGAAGATTTTGTCAATATTGCCAAAGCAGCTATGACATCTGAAATAAGAAGTGATCTGATCAATTTACAGGGGGTAAAATTTTCTTATGCAGATAGTAGCAGATTTACCAGACAAAGATTATCGGCTATTGAAAAAATAATTAATGATCAGATCAGAGGCATTCTTGATAAGAATAAATTATATACAGTAGATGTATTCCCTAAGACATAATCAACATTGAGTAAATTGCATAATTATCAGGAGCAATAGAGAATCCGGAAATTAATTACCATATAACCAGAGAAATATTTGAAAATGAGAAGATAACAAATTTTACGGGGGATGTGCGTACAGTATTTGAAATAAAAAATCAGAAATTATGTTATGACTGGCTAAAGAATAAAATTATTCAACGGGAGCCATTAACTAGAGAGACCAGGTGAATATAAAAAGCATGATTATGTAATAAGCAACGATCAGGGAGCATTACCTGAAGAAGTTCCACTGGAAATAGAAGAACTTTGTGATGAAATGCAGAATATACCGGACAATGGAGATAATATTATAAAGGCTGCAGCCTATTTACATTGCAAGTTTGAAAATGCGCATCCATTTGCAGACGGCAACGGAAGAGTTGGAAGAACTCTCATGAATTATTTTCTTATGATAAACAATTATCCCCCATTGTTGTACGTAATCAAAGCAAAGATAAGTATTATAAAGCATTAGAAATATATGATAAGACAGGTGAGCTTGATCCTTTTGTTTCTTATATAAAGAAAGAAGCTGAAATACCATCCCGTGTCATAGGGCTCCAATTGCCCAAGGCGTTGATCGCATTCAGCTACAATAAAAACATACCATTATGAAGCAAAAAAGTCAATAAAGTACAAAAAGATATATTTTTTAAAAATAATAATAGTCAAATGTGCGACATCGCATAAAAGAGAAGAGGAAGTATGTACAATTTTACTGTATTACATGAAAATGACCCGGTGGCGAAAGTTTTTATATCAGATGACCATAAGCAGGTAAAGATTGAAAAATTAGTTCCGGATTCTGTTATTCAGCCTTTTGGAGGAAATAATTTGTCTCTGGATCGGGTATATGCATTTCTTAAAAGCAGATGCTATGAAGATAATAGAGCAGATCTTGACGAAATATTACGACAAGCTAATATGACATCAAATAATCCTTGGGAATGGAACAAAGTAACACATGGTGTTATGTGGGATGATCAGTTATGGATCAAATTTGAGGGCGAAGACTTGTGCTGGGAGGATGTCAAATGGAGAAAATAATTGATTATGTTTTGTCGCCAGAAGCTATGGTAATGGTAGCAGGTAGCAGTATTGGGACACAAAAAAAATATTATGAAAATGGGTATTGGTACAAGCAGGACAGAATTGGCTATGAAGGAACAGCAGAATATCTATCTTCAAAGGTTCTTTCTTGTTCTAATATAGATGAGTATGTGGTATATGAAAGATGCAAGATCAATGGAAGATCAGGGTGTCGTAGTGCTAATTTTTTGAGATCAGGTGCTTCTTATATCAGCCTGCAACGTTTATATGATACATATTCCGGAGGGCAGTTATCAGAACGAATACGCTTGCTAAACACAACAAAAGAACGCGTAAATTTTGTGGTTGATTACGTTAAAGAAGTGATCAATCTTGATATTGAAGAACAATTGGGAAAAATACTTTCGTTTGATATGCTGATCTTGAATACTGACAGACACTTTAATAATTTGGGAATTATTGCTGATGTATCAGGTGAAAAATATCAGAATGCGCCCGTATTTGACAATGGGAATTCGCTGCTCAGCAATATGAGAGAATATCCTTTGGATGAGCCGCTGGAAAGAAATATTGAAAAAGTTATTGGACAGCCTTTTTGTGCTAATCTGGAAAGGCAGGCATGGGAGTTGGGATACGGACTGAAAATAAATTATAACGAACTGCAAAATTTATTAAGCAAAGAGCCTGATTCAAGGGCTATGGAAGTATTGCAGTTTCAATTAGAGCGTTATAAGAAAGTATTGAGCGATAACGGATTAAAATAAAAAGCTGAAATACCATCCCGGGTCATAGAGCTCCAATTGCCCACGACGTTGATAGCATTCAGCTACGATAAAAACATACCATTGTGAAACATAAAAGTCAATAAAGTTCAATCAATATAATCAAGCAGAAAAATCGAAACTTTTACTAATTACATCATACGATAGTTATTTTCATTTACAGAGCGAAAGCATTTTACGGCTCTCGCTCTGTATGAGCTGATAATAAAAGAAGAATAATATTAGTTTTTACATCTGTCAAATTCAGGATTGAATGCGTAGAAATTCTTGGAATCCAGTTTATCCTGAACAATTCTTAAGGCTTCACCGAAACGGGAAGATTGAAGTAAAAACTTCTCATAAAAATTCCTCTCGTAAATGCGTGTTTTAGGCTTTCATGGTGTGTGATGTTAAATGTTCCATGTGATTTCAATATTACCGTCTGCAATACGAATGACTTTGATTAACGTGTCAACTACCGCTTGCCTGTCCTCGAAAGAGAGCGTTTCCCATGCTTTTACATGGTTGGTTATCTGCTTCAGTCTGCCCTCTGTGTCTGTGACATTTGCCGTAACGATTTCTTCCTGTAGGGCTTTTCGTTCTGTATCCAGTTCTGATACCTTTTCGTCTATGTACTTCATCAGAACGCCACTTGCCCCGGACACTTTTGAGAGAAGTTCTTCAATTTCTTCCTCAATCTGTGTCAGACGGATTTTCTTAGTCATATTCTTTTGGTGGAATGCTTGCATTCCATTTTCTCCAGTGTCGGTTACACAGGAGCGTAAGCCCTCTTTGAGGGCTGAAAACTCCGACANTCTTTCTTTAATTGCACCAAGCATATATTCTTCCAAAACGTCTGCATAAATGGTACATCCTGCGCCTTTGCAGTTCCCGCGATTTCCCGACTGGCTGCATACAAAGTAACGTCCCCATTTTGTCTTTGCCTTGCGGATCGTCAAAGCATAACCACAATTTCCACATTTTACCTTGCCTACAAGCCATGAATTTTTCGGTTTACAGGTCTTTGTGGACTGTCTGTTGTTCAGACACCGTATGCGGCAGGCTAACCACGTCTTAGAGGGGATAAAGCCTTTATGCGGCGCAAGAACGATTTCTTTGTCAGACAAGTCGCATTGTTTCCTTGTAGTGGAAACTGTACCATTGTAGAGATAACAGGCATTGTACCCTGTAAAATCACTTGCCGGGTTATAGATATTTGCGCCTTGACTTTGAAAGAACTGGTACACATCAATATCAGCTTCTACATACACAGGATTACGGAGCATTTCGCTGATACGGGCGGTATTCCAGTTTGCACCACGCAGATTTTTAATCTGGTGTTCATTCAAGTACCGCACAATATCTCCAAGGGAATTGTCTGTGTCCGCATACATGGAATAAATCAGCTTTAGCTGTTCGCTTTCCTCCGGGACTTCCTCATACATGGAAGTGCGTACATTATCAATGACCGTGTTTGTCAGACGATAGCCATAGGGAATACGCCCACCCATGTAAAAGCCACGCTTGCACCTTGCATAATAAGCGTCCGTCACACGTTTTTGTATCGTTTCCCGTTCCAGTTGGGCGAACACGATACAAATATTTAACATTGCCCTGCCGATTGGCGTAGAAGTGTCAAACTTTTCCGTGGAAGAAACAAACTCAACATGATATTTCTGGAATATTTCCATCATGTTTGCAAAGTCCAGAATAGAACGGCTGATACGGTCAAGTTTGTAGACAATGACACGCTTTATTTTGCCTGTGCGGATATCATTCATCATTTTTTCAAAGCCCGGTCTGTTGGTGTCCTTGCCCGAAAAACCTTTGTCTGTATATTCAATACAGGCTTCCCCGTGGGTTTCGTATCTGCAATATTCAAGCTGGCTTTCTACGGATATGCTGTCCTTTTTTTCGATTGACTGTCTTGCATATAATGCGTCGTACATTTAGTATCTACCTCCCAAAACGTAAGACGCAATACCCAATGTAAAATCCTTATGGGATTTTACATCAAACAGATCATACCGTTTGTATGATTGTTTTGCAAGTGACTTACGCATATTTTTTGAAAATTTGATAGAGCAGGGCCTCGATTTCCTGTCGGGTTTCCTGCTCTGATTTTTTCTGAAAGGCGGGGTAGATATTGGTAACTGTCAGCCTCATTTTGTCTTTGCGTATTTGAGTATCGGGCGTAGGAGCGTTATCCGTTTTTAGCATAAACTTTCTCCTTCGACGGTTTCCCTAAATTTTATGAGAAGTGGCAAGTACACTATAACGAAAATAGCGTAAATTCCGCGAGCAACGAGCCAAGTGGACGTGCTTGCACGTACATTTGGCGACTGCCGCGAGAGTCACATACCGCGAGGTATGTGACTTACCCCTTTACCCTTACTACGCACACGAGAGAAGATCTGGCAAGTTTTTTGGAAAATTTATAAAAAGTTTAGAATAGTGGAATAGCAAGCATAGGGATTGAGTACTCAATCCCGTAAAATTTTCACATTGGTGTCCTATGGACTTGTGAAAATTTGTTTGTTGAGAATGCATCCAAAGCCAACTAAAGCTGGCTTTACCCTCTTAGAAAAAGCAGAAAAAGACACCGGGAATGACAGTCAATCAAACTACCTTGCCCGGTGCTTAT
>JAAVBZ010000025.1 GCA_014803415.1 Lachnospiraceae bacterium
CTGGAGCACAAAAGATGCCACAGTAAAGAATGGAAGCTTCGATATGCCTGCAAAGAATGTAGCGTTTACGGGAAGCTGGTCATTAACAGATCCAGCAGAATATGAAGTAAGCTACAGTTACGGCGGAACAGCTCCGGATACGGCAGCGTCAGCGCCAGAAACAGAGAAGAAAAAATATAATACATCAGTAGACGTAGATACGACATATAAAGTAGGAGACAAGGAAACAGATACAAGAGGCGAATGGACATTCAAAGGTTGGAGCACAGGAGATGCGGCAGTAGAGAACGGAAGCTTCAAGATGCCTGCAAAGAATGTAGCGTTTACGGGAAATTGGGAACTGACCGGCAGAAAGTCATATGATATCCTTTATACATATGTTGGAGATGTACCGACAACAGCANCGGAAGCACCTAAAGATGTAAAAGGAACCTATGGATTAGAAGCATATGTAGATACAACTTATGAAGTAGATTCCACGGTAACAGATGCAAGAGGCATATGGACATTCANCGGCTGGANCACAGAAGATGTGACAGTAGTGGATGGAAAGTTTGAAATGCCTGCGAATAATGTAACATTTACAGGAAGCTGGGAATTAACAGACNNCAGCAGAATATGAAGTAAGTTACAGCTACAACGGAGATGTGCCTGACGGGGCGGAATCAGCGCCGACAGCAGCGGTGAAGGCATATGGAACGCCATTAACTGTGGATAAAACCTATGAGAAAGGCTCAACTGTAACAGATATTAGAGGAACTTGGACATTTAGCGGCTGGTCTACAACANATACAGTTCTGGAAGAAGACGGATCATTTACAATGCCGCCTAATGATGTGAAGTTTGAAGGAACTTGGTCATTGACAGCACCTGCAATGCATCAGATTTCTGTAACAGTAAATTCTGCNACAGAAGACTATAATGGTCAGGAGCATGTAGTAGAAGGGTTTGTTGACCAGATGCCTGATGGACGTATNCCGNTTGTATATGAAGGTANAACATATTATGTAAGCAACTTAACAGCTTACGCATCAGGAAAGAATGTTACTGATAGTAAGAGTATTGATGGAAATGGAATTCCTGTTGTAACCGATGAGTCTGGAAGAGATTTATCTGCATACTTTGATGTAACTATTAATCCTGGAAAGCTGACCATTAATCCTATTCCGGTAACGATCACAGCAGGTGATGCTACAGGTAAATATACAGGTCGTCCTTTAACTGTAGAAGATACGAATATACAGGTAGAAGGCATGATTGACGGACAGTCATGTGAAGCAAAGATTTCAGGAAGCCAGACACTTGTTGGTGAAAGTGAAAGTAATATTGTTCCCGGTACTGTTGTGATCATGGACGGTAATGAGAATGTAACTGGAAACTACACTATTACTTTAATGCCTGGTAAGATTACTGTAACCGANGATCCGGATGAAAATGGTCCGGTAGAAAATGAGCTGGTAATAACCAAAACTCATACGCCAAAATTAGGTGGATTCGAATATGGTGATACTGTTGAGTTTACAATCTCCATCACCAATATATTTGAGGAATCTGTGACAGTGACTCTTAAAGAATTAGAAGGTGTTGTTTTTGGTGATATTGAGAATGATGATACTATTTCCAGTAAATTGAAGGCTGCGTGGAAGNATGCCAAGAGTAAAATTTCTGGTTCTAATGAGAGAACATTTACAATAGCGGCAGGTGAAACAAAAGAGATAAANGTATATTATACTATTGATATNGGCGATATCATAGCAGGTGAATTTATCAACCAGGCNGNAGTCACTCTCAATGGAAAAGAGTATGAAGCAGAAGATAAAGTGAAAACAAAAGAATTATCAACAAAATATACCGTTGATAAGGTGATCACAGATGCAGATCCTGATAAAGTATATGAAGTAGATGATGTGATTCATTATCAGATTACTGTAACAAGCGAGGCAAGCGTACCTCTTGAGAATGTAAAGGTTAGTGATGAACTGATCAACGCAACAGGAAGAGTAGTATTTACTGGATTAGATGACATGAAAGGAATTAAATTTGATTCTAAGGAAAATACAGTAACAATTACTACTTTAGCACCCACAGAGATAGTAACTTTGAATTGTGAGTATACCGTAACAAGAGAAGATTGCTTTTTAAACAACGAAATCGGGAAAACGGATCCAAATGGGGTAGGAATAAAAAATAAGGCAAAAGTAACAGTTGATCCTGTGGTCGATCCTGATGATCCTGATGATCCAANGCCAGTTCCGGATGAAGAAACAGATCCNGTAGGACCGTCTAATGTTGAAAAGGTTTATACTTTAACAATTTATTATCAGTNTACTAATGGNNGTNNTGCNGCACCTACNGTCGTAANAGAGTACTTAGCNGGTGATGGTTATACNGANTATTCGCCTGCTATATCNGGATATACTTGGAGNGNTCCATTTGTAACAGGTAAAATGCCTNAAGGAGATCTTACATTAGTTGTTTACTATACAGCAGTGGTAACNCCTCCNACAGGCGGTGAAGATCCGGATCCTGATCCCGATCCAACGCCCGNACCTACCGGAACACCCGGACCGAGCGCAACGCCTACGCCCACGCCCACTACAGNATACGCCTCCGGTAATACCCGTTCAGCCTACACCTGGCGGAATTATTCCGGTAATCATTCCGGTAGAACCTACAGTAGTTGCTATAAATGATGATCCTGTACCTATGGGAGCTATCGTAGATGTTGACGATGATGGAAATGTAACACTGATACCGATCACAGAGGATGAAATTCCTTTGGACAACAGGGAACTGGATGACCATAAGTGCTGTATCTTAAGCTTCCTGCTGATGCTGCTGACCCTGATCATTTATACATGGTTTACACACAGCATGAAGAAGAACCAGAAGAAGCTGGAAGAAATGAAAGATGAACTGGCAGAGGTAACTCTGAAGAGACAGCTTGGCATTACAGATGAAAATACTAATACAGGAAAGAGCGCACAGGCATAAGGAGGTAGTGATATGTGGATGAATTTATATAACTTTACACACAACAGCTTAGGCATGCACTTCTGGGAACTGCCGGCGCTCCTTACAGGAGTTATTGTTCTGGTAGAACTTGGCGTACACAGCTACAAACAGAAAAAACGTGAAAAGAAGTTCGAAGAGGACAGAGAAGAGAAACTTGAAACCATACAGCAGGAGGTTACGGGCGAGCCCGTAACTTCCAGGTAGCGAGAAGGAGGAATGAATATGTTATATATTTTAGAACATACCAGGCTCGGCTTTTGCTGGTGGGACTTACTGGCACTGATCGTACTGATCGTTGTGATTGTAGCATTTGTCTGGAAACATCATAAAATTAAAGATGAGCAGAAAGACTTAGAAGACCAGTTATCGGAACTGTATGCAAATGATGCAGTGCCGATCGAAAGTGAAGCTTAGGACTGAGCCCCAAATTAATAATCAGAAATAACAGATAGACAAAAGGAGCAGCGTGAAACCGTTGCTCCTTTTTTCCATGCAGACATTGACAATTGCAGAGAAAAATTGTATGATATGTAATGTCGTAGCACTTCGGCGCGTGGCTCAGTTTGGTAGAGCGCTGCGTTCGGGACGCAGAGGTCGCAAGTTCAAATCTTGTCGCGCCGACTATAGAGAGCCAGTAAACAGGCTCTCTTTTTGTATATGGGGGAAAGAGAAATGATAGAGAAACTGAAAGATAAATTTGATATTACTTTTATCAAATTCATACTGGTAGGGATCGTCAATACACTGGTAGGGACAGCCGTTATGTTTCTTGCCTATAATCTATTCCATTTGTCCTACTGGATCTCTTCTGCCGCAAATTATGTAATAGGAAGCATTTGCAGTTATTTTTTAAATAAATATTTTACGTTTCAGAATAAAGACAGATCACCGGTTATTATTATTAAATTCATTATAAATATCACCATATGTTATCTGATCGCATATGGCGGAGCCCAAAAGCTGATCCTGCTATTGCTGTCTGATTTTTCGAAACAGTGGCAGGATAATATCGCCATGATCTGCGGTATGGGATTATTTGTGATCTTAAACTATTTTGGTCAGAGATTCTTTGCTTTTAAAAAGAAAGATTAAAGGAGCCTTAAATGGAAGAGAAGCATAATCAGGAAACTGATTTTATGAAGGAGACGATCAAGCAGCGTCCCCTGAACAGAAGGAAGCTGATACGCCGTACATTGGTGACCGCGGCTATGGCGGTAATATTCGGTCTGGTGGCATGTCTTACCTTTTTAATTCTTGAGCCGGTGATCAGCAACAAGCTGTACCCGGAGGAAGAACCCTCTACGGTGGTCTTTGTTGAGGAGCCTGAGGAAAATGAGATCCTTCCGGAAGATATGATCGTGGATGACTCCCAAATGAATCCTGAACCCACGCCGCCGCCGGTACGTGAGGACGAGTTGGTGGCTCAGGTGCTTTCGGAAATAAAGCTGGGAGCAGAGGATTATAGTTCTATTTATAGTTCCCTGTCGGATATAGCCAAGGAGGCACAAAAATCCATGGTCACTGTAGCAGGCGTTACCTCCGATGTGGACTGGTTTAACAATACTTATGAAAATGAAGGTATTGTCTCAGGCGTTATTGTGGCAGACAACGGAAAAGAACTTTTAATCCTTGCCAATGTAAACACGATCCTGGGAGCAGATTCCTTAAAGATCACATTTTCCGACAATATGGAATATGAGGCTTTCTTAAAAAAGAAGGACAGTAATACAGGGCTGGCAGTTCTGGCTGTACCTAAGTCAGATATGACCAGAAATACATTAGAAGAAGTGAAAGCGATTACGCTTGGAAGTTCTTCAGGAAGCAACATGGCAGGTACTCCTGTTATTGCACTTGGACAGCCTATGGGCGTAAATTCTGTCTGCTATGGATTTATTACTTCATCGGGAAATGTTATTAACCTGCCTGATTCCAGATATAAGCGGATGACTACCGATATCTATGGAAGTACCAGCGCTACTGGCATTCTGATCAATCTGAAAGGAAATCTCATAGGGGTCATTGATACGGATAACGGTACCAGTGATACCAGAAATCTGATCGGAGCTATCGGCATTACAGAGCTGCGAAGCGTCATTCAGCGCTTGTCCAATGATAAGAGTATTCCTTATTTTGGTATCCATGGAGCAGATGTCACACAGGAAGTCCATGAGGAATTGGAAGTTCCTATCGGCGCATATATTATGGAGATAGATATGGATTCCCCTGCAATGGCGGCGGGCATTCAGAGCGGAGATATCCTCGTTCAGATAGAAGACAAGGAGATCACTACTTATCAGGAACTGGTCAATTGCCTTATGGAATATGATCCGGAACAGAGTATTTCTATCGGACTTTTAAGGCAGGGGCCTGAGGGCTATACGGAAATAGAACTGAATGCAGTGCTTTCCATGAGATAGAAGGAAGAGAAAGGTTTAAGTAAATGAAATTTATTAAAGATTACAGTGACGGAGACAGAGTTTTTGATATTTATCTCTGTAAACATAAAACTTCGGCAGTGACAAAGAACGGAAAGCCTTACGATACTGCTGTTCTTCAGGACAAAACAGGAACCATAGACGCTAAGATCTGGGATCCCAATAACGCGGGGATCGCAGAGTTTGATTCTCTTGATTATATTGAGGTTTACGGAGAGATCAACAATTTTCAGGGAACTTTGCAGGTAAATGTAAAGAGGATCCGAAAATGCCAGGAAGGAGAGTATGATCCGGCAGACTACCTTCCTGTGAGCAAATTCAATATTGAAGAAATGTACACGGAACTGCTTGGATATATTGACAGAATTGAAAACAAATATCTGAAACAGCTTTTGGAGGAATTCTTTAAAAAGGATGAGAATTTCATCAAAGCATTTAAACAGTCCTCGGCAGCGAAAACCATTCACCATGGATTTGTAGGCGGGCTTCTGCAGCATACATTAAGCGTCACCAGATTATGCGATTACTATTGCACAGCCTATCCTTTACTGAAAAAGGATCTGCTGATCGCAGCGGCTATCTGTCATGATATGGGAAAAACAAAGGAAATCTCCCTTTTTCCCCAAAATGACTATACCGACGACGGACAGTTCCTGGGCCATATTGTGATAGGCGTGGAAATGGTGGGAGAAAAGATCCGTCAGATACCGGGATTTCCGCCGGTGCTTGCCAATGAATTAAAGCACTGTATTCTGGCTCACCATGGAGAATATGAATTCGGTTCCCCGAAAAAGCCTGCCATTATGGAGGCAGTGGCTTTAAGCTATGCGGATAACACGGACGCCAAGCTGCAGACTTTTACAGAGATCATGGAAAATACAACAGATACTAACTGGCTTGGTTTTAACAGGCTGTTCGATTCCAATCTGAAGGGAACCAGAATGGAATAATCGTTTACAGTATATACGGGTATGGATATGGAATATAAAAAGAACGACATAGTTACAGTAGAAATACAGGACATCAGCAATGAAGGAGAAGGGATAGGAAAGATTGAGGGCTATCCCTTTTTTGTTAAAGATGCTATTATCGGCGATGTGGCGCAGGTACGCGTCACCAAGGTAAAGAAAAATTACAGCTTTGCGAGGTTAGAGAAGGTGATAGAACCTTCTCCTTTTCGTGTGGAGCCGGTCTGCCCTATCCACAGACAGTGCGGCGGCTGTCAGATTCAGGCAATGGACTATGAAAGGCAGCTTCAGTTCAAAGAATCCAAGATCAAAAATAATCTTGTCCGCATCGGCGGATTTGCACCAGAATTTGTGGACAGCGTGATGGAGCCAATCGTAGGAATGGAATATCCTTTCCGGTACAGAAATAAGGCTCAGTATCCTATCGGAATTGACAAGGAAGGAAATCCTGTTGCGGGCTTTTACGCAGGCAGGACTCATTCTATTATCGCCAATACGGACTGCTACCTGGGGGCGGAGGAAAATAAGGAAATTCTGGAGATCATCCTGCAGTACATGAAGGAGAATCATGTAAGTGCATACGATGAAACCACAGGAAAAGGATTGATCCGTCATGCGCTCATTCGGAAAGGATTTACCAGCGGGGAGCTGATGGTCTGTCTGGTGATCAATGGGAAGGGAAATCAGGCTCTGAAGCAGTATCTACCAAGTCAGGAGAAACTGACGAAGGAGCTTGCTGCCATTTCGGGAATGACAAGCATATCTGTCAGTATCAATATGGAAAACACGAATGTTATTATGGGTAAGGAAGTCCATACCATTTGGGGAAAAGAGAGTATCAGGGATACCATTCATGTAAGGGATACTTTAAATGACTTTGCACCAACGGATAAGGGCATTACTTTTTCCATTTCCCCTCTGTCCTTTTATCAAGTCAATCCGGTTCAGACAGAGAAGCTGTACAGTCTGGCTCTTGCGTACGCAGGACTTACCGGGAAGGAAAATGTGTGGGATCTGTACTGCGGAATCGGAACAATCTCCCTGTTTCTGGCAGGAAAGGCCAGACAGGTATACGGCGTGGAGATCGTGCCTCAGGCAATAGAGGACGCCAGGGAAAATGCAAAGAACAATAATATTGAAAATGTACAGTTCTATGTGGGAAAAGCAGAGGAAGTTCTGCCGGAGAAATATGAAAAGGAAGGAATTTCCGCAGATGTGATCGTGGTGGATCCGCCCAGGAAGGGCTGCGATGGGGCCTGCCTTGAAACAATGCTGAAAATGCAGCCGGATCGGATCGTATATGTGAGCTGCGACAGCGCTACCCTGGCAAGGGATCTGAAGGTGCTGTGCGACGGCGGGTATGAGGTGAAGAAGGTA